>JAHFMN010000004.1 GCA_023264445.1 Candidatus Kaiserbacteria bacterium | reverse complement strand
ATTTGCCAGCGATGGCAGATTCCAATCGACCGGAATCACATCGTTGGCCACTTTGAGATCTTCTCAAAGAAACCAAACTGTCCGGCAAGCAACAAACAGATTCTCGACGAACTGGTAGCTCTTGCCGGCCAACAGACGACCAATCCCTCTATCGAGGACGGTGTGAGGAAAATCGAGGAAGGATTGGCAATTATTAAGCGAGCATTTTAACCACTATGACAACACCACAAAAAGAAGCCCTGAAGCACCTTGCGATCGTGTTCTTTTACTCCGCAGTATCAGCAATCCTGCCGATACTGATCGCCTATGCCGAGAATGACCCTCGTTGGGCATTATTGATCCCGGTGATCAATGCTGGGTGGTATTCGGTAACCCGATACCTCAAAGAACAGAGATTGATCGAGGATGCCCGAGGGGAGGAATAATCGCTAAAGCTTGCGGAAATCCGGTCCTAGTAGACCTTCTGTGCAAAAGCCGGAACGTCAAAATAGGCCGGATTTTCCTTGTGAATTCGGCGTAATTCCCGTACAATTCTATCTATACGATTGAAGGAAACCGTTGTTCTAGGCCGTGAAATCGGTTCAAAGTTCCGCCAATCGTCACCGCCAAATTGGCAACCTTGAACCTTGGTCACGGTAAGGGTTTTTGAGCCCTTGCTACCGACTTTTGGAGTTCGAAGTTAGTAAATTGGACATCCATAAAAATATTGAAAACTGTCACTCAGATAGGTATTTTATTTGATACCCCACCATTTGACACCCCCTCGTGTGTGCGCAACTAACCCCGGTGTTATTAGGAGAAATTAAAAACAGAGCTAACTCCCGCATACTTGCATAGTAATATTAAAATATGCTAATATCTTTATATGACCGATTTGTGCAAAGACATGGAGAAATTCGGCAAGGGTATCGGGAGCGTCCCGCGCTATCGCATCGTGGAAGCGCTCTTTTCGGGTGGCAAGACCGTTGGCGAGTTGGCAAAGAAAACAAAGCTCTCGCAGTCCCTTGTCTCCCAGCACTTGCGCGTCCTTAAGGAAACCGGATTGGTACAGGATGAGCGACAGGGACAGGAAGTGTGGTACACACTGAATGCTGAGCACACCATCCGTCTATTGAAGCGGCTGACGCAGGAATTGAAACCAAAGAAGAAGCGAAAACAGTAATGCCTCATTATCAAAAGTTCACTAATAAAAAATACATATGAATAAAACCACATCCGTCCAGATAAAAGTAATTACTGGAAGCACCCGCGAGGGTCGCTTCAGCGACAAGGCCGCCGCATGGATCGCCGGAGAACTCAAGAAGCTGGAGGGGATCGCCGTCGAGGTGCTTGATCTGCGCGACTACGACATGCCATTTTTCAATGAACCAGTCAGTCCGTCGTTCAAGACAGAACCCTACAAAAACGAAGCTGTTGCTCGCTTTACCAAGAAAGTCGCCGAAGGAGACGCCTTCGTCATGGTAACGCCGGAATACAACCACAGTACTTCAGGCGTATTGAAAAACGCGCTTGACTGGATACAACAGGAATGGTGGAAGAAGCCCGTTGCCTTCGTAAGCTACGGAAGTGTCGGCGGCGCTCGCGCCGTAGAGCATCTGCGCCTCATCGCCATTGAGCTTCAGATGGCTCCGATACGAGAAGCCATACACATGAACGGGGAGCAATACTTTCCGGTCATCATGGGCAAAACTACTCCTGATAATCTTTTTGCGAGTTATGCGGATAAGGCGGCGAGCATGACAACCCAGCTTCTTTGGTGGACATATGCCCTCAAGGAGGCTCGAGGGGAGAAATAATCGCTAAAGCTTGCGGGAATCCGGTCCTAGTAGACCTTCTGTGCAAAAGCCGGAACGTCAAAATAGGCCGGATTTTCCTTGTAAATTCGCCTTAAATCACGTACAATTTTATCAACACGAGTGTAATGAAGCGACCTAATAGGTTCTAACTTCGGGACATCGTCACCGCAGTCTTGAAACGCAGTGGGCAGTTTATATAGGGTACAATAAAGGGGTTACAGCTCATTTTCAAAACCTTTTATTTACATTCTTTACCTATGGCTATTCGCGTCGCTATCAACGGGTTCGGTCGCATCGGGCGGGCGTTCGCGCGCCGCTCCCAGAATCGCGGCATCGAGATTGTCGCAGTGAATGATCTGGGTTCACTTGAGAATCTCGCCTACCTCCTGAAGTACGACACGGTATATGGCCGGGCGCCGTTCTCGGTGGAAGCGAAAGATGACGCGCTCGTGCTGGATGGGAAAGAGGTGAAGTTTTTTTCGGAGAAGGACCCCGCGAGTCTTCCGTGGAAAGATCTCCAGATTGATGTCGTCGTGGAGTCCACCGGATTTTTTACTGATTATGAGAAAGCGCAGGTGCACATTACGGCCGGCGCGAAGCGTGTGGTCATTACCGCACCGGTGAAAGGGCATTCGCCGACTGACGGACCCGGCGCGACCGTGCTCATGGGCCTGAACGAAGAGCGGTTTAAGACGTGCCAGATAACGAGCAATGCTTCTTGCACGACGAACTCCGCAAGCCCGCTCATCCATATCCTTGATGAAGCCATCGGCATCGAAAAGGCGATTCTCTCGACCACGCATGCGTACACGGCGAGCCAGTCTATCGTGGATGGTCCCTCAAGAAAGGATATGAAGGAGGGCAGGGCAGCAGCGCAGAACATCGTCCCGACGACGACCGGTGCTGCGATAGCGGTAACGGAGGCGTATCCGGAACTTGCGGGCAAGTTTGACGGCATCAGTCTGCGCGTGCCGGTCGTGGCAGGGTCCATCGCCGATATCACGTTCATTGCGAAGCGTCCTACGACGGTTGAGGAGGTGAACGGAGCGTTGCGTGGCGCCGCAGCGGCGCCACGCTGGGAGGGTATCTTCAGCGCGACCGACGAAGGCCTCGTTTCAAGCGATATCGTCGGCGAACCCTATGCTTCCATCGCGGATCTTAGTATGACCCGCGTGGTAGACGGTACGCTCGTGAAGGTGCTCGCTTGGTATGATAACGAGATGGGGTATACGGAGTCGCTCGTGCGCCACGTGCTTCTCGCCACGCATGCATAAAGTCTATTTCGCCGCTGATCACGCCGGTTTTGCACTGAAAAATGCACTCGTTGAACATGTCCGTACGCTCGGATACGAGGTTGAAGACCTCGGGGCCCATTCGCTCGATCGGGAAGACGATTATCCAGATTTCATGACGCCGCTTGCAGAGCGCGTCGCGGCAGAAGAAGGTTCTTGCGGCGTTCTCATCGGCGGGAGCGGGCAAGGAGAAGCTATGTGCGCGAATCGCATCAAGGGCATCCGTGCTGCTGTATTCTACGGGCCCATGCGGGTGACCGCTGCGCTTGATATCGAAGGCGGTCGTTCTGAAGATGGATACGATGCCGTGCGTCTGCCGCGCCGGCACAACAATGCAAATATCCTCTCCATCGGCGCACGTTTCATTTCTGGAGATGAAGCTGATCATGCCGTGCGTATTTTTCTTGAAACCCCATTTTCAGATTCGCCGCGCCACATGCGCCGTCTCGCCAAGTTTTAGCTACATACATGGGTCTCGTTGTCCCGGCAGTTCTTCCTTCCTCGCGTGTAGATCTCGAGGAGAAGCTCGCGCTCTTTGCGAGCAATCAAGCAGTGAACCGCATCCAGATCGATGTCGTTGACGGCAAGTTCGCCGCACCAGTATCCTGGCCCTACAATGCTCCGGCGGAGCTAGGCCGCATGCTTGATCATCATGGCCTCTTGCCTCACCTCGATCGCCTCGCATACGAGATGGATTTGATGTGTCTCGATGCCGAGAGTGCTGTTGCCGCATGGCTGACGCTTGGCGCAACGCGGTTCATCTTCCATGCTGAGAGTACGACCGATCTGCCAAGACTGTTTTCTTTTGTTCGTCAGCACTATGGCGCCGGCGACGGTTCTGTATCGGGGCTTGTCTCTTTCGGTGTGGCGCTGAACAGTGCAAGCGACCTTGCACTCATCGAACCGTGCCTTGACGAGGTTGCATTCGTACAATTCATGGGCATCGCGCGGATAGGGCGGCAAGGGCAGCCCTTCGACCGGCGCGTGTTTGAAAAGGTCCGTACGTTTCGCGCGCGGCACCCGGAAGTCCCCGTGCAGGTGGATGGCGGTGTTTCGCTCGAAGTCGCGAAGGAACTCGTCGCCCTCGGCGTCACGAATCTCGTCGTCGGCTCCGCCATCTTGCACGCTCGGGATCCAGTAGCCGCGCTTGCGGCATTTGAAATGCTCGAGAACCCCTATGGGGTCTAGCAGGGTATACTAGAAAACAATGTTAGTTACCGACGATCAAATCCAGGCCCTTGAAAAGCAGGCGGAAGCTACTCGCGAGACGGTCATCAAGATGCTTGTAGAGGCGGGAAGCGGGCACACTGCCGGGCCTCTAGGAATGGCAGATATACTCACCGCATTTTATTTTCATATTCTTCAGCACCGGCCCGACGAACCGCTCTGGGAAGGACGCGACCGATTCATCCTTAGTAACGGTCATATTTGCCCAGTGCTCTACGCGACGCTGGCACATGCCGGGTATTTCCCCGTAGAGGAGTGCCTCACGCTTCGAAAGTTCGGTAGCCGGCTCCAAGGGCACCCGGAGCGTGCGCGATTGCCGGGACTCGAGACGACGTCGGGACCTCTCGGCGAAGGTCTCGCACAAGCCGCCGGCATCGCATACGCCTTCCGCATGGATGAGAAGAAGCAGCGGGTGTTTTGCGCGATGAGCGATGGCGAACAGGAGGAAGGGAATACCTGGGAAGCAGTGATGTTTGCGGGGAAAAATAAGCTGCACAATTTGACCGCGATCATGGACCGCAACAACATCCAGATAGATGGCATGACCGAAGACGTCATGCCGCTTGAGCCGCTTGCAGACAAATACCGCGCCTTCAATTGGCACGTGCTCGAAGTGAACGGGCACGACATCATGGCATTCATACAGGCGATTGAGGAGGCGAGAGCGGTGTACGAGAAGCCGACGCTCATCATCGCGCACACGATCCCCGGCAAAGGCGTTCCGGAAATAGAGTTCGATTACCACTGGCACGGCAAGCCTCCGACCAAGGAGGAAGGGAAGCGATTTCTCAAAGAGATCCGCACGATGAGCGGTAAGCTCCCGCACGAATATGCTTAATCAGGCCGCACATCTCTCCGAAAAAACATTTGCGGACGACATTCCGCAAGCGGCGACGAGGGACGGCTTCGGCACGGGCGTCATAGAAGCAGGGAAGCAGGATGAACGCGTCGTCGTGCTCTGTGCCGATTTGAAGGAGTCCACGCGCGCAGAAGAATTTGAAAAGCAGTTCCCCGATCGTTTCGTCGAGGTGGGCGTTGCCGAGCAGGGTATGGCGACGATCGCAAGCGGCATGGCGGCTGCGGGCAAGGTGCCGTTTATCGCGAGTTATGCGGCATTCTCGCCAGGGCGCAACTATGAACAGATTCGCACGACGATTGCTCTCAACCGGATGCCGGTGAAGATATGCGGCATGCATGCCGGCGTCTCGGTGGGACCCGATGGTGCGACACATCAGATGCTGGAGGACATCGGCATGATGCGCATGCTTCCGGGGATGACGGTCATTGCTCCCGGAGATGCTGAGGAAGCGCGAAAGGCCGTCGTCGCGGCCGCAAAGACCGATGGACCTGTCTATATCCGATTCGGCCGCGCGGCAACGCCACTGTTTACAACTACGCAGACACCGTTTTCTATCGGGAAGGCGCTTGCGCTCTTCGAATCAGAAGATCCCCGTGTCGCAATTCTCTCTACCGGTTCCTTGAGCTACGCGGCCCTTGAAGCCGCTCATGCGCTCTCAAACGATGGCATCGGCTCCCTAGTGCTCCATGTGCCGACTATAAAACCGCTTGATACGGAAGCAGTGATTGATGCAGCGAAGCGGGTAGGACGCATCGTGACGGTTGAAGAGCATCAGGTCGCGGGCGGCTTCGGGAGTGCTGTTGCGGAATGTCTCGGAGAACACCATCCAGTGCCGCTTATGCGTCTTGGCGTTGCTGACCAGTTCGGTCAATCGGGTACGCCGGATGAGCTCCTCACACATTACGGGCTTAACGCCACTCACATAGAAGAGGTCGTGCGCGCGATGCTAAAGAAATGAAAGAAGCCGCGAATATCCTTTTTGGACTCTTGATTGTCATTGCCGGTGTGCTTGCTGGATGGTCCATCTATCATTTCGCAACGACTAACTCGCTTACGAATGCGTTTACTGGTTCCGAAGCAAAGTATGCCCCGCTTAAGCAGTCGATATTAAATCAGTAAGTCTAGAATTGCTCGACGCGGTATGAGGACGGTGCGTTCTCAAGATGTTGTAGGAGGGCCTCGCGCGTGAGGAGGCCTTTCTGTGCGCCGATGTCCTGTACAACCGACATTGAGTTCACCGGACCCCAGCGAAGCGCTTCTTCAATTGGTACGCCGAGCGCAAGCGCGGCGACGAAGGTCGACGTCATCGCATCTCCGGCTCCCGTTCGATCGTATGGTGGTTTCGAATCTGGATACATAGGCACTTTAAGCATACGTGTTCCATCGAAGGCATATGCGCCATTCGGCCCGTCTGTTATGAGCACTATTTTTGGCCCGAGCGCGTGCATCCTCTCGAGGAGCGTTTTCATGTCTGTGTCGCCGACTCCTAGGATGGTTTCTACCTCCTCTTTATTGCAGGCGACGACTTCGGTGACAGCATAGAGCTCTTTCAATTTTTCTACCCCCATTTTTATTTGAAATGTGCCGGGCTGGAAGGCGAGTTTTGTTTCCGGATGCTCTGTAAGCCATGCGGCAAGCTCGCCGTGGAATGCTTCGGCTCGTTCACCGGTCGAGGAAAGATATATCCATTTTGATGCTTCAAATCCTTCGGGAATGAGATATTCATACGCTTCGTGCCGGATGAGGATGGTGCGCTCGGATTCATACCACAGCACGTAGTGATGGTTTGTCGGAATACCATCGTTTACCGCAATGTATCTTGTATCGACATTTTCTTCTGCAAACATCGCAAGGATATCGTCGCCGTAACGATCCTTCCCAACGTTTGAGACGAATCCTGCGGAGAGACCAAGCCGCGCGGCGGCAACGGCGGCATTCGCGGCATTGCCAACGCCCGGGACCAGGACAGAAAATTCATAAGGAATCTTATCGCCCCATTTCATGGAGATGGTGCAGTTCTCGTTATTGATATCGCACGCCACGCGCGCGTCCTTGAGGCGGATGAATTCATCGACAGTCGTGTCGCCGATAGCAACGAAGTCCATATGGGCAAATGGTATCATACAACCATGACTGATCTTGTCGCGACAGCGCGCTCGCTTTTTGCGCCCGGCAAAGGGATACTCGCCGCGGATGAGAGCGTGCACACGGCGACCACGCGTCTTTCGCACTATGGCATCGCCACAAGCGCGGAGATGCGGCGCCAGTACCGTGACCTGTTCCTCGGAGCCGAAGGCATCGAGGAATATCTCTCGGGAGTCATTCTTTTTTCCGAGACGCTTTCGCAAAAGGGAAATGATAAGAAAGCATTTCCGAAATCGCTTGCAGCGCGCGGTGTCGCACCGGGCGTGAAGGTTGATCTCGGCACCGAGCCATTTCCTTCGAGTCCGGAAGAACTCATCACGCAGGGATTGCTCGACCTCGCAGAGCGGCTCCAGATGTATAAGAAGCAGGGTGCACTATTTACCAAGTGGCGCGCGGTCATCCGCATCGATGGCGATCAGCTTCCAACGTCGGTAGCGCTCCATGAGAATGCGAAACGCCTCGCAAGCTATGCGAAGGAAGTGCAGACAGCCGGCCTCGTGCCCATCCTCGAGCCAGAAATCCTTCTGGAAGGAACGCATAGCCGCATGCGTTCTCGCGCGGTCATCGAAGAGACGATGCAGACAGTATTTTCAGTACTAGAAGAACATTCGGTTGATCGCGCGAGTGTCATCATCAAGACCTCTATGGCTCTTTCTGGAGCTGAAAGCGGGAAGAAGGATACGCCGGAAGAAGTCGCTGAAGACACACTCAGCGCGCTTATAGCGAGTGTGCCGCGGCAGGTGGCAGGCATCGTCTTCCTCTCGGGTGGGCAGACGCCGGATGAGGCGACGGCTAATCTCGCTGCGATAGCGAAGCATGCAAAGCGCGCGAATGCCCCCTGGCCGCTCACATTCTCCTATGCGCGAGCGCTCCAGGACGAAGCACTCGCACTCTGGAAAGGGAAGGAGGAAAACGTCCCTGCTGCGCGCGCGGCATATCTCGCGCGCCTCGCCAAAGTCTCCGCGGCCGTGCTCGGCTGAAAACGTTGCATTTCCGGCCCCGTTCCGCTATATTCAGCGGATATGCTTACGCTTGCGGTTGAAAAACGAGGGAACACAAAGGCACCGGCGCTCCGACGCGCGGGGTCTGTTCCGGCCGTCGTGTATGGTGCGCACTTCGAGTCGACGCCCATCACCGTCTCTGCAACCGCTTTCGAGAAAGTGCTGCGCGAGGCCGGGGAGGCGACTATCGTTTCGCTTGCGGGCCTCGGTGAGCCGCTCCCGACCCTCATTCACGAGGTTGATCTCGATCCCATCACCAACCATCCGCGCCATGTCGACTTCTATGCGGTCACCAAGGGAGAGAAAGTCGAAGTCGCTATCCCGCTTGCATTCGTTGGAGAATCACTGGCCGTAGAGCAGGGTGCAAATCTCGTGAAAGTACTTCACGAACTTGAGGTGGAAGCGGACCCGATGAATCTTCCGCATACCATCGAAGTCGATCTCTCCATACTGCGTGCTATCGGCGATCGTATTTACGTGAAGGATCTCAAACTTCCTACCGGCGTGGAGATTGTTGGCGAGCCAGAAGAGGTCGTCGCACTTGTGCAGGAAGTCGTTGAAGAGAAAGAAGAGGCTGCCGCACCAGCAGATATTTCTTCTATTGAAGTGGAGAAGAAAGGCAAGGAAGAAGAGGTTGCTGAAGGTGCAGCCGCTCCAGAGGAAAAGAATTAATTTTGTTATACTAGGGGGATGTTTCAGAGGGCAGTTTTCGCCTTTGTCCTATTTCTCGCGGTCATATGCGGCGGCTTCGCCGTATACACGCATTCCACACACGCTCAAAATCTGACGCCCGAAGAGCGCGCGGCACTTCAGGCGCAATATGACGAGCTGCAGAAGGAAATCGCCGTGCAGCAGCAGATCATCAAGGATACCCAGGCGAAGAAAAATACCCTGCAGGGCGATGTCACGCTCCTCAATGCCCAGATCAAAGCCGCTCAAGCGCAAATTGATGCGAAAAATATCGTCATCAAGCAGCTTGCTGCACAGATAGCGAAAAAGAATGTGGTTATCGGGCAACTCGAAGCCCGCATCGAGCGCGGGAAAGAATCGCTTGCTTCCATCCTGCGCCAGGAAGACCAGATGGATAATTCCTCCATCATCGCCGTCGCGCTTTCAAACGAGGACATCTCCTCGCTCTTTGCCGATCTCGATGCATTCGTATCTATTAAGACCGGCCTGCAGAACCTCTTTGCCGATATTCGCGATACGAAGGCGCAGACCGAGATCGAGAAAGCCGATCTGGCGGCAAAGCAGAATCAGACGACGGATGCGAAATACGTGGTCGAGTTGCAGCAGAAACAGATCGCGAGCAATAAGACCCAGAAGCAGCAGCTGCTTACCATCACGACGAATCAAGAAACAGAATATAAGAAAATACTTGCAGATCGGCAGGCAAAAGCCGCAGCCATACGCGCAGCGCTCTTCCCGCTGCGCGATGCGGCCGCAATCTCCTTCGGCACCGCGCTCGAGTATGCACAGCAGGCGGAGCGCATAACCGGCGTCGACCCTGCGCTTGCGCTCGCCATCCTTACTCAAGAATCAAATCTCGGCGAAAATGTCGGTCAGTGCTATCTGACCAATGATGCGACGGGCGCGGGCGTGGGCAAGAATACCGGAACGGCCTTTGCCAAAGTGATGGCTCCAACCCGCGATGTTCCACCGTTTCTCGCGCTAGCACCGCTTCTAGGATTTGATCCGCATCGTCAGGTCGTTTCGTGCCCGATTGCGAGCGCGGGCGGCTGGGGCGGCGCGATGGGACCTGCGCAGTTCATTCCTTCCACGTGGAAGCTCTATGCAGACCGAGTTGCATCAGCAAACAGGGTGCCCACTGCCAATCCGTGGGACCCGAAGGACGCCATCATGGCGATGTCGTTCCTCCTTGCAGACAATGGCGCGAGCGCGGGAGGGTATACGGCGGAGTTCAACGCCGCAGCCCGATATTATGCGGGCTGGGGCGGCGCAAACACTCGCGTAGGCAGAACCTACGCGAACCAGGTAATGAACACGGTGAAGAACGTCATACGGCCGAATATCGACTTCCTTTCAAACAATTAACTAAGGAAACATCAATCGGTCGGACGGGGCGAGATTGTGCCCCGAGGGACCCCCTAAAGTCTCAAAAGACTGGTCGTGTTATATTATCATCAATAAAGGTATGTACGAGGAGGAGTTCACTCATCAACCCTATATACCGTGGAAGGTGTTCGATGAACTGCGCAACGAAGGGAATTGTCGTTATGGAAATGTTGAAACATGGTCCCGCATCCGTTCCCGAATTTCCGCAAGATTTTTTGGAAAAGTGGAGCTGCCGGACCCGACTCCTGTCGGCGTTTCTCGAGAAATAGAGCGGTCTCGATTTGGCGATGTATTGGTGTACTTAGCGAAGAAAAAAATATCGAATGGAATGACGCCAACTCCATCGTTAATACGCAACACAGTGCCGAAGACTCACCATATTCGTATCAATGGGAATGAAGAACATATACGAGATTCACAACACACCCCGCTGTATGGAGGCGGAGCCTCGTATCATTCATTTACCGAAGCACTCTCTAAGTCCATAGGTGAACTTCTCGAGCGGCATGTCCTCGCTACCCCATTTTTTAATCAGAAAAATAAGATTATCAGGAGAACATTTGGGGATACAAAAATTCCACCCGCACTCCTGCATGAAATTCCACGTTTTTTTGATTGGCAGAAGAAATATGTTCCGAACGGTCTGACCAGTGGAGTACTTAAAAAAAAGGAGATAAAAAATACGCCCGTCCACTGCATTGAAGGGCAGTCATTGAGTACGGGGAAGAAAATATCGTTGCCGCTCCAGCATGTTCAATGGGGGCTACCATACAGCGGAACATATGGCCCTGATCCGTATATCTTCTCGCCGAGGACGACAAATGGTGCGGGTGGTGGATTTTCTTTAACTGAAGCCGCTCTGTCGGGTATATGTGAACTCATTGAACGCGACGGATTCCTCATTTACTGGCTTAATCGGCTTTCGCCCCGGCAGATTTGCATTGATCAGCACAACTCTGGGAAACTTTCTCAGCGTTTCCTTGAGATATATGGTTCGCTTTTGGATCGTGGATACGAGATATATTTTCTTGATACGACATCGGATATACGTGTGCCATCAGCGACATGTCTTATTCGCACCCCGCTTACAGACGGGAGAATATCTATAAGTGTAACAGGGAAGTGCCACCCGGACCCTCATCATGTTCTTGAAGGAGCTCTTCTTGAGCATATTGCCTTTCTAAGTTCGCCGTATAAGGAACTCCCTCTGTTTGTTTTCGATGAGGAACGCGCGGCATTTTCTGACAGGAACATCGGAAAAGACGAGCGAGTAAACTTGTGGAGATCGGGAAAAATAGCTAATAAAATTCTTTTTTTCCTCTCAGGAGAAAAGATTTCATTCGAGCAGTGGGCAAGCGGGTTCCCTTCAATACCAAGTAATCACAAAGCCGCACTCACGCGCGTCTTGAGCGAGTTCATTCGCATGGAAAAAGAATCCGGTCGAGCATATGAGGTGTTTTGTCATGAGGCTTCGAATCCCGTTCTTGGGGATCTCAATTACCATGTCGTGAAAGTTATTATTCCAGCCCTCATGCCTCTGTACTTACGAGAGAGCGATGCTCTTCTTGATTGCGTTCGTTTGCGGGAGGTTCCAGGGAAACTAGGCTACACTGCGGTACCAATTGATGCGTATAATCCCATTCCACACCCGTTCCCGTAGCAACCGACACATTTCCATGCCATTTTTTTTTCACCAATACCACAGAAGAAGTGCCGATCATGCGGCAGGAACTGACTCTCGCTTATTCCAGCGAACTGAAGATTGGCCGAAAGAATGGAAGACAATTTATTACAAATCCTATGCGGGGGTCCGCACAATACCGCTCACAAAAACGGCGCCTCCACCCACAAATTTTTTTGACATCGTCGCCAATAGAAAATCAGTGAATGGGGCACATGAACATGGGATTTCCATTGCCGATCTTTCAGCAATACTGAAATATTCTTGCGGGCTTCAAGATACCGTGCGGCATACAAGTGGAGTAAAACTTCGAGCGCAACCTTCTGGGGGTATGCGGTTTCCACTTGAAGTATATGTGCTATCTCTTAAGAAAGAAAATGGAATCGCGCCGGGTGTATATCATTTCAATGTCAAAGAACACGCACTCAATGTATTGCGCGTCCGTGCTTTTTCAAGCCAAGACATTTTGCAGATGTTCACCTATCCGTGGGCAAAGGATTGTTCCATGGCGGTACTCGTTACTGCGGTGTTTAACCGCACGGCCATGAAATATGGTGAGCGAGCGTACCGCTACGTATTGCTCGAAGCTGGGCACATTGGGCAAGGGATGTATCTTTCGGCAGCTCCGTGTGGTGTCGGTGTTACCGGAATGGGAGGAACGCAGGATGAAGCCCTCCATTCTCTTCTTGATATTGATGGCACACAGGAATCACTCGTGTATGCGCTTATGCTTTCAAAATAAGTACTCCATTAAAACGGTGCCCATGCGTAGTTAGTCGGCTCGGTGTGTATGGGGTTCTTTTTTTCAAGTTGTATAAATTCTTCTTCCCAGGATTTGGAACGTTCGTCTGAAATTTTCTTTGTTGCCGGAGGGGGTATAGGGACGGCAGGAAGCTCAAGATAGGAGAGAATATTCTGAACGGTCTTTCCATACTTCCGTGTGAGATCTTCAAAAGTAATCCGCAACGGGGACAGTTCGTGTTCCTCAAAGAATTTTTCCCAATAAGCATCCGATTGTTCGAGCAACTCAAGGCATTTTTTAATGCCATAGTGGTCCATCTTGATAGTTTTATTAGACTCGGGAATGTGTTCATCGCTGAAGCGTCGCCATTCTCCGGTCATGACTGCCCGATAATAGGAAACGGCCTGTGCGACCTTGTCTACTCGTGTTAAAAAGATGTACTTGATGTTCGGAAATGCAGTTTCTACTGCTTCTCGAAATGAAAAAAACTCCTTGCCTTCTGCATGCTGTATCCGCTTCATGACGAGTGCAGTTTGGAAAGCATGTACACTTGTTCCGAAGATACCGTTTGGAGTGGTCGAGGCGCGGATAACGGCGCGTACATAATCCGGATGCTCACTCACACCGAGTTGGGCATACCGGATGAATTCATCGCGGAGCCCTGGCATGAAGTATTCCTGTGGCCGTCCCGCAATCCCGGTTTGCCAGAGAGTCGTGCAGAGAAGATTGCTACCTGATCGGGGAGTGGTACAGATAAGATATGAAAGACGTGGAACCATGTACGGTACGCATTCTAGCATCAAGGCATTGCCGACGGACAGAGAAGGACGCCGTATACCGGTTGTTCTATATCCTTCGGAAGATCAAGCAGCGTACTGACTGCTTCGTCGTAGAATCCGGCCAATGGCCGAGCATGTATTCCGAGAGCAGTTGCCGCGAGCAATATGTTTTCGGCCATATGACCGGCCTCAATGAGACCATGCGCGTATGCAAGCTCGGCGTATTTTACGCTGGAGCGGCTCCATACGCTGGTGAATATGACAAGAATAGGTGCGAACGGTGTGTCACCAGCCCGGATGATTTCCGCCATAGTAAATGAAGGGGAAGTTTCCCATAAAAATTCGAGTGCATGGGCCTTGGGATGATAGTGAAATACCCCGGATGGATACCTTTCAAGCACTGTCCCGATGAGATATGTCTCGATCGGGAAAAGGCCTCCACCCGAAGGGTACTGCCGTCGCATAGCGGTGCGCATGCCAAGTGCATTTCCGAGTAGCGAACCTAATTCTCCCGATGAGAACTGTCGACTATCTTCGCACACGGAGAATGATGCGCGGTTGTGCAGTGCTTCACTGAGTGGAAGAGTTAATGTTTCTGGTGCAGGAAGCTCAATGCGCGGCATGCGCGGATATTCTTTATGCAGACCTCGAGGAACTTCTTTTTCTCGTAGAGGTACTCCGTGTGGCGCCATGTCCACTCCTCGTATAGAGGCATGAATGCGTGCAATGAATCTCGAAAGGGCGTTCATAGTTATACGAAAGGATGAGGATCACTAAGATAAGGTTCTCGCGCAGGGTATCCAAATTGTCGCGGAATCTCCTTCAATCGTTCTCCCCCAAGACACAATAGTTTTTCACTGTAATGGAGGGGCTGAAGTTCTGGAATGACGACGAACTCTATGTGCCAGCCGGGTAAGTTGTCCAAGGCATCTGTATAACTCACTGACACAAGCTCATACTTTTGTTTTCGACACCATCGTATAATTCTTGAGAAGTGTTCCTCATCAGTGTCGGAATCCCACTCTTCTTTTACAAGCGGAAGGATTTCCCCTTGGATAAGGAAGGAGAGATGATTCATACGGTCTCCCTCGGACCAGTACCTCATGCGTTTATAGCCAGAAATTTCGGTAAGGGGTGTATTCGGATCCCAATCATCATGATCTGACATGAATTGTCGCCGCGTGCCTATACGCGTGCGGAGCGCCTCAAGGAGCGCTCCTTCTGCTGCAGCCGCTGGGTCACGATCTGCCTTGGTGCCGAAGGAAAATCGAGGAGCCGTTCCCGTCGCGTCCTCAATCACGGCACAGACTGCATACGTCGGGGCATCGGTGGGGAGCTGGAGTACATGAGGCAGAAGGCGATAGCGCCGGCATCGCGCAATGAGTTGGGCGAGTGATTTGCTCCTCTCTGATAATTCATCGATATCAATGCGTGGCGGCGATAGCTGGTTAAGCCAGGTGATGATATACGCATCACGTTCGATGACTTCTAATGCGCCAGAAAGAAGGGCGCGTATTCGAAGTGGATGTGTCGCAATGCCAGTTGTTATTGTTGCGCGAATACGAGGTTCTTTCGATTGAGTTTGACCTCCATTGACGCTCACAATCTGTAATGGAATCCACACCTGTCTTTCTTCCACCCAGGAGTAGCCTTTAACCCAAGTAAATGAATCAGTCGACTTGATTGTCAGAGATGGGTCCTTTTCCCGTTGTGAAATACTATAACCGGCAAAGCGTTGAGGAGATATAAACTTTTTGTTTCCCTCAGCTTCAGCAGTTGTGGCGATTTTCAGGGACGCAAACCGATCGTTCAGGGTCCATACACGTCGTTCAATGGCCTCCGCAAGCGCCTTGGTAAATGCCAGCGGATGATCATCCATGGATACTCCAGCAGACCCATCATTTTTGTTATCAAGATATTTAATATACCAAAACGCAATTCGTGGTTCATCGCTTAGATCTTCATTTTTCCCGTATGACTGAATAATGCCGCGTGTCCGGAGTGTCTCGGCAAGTTCAAATAATTTCGCCAATTCAAGGGATTGATACCCAATATGTTTTTGGTCATATATGAATTCAGCGCCGAGATGCCGTTCTAAGAACTTTATGAATGAGACAATAGCTTTCGCAACGTAAGATGAGCCATGCAAGGCAAGCCATACACGCTCAAATGGAGCGACCTCTTTCAACATGGGTCTGATGATACCAGCGCCATGCCACTTCTTGTCCACACTCCCTTCGCGCTACTTAATGTGGCTTGGTATACTTCCATGCATGGTTGTGGCTCGGTACGCCTTCGGTAAAGGAAGAAAATTCTTGCGGGGACTGTCGGGGTCCTTTGCGGCCATATTCGGCTTTTTTGCCATCTTTTTTGCTACCATTCCAAAAATCTGGGGTTCAGGAAATGGTGCCTCGCCTGCAGATTTGTTTACACAGAATACCGCACATGCCGATGTTCCTGGTGGCTGCGGAACCGGCTCTTGCGCCGGAGGTTGCACCAGTTGCACCAGTTGCTCTAGTTGCTCCGTCGGTACCGCTGGTCCTGGTGGTGCCTCTTGCAGCTCTTGCAGCTCTTGCAGTTTCGCGTGATTGAGAATGACTCTATGAATAAGGTACTCCGGTGGTTGTTGCTCTTAGCAATAGTTCTCGCTGTTGTTGTTATCTGGTTTTTGTACAATTCCTCAAAAACCCCAGGATACTCGGGGACGAGAACGCCGGTTTCTGTATTGAAGGCAAGGAATCAGGACTATGCCTTGGCGCAGACTTATTTTGACCAAGGTAAATATGATTTGGCATTGAAGTCTTTTCAAAAGTCACTTACGGAGGCATCTGATGAGGCACAGAAGGTCCAGATACAGCTGGATATCGCGGCCGCGCACCAACTCCTTGGCAACTACACGGAGGCAATCATTCAATATAAAAGTGTGGCTGCTGACACTTCTAACCGCGACGGACTGCGAGCATATGCCGTCCAGGAACTCGGTATAATGCGTGACCTTCATTATGAGCAAGATGTGCGAGAAAAGATTCTCGCAGAAACATTTAAAGGTTCACCCTATGATTCTTTCAAGAAGGACGGCAATGTGAACTTGGCCTATACAAAGTTGTTTGAGTATGCAGCGAGCATATATCCGCTTGCAATGAGCGAAGCGCGCGTTGCGTACGGATACTCAAATGAACTCATCACGACACTGCGTGGCGCAACGACCTCTCCGCAAGGACAGGACTATCTTGCACGCATCTCAGAAAGTCTGAAAGCGGCAGATTCTGATTTGAAAAGGATGGAGAATAATTCCGTAGATGCTCTTTTCATACCAAGTGTTCTCGTGAGAGAGGGGATGGCTCTACAGCGCCTCGCATCACTTGGGATAGGCACCATGGAGGATGCCGAAGCGTATTTTCAGAAAGGGATGGAGCGCGATGCGTTGATTGGGGTCAGACCGGGAAGTTACAATGCGTTCAATTATGCCGCATTTCTGGCAAGTGCGTATGGGAAGAAAAGGGCAGTAGATATACAAAATCTCCTCGCCCCTTTTAAAGCCGGAAATGAAGCGGGAATTGCCAGAACAATCCCTGGTTTTTATCGTAACGCCCGCAGTAATCCTGCACTTAGCGTTTCAAAATCATCTCTTGTTTTGATGGCTCAAATAGATTTGGATTTCCAGAAGTATCTCATCTCTCTTGGATGGAAATCATCAGATTTCTCAGAGAAATAAAAAAGCCGCCCCTGGGGAGCGGCTGTGAACGGCATCCTTGGACCGGTCAGAACTTTCGTGGATAACCGAGCTTTTCGAAAAAGGGAGTGATGAGCGGTAACCAGAGTTTCGGTTCAGAAGACAAGAAGTGGCCGTTACGAAGCTCGTTCTTAATCAACTGGAATTCTAAGATTCCCCCAGATTTCTCGAAGCCCGCAGCGTACCGCCTGATGGATTCGTCCGAGTAAGTTGCATCGCGCCCCCCGTAGAGGAAGATCATCGGCACATTCTTCGCACCACCACTCTGCAACAGCGCGCCGTTTGTGTCGCTTGCACAGCGATCTCCCGTCCAGCCCCCAGAAAAATTCACTACTGCGAGGACACGGAGTTCCGGGCGCCGGGCTGTGTATGCGACTGAGAGCAGTCCACCTCGAGAAATCCCTCCAATGACGAGGCGGGAGGTATCGAGGTTCTCTCTCGTTTTCGCGTATGCAAGCGCGGCATCAATGTCTGCCATAGCCCGCTCGATGCCGGCCATTGACCGCCCGAAATCGCAGGAACCCCCATCCGTTTCTCCGTCATAACCTCCTGAGGAGCCTCGGCCTCTTCGCATCGGCACGAGCATCGCGAAACCTCGGGAGAGGAAGAAGGTAGCGATGTGCGGTGCACGCGCTGATACCTTCGCGAAAGACGCATCACCACCGGTCGATCCGTGGTTCCAAATGACAAGTGGGTATGGGGCGGTTCCTTGCGGTTGGTAGAGCGCCGCGTCAAGTCGAACATCGCTTTCCCTACCGAACAATTCCTTTTCTTTTGTTGGAATCCATACTTGTTCCCATATGGGGAGTTGTTGTGCGAGGGCCTCATTGCCGGAGAAGGCGAAGAGGATGAATATTGCCAGCAAACGCACAGCAGGCATACCACACCTCCTTGGAAAAGATCATCAGATTGTGCTTCCTTCCTGGAATCTATCATAAAAACGGCCGCCCGGTTGAGGGGGCGGCCGTTGCGGCAAAGTCGTGCGTCACGCGAAGTTAGGAGTCCCACGACATCCGAGCTCGAGCAGATCGCGCAGAGCTATCTGCTCGGTTGGCGAAAGCGGGCGTTTGCTGTCTGCCTCTTGTCGCAGGATTGATCGCGCGAACTGGGCAAACTCCGGAACGTCCATGTGGAGCGCCATCCTTTGGAGAAATTCCCATCCGACGATCGGCTGTGGCCGCTCCACACGAAGCAGACAGGTGGTGCCTCCCGCATCGAAAAGGGTCGGACCATCGTATACCCAAAGCTGGCCGGTCGCCGTCGAGCCTAGACGAACTGTTCGAATCGGCTCGGGCCCCGCCGGCGCCCTCTTGGGTGTGGTCGTTTTTCCAAGGGTCGCATCCTTTTTCACTGTCGGCTTTTTCTTCACTGCTTTGGCCGCCGGTTTCTTCGCCGGCTTTTTCGCAGCAGCAGCCTTTTCGGGCGCCTTTGCGGCCGGTTCTACAGCGAGGGTCGGGATTGCGGTTGTGACGGAAGTCATAACCGCGCACACGAGGAAAAGCTGGATGATTTTTCGCATCTGATGCCTCCTGAATTGTGTGATTGGACAACTCCTATTCCGAGGGAAACTGTATCACCTTTACAGCACACTTGTCAAGTATGCTCCTGTGTATACGCTGCGGTGGGTTAAGATGACTCTATGCGACAGGAAATTAAAAAAGCCTTTCTCTGGAGCATCCTCGTACTTGGGCTCTGTATAGCAAGCATTTTCGTAGCAAGACAGAACGCGGCGGCCGGTCGGTTCGTATGGCAACAGCTGCACGCGGGCATGCTCGCCTCGGTCCTTTCTCCATCCGATCCGAATCTCTTTTTTGATATGGGGAACTATTATTTCGGTGGTGGCGCGTATGATTTAAAAAAAGCAGAAGCATATTTCCGCAAAGCGCTCACGCTTGATCCGAGTATGGAAGGCCCGCATTATCAGCTAGCGCGCGTCTATTTTATCCGCAGCGATTTTCCCGATGCGCTCGCGGAAATAAATGCAGAACTCGCTCTTCATCCGGACTTCGGCCGCTCGTATTACGTGCGCGGACTCATTTACGGCTACAGCGGCCAGCTGGCAAAAGCAGAGGCGGATTTCAAAGCATTTCTGGCGTGGAAGCCGGAGAGCTGGGCGGGAAATAATGATCTCGCGTGGATTTATTTCCAAGAAGGGAAGTATGCAGAGGCGCGCGATACTGCGCGCACAGGGCTCAAGATTGAGCCGAACAATCCATGGCTGTGGAACTCGCTCGGCGTCGCGCTCCTGAACATGGATGATAAGAAAGGCGCGAAGGAGGCATTCGCTAAGGCGCTCTCCATACTCGCCACAATGTCTGAAGCGAGTTGGGGAGCTGCGTATCCCGGGAACAATCCGGACATCTACACCGAAGGGTTTTTGAAAATGAAGTCCTCGCTTGAGGAGAATATGCGCCTCCTCTCTACTGGGGATACTGGCAGTGCTAGCTGAAGGCGCGTGGTACCTTTTGGGTATACAACCTATGAAGGTTCGCCTGCGAACTCGGCAACTGGCGGTATCTCTCGGGTCGCTCCTGCTTTTTCTTGGCGTTATCGGCTCCTTGCAGTCCCTGATGCTGGCCCATACGCCGGTACATTCTTCTGAAGTAGGCTTTGTGTCGCTTTCTCCTCGGGGGGCGGAAGGCGGTGTAATAGTCCCAGCCTCCTGCGAATCCGGCTACGAACATAATGCGGGTACGGGCATGTGCTCTGCGATCTGTGCAGTTTCGCCAACAAATCCAAAAGTCGGTGATACCGTTACGTGGACTGTTACGAACCCGTATTCCCTACAGGGCATCAATGCCGGTATATACCACATTGATGCCGAGCCGTACTACCGCACCTACGAGACGAACGTGTATGGTTCTTCTGGTACACAAAACAAAGTAATATCGGTGTATTCGTTGGGTGGCAGTGACGTCATTGGTATGGAGACGTGCTCAGTGTACGTGAGTCCAGCATGTGCGGCCGGATACGGTTCCGCGTGTGCATCCTCACCAAATTCTTGCGGCCAGACGCAATCGAACGGCACTATCCAGTGCGATGGTTCATGTTCTTCGACACCCCCGTCCGATTCGAGTTGTGTGGCTCCGACTGCCTCAATCAGTCAATCAGTTAGCACCGCCGATTCCGGCACAACGTTTACCGTCTCATGGAGCTCGACGAACGCAACATCCTGCACGGTAACGAGAGTGCGTCCGGACGGTCTCGTTACCAATCCATGGGCAGCAGGAACCTCTGGCTCACTACCAGCGACACCCACCTATCCAGGGACCTACACCTGGAGCAATACTTGTACCGGTCCCGGAGGAACATCTAACACGGCGACCATCAGTCACGTGGTTACCTGTCCATCAGGAACGGAGCCGAGCGCAGACGGAACCGGCTGCGTTCAGATCCCGGTTTCGCTCGCTGATCTCACGGCAGGGGATACTACTATTTCTCCCACGTCTGTTGTGGCCGGACAAAGCGAGTCTTTCTCAGCAACCGTCTCCAATATCGGTGATGGTTCGGCCTCGAATTTCCCGAACATCTTCCAGGTTGCTAACAGCGCCAAGACGGTGACGATTGCGATGGTAAATGCCAACACCGTCTCCTCCCTTAGCTCCGGCGCTTCCACCGGTCTTTCTGGCTCATACACCTTTACAGCAGCCGGTACCTACAACGTGCGCGCGTGCGCTGACAACAACAGTTCATGGGCCGGTTCTATTGATGAGTCTAACGAGGGCAACAACTGCGGAGCATGGAAGGTGGTCACGGTGCTATGCGTCGCGAACCAAGGAGCTGTTTGTTCGTCCGCAGCAAATTCATGCGGCCAGACGAATACCGGCACGGTTCAATGCGACAGTTCTTGCTCCGCTGCTGTCCCATCCAATTCCACCTGTCCGCCGACTGTGACACTCTCTGCAAGCCCGAACCCCATAAATCAAGGCCAGTCGACCAAGCTCTTCTGGTCATCTACCAATGCGACTTCCTGCACGTCGGCTGGAGGATTCTCGACGGGCGGTGCGACAACCAATCCTCCGGGCGGCGTCTCGACCGGTGTGCTCTTGCAGGACTCAACGTACCAAATAACCTGTTCAAATGCGTCGGGTACCTCGGCACCGGCGCAAGTAACCGTAACGGTGATTCAGCCGGAGGTGAACATCGGTGCGGAACCGCCGCGCGTGACGGTGTCGGGCGGTTCGAGCATTCTCTCCTGGAGCTCGGTTCTGATGAGTAGCTGCAACGTTACTGGTCCAAACGGTTTCTCGCAGTCAAGCATATCTGGATCGGCAACGATTATCGTGACTGGCCAGGCGACCTACAGCATCTCTTGCACCCCAACCGGCGGCGGCGCGGCAATCGTGCGGCAGGTGACCGTGAACGTCGAGCCATTCTTCCAAGAATTCTAAGGGTACCTGCACTTCGAAGCCAGAATTGAGTCTGGCATAGTAGTGTGCTATCATCCCCGGATGAAAAAGGATATCCATCCGGACGCCTATCGCGAGGTCGTCTTCGAAGACATCGCCTCGGGCGCGCGCTTTCTTATTGGGTCCACGATAGCGACGACGGAAACAGCAAAGTTTGAAGGCAAGGAATACCCGAAAGTGACGGTGGAAATTTCGAGTGCATCGCACCCTTTCTACACTGGTGAAGACCGTGCGCTTGATAAGGCGGGACGAGTAGAACGCTTCAAGCAACGCGCTGCAAAGAAAAAGTAGGGCTTCGCGAAAAGGAGAATTGAGAGCACGCGTCGACCCGCCCGGCGGCGGCCGCGCTCACTCTCGGCTCGCAAACCGGCGCGGCCTCTCTTCGGCGCCGAAATTGCCATGCTGCTTCGCCTCCGAGAGTCTCTCAATTCTCCTTTTCGCTCCGCGGGATGAGGAATGATAGAGTAACGCCATGGAGTATTCCCCTGATTTTAAGAAGAACTTTGCAACCGCGTATCTTGCGGAGGAATACGAACGTCTTGAGAAAGAAGCAGTAGATGCCCGAAGCTCGGCCGGGACTGATCCCGAGCTTATCCATCTTGCCGAAGAGGATGAAGCGCGTGTCTGCGCGCGGCAAACGGCTATCCTCGCGGAAATAGAGCAGATTCTCGCGAAGGAGAAGGAGGAAGCCGTACGGCCGAGCTCAGTCGTGATGGAGCTGCGTGCAGGCGCGGGCGGTGACGAGGCGGGAATATTCGCGCATGATTTACGAGAGATGTATCAGAAGTATGCCGAGCATCGCGGATGGAAGACGCGCATCATAGATGATCTTACGCTTGAGATTGCGGGAGCAGATGCGTACGACGCGCTCCGCTATGAGACGGGTGTGCATCGCGTTCAACGGGTCCCGCTTACCGAGAAGTCGGGTCGCATTCATACCTCAACTGCCTCGATTGCCGTGCTGCCCATCCGTGCAAAGTCTCAGACGGATATTAATCCGGCCGATATAGAGATGGAGTTCTCAAAAAGCGGTGGCGCTGGCGGACAGAATGTAAATAAGGTCGAGACGGCGGTACGGCTTATCCACACGCCGACCGGCATCGACGTGCGGTCTTCCTCAGAGCGCAGCCAGCTAGCAAATCGCGAAAAAGCGATGCAGATTCTTGTCGCGAAGCTCGAGCTCCTGCACGAAGAAGAAGAGGCGAAGAAGCACGCCGCAGAACGCAAGGCGCAAATAGGCACCGGCGATCGCTCGGAGAAGATTCGCACCTACAACTTCCTTCAGGACCGCGTGACGGATCACCGTCTGAAGGAATCCTGGCATAATCTGCCGAAAATTCTTGCCGGCGGTATCGACGACATCATCGGGGCGCTCCGCTTGCGTACCGCTACCGATTCAAGTACAGTGTCCGCATGACTGGTTCCACCGATACGGCAGGAATGAAGCGCCTCTTCGACACAGGGGCGCATTTTGCGCAGGTGAAGAGCCGCCGGCACCCCTCGATGAAGCCCTATCTAGTTGGCACGAAAGGACGTCAGGAGATTATCGATCTCGTGAAGACGGCCGAACAACTTGAGGCCGCAAAAGGTGTCATGGCTGCGCTCGCAAAGGAAGGGAAGACCGTCCTCTTTGTCGGAGGCAAGGTTGAGATTGCTGCACTCGTCAAGAAAGCGGCGGAAGGAATCAGCGCGCCGTATGTCGCAACGCGCTGGCTTGGCGGCACTATCTCCAACTGGAGCGAAATTAAGAAGCGTATTGATCGCCTTGCGGAACTGAAAGAAGCTGCGGCCGCCGGCACCCTCGCCAAGCAGCATACGAAGCTTGAGCTCGTGAAAATCGATCGCGAGAAGAAACGCCTCGAAGAGCGTCTCGACGGTATCACAGCGCTTTCCAAGCGGCCGGACGCGCTGCTCGTCATCGACACCAAGCACGAGAAGCATGCGGTAAAGGAAGCACATGATGCGGGAATCCCCCTCATCGCCATCATGAGTTCGGATTGCAATCTTTCGGACGCAACCTACCCGATTGTCGCAAACGATACATCGCGTGAGTCGGTTCAGCTTATTCTCTCCGAACTCACCGAGGCATTTAAAAAAGGACAGACTGCATAAACCCAATAGGCAGAGGGCAGCGAGCAGAAAGCAGTTCTGATATACTACTATCCATATTCATCACCGTATTCTGCTCACCGCTAACTATTTCTATGGAAATCACGACTGAAAGCATAAAGGAATTGCGCGAGCGGACCGGCGTGTCTGTTATGCAATGCAAGAAGGCACTGTCTGAAGCGGATGGCGATCTTGCGAAAGCGGAGGTCATCCTGAAGAAGCATTCGGCCGCGTCTGCCGAGAAGAAGGCGGAGCGCACGCTCGCCGCCGGCGTGGTAGGGAGTTATATTCATGATGGCAGCATCGGCGCGATGGTTGTCCTCTCGTGCGAAACGGATTTCGTCGCAAAAAATCCGGAGTTCGGCGTGCTCGCGCGCGAGCTTGCGATGCAGGTCGCTGCGACAAATCCGTCCTATACCGTCATGCTTGAGATATCGGAGGAGGCAAAGAATGCAGCAGTCGCCGTTTTCGAGAAGGAGGTTGCAAATAAGCCACAAGATATGCAGGCGAAAATTCTGGAAGGGAAACTAGCGAGCCATTTTCGGGATCATGTGCTCCTTGAACAACCGTTCATCAAGGATGAAAGCAAGACCGTGCAGCAGTTATTGAATGAAGCAACACAGAAATTCGGCGAACGCGTTGAGGTGAGCCGCTTCGCCCGCCTCTCTGCACGCTAACGCGTATGGCGTACCTTGTCTGCATCGTTCTCGCGCTCGCCCTTCTTGTCGGTTTCGTCCTACTGACCGACTATGAGACGCGGCGCGGTGCACGCATGTGGGCAGCGGAGCGCACGCGTCTCGATGAGCAGGTTGCGCGCATTACGTTCATTATGGAACACGTGGACCTGGTTGCGTTTGTGCGCGACGAAATACGCCGTCTCGGAAGTCGTCTCGGGCACGATATTGCGCATCTCTCGCTCCAACTAGTGCGAGCTGCTGAGCGCCTGCTTACACGCTTGGTCCGGCATCTGCGCTCTCGGCATACGGCCGATATCGCTCCACGCGAAAATGTGAGAGAGTTTGTGAAGACGTTGGCGGATTTCAAGAGCCAGTTGAAAGGGACGCATCCCGAAATATCTGATATACAGTAGAGGAATGCCGGGGTAAGCGTTATATGCAGGCTTTCCCTCGGCTCGTTCGGGACACATATAAACGCATGAGGACCTGCATTTCCAGGTGCCCTCATTCGCCGGGGTAGCTCAGTTGGTAGAGCACCTGTTTTGTAAACAGGATGTCGTCGGTTCAATCCCGACCCCCGGCTCAATGTGAAGAGGTTGTCGTAGACAGTGCGCCCTTTGGAAATTGCTTCTCGAGGTCGGAAAGCGTCGTGAAGCCGTAGTATTGTTTCCCGTTGATGATGAATGCAGGCAAAGAGGGCTGCACTTTGTTGACAGCGATGAAGGTGGTAAGCGCACCGATGGTGAGGTGATAGTCAAAGGAATAGACGCGCAAGTTCGGGAAGGTGTCGTGCAGGTAGGAGAGCGCATAACCCGCCTTATCACAGTCGGCGCAGTCTCCTGCGTTGCTGTAGAAATACAGGACGGTTACCGGTTTCAAGCCACAAGCAGCGGCAAGCTTCTTAGTGATGAGGTAGTCACGGATTTCAAGCAGAGAATATCGTTCCTTAAGCCGTATGACTTGTGCATTGTCGCTACCCAGCTGGCTCTCCGCATATGAGAGGCGATCGCCCATGTCTGCGAGCTCACTTACGAGCGTAGTGGAAGAAGTTGAACTATCGCAGGGTGCTGCTTCAAGCAGGGAAAATTGAGTATCGAGGGAGAGAATATCGATTGAGAGCTGGTCTTCTATAGCGGAGAGTTCGGTGATGCGCGCATTATTCAAATAGTTGACGGCGTAGGCGACCGTACCCGAAAGGAGGATGGTAATGCCAAGCGCTATGAGGGCGTTTCGAGTGACGAGTGACATAGGACTAGGATGATCGCCAACCGCGACGCGTGCCGAGCGCTACGTCGGAAGCGGCACGCAACATCCAGAGCGGCGCGATAAGGCCATAGAGCAGCGTGTAAGAAGCAAGGCCAAGAGTGATGGGTCCCGAAGTCTTTGAGATGCGTTTGCCAACGAAAACGAGGAACAAAGAGGTGAGCAGTGTCAGGATACCAAGAAGCAGATAAAAGTTCATGGGAAGATACCGCACATCAAATGCGCCGTGTGGCGCAAGCGCATACGAAAGCGGGATGCCGATACGAATACCAAATGCGGTTGCGGCATGCGATAGGAGCTGAAAGAGGGAAAACAAGAAAATGAGCATACCGCCCACAAGCGAGAGGAGCGCGATAGGAAGTATGAGCATGCCAAGCGCCCCGTGGGCATAACTGCCGATGAGGCCGCGATATTCGCCGAGTATGTTGCGAAGGAAACCGGTCGTCCAGCGCGTGCGCTGTTGCAGAAGCGTCGAAACAGATGCGGGTGCTTTGGTGTAGACACGCGCGCGCGGCGCGTTCTCAATGCGGTACCCAACTTGCTGGATCCGGAGTGCCATCTCCATATCTTCGGTCTGGTGGCCGAAGCGGAACCCACCTACTTCTTCAATAATCGAACGTCGATAGAAAGAGAAAGGCCCCGGGGTGACATAGAGACCATTTACGGAAGCGATAGCGTGTCGGAGTGCGATGCCGAAGACATATTCGGCGTTCTGCATATGCTGGAGGATATTGCGAGGATTATGGATCGACATTGCTCCGGTTACGGCAGCGACCTTCGGATCATCAAAGCAAGGGAGAATTTCACGGAGCGCGTCCGGCTCCACGAATGAATCGGCATCAAGGCATCCCACGAATTCGGCATCCGTGGCGGCGATACCGGCGTTCAGTGCCGTATGCTTTCCGCCATTTTCTTTGCTGATGATGCGCACTTGCGGATGGGTAGCGAAGCGCGCCATTGCTACAGGTGTTGCATCCGTAGAGCCGTCGTCAACAAGGATGATCTCAAGCTTTTCCTTTGGATAGTCAAGGGCGAGAAGCGAATCACAAGTGGCGGTGACTGTCGTACCTTCGTTCCAACAGGGAACGATGATAGCGACCGCGGGGGTCGCTTCGCCGGGCGCCCGCGCGCGTGCTGCGCGTGCAGGCGCCGAGAGGAGCGTCACAAGGACGAACGATTCGAAGAAAATCGCAATAAAAAGAAACGGATATGCGAGCAATTCAGGACCCATAATGCGGGGACTATACCACATCCGCCCTTTTTAGCGGATGGTTGCCGAAAAATTCTTTACTGTGGCGCTCTCGAGTTCGGCGTGAAGCACATTCACTTCTTCGTTCGTGAGCGTACGCTCAATGCTGCGATAGGTGATCCGATACGCATAGCTGACCTTGCCGGCACCCAATTTCGCCTCATTTTCGTACGTATCGAGTAGTTCTACCTGCTCAACGAGGTCGCCCGCCACATCCCGCACAAGATCAAAGTAATTGTTAGGAACAAATCCTTTCTCCACGATAAATGAGATATCGCGTACCACCGGCGGATATTTGCTCACTTCAATGAATTTCTGTCCAAGCTTGAGCTGTTTCTTCACGCGCTCGTCTCTTGACCACAAGAGCCGAATATCTGGGAGCTGCATGCTGATAATGGCAAGTCGCTCGATGCCGAATCCGAATGCCCAACCGTGGTAGCCGGTGACTCCGAGCTTTGCGAGTGTCGATGCCTTCGGCATGCCGCTTCCAAGGATTTCAAGCCATTCTCCCTTCGCTGGCCCTTCGGCGGCAGTGCCTTTGACGTTCACTTCCACCTCAAACGAAGGGTCAGTGTACGGGAAGATATCGTCATTTATCCGATAGCCAGCGGCAGGACCGAAAACGGTCCGCACAATATCGCCGAGGGCCTTCTTGAGATCTTCTGGCTCGATTTTTTCGGATTGCGGAGCGATATACCACCCACCCATCTGATGGAAGATATTCATGTGGCGGCTATCAATCTCATCCTTGCGGTAGACCTTGCCATAGCAGAGCGCGCCCATACTCTCGCCGCGCGCGATGCGCGCTTTAATTTCCGGATGATTGAGATAGTAATACCAGAAGACGGTATCGTGTGTGCGCAGGATGTGCTGGTCATCGACATAGTAGGTATCGGACTTTGAGCGCGCTGGATGGTCAGCAGGGAAGTCGAACAGGTCGAATGAGATGTCTGCCGGCACGATTTCTGGGATATCAATAATGTCGAATCCAGCAAACGAAGGAACTGTCTTCACGCGCTCGACAATCTCGTGGAGAGGAGAGCCCTCTGTACGCGAGAGGTCCGGCATCGAAAGATATCGCTGGATGCGAGCGGCTTCAAGGTCATTTCTCCCCGCGAGTTCCTTGCGTAGCCGCTCCTCCTCCGGCCTTGGAATACTGATATCCATAATGGTCTAGCGTAGCACAAACAAAGGATTTTGTGATAAAATAGGGGTACGTGATTCATGGCTAAAACCACTGAAAAAGAGCCTAAACAGAAGGCCTACGATGCCTCGTCTATTACTGTCCTCGAAGGACTCGAACCGGTGCGCAAACGCCCAGGCATGTACATCGGGACGACCGGTCCCGATGGCCTCCATCACCTCATCTGGGAGATTTTTGATAATGCACGCGACGAGGCGATGGGTGGACACGCAGACGACATCGAGGTTGCGCTCTTGCCCGACGGCTATGTGCGCGTCGCCGACAATGGCCGCGGCGTCCCGGTTGGTATTCATCCGAAGACAAAGGTCTCTGCGCTCGAGACCATTATGACCACGCTCCACGCTGGTGGAAAATTCGGCGGTGAAGATTCCGGGTACAAGGTATCCGGCGGCCTTCATGGTGTCGGTGCATCGGTAGTGAACGCGCTTTCTGTCCATACCAGAGTCGTCGTGCATCAGGACGGCGGCATGCATACCCAGGAATATAAGATAGGCAAGCCGCTCGCGAAGGTGAAAAAAGTCGGTGCGACAAAAGAACACGGCACCATCGTGCTCTTCAAGCCAGATGCAACGATTTTCAAGGAAGGCGTTGAGTGGAACTGGGAAAAGGTTCTCGCACACCTGCGTCAGCAGGCATACCTCGTGAAGGGAACTCGTATCTCTCTCGTTGATGCGCGTGCGGGGGCCGATGTGATTTCAAAATGGGAGCAACTCTTTTTGCGTGACTATGCGCTCGGCGTGCCATCGATAACGTTCTATTTTGAAGGAGGTCTGAAATCGCTCGTCGCGTATCACAACAAGCACCAGACGCCGGTGCATAAGAATATCTTTTATGTCGATCGCCAGCTCGATACCGTTTCAGTAGAGGTAGCGCTCCAGTATGTGGACGACATCACATCACGCATCACCGCATTCGCGAACAATACCTATAACAGCGAGGGTGGTACCCACATCACCGGTTTCAAGACGGCGCTTACGCGTTCTCTCAATACGTACGGCAGGAATGCGAACTTATTGAAGGAAAAGGATGAAAACTTCACTGGCGACGATGTCCTCGAAGGTATCACGGCGGTTGTATCGGTGAAGCTTCCCGAAATTCAGTTTGAAGGGCAGACCAAGGCAAAACTCGGCTCGGTTGAAGCACAGGGCGCGGTCGCGACGGTCTTCGGTGAGGCGCTCGGTGCATTTCTCGAGGAGAATCCGGATGACGCACGCGCCATCGTGAACAAAGTCCTTCTTGCCCTCAAGGCGCGTAAGGCGGCTAAGGCGGCAAAGGACTCCGTGCTGCGTAAGGGTGCGTTGGAGGGTATGACGCTTCCAGGCAAACTCGCGGATTGCCAGACTAAAAGTGCCGAAGAAGGTGAACTATTCATCGTTGAGGGCGATTCGGCAGGTGGTTCAAGCAAGCAGGGAAGGGATCGACGCACCCAGGCGATTCTTCCGCTTCGCGGCAAGATTCTGAATGTCGAGCGTGCACGCATCGATCGCATGCTTGCCTCGGTCGAGATTCGCGCGCTGGTCATCGCGATGGGCACTGCCATCGGAGATGTCTTTGATTTGTCAAAACTCCGCTACCACAAGATCATCATTGCGACCGATGCTGACGTCGACGGTGCGCACATCCGCACACTCCTCCTCACACTTTTGTATCGCCATTTCCGGCCGATCATCGACGGTGGCTTCGTCTATATCGCTCAGCCGCCGCTCTACAAGATTACGAAAGGAAAGGCGGTTGCGTACGCGTATTCGGATAAAGAAAAAGCAGAGGTATTGAAAGAACTCGGTGCCGCTGCCTCGGAAGTCTCAGAGAATATGCTTGAAAGCGAAGAATCAGTCGTGGAGGAAGAAGCTGTTGCAGCAAGAAAAGCGCCGAAGGTAAACATCCAGCGCTACAAAGGTCTTGGAGAGATGAACCCGAGCGAGCTGTGGGAGACGACGATGGACCCGGCGCGACGCGTCTTGAAGCAAGTAAATGTAGAAGATGCCGAAGCCGCTGACCGTATTTTCGATATCCTTATGGGCACTGATGTCGCTTCGCGCAAGTCATTCATCCAATCTAACGCCAAACTAGCGAATCTCGACGTCTAACCTACAGGTTTTTATGAGCCGATAATCAGAAAGGTAGCCGAAGCGTTATTGTTGTTGGTATTTGATTCTGAAACCGCGCGATCAAAGTTTGCCGAAATAGAGACCGGCTGATTAGCCCCCGGATTTGCCTGGTCAAAGCCAAGCGTGTAGTCGATACTGTCGCCCGGAGCAAGTGATTGCTGTGGCTGCGACATATAGATATACGACGTTTGCGTCGGGATGGATGCACTCCAGCGCCACGAGCCGCTTACATTTGAGCCGGCATTTCGTATGGTGAAGTTGACCGCAGGGCGGCCGCCAGACGGAACGGTCGTGCTTGCGACAAACGATTCCGCAGACGTGGTTGCAAGGTAGCCAATCACATTGATGGTTACGACCAGATCGGGAAGCCCCGAAAGGGTAGGGGTCGTAGTTGCGTTGCCGATTTGAATAGTGGCGTTAGTCTTATTGCCCGGTGTCGTTGCGACTGGCTTCGATGGAGTCGATGGGAGAGTTGTCGTAGTGCCGCTTGTAGAAGTGCCGCCAAGCGAAATTGTCGTTGACGCTACAGGCGCCGGAACGATTGAAAGGGAAGATTGCTCCGAAGCGGGAGTGAATACGGATCCGAGGTACACAGCGGCCGAACCAAGATGCGCCGCTACATCTGGAACGTAGCGTGTCGTATAGACGGCGAGCCACATGCCTCCGCCGACAAGCGCGACAAACCCCGCTCCCGCGAGCGCGTTTAGGACGAGTGAATGACTCGATTCATGCATGGGTACATACATAACACGAGTGAGTTTTTATGTCAAGTTTTCGTGATTTCACTCAACCCTTGACATTATTGACAGAATAGTGTATTCATGGGCAAGAAGATATGGAAAACGGTATCGACGCGATTGTACGGCTCATTCGAGCCGGTAAACAAGCATATGCACGGAAGTGGAACTTCCTCGGCATTTTTGCGTTTGTGTTTCTGGTGAGCGTTCTTATACTTGCGCGTCTTGATCTCTTGCCAGACGCTTCACCCGCATCGCCTGCACCCGCGGCCGCAGTCGCGATCACGACGACAGTCGCTACGCGGCCGGTGAGCGAGTTGCCGCTCAAGATAGAGATTTCTGCGATCAACTTGCAGGCAATTATCGCGAATCCGGTGACGACCGAAATCGAGGGACTTGATCAGGCCTTGCTCAAGGGCGCAGTGCGTTATCCGACCTCTGCGAAGCTTGGCGAGGATGGAAATGTCGTCCTCTTCGGCCATTCAAGCTATCTACCCGTGGTGAAGAATCAGGCGTACAAGACATTCAACGGCATCCAGAAGCTCGTTGTCGGAGACGTCATCGCCGTTTCTTCATCTGACATCGTCTACACCTATCGCGTGCGGAGCGTGACGAAGGAGAGCGCGGCGAGCGATGCAGGCATTCCGCTTGCGGTCTCTGGCCGCGTGCTGACGCTCTCAACGTGCGATTCCTTTGGTGCGAAGACGGATCGTTTCGTTGTCGTAGCGGACTTTGCTGAAAGCCACGCAATTTCCAGCTAACGCTGGAAATTGCGTGGCTCCCCGCAAAAAGGAGCAAGGAAGGAAGTTCTTTCAACCGTCGCGCGAGCGACATACATGAAGGAGAATAGCGATGAAGTTCATCGTGGCAATGCTGGCGCTCGCAATTGCGGTGCTAGCGAATTCGGCTCACGCCGAATTCAAATGGCAGCACTTTGGTGCTGATCCCTATGCGACCTCGCGTGCGGAAGCAATGAAGACGCGTGAGAGCGCGTTTACGAAGCTCGGCTTCCCGAAGCCGGTCGTTGATCTCCTCGTAAAGGCAACGGAGCAGCCGGGACAGAAGACCCGTATCTTCGTTGGGGACCGCTTCTCGGCGATGATTTCAAAGAGGAGTGTCGTTCATCAAGACGTGGTGGTTGCTTTCGGTTCGCCGACGCGTGGCATGGAATATGCCGCACCGGCAGAGCGGTGGCAGGTGGTCTGGGAGGACAAAACGTACGTTGTCGTCCTTCCGGACGTCTGCAACAACTGGAGCAGTATCATCACGCCGAATCCGACGCCAACGCCGGTCGCAAGTGGCAGCTGTCCAAACGAACGAACGTTCATGACCAGGAGCTATCCGCAGAAGAACATCCCTGCGGACTTATGGGCACGGGCGGAAGTCTTGATTACCGCCGCCGCAAATCGCGATAGCAGTGCCGCGCGACGTCCCATCGAGCTCGACGGTAAGAACACGAGAAGCGCGGATGCCTACAAGACAGACGCCGTATCGCGAACGCTTGGGCCCGAGCTGTACAAGTTACCGCCCGCAGGGGACAGCGTCGTGTTCATACGTCTTCTCGACCCGGTGATGCTCACCGTCGCGGAGGATCTCGGTACGATACGTCTTGCAAGCGGTGTTGCCATCAAGGCCCTCTCCGCGACTCAGCGGGCGTACATCGTCGAGACGATCTGGCCGGCAGACTACAAGTCTCCGGCCGTGTCCGATGAATTTCGTCGTATCTGGCTTTTCCCCGAGGAATGGAAGAACTGCACGATGGTGGTTTCGGCAATTGCGCCGTAACAGCGACAGCTATTCTACTTCATTTCGGACCGTTAGGAATCATGCTCGCATGGTTCCTAACGGATCCCTTTTCCGGCATATCTTCAGAGGAAGGTATTTCGGAAATAGGAAACACATGCCTTTCCGGTATTCATTCACTCTCATATTACTTTTTATGATACTCGCGTTTTCGCGAGGGTTTGTATTGCAACAACTCAATGAGTTGGTGCCGTTTGGGATTCCCCATGCCCTTGCTGACGGTGATGCTGGAGGAGATGCTGGCTTTGGCGGTGGCGACGCAGGCGGCGATACCGGTTTCGGCGGCGGTGATGCCGGCGCGGGTGTCGGTTTCGGCGGTGGCGACGCAGGCTCACCAACCGATGCTGGCTTTGGCGGTGGCGACGCAGGCACCCCAACTAGTGTTGGTTTCGGCGGCGGTGATACTGGAACTCCTACTGTTGGTGTCGACACCGGAACTCCCGATGCTGGTGTGGGCACTCCCGACGTTGGCGGTCCTGAAACCCTCGTGACTTCGCCCGCACCAATCTCCGGTTGCACGGACCCAAATGCGAACAATTTCAATCCGAGCGCGACCGTCAATGATGGTTCTTGTGATTATCCGCCTTCTCCACCTCCACCTGCAGCACCGACCTGTGTGCTCTCAGTAAATCCTTCTTCCATCCAGGCGGGTTCTTCAGCGATGCTTTCATGGACGACGACGAACGCGACTAGATTCGGAATCGACCATGGCATTTTTGCCGTAACTCCAGTGGCCGCCGGAAGCATCTCCGTCTCCCCCTCCGCGAGTGTGACCTATACCGGTACCGCGAGAGGTCTTGGTGGTTTGGTCACCTGTACTGTATCGATAGAGGTTACTACGACTCCGCCGTCTCCCGTCCTTGGATGCACGGATTCTGCTGCAACTAATTTCAATCCAAGTGCGACTGTCGATGATGGTTCTTGTTCATACGGACCTCCAGCGCCGAACGCGCCGGTCTGTACGCTCACGTCCGCTCCTTCCTCGATTATGGTCGGAGATTTGATCACTCTTTCGTGGACGACTGCAAACGCGGCGACATTTTCTATCAATAACGGCGTCGGTTCTGTTTCGCCGGTCGCTGCAGGGAGTGTCACCGCCTCGCCGGCGACGAGCGTTACATACACCGGCACCGCTACCAGTGCAGCGGGTGCGACGGCAACATGTACTGCTTCAGTAACGGTTAATCCTTCTGGCGGCGGAGGCGGCGGTGGTGGAGGCACTCCTCCGTCCGGAGGAGGAGGCGGCGGTGGTGGAGGCGGTGGTGGCACCATCACACCTAACTTCGTTCTCGGCATTCTGCCGCACGTGGGCTCACAGCCGCTTGCATTCCTCTATCTTTCGCAGATTCCATACACCGGTCTTGACCTCGGCCCTGTTGGTACGGTGATCTACTGGATCGCGCTTATCGGCTGGTCGCTTGCACTTGCATATCTCGTCCTCTTCGGTGCGGCACCGGTAATGAATCGTCGTATACAAAGCTTCAGTGCCCGCATCAAAGCAGCGCTCAATGTATCCGTTCCCGTGCCTGCTCCCGCTCCAATGCGCGCAGCAGCGCCACTGCAGCGGGAGTTCCCCGATTCTGTACGGGGCTATTCTCCCTACATCGGATTCAAATCCTATGCACAAGGCGGTGCACTCTCAATCGATGACATCGTGAAAGGTCTCGCACGTCATTCGCATGCGGCACCCACTGAACCGGTTCCAGAGGAGGTGGAGCATAACGTCGAGCCGATGTATGAGCAGGTTGAACCGATGCATGAAAACGACGGGACGATTTCTGCTGATGTCGCCGTCGAACCGAGCGCTGCGCCGGCACACATTCGCGGTTTTATTGCGGCGCTTCTCGAGGGCGACCGCGCGGCAGTCTTTGCAGGACTGCGACAGCACGTGCGCGGCAATGGTGCTCCGGAGCATCTCATCACCGAGGCAGTTTGCCTTCTTGACGATGCATATCGCGCGCGTGTTGACGGAACTTCCTGCGACCAGCATGTCGCACGACTGACCGCACGCCTCGATACTCCGACTCTGGAAAAGCTCGTCGCCTCGCTCACGACTGCGATCGATTCAAGTTATGCTGCTGGCGTCACCGGTGCGAAGCTTGCACTCACTCGTGCACTCGCTACGCTCGGCGCTTAATCTCGTCTGTCACGCGGACCATAAAGTCCGCAACTGATATCGTGTCGAGTTTTCCGTGATCGCGGCTGTCGATTGAGATTGTTTTTGCTTCAACTTCCGCGTCGCCGACAACGATTAAATAGGGGATTTTTTCTGTTTTTGCATTGCGGATTTTTTTTCCAAGTGATTCATTCGCATCATCTATGTCTGTTCGAATATTCGCTGTTTTCAATTCACTCATAACTTCGTTCGCATATGCTGTGTGCTTTTCAGACACCGGGAGTACGCGCGCTTGTATCGGCGCAAGCCAGAGCGGAAGAATTCCAGCCGTATGTTCAAGCAAGACGGCAGTGAAGCGTTCGATAGAACCCATAATTGCGGAATGAATCATGACGATTCGCTCATGTTCTCCTTTTTCATTAATACAATACAGATCGAATCGTTCAGGAAGATTTAAATCGAGCTGAATGGTTGCGACTTGGTGCTGGCGGCCGATGGAATCACTTGCAATGAAATCAAGTTTCGGTCCGTACAATGCTGCTTCACCGGGCGCTTCGAAAGAATCTGCGCCGCGCTCCTGGGCTATTTGCCGCAAAGCGTCCTCAGCATTTTTCCATATTTCAGGCGTACCGAGATACCTCTCAGGTGCTTTTGGATCATGGAAGGAAAGCCGTACTTTAAGATCAGTAAATCCAAATTGCTTGTAAAAGGTATCGATGATATTCCAAATCTTAAGAAATTCTTCCTTGATCTGAGACGTACGGCAGAAGACGTGACTATCGTCTTGTGTAATAGAGAGAACTCGCGTAAGGCCATTCAATTCTCCCGATTGTTCATCGCGGTATACCATCGTCGTTTCTGCATATCGTTGTGGCATTTCGCGATAGGAGTGCGGTCGACGTGCAAATATCTGCGTATGATGTGGACAATTCATCGGCTTGAGCGCGTACTCGCGTTCTTCGCGTGCGGTTATTTTAAACAAATCATCGGCGAATTTTTCCCAGTGGCCGGAAGTCTCATACAGACTGCGCTTTGTGATATGCGGAATAGTAACGCGCTGATAGTCGTATTTCGACCGGAGTTCCCAAACGAATGTATCGAGCTCCTGGCGCAAGACAGTCCCTTTCGGTGTCCACAGCGGAAGACCGGACCCTACGAGTTCGGAGAAAGTGAATAAATCGAGTTCTCTACCGAGCTTCTTATGGTCGCGCTCCTTATCCTCGGGCATATTCGCAGAATATATCACATTTAGGGCTAGAGAGGTTTAAGGTTCTCGATGGCGAGGGAGGGCTCGCCATTCCGTATCGAGATCTTGCCTTTTATGAGGAGGCACGCGCCGGGAAGTATCGCATGGGAGTGTTCTTTAAAAAGCTTCGGGAAGACGACCGCTTCGATAGAAGCGGTCATATCTTCTACAGTGAGAAATACCATCTTCTCACCGCCTTTCGTGAGGATAGGGCGCACGAGGGTGACAAGCACTGGCAGGGCAATGAGCATGCCCGATTGCGGCTCTTCCTTAATCTTTGCAAGCGAGAGCTTCACCTTCGCCATCAACGCTGCATGCCCATCAAGCGGATGGCCGCTTACGTAAATGCCGAGCAATTCTTTCTCCCATGAAAGCTTGTCGAAGAGCGAGACCGGTTTTCCTTCAGGGAGCACGAGAGGCGGTGGCGCGATAGATGCACCGAAAAGCGAATCTTGCGGTGCGACAGCAGTCGCTTCGCGGTGGAAGGCCAGCAGCGTTTCAATACGTTCTAGAAGCGATCCGCGGCCATTTTCGGGAATCAGAGAGTCAAGCGCGCCACACTTCACCAGCGACTCAAGCGATTTGCGGTTGAGATTTTTTGAACCAATGCGAGAAAGGAAATCAGAAAGGGAAGTAAACGCTCCGCGCGCTTTCCGTTCGGCGATAATTGCTTCAGAAATACCGTCGCCGAAGTTCTTGATAGATGACAATCCGAATCGTATGGCGTTCATTTTTCCAGTGACGGCTTGCCCCGTTAGAATCGCGCCGTCCTCGGCGCGGACTTCTAATGGGGTGAAATCGCTCCCGCTCTCGTTTACGTCTGGAGGGAGTACCTTGACGTTCATGCGCTTCGCTTCTGCAACGAATATAGCAATCTGTTCCGTGTCGCCCGAATCGGCGGTAAGAAGGGCAGAAAGGTATTCAACCGGATAATTCGCCTTCATGTAGGCGGTCTGATAGGCGACCTTGCCGTAGCTTGCCGCATGCGCCTTGTTGAATCCGTACGCAGCAAACGGCTCGATCAAAGACCAGAGTTTCTCCGCCGTATGCTTCGGGAGCTTCCCGTATTCCATAAAGCCCTGAAGCAGTTTTTCTTTTTCCGCCTGCATGACTTTCGGGATTTTCTTGCCCATCGCTTTGCGAAGCGCATCCGCCTCAAGCCACGAATACCCGCCAAGCGTTATAGCGGTGAGGAGCACATCATCCTGATAGACAAGAAGGCCATAGGAGAAATCAAGATAGTCTTTCATGCGTTCGTCGACGTACCGGATGAGTTTTGCATTATGTTTGCGCTCGACATATTGCGGGATAGTCTCCATCGGCCCTGGGCGGTAGAGCGCGACCATCGCATTGATATCGTGGATGGTCGTCGGGCGCAGCTCTTTCAGCCAGCGCGTCATACCGGAACCATTTAGCTGGAAGGTGCCTTCGGTCTCGCCGCGCGCGAGCATCTGATACGTCTTTGCATCGTCAATAGGAACATTTTCAATATCAATAGTAATGTCTCGAGTTTCTTTTACGCGTGCAACGGCGTCAGCGAGGATGGCAAGATTTTTAATACCGAGGAAATCGAATTTCAGGAGCCCGACGCCGCCGTATTCATCGGTGATGGAATACATGTCGTACTGCGTGATGAGCTTGCCGGTGCCTTTGGGATCCGGCTGGATCGGTGTCCATTCGATAAGCGGTGTCGGTGCGACGACCACGCCAGCGGCGTGGACGCCCACATGCCGTACGCAACCCTCGATACGTTTTGCAAGATCGATAACCTCGCGCGATTCGTCGTCTTCGTCATAGAGCGTCTTCAGGTCCGGCTCAAGTTCGAGCGCGCGGTCGATGGTCATGGGGAATCCTTGCGAACCCATCGGAATAAGCTTTGCGATACGGTCGCCGGTATTGTATGAGTGGCCAAGCGCCCGCGCGACGTCTCGCACTGCTGCTCGCGCCATCATCGTACCGAAGGTGCCGATCTGGGCGACATGATCCTCGCCGTATTTCTGTTTCGTATAGGCGATCATGTCGTCCCGTCGATCGTCGGCAATGTCCATATCAATATCCGGAGCCTTCGGGCGTTCTGGATTGAGGAATCGTTCAAAAGGCAATTTATAGAAAAGTGGATTTACGTTCGTGATGCCGGTGAGGTAGGCGACGAGACTTCCCGCTGCAGAGCCGCGAGTAGTGGTGAGGATTCCCTCACGCCGTGCAAATGCCAAGAGGTCGGCGACGATGAGATAGTACACGGCGAAGCCCTTGTTGATGATGATAGTCAGTTCGTAATCAATACGGTCAGTGACCTCCTTCGTTTCCTCAAGACCGCGCTCTTTGATGCCGGCATACGCCTTCGTCCGCAGCTCGTCATCATGATTCTTGAACCCTGGTGAGACGGGGACGGTAGGGAACGTCCATTTTCCGAGCTCAAATGAGACAGTGCATCGGTCTGCGATACGACGAGAATTATCAAGTGCATCAGGCGTGTCGGCGAAGAGTTTTTCTGCCGTCGTTTCTCCGATGAACGAAAAATCTTCCTCTTCGTTCTTGCCATGCGCACCATGCTGAATGCGGCGCATGATTTCGGTCGCTTCGCGATCGTCTGGATCCAAGTAATACACGTCGTGTGCTGCAACGAGCGAGGTGTCGCTTTCGCGTGCAAGCGCAATAATCTCTTGCATTAGTGCCTCATGCCCGGCAACTTTCGGGTGATGCGTTATTTCGAGGAAGACGTTCTCGGCAAGAAATATATTCTTGAACTCCGCCAGCGCAGCCGCCGCGCCATTGCGGTCGCCGGCGCGCAGTGCCTGTGCGACGTCTCCAGCAAATGACGGAATAATCGCAATGACACCGCGGCTGTGCGCACGAAGCAGTTCCTTGTCGATGCGCGGGCGCTCGAAGAATCCTTCGGTCCACGATTTTGTCACGAGCGCGAGCAGATTTTTATACCCCTCCGTATCTTCCGCCAACAGCACGATGCGCGAGCGTTTGATATCCATCGTCCGATCTTTCTCGTGCCGTGAGCGCGGAGCGAGGTAGGCATCGACGCCGAGAATCGGTTTTATGCCCGCTGCCGTCGCCGCTTTATAAAATTCTATGGCGCCGTGCATGTTACCGGCGTCCGTGAGCGCGAGCGCGTCCATACCTTCCTTCTTTGCCTTTTCGACGAGTTCGTCTACTTTTGGCAACGCTTCAAGAAAGGAGTAGTGGCTGTGCGTATGTAGGTGAATAAATCGGCCCTTCATTAGATCCCAGTATACCCCGTTAGATAATTCGTTCTATTTTTGATAGCTCAGCCGATTGCCCGTATCTAACGCGGTATATACTCTCCTCATGAAGTTCATGCTGGGAGTGGATGAAGCGGGGCGGGGGCCTCTGGCAGGCCCGGTGGCTATCGGCATCGTCGCCGTGCCGGAGCGCTTCGCTATCACTCGAGAGTTTCCGAATCTTGTGGATTCAAAACAGATGTCGCCCTTGGCTCGTGAAAAAATGTTCGGGCTTTTGCGCGCGCGAGCGCGGCAGGGCGATGTCCGGTTTTGCGTGCGCTCAACCAGTGCGCAACGGATTGATGAGTGGGGATTGTCTCGTGCAGTCGCCTCGGCAATCGCACGCGGCGTCCGCTTCCTTGCACCTGAACCGAGGGGCATCTCTATTTATCTCGATGGCCTTTTGAAAGCGCCACGCGAATATGACCAGCAAACCATCATAGGAGGAGACGAAGCCGTACCCATCATCGCGCTTGCCTCTATCGCCGCTAAGGTGATGCGCGACCGCTTGATGACGCGTCTCTCAAAACAATTTCCCGAATACGGTTTTGAAAAGCATAAAGGGTATGGCACCGAGGCGCATTACGACATGCTGAAAAAATACGGACCATCGCTTATCCACCGTCGTTCCTTCCTCCATCTTGATTTATTAGAAAAATGAGGTTAAAGTCTTAACTTGTTCAGCCATGGGGGCTGGATATGGAGATCTTTCCGAGGAGAACAATATGTTGGAGAAGCAAGCTAGCGAAGGGCCGCTACTACCAAAGCCCGAGGTCCCCCCTCTCACCGCAGCAGACGATGTGAATGGCACGCTGAAAGCAACGGTGAAGCGACTGAGGGAGTTTGGATTCGGTCCTTGCGTCGTCGATGGGAAGCCATGCCTTGGCGTAACCGTTCTCGATCCGGCGTCCGGCACGAGGAGAATGGCGGTCTGCTGTTCGATTCAAAAAGTCCATGTTTTTCCTGAAGATTCTGCAAGGTGCACCCAGCAACGATCGAGGAGCACTAGCTAGTACCACTGGGGTATAGCCCCACATTCGATAAGTGTCGCCCCCAGGCGGCACTTTCTGATTGTAATGTACTGTGCTACATTATCCGCTTGTGTCTAGCCGGGTGGCAGGCGCAAGAACCAGCTCTTTTGGAGAAACAGATGGCAACAAGAGGGAAAGAAATCATTTCAGTTAGCGTGCAGGCACTGGCCGAGCATGGATTCGGAGGGTGTACCTGCGGAGAGAAAGTATGCCTCAACGTGAGTGGGCTTTCTCGCGAGGCAGACGAACGCTCCTTCCGCATCAATTGCAGGCGAGCAGGGCAGCGTATTACAGCGACTCAGTCCGAGCGGTGTCTGGGTGGGAGGTTCGAAAGGTAGGAGGGTTCCTGTTCAATCATGAAGCGAAGCGCTGTCCCGTGAGGAGGGACGGCGCTTTTGATTTTTTATACATCACATGGTAGGGTGCAGCTATGTCAATCCGAATGCGCCACACGAGAGGGCACACCAATAATCGCCGATCGCATCATGCGCTCAAGGCGACCGTCGTCGTCAAAGACAAGGAAAGCGGCAATCTCCGCCTTCCGCATCGCTTGGACGAGGCGACTGGCATGTACCGTGGTAAGCAGATTTTTACGCCGAAAGTGAAAGCGAAGCACGAACATAAAGTGAAAGGCCCTTCAACCGAACCGGCAGCGAAGCATGAGCACCTGCACGCGCACGAGGAACATGCGAATGCTGAAGCAAAGAGTACGAAGGGAGTATTCGGCAAGATTGCAACGGGAGGCCGACCGAAAGCGCGAAGCGGTTTCGGTGGTGGTGCGTAACAATCCACAAAACGTTTGTATAACACCGCACCACGAGTGGTGCGGTGTTATACTACTCGCACAGATCTTTTCATGGCGAACCGACATTTAGCGCGTTCTGTTGTTCTCCAGACACTTTTCGAGTGGGATACGACGCATGCGTCGGACGCAGATACCGCAGACATCCTTGCCCGAAATGTCGCGGAGTTCGGCGGCGACGACACCGACCAACCGTTCATGAATAATCTCCTTATCGGCGTGCTCGCAAAAAAAGCCGATATCGACCTTGTTATTGAGAAAGCAGCACCAGAGTGGCCCCTTGAGCGCATCGCGCCGGTAGACCGCAATATTCTGCGCCTTGGGCTCTATGAGCTTCTTTTTGCTGATCGCTCGCAGGTGCCTGCGAAGGTGGCTATTAATGAGGCCATAGAACTCGCAAAGACGTTCGGTGGTGACTCAAGCGGCCGGTTCGTCAACGGCGTCCTCGGCGCAGTCTACAAAGAGCTCGGTGAGCCGGGCAAGAACGAGCAAGGACCGAAGAAACTGAAGCGCGAAGAGCTTCCGCTTGAGAAAATGGGCGGAGCCATCGTCTATGCGAAGCACGACGGGCAGTATTTTCTTGCTCTCGTGCATGATGTGTTTGGGCACTGGACCCTTTCAAAGGGCCACATCGAAGAAGACGCGACACCGCAGATAGGTGTCACGCGCGTCATCAAGGAGGAGCTCGGTCTTGATGCAAGCGTGGAGAATCAAGTCGGAGAAAATGAATACGTCGCTTCGCATCCGGAAAAGGGGAAGGTCAGAAAGCACGTTTGGTTCTTCCTCGCCTCTACCGCGTTTGAGCCGCTGGTGCTGAAGAAGAGCGGCGGGCTCGATGATGCAAAATGGTTCCGCCTCCAGGACATCATTGACCTCAATTTCTATGATGATATGCTCCCCATCGTCACCGCGGCTGTCCAAAAGCTCCTTGATCATTCAAGTAGCAGCAGCCGAAGTGCGAGCTCACATGCCTGATTTCTCCTCATTTGCCCAAAAAATTGGTATTTCATTTTCTAACCCCGACCTCCTTGTCGAGGCTTTGACGCACCGCTCCTATTTAAATGAACATCGCGAGTATACGGGTTCGCACAACGAACGTCTCGAATTCCTCGGCGATGCCGTGCTTGAACTCGCAGCGACCGACTTCCTCTTCAAGAAGTTTCCCCAGAAGCCTGAAGGCGAGCTCACCGCGTACCGTGCGGCACTCGTGAATACCGTATCCTTGGCCTCAAGCGCGCAAGCGCTCGGCATAAACGACTACCTTCTCCTTTCCAAAGGCGAAGCGAAGGATACCGGCCGTGCGCGCGACGTGATACTCGCCGACACATTTGAAGCGATCATCGGCGCTATCTATCTGGATTCGGGCTATGCAAACGCCGAAGCATTCATTGCGAAGAATCTCTACGGCAAGATAGACGAGGTCATCGCGAATCGCTCCTACCAGGATGCCAAGAGCCGCTTCCAGGAAATCGCACAAGAGAAACGCGGCATCACTCCGATATACGAGACGTTGTCCGAAATCGGTCCCGACCACGATAAGCGCTTTACCGTCGGCGTATTCATCGGCTCCGAAGAAATCGCGCGCGGAGAAGGGAAGTCTAAGCAGGAAGCAGAACAATCCGCCGCTCAAGCGGGGCTTGATAAAACCGGTTGGTGAAAACCAACACCATGTCGCAATTTTGGACCTATAGGTCCAAAATTGCGACATCGAAAAAGAATCGTTCCGTTCACAGAGCCTGCTTTTCTAGTGCGGGGAGCGATGT
>JAHFMN010000002.1 GCA_023264445.1 Candidatus Kaiserbacteria bacterium | reverse complement strand
GAGTAGAGACCCCCTCCTGTCTCGCTTTCAAGATGATCATTCTTATCGGCTTACCGAGTGCTCGCAGTTTCTTGATCCTGTCGTGGATCATGGTCTGTGCGGTATTCAGGTGTAAAAGAACAGTCTGCTGATTTTTGGTTTTTATTGATAAACAGTGCTCGATGAAGGTTTGCGGATCAGCATCACAAATCCTCATCACTTCAGTGATGTCCTTAACCATCTGGAGGGGGCTTTTCTCTGGCTTTGCGGAGGATTTGTTCATAGCTTATGTCTGTGCCAAACAGTCCATCACGATCAAACGTCTGCTTCGGACTGCCGTGGACACGGTCGTGCATCTCTTTGACGGCACGAAATTTGACGTTATCGTCAGGACTTCCCATGAGGGCAACGAGCATGTTCGATGCAGTGTGGATGTTTCTTTTGAGGATTTGGTTCGACTCACTGAGCCGAAGCTCGTTCTGCTCGTCAGCATAGGTGTCGTATTCCTCTCGCAGTGGCCCTTCACTCCGAAACCAGCCCTTGATCGTGTTGAGGGGCGTTTTGGTTTTCTTGGAAATTGCTTCATACGATTCACCCTCATATTTAAGTCGTATGGCTTCCTGACACTTCGCACTTTTTATTTCAACAGTTTTTGCCATTTTAGTGTTGTTTAGTGTCATTAAGTGTCAGTAAAAACCGACCACAAATCTCCGATATCGCCTCACTGTCGGTCATCTTTTCGGACTTGGTTAACGCAGAAAGTGCTTCATCTACAGCGTTTTTCTGCGGATTGGTCACGTTGAAGCTTATGAGAGCAATTGTTTCTCTCTGCGAATTCACGTCTTTCACCGCCTTTGACACTTTTACACCCTTGGTTTTGGCAAAAGCAGTCACGGCGGCAATAAAATCATCGGCAGATTTTTTCGGGTCTTTGTCGACGATAAAGTTCAGGACGACAAAGTTCTCACGTTCCGCTTTCTTGAGCTCAATCATTTTCTTTTCGATCTCGTCTTTCACGAGGTCGAGTGCATCTTTGACATTCACGTCCTCCTCGCCGAGACTCTGTGCGATATCTTTTATCGAGTGGCCGTTTTGTGTCAGCTCGTAGGCGAGCTTGCCGAGTTTGATCTGCTGGTTGGACCCGTGGATGTTGTCGGTCAATCCGTAGAGTTTCGCTTCGTCCTCATTTTTGAATTCGTGGACGTTCGCTTCGATCTCCGCATTGCCGAGCTCGCCGAGCACTTTCCATGTGTGATAACCGCCGACTATCACATAGCCACCTTTGACTTTCATGTTCGGCCAGACTCCGACTTGGATCGGCTTCGTCTGTCCGAATTTCGTGACCGCTTTCTTGAGCGAGGCGAATTGGCGTGCGTTCATTTCGTTGGGATTCCACCAGTTCGGAACGCATTCCTTTATTTTCACTGTCTTGATTTGTTCTGTTAGTTTTTTCATACAGTTATGATCATGTACTCGATGTTGTTGCTCTGGTTTCGACCTCCGGCGTTTGACACCGACCATTTGTGATCGAGCATGATCACTTCGGCCTTGCGATGCTTCTGCACCATTGCGAGAAGCTTGTCTGGTTTCACTCCCACGTCCTCTTTGTTCTGTCCGAGTGAGATGATCCACTGAGGAATGTGCTTTGCCGACTCAAACATCCGCTCGAGGAATTCATCAGCATCTTTGTTGGAGAAGGGGCTGGGTTTGTTGTCGAGTTTCTTGCCGGCGAGGATATTATCTAAAATTCCATACTCAACTTCGTAGGCAGAAGAGCCAGGGTAAGGAGGATCAAAATAAACAACATCACCAGTAACTTTCTTGAGAAAGTCGAACACATCTTTTTGATGAATTTCATTGTCTTGATGATTATCAAATACGCCATGATTAATTTCGTCTTTTAATTTTTCCAAAGTCAGCATTGGGTTTTGGATCATCCGTAGATTTTTCGGTGCGTGAGACTTGGACCGGAGTGGCCACTCCCATTTTCGAGCTTCAAGATCGAGTGTGTCTCTGGTGTGCGTGAATTTTCCGAATTGTCGGCAGGACAAAATAAACTTTATGAGGAGGTGTAGGAGAAGATGTCGCTTGGTTTCGTTCTCGACTGCATGAGCGTTTACGATAGCGGTGTCGAGAAAGTCTGCAATCTTGCTCGTGAATACTTTCGGGCAGTAATTCTTACGAATAAAGCCGTCATGCTTCACCTTCAGGAAAAGTCTCGCCAAGTCCTCGGTCTCAAGCTTCACGTTATTGTTGGCAATCAGAGCCCGGCCGATGATCACGGATCGGAATGCGATGTCGTTCGCAATAACTTTGTATCCTTTTGCTTTTGCATAGAGACTTACTGATCCGCCTCCGAGAAATGCATCAATGAAAACTCCCTCCGTCTTTTTGATCGGTTTGAAAATGTGCTTTACAAGCTTTCGCTTGCCGCCGAAGTAACTTGGTAATGATTGAAATTTGGAAAACATAAATATTTTTTGTTCCAGCTCTCCGACACTCCCACATCCGCTGTGAAGTTTTTTTATTTACACGAGACCCGTGAGTCACCGTGCAGTGTGAGGTCGATCACAGTTGGTGGATGCTCGACCCGGGGAGTATCAGAGAGCTGGAAACAATCGGACAACGAAAAAGGGCTCGCGATCGTTCACCGTTGGGTGATTGATCGCGAGCCCTTAAACTCGGAATACCATTCAGGATGCCCCTTGAGGCATAAGTTATTCGATTGTGAATTTATTATAGCACTCTTACAAAAGTTCGGACAAGCATGCACCCCTGTGCATAACTGCAAACAGGGGGTCTTATTCTAGGGCTCAAATTGCCCACATCTTGCCTTGTGGTTGCGTTTATAATCGTGTATAATCGTTTATATAACATATAGGCGTAAATTATGAGCGATATTACAAACAAATTCGACCACCGAATCAAAAATCCCGAACCTCACATCGTGGGTCTTTTGGGTGAGATTGATGGCATTCGAGGTGAGTTCAAGTCGGGTCTGCGAATGACTCCGCAGGCGATCACGAGTCTCAAACGCTCCGTGCTTATTACCTCTGCCGGTGCGTCGACTCGTATCGAGGGGGCAAAACTTTCCGATGAGGAAGTGGAGAAAGTAATGCAGGGACTTACCGCATCAAAGCTTGCCGAGCGTGATTACCAAGAGGTACAGGGATATCTCGAAGTGCTTCAGAATGTTTTTGATGGATACAAGACGCTTCCACTTCGTGAGGGAGTGATCCAGTCTCTCCACAAAGAACTGCTTAAGTATTCGGAAAAGGACAAATTGCATAAAGGCAAATACAAGCAGGAAGAGAATCTGGTCGGTGTACTCGGACCCGATGGAAAGACTGTTGCTCAGGTCATATTCAATACTTCACCGGCATGGTCAACTCCAGCAGAAATGACCGATCTCATCGGCTGGACGTATGACGCCCTAGAAGAGAACCGCTTTCATCCACTTCTTGTTATCTCAAATTTCTTAGTTGAGTTTTTGAAGATCCACCCCTTTACAGACGGTAACGGGCGTCTTTCGCGTATCCTTACAAACCTTCTCCTGCTCCGCTCAGGTTATCAGTTTACGTTCTACATCTCTCACGATCAGATCATCGAGCGTCGCAAGGATGAATACTACATTGCGCTCCGCAAATCGCAGGAAACTTTCGGAACGGATAAAGACACGATCGCACCGTGGCTCAATTTCTTTTTGTCAGTAGTACGAGAGCAAGCGACTAAGGCACTCTCATATCTCGAAGAGGAAAAGGTTGAAGACACTCTTTCCCCAAAACAATACGAGGTATGGAAATACATCTCTGGTGTCGGAGATGCCTCTCGCGGTGATATCGTCAAAGCCACCGGCATTGCCGAAGCAACGATCAATCAATCCATTGATCGTCTGATCGAGCTTGGCAAGGTCAAACGTATCGGGCGTGGCCGAGGGACCCGGTATGTCAAATTATAATTAACATCCAACAGGAAATCGCCTATGAAAAACCAAGGACACAAACACGAAGACGGAAAACGCTATCTCAAGAAATTTGAGATCGTTGAAACGGATACTGAATTGCCGATTCAGGGTCAGGTGCGTGATCCAGAAGACCTGTACCAATTTCTCAAGGATTTGGAGAGTGAGAGTGTACCGAAAATTATCGGAGTTTATCTTGATGACAAGAACCTGTTTCTAGGACATCAGGTCTTTCTTGGTTCCTCATCCAAAACGCTAAACACAAAATTGGTCTGGCAGTATTTGCTTTTATTCTCTGCAACAAAGTTTACCGTTCTCTTGAATCATCCCGGATCAGATGACCCGACTCCGGATGAGGACGATAAAAAACTCATGCGAGCATTGCAGGCCGATTCTCAAGTATTGTCATTCAAGCCGTTTTTTGAGGACTTTATAATAGTCGCTAAAAAGTCTTACTTCAGTATGGCTACCAATGACGGGACAGCAGGACATTCGAGCAATCAGAAACACGTTACAAAATTTTGATTATGGACAAAGGTGCCCACTTTTATAAATGCGATTTCCAAGTTCACACTCCCCGAGATGCAAATTGGGATGGTGCGGAGGCCGCTACACCAAAAGAACGCAAAGCTTATGCAGAAGAGCTTATTCAAGCATGCCGAGCAAAGGGGCTTGGTTCAATCGCGATCACAGATCATCATGACTTCTGCTTTTTTCCATATGTAAAAGCGGCCGCGGCGGCCGAAGTTGATGCTACTGGTAACCCTATCTCAAAAGAAGATCAGATCGTTGTCTTTCCGGGTCTAGAACTTACACTCTCATCACCACCATGCCAAGCAATACTTTTGCTTGATGCTGATTTTGACGAAACAAAATTCGGAGACATTCTCACTACACTTACCATTACGGCCACTGATCCGGCAAACAGCAAGCTTGCAAGCGTCGAGTCTGTGTCGCCGGCATCAATCACCGGGTTAAATGATCTTGAGGGGCGACTAAATCAGCACCCTTGGCTTAAAGGAAAATTCATCATACTCCCGAATGTCACAACAGCTGGCCACAAGACACTCTTTCGCGATGGATACGCAAAACACTATAAAGAGATGCGTTGCGTTGGGGGTTATGTTGACGGTGAATACTCAAAGTCGAGCGATGGCTTCAAAAATATCCTTGAGGGACGACAACAAAACAATGGGTACAAACCGATTGCGGTCTTTCAAACTTCCGATAATCGCAAACGTAACCATTCCAATCTTGGATTACCGAGCACATACGTTAAGTGGTCGGAGCCAACTGCAGAGGCACTGCGTCAGGCATGCTTAGCTAAAGAATCTCGGCTCTCGCTAACTGAACCCCAGCTCCCACAGCTCTGGGTTACATCAATTAGTGTCACAAACTCCAAGTTTCTTGGACAGGTTGGTTTTGATTTAAACCAGCAGTATAACGCCATCATCGGTGGTCGTGGTACAGGCAAGTCTACAATCCTTGAGTATCTCCGGTGGGGTCTTTGTGATCAACCGGTGGAAAGCGAGGACATGGATATTGTGCAAACAAAACGGAGAAATCTAATCGATAATACTCTCCAAAAATTTGACGGTGAGGTACATGTGGAATTCTTATTAAATGATGTACCCCATATTGTAAAACGAAGCTCTAAGAAACAGGAAATCTTGCTTAAAATTGGCGATGGTGAATTTACTCCGGCCACAGAACATCAAGTCCGCAATTTGCTTCCTATCCAAGCGTACAGTCAGAAACAGCTTAGTAGCGTAGGTGTACGCATCGATGAGCTGAAGCGTTTTGTCGAGCTTCCAATCAAACAGGAACTCGATCAGATTCGTTCGGATGTGCGAGACACTGAAGCAAAGATGCGATCCGCTTACGGTGATTTAATCCGGATGAATGAAATCGAGGCAGAAGTTGATAAAAATAGTGTTGAGATAGCTTCCTCGACCGAACAGCTGGGCAAACTTCGTAAGAGTCTCAAGGGATTGTCTAAAGAGGATCAGAAAACTATCGATCAGAAAGCAAAATACGATAACGAAGAAGCGATCATCGATGGTCTCAAAAACGAGCTCGAGACGACGCAAGAACATGTCAGCAGTCTTGTTGAAGCATTGGAAAGTGAAGAGGTGGAAGAGGAAGAGGTCGAGCTGGAGAACAAAGCTCTGATCGGCCGAATTCAAACTAAATACGCTTCTAAATTTACAGAAATAGAAGCTGGCATTATCGCACTCTCAAATCTTTTTAAGCCAGCATCACTTAAGGCTATCAACGACGAGATCAAGGAGTGGGAGAAACTCAAGGCGGCATTTGATAAGAGGTACGAGGCCGCAAAAGTAAAAGCTAAGGTTAACCAGCAACAGCTCGATCAGATACAAACTCTTGAGAAGCGTATCGCCGCACTCAAAAAACAGCAGACGGAAAAACGCAATGCACTTGCGGCTATTGGCGATCCGGAAACTGCGTACAAAAAACTCCGCACGAAGTGGAACGGTTTGCATACTCAAAAGATTACTGCTCTAGAAAAGCAATGTACTCAATTCACCGCACTCTCTGGTGACCTCATTAAGGCAGAAATTACAAACAGTCTCGACACTAATGCTCTCACCCTCATGCTCAAGACGGCTTTTTCTGGCATGAATATAAACGAAGCTAAACTTGAGAAAATCTGCCAGTCTCTTTTGAAAGCGAGCGACCCACTTGTTGAATGGAACGGCATTCTTTCAGAACTTGAGAAGCTCGCACTGCACTCTACGGATGGACCGGATGAAATGCCGGATACCCCGATTCTTAATAAGTGCAATTTTATCGACACTGAACGCACGAGAATTGCGACTAGCTTTGACTCTGCACGATGGCTTGATCTCTCTGTCACAGAGCTGGAGTTTAATCCGAAGTTTTCTTATTGCACCAACAAAGCAAAGAAAGACTATATCGGATTTTCAGATGCGTCAGCTGGTCAGCAAGCTACCGCCTTGCTTACCGTTCTTTTGAACCAGCCAGGTGCGCCACTCATCATCGATCAGCCGGAAGACGATATCGACAGCAAAATGTTCAAAGATATTGTCCAGCAGGTGTGGAGAGCTAAGAGCAAACGCCAGCTTATTTTTGCGAGCCACAGTGCGAACTTTGTCGTCAATGGTGACGCCGAGCTGGTGGTCTGTTGCGATTACATAAAAGCCGGTGACCAGACTCGCGGGTCGATCAAAGCCATGGGTGCAATTGATAAAAAAGAAATTAAGGAAGAGATTATCCTCGTCACTGAAGGTGGTCGTGATGCTTTTAAACTGCGTATGGATCAGTATGGATTTTAATTTTGTATAATTAAAAATATGTCTTTCTTACAAATCCAAAAACTAATCAAGATTCCAATCATCCTACTAACGGTGGGTGTGTTGGTTTTTGGATTTGTCTGCACTGGGTTTTTCAATAAGTCATCGATGGACATGCCTGCTATGGACATGGGCATGATGTCCTCCGAACATCAACCATCGTGTTGCAATCTTGGTGCGGCGCACCACATGAATTCGTTGAGAGACATTGCATTAATTGCGCCAGATAAAACAAGAGACACACTGACCTTGCTTGCTCTCGGCCTCGCTCTACTTCTAGGATACGGATTCGCCTATGTCTGGAATCGTCGCCCTCCGATTGATCATGATGTTGGCCGATTGCGTCTGTACATAAAATCGCACCCCGATCTCATACTTTTTGATCACTTGAGGCTGGCTTTCGCAAGAGGTATTTTAAATCCAAAAATTTACTAACTGCAAGCCGACGCACGTCCACATTCCTTTATGGAATAGTGGTCGTTTGTGTTGGCTTTTCTTTATCCACTAATAAAAAATCATCAAAAATATATGGCACACGAAACAAAAGAACCTGGGGCTCACGCTCCGATACAAAACAATAATCTAACTATACCGGTGGCCATTGTAATTGCCGGTGCACTCATTGCCGGTGCGGTATATCTCGGCACTTCAAAAAGCGCACCCACTACCGCAGGAAACAATCAGCAACCTCAACAGGTAGCACAGCAGACTGGCAGTCTCGATGAAATGAGGGCGATCTCAAAAGACGATCACATTCGTGGTAATCCCGATGCTCCGGTCAAGATCGTTGAATACTCGGACCCGGAATGTCCGTTCTGTAAGCGATTCCACGACACCATGAAGCAAGTCATGGACGAATACGGCAAGGACGGCAAAGTCGCATGGGTCTATCGTAACTTCCCATTAGACCAGCTTCACCAAAAAGCTCGTAATGAATCTACGGCCATTGAATGTGCAGGTGATCTGGGTGGCAATGATAAGTTCTGGGCGTATGCTGACCGGCTCTATGAAGTAACGCCGTCAAATGACGGTCTTGATCCTGCGGAGCTTCCTAAAATTGCTCAGTATGTAGGTCTTGATGTAGGCAAATTCAACACTTGTCTTACCAGCGGTAAATTCACCAAACATATTGAGGATGACGTTCAGAATGCCGTTGCTACCGGTGGCAATGGAACACCGTGGAGCATTGTTGTTGCGGCCAATGGCAAGAAGTATCCGCTCTCTGGAGCCCAGCCATACGCATCAGTAAAACAATTAATTGATCTTGCATTGCAGGAAAAATAGGCATGATATTTCAAGCTCTGCAAAAAGTATTCCGGAAACCTTTGTACACACTTCTTGCTCTCATTGTGAGTGCGGTGGTGTTTGCATTTGCGGTGTGGTTCCCAAATATTTCACTGATTGTGGAAGTTATGGGACACCCAGGGATTTCTTTTTCGCAGAAACTTGATCTGCCAATAAGTCTCTTGGGCTCTATCGCCACAAACTTCACTCTACTTTCCGCTTCGTACACGATTGCTATAGCCCTACTCTTTGGAGTAAATCTTGCTATGACAATCTACTTCTTGAGGAGAAAAATCAGTGAAGTGCGTCAAAGCGGAGTAGCAACGGGATTTATTGGCTTGGCAAGCGGTGTGCTCGGTATGGGATGCGCCGCATGCGGATCACTACTCTTAACAAGCGGTCTCTCCCTTATCGGTGCATCCGGTATTCTCGCATTTCTGCCACTTGCCGGCGGTGAGTTTGGAATCCTTGGCGTGATCTTACTCGTGGTCTCTATCTATCTCATCGCAAAGCAGATTAAAAATCCTGCGATCTGTAAAATCTAAATAACTCTTATGAGCAATAAAAAGAAAACTTACACATGCAAAGAATGTGGATTCGAATATAAAGAGAGGTCGTGGGCGGAGAAATGTGAGCAATGGTGTAAAGAACATCATAGTTGCAATCTTGAAATAATCTCACATGGAAAACCACCCGAATCAAATTAAGGCATTAACAATTATGAACAATAAAAATCTACAAGTCTCTATTCTTATCGCGATACTCCTTGTCGGAGGTGCGGTATATCTAGGGACATCAAAAAATAATGGTGGTTCGCCACTTGTAGCCGATACGGCTCTTGCGGCTAAGTTCGACGAGCTAAGCAAGAATGGCAACTCGTCATGCTCCGGAGCTTTTGCGAGTTCCATTGACACCATGCCAGACACCGGCCGACTTCAGGGTTCCTGTTGTTCTCCAATGGATATCCATCGGTACGAAGAGCAAGTGAATGGACTTAAGAAATTCAAAGACATCTCGGAAATTCCATCTGACCCGTACGACATTGATGCCAGTCTGGCCAAGAAACTCAAGATGTATTACGACGTAGAGCTTACTCCAGAACAGCAAACAGCATACGACTATGCGCTTGCCAACTCTGACGAAAAAGGCCCCTGCTGTTGCAAATGCTGGAGATGGTACGTATACGGAGGTCTTGGTAAATTATTAATCCAAAAATATAACTTCACCGGCGAGCAAGTAACTGAAGTCTGGAATCTATCCGATGGTTGCGGAGGAGCCGGTGATCACGTAAATCATTAATATGGAAGAACAAACATCATTAACTAAAAAAGAACGTAAAGAATTAAAGCGACAGGAAAAATTAGGAGCAAAAGACGCAGAGATGAAATCACGCTACATAAAGAAAGTCATTACAAGAGTCGGATGGGGTGTATTCGGCGTTGCTGTTGTAGCAGGTTTGATATGGCTCGTAGCTTCAGCTCCTAAAACTCCTGAAGGAGATATTCTCTCTCGCAATGGCTTTCACTGGCATCCGGAGGTCACGATCTACGTCAAAGGTGAGAAGCAAGAAATACCGGCAAACATCGGTATCGGAGCGGTTCATCAGCCGATCCATACCCACGATGACAGCAATCAAGGAATTGTGCACATGGAATTTCAAGGTCTGGTGCGAAAAGAGAATGCCACCCTTGGCCAGTTTCTTAAGGGCTGGGGTAAAGATATTAATTCATTCGGAACGAACGTGAAGATGACCGTCAACGGAGAGGAAAATACTGAGCTGGAGAATTATGTCATGCAGGATAAGGACAAGATTGAATTACGCTACGAGTAACTATACAAAGCCATGAAATTCAAAATAACATTAATCGCAGTGGCAATTCTTGTGATAATGGGTGGAATCATTTACATCACGAGTTCTCGCGCTAAAAATATCGACACTGCTGTCTCGACTTCGAGCGGTGACGAGCTTGTGATTGCTCAACAAGACGCGCGTACTTCGGTAAAAATTGACAAAGCTACTCTATCGAAAGGTGGCTATGTGGTTGTGCGTGGCGGTGATGGCAGACGTATCGGTCAGGTCATAGAAATCAGCCAGTATCTTGAAGTCGGAACTGCCAAAGACATCATCATCGAATTAGGTGAGTTCTACAGCTACGATGAAGCAGACCAGCTCATCGCCATGATCTATCACGATGACGGCGACAGATCATTCAACGATCTCGACCAACCAGTTAACGCTTCCGCTGTTTTTGCTGAGACTGGGAAGCCGGTGCTTGCATCTATTTTTGAGCACGAAGTAGCACCAAGTGATGGTATGGGTATGGTGACTATCCGCTATACCAATAAAGGTTTCGAACCCACAAAACTCACCGTACCGGTCGGCACAATGGTTGAGTTCATAAATCAAAGCGACAAAGAGATGTGGGTTGCGTCTAATATGCATCCATCTCATGAAATCCTTGCAACCTTTGATCAATTCAAAGGAGTCGAGAAAGGTCAGAGTTACATGTACACCTTTGATAAGAAAGGGGTATGGCCATACCACGATCACATCAACCCAGCACTGGAAGGAGTGATTACAGTCGAATGAACATATTACGGATGAGTTGACTTCTATACCCCTAGGGGGTATAGTACTAGTATATGCGTAAAGATATCAAATCAAAAACCCTCCGTCGTCTTAAGCTCGTTGAGGGTCAGATTCGGGGAATTCAGAAAATGGTCGAGGATGAGAAGTACTGTGTCGACATTATTACTCAATCGAGCGCAGTCAAAGAGGCTCTTGCTGGTGTTGAGCAATTAATCCTTGAAAACCACTTATCCACCCACGTTCTTGATCACATCAAGCACGGTAAAGAAAGGGTGGCTATTGAGGAGATTCTAAAGGTCTATCGGTTGGCTCAGAGGAAAAAATAATATGGATCAATCAAAACAACAACAGAATATGTACACCTGTCCTATGCATCCGGAAATCATGCAAGACAAACCTGGCATGTGTCCGGAATGTGGCATGCAGTTAGTGCCCACAAAAAATAAAAAAGTGGTGGTAAAACACGATGGCCATGGCAAGCATGCTGGCCACAGTACATCAATGTTTTTCAGAAAATTTTGGATAAGTCTCGTTCTTACGATTCCAGTCGTGCTTTACGCCAATGTCGTAGAAACTATTTTTAAATGGTCGCCACCTACATTTCCCGGATCGGACTACCTCCCTCTGATCCTGGGGTCAATTGTCTTTTTCTATGGCGGTTGGATATTTCTTGCCGGTGCATGGCGAGAGATCAAAGGAAGGTTGCCTGGCATGATGACTCTTATAGCCATTGCTATTTCTGCCGCCTATCTCTGGAGTCTGTATGCGGTGTTTGCAGGAGCCGAGGCTCTGTTTTGGGAACTCACTTCGCTTATTACTATAATGCTTCTCGGTCATTGGATTGAAATGCGAGCAGTTTCTGGAGCACAAGGTGCACTTAAGGAATTATCGAAGTTACTTCCTGATACCGCAGAAGTGATTCGAAATGGAGTGACGACAACGATACCTCTTTCTGAACTTAAGGAAGACGACATTGTTTTGGTCAAACCGGGTACAAAAATCCCTGCAGACGGCACAATTATTGATGGGGATTCTGATGTGAATGAGTCAATGGTCACTGGAGAATCAAAACCAGTCTCCAAAAAGGACGGTGACGCAGTCATTGCCGGGACGATCAATGGAGACGGCGCACTAAAAATTAAAGTTGCACATATCGGCGAGAAAACTTTTCTTGCCGGTGTAATGCGTTTGGTTGCTGAAGCACAGGCATCAAAATCGCGTCTTCAAATTCTCTCTGATCGTGCGGCTTTTTACCTCACCATAGTTGCTGTAGGTGGCGGTATTATTACTCTCGTTGCATGGCTTTTGGCTGGTGCGGAAGTTGGTTTTGCCGTGGCCCGGCTTGTGGCAGTATTAGTCATCGCCTGTCCGCATGCGCTCGGGCTTGCCGTACCGCTTGTCGCATCAATCTCCACGACCAAAGCGGCACAAAATGGATTTCTCGTAAAACAAAGGATTGCCCTTGAAGCCGCACGAACCATTGATACAGTGCTTTTTGATAAAACAGGAACACTCACAAAGGGAGAGTTTGGAGTTGTAGAAGTATGGAGTGTCGCAGATCATTCTAAAGACGAGGTCGTAGAATTGGCCGCTTCCCTCGACGCCTTGTCTGAACATCCGATTGCTCGTGCTGTTGTAGCAAAAGCAAAAGAGCAAGGACTTGCACTTAAAGATCCTAAGAAATTTGAAGCGATCAAGGGCAAGGGCGTCAAGGCAATGATCGATGAACAGGAAATAATGATCGGCGGACCGGCACTTCTTGAGGGTCTCAATATTTCTATTCCCAGCGAATTATCCAAGCCAGTACAGGATGCAGGGAGAAAAGGCCAAACTATCATTTTTACCGTCAGAGACAAAAAACTTCTCGGAGCAATCGCCCTTGCAGATATTATTCGAGAGGAATCACGTGAAGCTATTAAGTCACTCAAAGAAATGGGCGTGAAGTCGGCTATGATCACTGGTGATTCTGAAGATGTGGCCAAATGGGTTGCTTCCGAGCTTGGCATTGATGAGTATTTTGCCCGGGTACTTCCGCATCAAAAATCTGAAAAGGTAAAAGCATTGCAAGGCAGAGGTTTAAAGGTCGCTATGGTCGGCGATGGCATCAACGACGCCCCAGCCCTTACTCAAGCTGATCTCGGTATTGCCATCGGTGCAGGTACAAATGTCGCCATTGAGTCTGCTGGTATTATTCTGATGAGAAATGACCCCAGAGATATCGTGAAGATTGTCAGGCTGTCACAGATGACTTACGCAAAGATGATTCAAAACTTGTTTTGGGCAACTGGCTACAACATTGTCGCGCTACCGCTTGCCGCCGGTGCACTTGCTTTCAAGGGTATTATTCTTGATCCAGCTATCGCCGCTGTGTTCATGTCAGCAAGTACGGTAATTGTGGCATTTAATGCTGTGCTCTTGAAAAGGCGTAAATTATAATTAACAAACTTTATGAATAAAAAATATCTTTACATTAGTCTCGGTATCGCAATAGTCGCCATAGGTGGAGCGTTTCTCTTTTCGCAGAATAATCCGTCCTCTCTGGTGCTGAGCGAGTATGTGAGTGCGGATACCTCCGGACTCTCTGAAGCTTCGGCAACACAGACCGTTGAGCTAAAGAATGGCGATACCTATGATCTCACTGCAAGCTATGTCAAAAAGAATATTAATGGCAAAGAGTATCGGATGCTTGCGTACAACGGATCGATTCCGGGACCGCTTATTAAAATCGCCCAAGGAGCGGAAGTCACGATCAATTTCAAAAATGGCACTGATATGAATACGCTTCTCCACTCGCACGGCGTCAGAATGGACAATGCGTTTGATGGATCGCAGACATCCCAAAAAGAAATGAAGCCGGGTGAGATTTTTTCTTACCAGCTCAAGTTTCCTGATGCCGGAATCTATTGGTATCACCCTCACGTCCGAGAAGATTTTGAGCAGGAGCTCGGGCTCTATGGAAACTACCTTGTAGTTCCCGGAGGTGCCGATTACTGGTCGCCGGTCAACCGCGAAGTCGTACTCTTTCTTGATGACATTCTTATCGAAGATGGAACGATCGCTTTAAGCAAACAAGAAGCCGACCGTACCCTCATGGGAAGATTCGGTAATGTCATGCTCGTAAACGGCGAGACTAACTACTCACTATCTGCCAAAAAGGGCGAAGCTGTGAGACTCTATATCACTAATTCAGCAAACACGAGACCATTTAATTTTGCTATAGAAGGAGTAAAAATGAAGCTGGTTGGAGCGGATGGCGGTGCATACGAAAAGGATCAATGGGCAGATTCAGTGACACTGGGACCGTCTGAGCGGGCTGTTGTTGAGGTATTGTTTGATAAGGCCGGCATGTTTGCGATTCAAAATAAGACTCCGGACAAAACCTACACGCTTGGCACGGCCAATGTCAGCACAGATTCTGTTGAGGTCTCTTATGCATCTGAGTTCAATCAACTCCGCACTCATGGAGAAACGTCTGAGAGCATTGCTCCGTTCCGACAATATTTCGACAAAATGCCGGACAAACAAATCAAACTCTCCATCGACATGGGTGGGAACATGATGAATATGATGGGTGGCCACATGATGTCGGACGGCACAATGATGGGCGGCTCGATGATGAGTCCGGAAGGAGGTATTGAATGGGATGACGAAAACGAGATGATGAATCAAATGTCCGATACCGATTCAGTCAAATGGAAAGTGGTGGATCAGGCAACCGGAAAAGAGAACATGGACATCGATTGGACATTCAAGCGTGGAGTGCCGGTCAAAATCAGGATTTTCAATGATCCGAATTCCATGCACCCGATGCAACACCCGATGCATTTTCACGGCCAGCGATTCCTAGTCTTGGAACGAAACGGTGTAAAAGAAACTAATCTTGTATGGAAAGATACGGTCTTTATACCTTCTGGAGAGACGGTGGATATCCTGCTCGACACTTCAAATCCCGGTATATGGATGGCACATTGCCACATCGCCGAGCATCTTGAGTCAGGGATGATGTTCAGCTTCAAAGTCGAGTAAAAACTCGCCACAGGGGCAAACAAAGGGTAAAAGGGGGCTGATTGGCTCCTTTTTGCTTACTCCAGAAGGACGTGTTAGCAAAGACAGTTGATTATGCAAATACAGATTGCATAAGAGCAGGAAGGCGCAGGAATCAGAAAAAGCAGAGGCAATTTCCCAAATTTCGGCTTTTTCTCTGTTAGATATCTTTCAGCCGGCTTTATGACAATTTCAATCTTTGTTCTTATCTCTATCTCAAGGAGTTTCTGACAGCTCGGACAACGCATCGTGAACGAAGCGTCCGAGTTGAATGCTCCGTTCTTGAAGATGATCCTTGTGCAATGGGGACAATTGCCGATATTTAATTGATCTTGATCCATAAGAAGCGTTGGAGGTTTCTTGGAGCTGGTATTGCTGATCTTGGCTTTCAGAAATCCTCGATCTTGGATTAATTAATAATATTTCAGACCGGGATTCGACCACTTCCCGGTCGGCCAACGGTGATCAGCTATCATCCATCGCCGCCCTTCTCTTTGAGCCAATCATCGACATCTTTTCAGCGAGCTTGGATTTCAATTCGTGCAAGTTATCCCCAGTTTTTCCAATGCCTTCGGAATTCTTATTAATAAATTCTTTTTCTTTATTCTTGTTAGTAGTTCCTGCTGACTGATCTGACCGGTCTATATGACCGATGTGCCGGTCTGACTGACCGAGCTTGTTTGAGGTCGGTCTATATGACCTATCTAGTTTCAACAGGTAATACACATTGTGGTAGCGTCGCCGGCTCTTTCGGATTATCTCTAATTTGATGAGTTGCCGGATACCCCTTTGCACGCTCGAAATGCTTGCACCAATCTTGTTCGCGATTGTTTGGTGTGATGGAAAACAAAAACCCTCCTGGTTTGCATGCTCTGCCAGGCAGTTATAAACAGCGATGCCGATCGGACCTATTGTGCTTCCATATTCATCGAGAAGCACCTTACTGATCCAATACCAGTCACCTTTGCGAAGATCCCTGATTGTTATTTTTTCATCCGGCATACACGAGAAATAAAGGCGTGGCGAGGGTCGACCAAAACCCAGACCGCACCTTATCGCTCCTCTCAATGAGGTGGCAGACCATTGAGGGGAGAGTAAGAGGCGGTCTACCATTCTCTAGATTTCGGTAGAGCTCGGTCGATGTTGTCCATCGCTCGGCAGAAGTCTCGTCGTGTAATTGGATTTTCAAGTTCCCGGATGGTGAAGTTAGTCAGAAGACTCTCCCGTCTCCAAAGAAGTTCCTTCCTTGTCGGCGGTTTCCGAGTCATCCGTGTCCATATCCTCCGGATAAGTCTCTTGATCAGGATTTTCGTTCTCATGTTTTTTGATGTGATCCATGTGATCCAAAAGCATGAATGCCATACGCTTAAAGCCAGCATGGACTTTCCAAACTTCTTGTCGGGAAGGCTCTCGACCGAGTACGTCGGTAAGTGCATTGCGAGTAAGCTCAACAAGAGCTTCCTCATCTTTGTCTGGTTTGGACATGCGGTGGTTTGGTTCATAGAAGTGACCTCACACTTTTTTTGACCCCACCTTGCCTAAGGCAAGAAAACTTCCTCTACTCTGACCCCGAGAGCCAAAGCGATCCGCTGGGCTGTTTCGAGATTCGGACGCTTTCGTCCTGTCTCGTACCGGCTGATCGCAGTGTTGTGCTTAAAACCAAGAATTCGAGCTAACTGGTATTGTGTTAGCCCTTTCTTGATTCGAAGGTCACGGAGTTTTATATTTACTGGTGATTTGTTCATATGATTAACTTTTAGACCTCTATAGTCATATTAAGCAAAATTGCTTACAAGGTCAATATCTCGTGCTGTGGATAAGCAAAGTTGCTTAATCTTTGCTAATTTGCTATAGTTAAGCAATCAAGGTCGTAGTTAACCGATTAAGCAAAATCAACGAATATGTCATTTGGTTCATATCTAAAAAAACAAAGGGAATCGAATAATTGGAGTATTAAAGAGCTGGCAGAGAGGCTTGGTTTTTCTTCGAGCTATGTGAGCCAGTTGGAGACAGGTGCTCGCATCCCGTCCCATAAGCAAATGGAAATTTTGGCAAAGGCGTATCAGCTTCCACTGGAGGAAGTAAAGAAACATTGGACGGAGGGAAAAATTCAACAGGTCAGCAAGGATGGAAATTACAAATTTGATATCAAAGATGTTGGAGAGAAGCGTGTGCAGGAGGCAACCAGCAAGCTTGAGCAAGGACTTGAGGAATTGAAAAAAAGTTTTTCGAGCGATGGTGGCCATTTTAAATTACCAGTGCTCGTGGCAATTCCAATCGATGATCTCGATGGTCATTTGAGCCGATCGAGCGATTTTGTTTTGCTTCCAAAAGATGATGTCGTGCCGGGTCATCGTGTGTTCGGACTCCGTGTATCTGATCTCACACTTTCCGACGCCGGCATTGTTACCGGAGACTTTGTCATCCTCGATGCCGACGCTTCTCCGAAGAATGGGAATATTGTAATCGTTAGAACACCGGATGGTCTGGCGATGATTTATTATCATGAGCGTGGTGATCATCTTGAACTCAGGCCAGAGAAGGACGGGTTCAAAAAAACCTACCATCTCAAAGAAATCAAGATGATAGGTCGACTGGTCTATCACATAAAAAAATATTAATCGCCAGGGCTCTCCAAACGGAGAGCCCTCAAGCTATCTAACAAAATAAATTATGAATTACTTAATCTATGGCCGAGTCTCTACTTCTCGTCAGGCCGAACGAGAACTGAGTATCCCGGCGCAAGTCAAAGCATGCCAAAAGTACGGCATGGATCACGGCTGGAATCTTGCACAGGATGGTATCTATGAGGAAAAGGGCGAATCAGCTCGTACCGTCGAACGTCCACAGCTCCAGAAAATGCTTCACCGGGCAAAGACTGATAACAAGATCGATGCGATTCTGATGCACAAACTTGATCGTATGTGTCGCAACGTCGCAGACTATGCGGCGATCAAAATGATGCTCAAAAAGCATGATGTTCGATTGATCTCGGTGGTCGAGCAATTCGATGAGTCTTTCTCCGGAGAGCTGGTTGAGAACATCATGTCATCGATCGCTCAATGGACGTCCCAGAACATCAGCTGGGAGGTCAGAAAGGGTCTCAAAGAGGCCGTAGAGCGTGGCAGGTTCCCTGGATACGCTCCTATTGGTTATATGAACGATAGGAAGACCAAGTCTCTGATCGTTGACAATGTCCGAGCTCCGTATGTGAAGCTTGGATTTGAACTCTATGCAACCGGCAAATTTTCTTACTACACACTCGGTGATGAATTGGCAAGGCGTGGTCTCAAGAGCAAGGCCGGCAAGCGTGTCTCAAAGAAAGGCGTTGAGAGGATGCTTCAAAACACGATCTACTATGGTCTTATAAAAACGAGATCGGCCACTAATCAGGCAAACTTTCCGTCGCTCATCACCAAGAAGTTGTTCGATGACGTGCAGGAGATTATCGCCCAACACAATCATTATGCGGATCGATCTCGCAAACACACGTTCCCACTTACCGGCTTTATGCGATGTGGTTATTGCGGTTCTATGTTGAGTGGTCAGGTGAAAAAGGGTCACCTGTACTATAACTGCTCCCACCGGCGTGATGCCAAGTGTCCGGAAAGAAAGTACACACGATCCGAGCTCATTGAGGAACAGGTGGTGGCATATCTCTCACGAGTCGAATTACCACCTAAGTTCAAGACGGTCTTGGATGCGTACTTCCAACACTTTGCAAAAGAGCGTATGGATCAGGAGGAAAACGAACGTAAGAGTATTAAACACGACCTGATCAGAGTGCAACAGCAGATCCGCAACATCGTTGTAGATCGTTCAAAACGCATCATAGACGCAGAGGTCTTTATAAAGATTCAGGACGAGCTTCTTAAGGAAAAAGAGATGTATCAGGATCGCTTATCTGAGCTTGAAGGTAAGTCAGACAAATTTGTGCAGAAGTTCAATGAGCTTCTTGACTTCACGGATCATGCCGACGAGGTGTACCAAAAGAGTGGTACGAGTCAGAAGCGAACGGTGCTAAAACTTTGCATTGATGGATTTACTGTTAGAAATCAAAAACTGACGCCGATATGGACGCCAGTCTTTGATGTTCTTATGGATTTACAATTGTCCAAATTCGATCCCCCAAAAGTCGGCGGCAAGGGTTCTAAAACCGCCTCAAAAACCCTTGCCGTACCTAAGGTTCTAACTTGGACATCTGGCGGAGGCGGAGAGATTCGAACTCTCGGAGGGTTGCCCCTCACACGCTTTCCAAGCGTGCGCACTAGACCGCTATGCGACGCCTCCGTTTTCTTCATACTGCGCTATTATCCGCTTTTTCTCAAGATAACCCGGCGGATGTTTTAGAAACCATTCACGCTTTTCGGCCGCCGACTTTGTTGGGAACGATTCGGTATGAATCACTGCCCATGGTCGATAGGGCTTTGTGGATCGGGTAGATCCTTTATTGTGCATCACAATTCATTTCTCCACGTTAGAAGAAGAACCGATGTAGTAACGCCGAAATTTCAAGCTTCGGAGAATATAAAGAAAATACATAGATAACACGAAGCATTCCTTTCAGATCCAGACCACTACCCCGAAGGGGCCCCTTCGGGGTGCGACGCCTCCGTGCGCTTTGTTATAACAGAAAATCACGACAAACAAAAAGAAGAGAGCCCCGTCGGGGCTCTTTCAAATACAACTACTACTTGTGCTCTTTGCCCTCCGCTTTCCACACGCGAGCGCCATCGACGGGAATGATAACCCCATTGACGGCGGTCATGTGTAGCAAGTGGAATATCGCTTCGCCGATGTACTCGCCACCAATCCACGGATCGAGCTTCGGCTTCGGCATATTGATCTGGCGACGATAGAGCTCTATCGTCTCCTGATCAGCGTCCGGCCCCGGCTGAATCGGACCGCTCGCAATACCGAGCACGCGAATGCCGCGATCCCCGTACTCGGCCGCAAGTGCGACGACAAGCACCTCAAGCGACTTCTTGGCCATCATGTAGCCGATGAGGCTACTGTCGTATACGCCGCCGCGCACGAGAAATCCATCGAGTGTGAGGATGATGGTAAGTTCTTTACCATCCTTCAGCGCTCGCTCGATGCCGTACTTGCAGATGTAGTGCGCCGAGTGCATGTTCATCTGGATGTCTTCTTCAAAACCCTTGCCCCACGTACCTGCATTGTGCACGACTGCATCGGGCGAGAACTCCGCAAACAACGCTTTGACGTCTTCTTCTTTGGAGAGATCGCCAGCGGCCAGATTCACCTGTGCGATGCCTTCGCTCTCGATTTCCGACTTAAGCGCCTCGGCAGCATCCCGGCTTGAGCGGTAGTGAATGTCGAGATTCATGCCGCGTCCAGCCAGATACCGAGCCGCATCGGCGCCCACGCGCTGGGCAGCGCCAGTGATGAGGAGCTCTTTTCCTGCGAAATTGCTGACTGGAATGTGCTTTTTCATGTTGTACCTTTTCAATGTATCACCGTTTACAACCTAACAGTCTGTTCAGCTTGAGGCAAGCAGTGCCTTGATGCGGTCGGGAATGGGCGGATGGGTTGAAAACAACTTCCCTATCCAGTCGCCCATTCCTTCTCTTTTTACTCCAAACGGGTCACCGATGAAGAGGTGCGCGGTCGCTGTATTCGCGCTCCGCATCTTCATCGGATAGCTGCCTATCTTCTCTAGCGCGGAGGCAAGCCCTTCGGGGAAACGGGTGAGAAGCGCCCCGGATGCGTCGGCAAGAAATTCGCGGCGGCGCGAAACCGCAAGCTGAATGAGCTTCGCCGCAAGCGGCGCGAGCACGATGCCGACGACGGCGAGAATCATGAGAATCGCATTTCCTTGTTTGTTATCACTATTTCGCCCTCCGCCCCAATACGACATGCGCAAGAAGATATCTGCGACGATGGCAACGAATCCCGCGAGCACGACTGCAATCGTCATGAGCAATATGTCGCGATTCTTGATGTGTGAGAGCTCATGAGCGATGACACCCTCCAATTCCGGACGTGTCATCATCGCCAGAAGCCCGGTCGTCGCGCAGACGACCGCATGATTCTCGTCGCGTCCGGTCGCAAAGGCGTTTGGCGCCGGGTCATCGATAACATAGAGTTTTGGCTTCGGCAGGCCTGCCGTTATCGCGAGATTCTCCGTCACGGTATAAAAATCAAAAAACTCCTCACGCGATGCGGGTCGGGCATGGTTCAGTGAGAGCACTAATGTATCTGATGCCCAGTACGCATAGAAATTCGTCGCCACGGCAATGATAATCGCGATGTACAAGATACCCGGACTGCCGTAGTACCAGGAAATCGCATACCCGACGGCGATGACGACAATGAGGAAGCCGAGTACCAACGCCCAGGTCCGGTGAATATTGCTCGAACGCTGTTCGTACAAATTCATGATGCCCTGATTAAGAAGCTTCTACCCTGTTTTTACCGGATTGTTTCGCCTTCTTTGCTGCTACATCTGCCAGATGCACTAACTCAACTGGATTTGTCGATAGAGAGGACGAGCTGACTCCGATGCTTGCACCTATACCAAAATCAGAGAGTACTTCGTCGGTATTAAGTGCGTTGAGAATCTTATTTCCTGCGTTTACGGCCTCTTCTTTATCAGTTTGCGGAAGAAGAATGTAAAATTCGTCTCCGCCGAAACGTGCCACAAAATCGGTACCACGCACCGAGTGAGTTAATACTTCAGCAACCTTTTGTAACGCTCGATCCCCTTCTAGGTGACCCTTGGAATCGTTTACTTGTTTGAAATTATCGAGATCCACGAACAAGATGGAACAATCTTGTCCTCCGCGACCATGCAGCATGAGTTCTCGTTCGAGCTCGCGATCAAAACTCATACGATTACCAAGTCCTGTCAATCTATCTTTCCCAAGTTGTTCAAGATTATATTGACTGCGTTCCAGATACAGTGCAGCTTTCTCCTCCGGTGTGAAGTTTTCATCTCCCGTTTCGGGAGTTGTTGGTCGTTCAAACTTCGGACTCTCACTCATATCGTTAGAACTGCACCTTCACCGGTTCTGCAGCCGCCGCGTCAGCGGCGGCGAGCTCGAAGAGATCCATCGGCTTGAAGCCAAACGAGGAGGCGATGATATTTCCGGGAAATGATTGCTCGGCGGTGTTGAGCGTCATCACAGTCGTGTTGTAGAAGCGGCGAGACGCCTGAATCTTGTCCTCCGTATCACCAAGTTCTTTCTGGAGTTGGAGGAAGTTCTGATTCGCCTTGAGGTCCGGATACGCCTCGGAAACGGCGAAGAGCGACTTCAGCGCACTGCTTAGCATATTTTCCGCCTGCGCCTTTCCTGCAGTACCCGTCGCGCCCATCGCAGCCGCTCGCGCCTTGGTCACGTTTTCAAAGGCGCTCGATTCGTGTGCCGCATAACCCTTCACCGTCTCAACGAGATTCGGAATGAGGTCATAGCGGCGCTTGAGCTGCACGGCGATATCGGCCCACGCTTCCTTCGCCTGATTGACGAGCGAGACGAGGCGGTTATACGCGAAAATGGCCCAGAGGATGATAAGAGCAATGACGAAAAGTACGATGGTGGTTGTAGACATGATGTGAAGTATATACCCCATGTGGTAGGATACAAGCGCGTTCGTTTATTATAAATACTGTCGCATATGAATGGAAAAATAATCGGTATTCTTTTGGTAATTATCGTCCTCGGAGGCGGCTGGTATCTGCTTTCAAAGACCCCTGCGAGCGCCCCGACAACCGATACGGCTCAGACAGGAGCGGAGACCACTCCGGCTGCGTCTTCGTCTGCGGTAACAGTCACCTATACCGATGAAGGGTTCTCGCCGAAGGAAATCTCGATCCCTCTCGGCACGACGGTAACATTTATCAACCAGAGCACAGGAAAGATGTGGGTCGCATCGGCTATGCACCCTTCGCATACGGTCTATAGCGGCACCAGTCTTGCCCAGCACTGTCCCGACACGACGAGCTCATCGTTCGATCAATGCGCGTCCGGCGATTCGTTTTCCTTTACCTTCACCAAGGAGGGTACCTGGAAATATCATGACCATGTGGATGCGTCTCATGGAGGTTCCGTCATCGTGACTGCAGCGGCGTCCATCTGATCCATGAGTAGCGAGCGTCTCGCCCATGGGATGCTCCGCGCTGGCGCGGCTTTCGCGTTCTTGTATCCGCCTGTGCGTGCGATATCCGACCCCGTATCCTGGTTCGGTTATTTCCCGCACTTCGTGCGCGCCCTCCCTATCGATCCGCTCGTCCTCCTGCATGCGTTCGGCATCATTGAAGTTATTCTCGCGGTCTGGATACTTTCTGGCTGGCGTATCCGCTTCCCCGCAATAATCGCCACGCTGATGTTGTGCAGTATCGTTGTCTTCAATATCGCCCAGATTGACGTTGTCTTCCGCGATCTTTCCATCGCCCTCATGACATTCGCACTTGCCGTGTGGCCGAAAGCGGCATCCTCCGCGGCGGAAGTGAATAATTGAGCGTACTATACTGGGGCAGTGAATCCCACAGACGCCGTCGAGAAGCATTTCACCCGGCTCCGGCCGGAGCAAAAGCGGGCGCTCCATAAGCTCGGGATACGAACTATCCGCGACCTCCTGTACCACTTCCCTGCCCGCTATGAATCAAGCGGCTCGCTCGGCACCATCGCCGGCATCTCCGCCGGTGCTGAAGTGACGCTCTATGGCACGGTGCGAAAACCGGATATCAGGAAGACGTGGAAGAGCCGCCGGCCCATCGCCGAAGCGTATCTTGAAGACGCCTCCGGGAAAATAAAAATGATGTGGTTCAGCCAGCCGTATATCGCCAAGTCGCTTCATGACGGCATGGTGGTCAAGGTGAGTGGGAAGGTGGCAGGAACAGGAGCAAAAATATACTTAGCGAATCCAGCGATAGATAAAACGCCTGTCGCTCCAGATGAGATACATGACTCTCTTTTTCACCAAGGTCGAACCTTGTTACAAGGTTCGACCTTGGAAGCAGAGTTGTACCCAGTGTATCCAGAGAGTCAGGGTATTTCTTCACTCTGGCTCATGCACGCGATTCGGAAAGTGTTTGAAGCGCGTGTGCACGAACGCCTCGAAGACCCAATTCCAGAGGAGATACGTGCGCGGTACAACTTGCCCGCACTCTCATCGGCGCTGGTGTTTATACACACTCCCCAGCGACTCACCGACAGTACGGCGGCACGGAAACGTTTTTCATTTGAAGAAGTGTTTGCACTACAGATAGTGATGCAACGGCGCCGTGCCGCATTGCTAAAAGAAAAGGCGTTGCAGGTCGCTGTAGACAAACGCGCACTAGATGAATTCATCGCATCGTTCCCTTTCCCGGCAACTAAGGCCCAGCTGCGCGCGATTGATGCCATCACCACTGATTTCAAGAAACCGCATCCGATGCTCCGCTTGCTTGAGGGAGACGTGGGCAGCGGCAAGACTGCGGTCGCCGCCGCGACTGCATACTTAGTTGCAACCTCGCGCCCGGTCGGAAGAATTGCTGGCACGCTGCAAGTAGCGTACCTCTGTCCGACTGAAATTCTTGCGAAACAGCATTTCTCGACATTTGTTTCCTATTTCAAAGATCATCCCATCCCCATCGGCCTCATCACCGGAAGCGAGTGTCGGAAATTCCCTTCCCGCGTGCGGTACGAAGAGTCGGCAAAGCTCTCAAAAGCTGCATTCAAGAAGATGGTCGCGAACGGCGAGATACCGATAGTCATCGGCACGCATACGCTCGTCGAGAAATCGCTCTCATTCAAATATTTCGCCTACGCCATCATCGACGAGCAGCATCGCTTCGGTACGATACATCGGCAAAAGCTCGCGACCAAAGGCGCCATCGCTCCGCATCTCCTTTCAATGACCGCGACGCCCATCCCGCGCACGCTGGCGCTCACGCTCTATGGCGACCTCGATCTCACGCTTCTCGATGAGATGCCCTCCGGGCGCAAGCGAGTCATCACCGAAGTGCTTGAACCGAAGAAACGAGAGCGAGCATACGAGCAGGTGCGTGCCGAATTAGCCCTAGGACATCAGGCATACGTCATCTGCCCGCGCATAGACGAGCCGGACCCTGCCAAAGAGCTTGCACTCCAGGCGAAGTCAGTAAAGGCAGAGGCGGCACGATTAAAAAAAGAGGTCTTTCCTTCTGCGAGCATTGCCATTCTCCACAGCAAGATGAAGCCGCAGGAAAAAGAAGAAGTGATGAAGGCATTCGAGGACGGCGAGACGGACATTCTAGTGGCGACATCGGTCGTTGAGGTGGGCGTCAACGTCCCGAACGCGACCGTTATCTTGATTGAGGGAGCCGGGCGGTTCGGGCTCGCGCAGCTGCACCAGCTGCGCGGCCGCGTCATCCGCTCCACGCATCAGTCGTACTGTTTTGCACTACCTGAGACTTTTGGCGAAGCAACGAAGGAACGCATGAAGGCATTCACTACAGCAAAAAATGGCTTTGAACTCGCCGAATATGACCTGGCAATCCGTGGCGCAGGAGAGCTTGCCGGCGGCCGCCAATGGGGCGTCTCCGACATCGCGATGGAAGCGCTTAAAAACATGAAGCTCGTCGAGGCGGCACGCACCGAGGCAGCGCAATTAATCGCAAGAGATCCTTCCCTGCTCCATCATCCTCTGCTTGCGGAGCGCGCTTCTGTCGCTGATCGGCAGATGCATTTGGAGTAAGCGTACGCTACAGTACAAGTCAGCATCGCTCGTGTGCAGTTAGAGTAGAGGCTTACTACAAACGAAGCGAGGCGGAATGAGGGCGTGTAGCTCAATGGTTAGAGCACGGAGCTTATACCTCCGCGGTTCCTGGTTCGAGTCCAGGCACGCCCACACGATAGCCCTTATTCTCCGAGTGAGTGCAGAAGTATCGCACGGGCTTGTGCGATATACCTCCGCGGTTCTTGGTTCGAGTCCAAGCGGGTGGACAGAGATATTGCGTGCGGAGCGCGGAATGCTACGATGAAGCCGGTTTCCGTAGTTCCGTTCAACACGTTCAAATAACAAGGGGTATCGCATGGAAATGAACAGTCGTCACACCTTGGCAGCGCATGGTGAGTCGGTTCGCGTACTGTACGAGGGTGGAGGGGTCGTGGAAGACCATTTGTGGACCGGTGCCGCCGCAGTCATTCGCGGCAATGCCTCCGTCATCGACGGAAGCAACGGTGTCATCCCTCCTGAGAAGGCAGTTATCTGCCGACGGAGGTCAGCAGCAGGGTTCTGTGTGGCAGCACAACTGCCAGTAGGAGTGCCAGTCCAGGTGATTGACCCGGGAGACAGAAATGTGTCCCTCGTGCTTCTCTGCGGTACGCCTTCCTCTCCGGTAGTCGCAAAAAGCATGTGCCGATCGGTTGGTGCATGCCGCCCGCGAGATGTGAACCAGGAAGCATGCGGCAACTGCTGCAACAACTTCTACAAGAAGAAAAAATAGGGGCGGAAGGGCCCCATCTCAGAAACCCCGAGCGTGCTCGGGGTTCTTTATTTTTCAGGCAAAATATCTATACCCTCTTCCTCTTTTTTCTTCGGCGTGATGCCGTTGGCGATGAGAATCTTTTCAAACTCGTTCCGCTCAATGGTCTCTTTCTCAATGAGTTCCTTCGCGATAGCGTCGAGGACGACACGATGTTCACTGATAACCTTTGTCGCCCGCGCCTTTGCCTCTTCAATGATGCGAGAGACTTCTGCATCGATTTGTGCGGCGACTTCTTCGGAATAGGGCTCATTGCCGAGCTGGCGATCACCAAAGGCAATGGGACCGAGCTTCTCGCTCATACCGTAGCGCGTGACCATCTCGCGCGCGAGCGCGGTAACTACCATCAGGTCGTTCGAGGGTCCCGTCGTCACATCGTCGAAGAGCATCTCTTCGGCCACGTACCCGCCCAAGGTTGCGGCAATGTCATCGAGAAATTGTTTCTTTGATTGCATCTTGCGGTCCTCGAATGGGAGCTTGAGCGTGTAGCCGGCCGCGCGGCCGCGGCTGATGATGGAAATCTTGTGCACCGGATCGGCATGTTCGAGTATCGAGGAGACGAGCGCATGACCGGCTTCGTGGTAGCTCGTCAGTTCTTTTTCTTTCTTTGAGAGCAGGTGCGACTTCCGCTCGGGGCCGAGCATTACCTTTTCAATTGAGCGTATCAAATCGTATTGAGTGACTTCCTTCCGATTCTCGCGCGCAGCGAGAATCGCGCCTTCATTCATGAGCGAGTAGAGTTCGGCGCCCGAGAAGCCTGGGGTGCGCTCGGCAATCACTGCGAGCGCCACGTCCGGCCCGAGCGGCTTCTTCCGCGCGTGGATGGTGAGAATCTCTTCGCGGTCGCGGCGGTCCGGCAGGTCGATGGTCACGCGCCGGTCAAAGCGGCCGGGGCGAAGCAGGGCGGGATCAAGCACGTCGGGCCTGTTGGTCGCCGCCATCACGACGACTTTTTCAGTCGGTTCAAATCCATCCATCTCCACGAGTATCTGATTAAGCGTTTGCTCGCGCTCGTCGTTGCCACCGCCCACGCCCGTGCCGCGCACCCGCCCGACGGCATCTATCTCGTCAACGAAAATGATGGCCGGTGCGGCTTTCTTTGCAAGCTGAAAGAGATCGCGCACACGAGAGGCGCCGACACCGACGAACATCTCCACGAATTCGGAACCGCTGATTGAAAAGAACGGTACGCCCGCCTCCCCTGCTACAGCGCGTGCAAGCAATGTCTTGCCCGTACCCGGTGCGCCCATGAGGATGATGCCCTTCGGGATACGTGCGCCAATGTCTAAGAATTTTTTCGGGCTCTTGAGGAAATCTACAATTTCTTCGAGCTCTTCCTTTGCCTCGCGCGCGCCCGCGATGTCTGCGAAGGTGACACGCTGCGAAGAGTCAGCAGGGTCAATGACGCGCGCCTTGGACTGCCCGAAACTGAAGGCCTGCATGCCGGCTCCTTTCACCTGCCGCGAGAGGAACCAGAATAGAAATACGATGAAAATAAGCGGGAGCAGTACTGGTGCAAGCGTCAGAAACCAGAATTGGAATCCTGATTGCCCTTGAATCGTGATAGCGACCTTCGCAAGTTCTGCGGGCGTGACGCCATAGGTCGCAAGTGTTTCCGGAAGTCCTGCGGAAGGGTCTTTGCGCGAGACTTTCATTGATCCGTCCGCGTACTCAAGATCAAGCGAATCACCATTCACTTTTATGGCATGTATCTTCCCTGCTGCCACGTCCGCAGCGACGACTGAAAGCGGAACGTCGTTTGCCGGTTGGACAAAGCCGCTAATGAGCGAATACACGCTCATGAGGAGGAGGAATATGAGGACGGTAGTCGTGAGATTGCCGAAGAACGAGGGGCCGCCAAAAAGCGCAGACCAGCCGCGGCGCGGTGGCGCGACTGATTTCTTCTTTTTCGGATTTTTCGGAGATACACTCGCCATGTGGGGGAGTATACAGAAAAGCGCACAATTTTCCTATTTTTCGTTATACTCGCCGTATGACCCTCGTCGAATATAAGAAGGCATTTCTGAAATACGCGCCGCTTGAAAGCTATGCGGCGGGGCTTGAGCTATTCGGTACTGAAGTAAAAGCGCTGCGGAACAAGCTCGGCTCGCTCGACGGCGCGCGCGTAGTAGTGCGCGGCGGCGAGGCATTTATCGTCGGCATGACCATTCCCCCATACCAGATGGCCAACACAGCAAAGAACTATGACCCCGAGCGGGTGCGGCGGCTTCTCCTCACAAAGAAAGAAATAGCAGATCTCGTCGCGGCCGAATCGAAGAAAGGGTTGACAATTATCCCTCTTGAGGTGTATACTAACGGCAGGTTTGTGAAAGCGCGCATCGCCATCGTCCGCGGCAAGGGAAAATCCGACCGTCGCGAAGACTTGAAGAAGCGTGATGCTGCGCGCGAAACAGGACGAGTCTTGAAAAATCGTTAAACACCCTGAGACCAGCAATTCGTAATAAAGAGGGTAAGACTTGGCCTAGCGGCCTGGAGCGCACTCTTTATTCGGATTGCTGGAGAAGGGAGAGGGTCAATCGCCTAAAGCATATTTTAGAGTAAAGTATTTTTTAGGGGGGTGACCGGCTTTGACGGTCTGTTCCTTGAAAGACGTGCGACGCAGTGCACTCTCGCCTACCACTTAAATCTAGCGAGAACCATACTTGCAAAGAACACTCTTGCAAGCGTAAAGTCGCCGTACTTCGGTACGAAGGACTTTGCGTTCGCGTACGCGGTCGCCTAACGGCCTCTCGCCTCGCGACGTCTCCCTTCCTCGGTTTCTACAGCGGGAAGGATAGGCGGAATTATCTGTAGGATCGATGTCTGGGCTCCCGACTAGCACATCTAAATAAGGGATCGGGTAGGAATGGTTTCGTCTGCGTTCCTCGCATCCTACCTTAAAGATAACGCTGACTATGCGTCGTAGAAGCGCTTTCATCGATAGATTCGGACGCGGATTCAATTTCCGCCACCTCCACCAATTCGCAAAAACCGCCTTTGGCGGTTTTTGCTTTTGACTTTCTGCGCAATGTTCCGTAGGGTGGCTCCTGGAACGGCTGGATTTCCAGCTGTCGCACATTGGAGGAATTGGTATGAAACCATCTAAGATATGCCTAGCACTCGACGGTCTATCGGCTATTCAAGCAATTGACCTCACGGAAAAGCTCGGTGACCGCTGCCACGCAGTCAAAATTCATGACCTTTTCGACGCTTGCGGGGCAAGCATCATTCGTTCCCTGAAAGAATCGGGGGCAAAACGAGTCTGGGTCGACGCGAAACTCCACGACACGAAGGACACAGTGGCCCTCCGTACCGCGGCCATCGTGCGTCATGGGGCGAGCATCATTACGGTGCATGCCTCCGGCGGAATACCGATGATGCGAGCGGCTGTCGAAGCCGCTCATCATCCCGACCGAATGGTCGCTGCTGAAATTTGGGCAATCACGGTATTGAGCTCGCTTGACCCGAGGGAAATCGGCCAGGTTTATGGGAGGGATCAAACCCCACAACAAATCGTGACTGGTTTCGCTCTCATGGCAAAAGAGGCTGGAGTGAGCGGTATCGTCTGTTCAGCACAGGAAGTGGACAGACTTTCGCAATACTCGAAGCTCAAGGGTCTGGAGTTCGTGGTGCCCGGCACTCGTTCTGTGGGTGCGGATCTCGGCCAGCAAAAACGGTCGGGCACGCCGAAGCAAGCGAGCGATGATGGAGCAACATTTCTCGTCGCCGGCAGTCAGGTGACGAAGGCGAAGGACCCGGTGGCGGCATTCGACGCATTCGAAGCTGAAATCGCCTGAACAACCTCATCAACCAGTACCTCTAGGAGAAGTCATGGACGAGAAAGCCGCATTAGACATACTCGGAAGTGTCGGGGCAGTTATCACTGACAGTCACATCGTGTACACCTCCGGCATGCATGGGTCGGCGTACGTCAATAAGGATGCGGTCTATCCTCATACGACGAAAACCTCCCTGCTCTGCCGCGAGCTCGCCAAACGCTTCACGAAAGGCTACGTGCGTGCGGTCATCGCACCGGCAGTCGGAGGCGTCATCCTCTCGCAATGGGTGGCATATCACCTAAGCGGGCTGACCGGGCAGGAAGTTCTCGGCGTCTATGCCGACAAGACGGACGATGGGAACTTTGTCATCAAGCGAGGCTATGACAAGTTCATCGACGGCAATAATGTGCTGGTCGTTGAAGACCTCCTTACCACCGGCGGTTCGGCTCGCAAGGTAGTGGACGCGACCCGCGCAGTCGGCGGTTGGGTCTCCGGGGTCGGCGTTCTCTGCAATCGTGGAGGGGTAACGGCGACCGACTTGGGCCGTGTCCCAAACCTCCATGCCCTCGTCAACGTGAAGCTCGACGCATGGGACGAGGCGGATTGCCCGCTCTGTAAGGCCGGCGTTCCGATCAACACGGACGTCGGCCATGGGCGTGAATTCCTCGCACGCAAGCAGGCCGTCTGAAGCACATGCAATACAAGCCCTCCGCAGTCGCGGAGGGCGCTCTTTTTTAGCGGACGCTCGTATACCCGCCCGGGACGCCGTTCTTAGAAAGCACTATCTGCCAGAGCTGGATATCGCGGGCGCGAAACGCGCCCGCGCAGGAGAGGAGATAATATTTCCACATCCGATAAAACCTATCGTCATATTTCTCTTTGAGCTTCGGCCATGCGGCATCAAAGTTCCGGAACCATGCCATGAGCGTCTTATCATAATCGGCACCGAAGTTGTGCAAATCCTCCACTAGAAAAAGCTCTTCTATCGCCTTCCCTATCTGCGCGATAGAGGGAATGACGCCGCCCGGGAAAATATATTTCTCTATCCATGGGTCGCTCGTGAGCTGGGAGCGGACATAGCCGATGGTGTGGAGTAAAAAGAAACCGCCATCTTTGAGACAGCGATTCGCAACCTCAAAATACGTCCGATAATTCTTCACGCCGACGTGCTCAAACATGCCGAGCGAGACAATGTGGTCAAACCTATCCCGCGCATCGCGATAGTCCTGCAGGCGTATTTCAATCGGTAAGCCGGCACAGTTCGCGCGTGCAAGCGCCGCCTGCTCTTTTGACACGGTGATACCGACGACCGATGCACCGTATTTTTCTGCGGCATACTTCGCGAAGCTCCCCCATCCGCAGCCGATATCCAAGATACGGTCGCCCTCTTTCAATCCTATTTTCCGACACACGAGATCGAGCTTCGCCTCTTGAGCTTCGTCCAGACTTTTCGTGTCTTTCCAATACCCACAGGTGTACACCATGCGTGTATCGAGCATCGCTTCATACAAATCATTGCCGAGGTCGTAGTGCCGCTCCCCGACCACGAATGCTCTCGCGCTCGACTGCAGATTGAAAAGAAACGCTTTCAGTATGGTGAGGACCGATGCTAAATTAATTTCAATCGCCTTATCGAGATGTGCCGAGAGCACCTTATGAATAAACACGTCAAGCTGGTTCGCGTCCCACCACCCATCCATATACGCCTCACCGAGACCGAGTGTTCCATAGCGAATGACGCGATTATAGAGGCGCTCATTATGCACCGTAATATCCTGCGGTCGACTTCCGCCAATAGTTATATCCGCCTTTTTGAGCAGACTCTCGATAAAAGCCCGTGCGGATGACATATATCCGCACTATACCCCTCCCGATGAGGAAAACTAGTCTTAGCGGCGGGATTTCGCGCGATCGTTTTCGGTGAGGAATTGCTTGCGCAGACGAACGGATTTCGGCGTTATTTCCAGGTATTCGTCATCAGACATAATTTCCATCGCGCGTTCGATCGTGAGATCAAATATCGGCACGAGCGTGAGCGCTTCGTCCAGGCCGGAAGAACGGACGTTGGATTGATTCTTGCCTTTTGTCGGATTCGCCATCATCTCCTCGCCCTTGGACGTATTGCCGATGACCATGCCCTCGTACACTTCCGTTGCAGGTTTGATATAGAGCTGGCCGCGGTCCTGGAGGTACCAGAGCGAGTAGCCAAGCGCTTTCCCAGTCGCCATGGAGATCATCGATCCGACCTGGCGCTTCTTTATTTCACCGGCATACGGCTTGAAGCCGATAAAGTGGGAGGAAAGGATTCCCTCACCCTTCGTATCAATGATGAACATATTCTTATAGCCCAGGAGGCCGCGCGTGGGGCCGAGCAGCGTAAGGCGCACTATGTTTCCATGCTGAGTAAGATTCTGGAGCACGAATGCGCGGAGCCCGAGCTTCTCGATGATGGCGCCCTGGAATTCCGAAGGCGTATCGATGATGACTTCCTCAAATGGTTCCAGCTTTACTCCATCCTCTTCGCGCGTGATGACGTGTGGCTGAGAGACCTGGAGCTCGTAGCCTTCGCGGCGCATGTTCTCGAGAAGCACTGCGATATGAAGCTCACCACGACCAGAGACGTGGAAGGTGTCTGTCTTATCGAAATCGACCTTGAGCCCGACGTTGACCTCGAGCTCTTTCTCAAGTCGCTCACGGATCTGACGGCTAGTGACATACTTCCCTTCCTTGCCCGCGAATGGCGAATTGTTGACGAGGAAGTTGAGAGCGATAGTCGGCTCATCTACCGCAATCGCCGGCAAGGACGCCGCCGACTCATCAGTCGTCACCGTTTCCCCGATGTAGATGTCGGGAAGACCGGCGATAAGCGCGATGTCTCCCGCGCTTGCTTCAGCGGCCTCGACGCGTTCAAGCCCCTTGAAGGTGAATATTTTTGTCGTGCGGCCGGTGCGGCTTTCGCCGTTTGGCTTTTTTATGAAAACGGTTTGGTTCGGCTTTACTGTGCCTGCATAGATACGGCCAACCGCGAGGCGGCCGAGGAAGTTATCGTACGCGAGATTAAATGGCTGGAGCATCAAGGGTGCGCTCGCGTCCGCCGTCGCATTGGCCGCAGGGACTTTCTCGAGAATAGTATCGAGAAGCGGCATGAGATCCTTGCGCTCGTCAGAGAGATTCTTAAGCGCGATGCCCTCGCGCCCAATGGAGTAAACAACGGGAAAGTTAGACTGCTCGTCTGAAGCACCAAGTTCAAGGAAGAGTTCGAGTACTTGTTCTTCAGAGCGTGCTGGATCGGCGGCTGGCTTATCGATTTTATTCAGGACAACGATGGGCTTCAGTCCGAGTTCCAAAGACTTCTTCAATACGAAACGCGTCTGCGGCATCGGGCCCTCCTGCGCGTCGACGACGAGCAAGACCGAGTCGATGGAACGTAGTACGCGCTCCACCTCACTACCGAAGTCGGCGTGTCCGGGCGTGTCGACGATATTTATTTTCGTACCCTTGTACTCCACTGCGGCGTTCTTCGCATAAATAGTGATGCCGCGCTCTCGCTCGAGCGCATTACTGTCCATCGTCGTACCCTCCACCGCAGCGCCGGTCTGCTTGAGGATAGCGTCAGTGAGCGCGGTCTTCCCGTGGTCGACGTGCGCGATGATGGCGATGTTGCGAATTTCCATGTAATTAAAAAATGCCTCGCGGCAGTGCATTCAATATACAACAATACTGCTCTCTATGCAACGCTCTACTGCTTCAGGCCGAGACCTTTCTTAATGAAGTACTGATTTATACCGAGAAGGACGATCGTGATGCCAATCAATACCAGCGTGCAGGTAGCAAGCGAGACATCGCTTGTACCGAGGAAGCCGTATCGAAAACCGTTGATGATGTAGAAAATGGGGTTGAAGAGCGACACCGTCTGCCACAGAGGCGGGAGGGAGTGGATAGAGTAGAAGACGCCGCCGAGGTAGACCAGCGGGGTCAGCACAAAGGTCGGCACGATGCTGATGCCGTCGAAATTCTTGGCATAGATGCCGTTCACCAGCCCGGCGAGCGCAAAGACGAGACTTGAGAGGAAGAGGAAGAAAAGCACAACGAACGGGTGAGCAATGGAAGGAAGAGCGAAGAAGAGGGAGACGATGAGTACGAGGATGCCGACCATCATGCCGCGGACGACGCCGCTCATGATGAAACCAGCGATGATGACGACGGGCGGCGTAGGCGACACGAGGATTTCATCAATATTTCGCGCGAAGAATTTTGACATGAAGAATGTCGACGCGACATCCATGAACGAATTAGTGATGACCGCAAGCATCACGAGACCCGGCACCACGAAGAGAATGTAGGGGACGCCATTCAACTCCCCGATACGTGAACCGAGGATATTGCCGAAGACGGCAAAGTACAACACGGAGGTGACCAGTGAAGGAAGCAGTGTCTGCGACCAGATGCGGAATATGCGAATCACTCCCTTGCGCAGGATGGTGTAGAAAGAAATGAATTGTTTCTCGATAGGCATGCTAGTTTTTTTCGTCCTGCGGTGAGTTTGTCGAATCCGTCGTGAGCTTCACGAATATTTCCTCAAGCTTTCCGCCACCATATCCACCGGAAGATGCGCTTCCGTCATGGAGTTTTAGTATCTCTTCCATCGTACCGTTCACGAGTATCTCGCCTTTGTTGATGATGGCCACGTGCTTGGCGAGCCGCTCTGCCTCCTCAAGATAATGGGTGGTGAGCAGGATGGTAATGCCTCGCTTCGTGAGTGCAGTGAGGTAATCCCACATGCTTCGACGGAGCTCGACGTCGACGCCGGCAGTCGGTTCATCGAGGATAAGGAACTTCGGCTCATGGATGAGCGCACGAGCGATCATCAGGCGGCGCTTCATGCCGCCCGAGAGTCGAAAACCGATCTGATCCATCTTATCGGCGAGACCGAGATCTTCAAGAATCTTCTTTGCGCGCGGAATCGCAGCCGAGCGTGGTATGCCGTAATAGCCCGCCTGATTAACGACGATATCGAGCGGCTTCATCCATGGATCGAAGTTGACCTCCTGCCCGCAGAGCCCGATCATCGTGCGAGCGCGCTCAGGCTCTTTCTCTATATCAATGCCGAATACTTCGACCGAACCTCCTGTTTTGCTCACAAGTCCCGTCACGACTCCTATAAGAGTCGTCTTCCCTGCTCCGTTTGGACCGAGAAGAGCGAAGAAGTCCCCGGCAGGAACTTCCAACGAAACGTTTCTGAGAGCATGCGTGCCGCCTGCATACGTCTTTTCAAGATTCTTGATAACAAGAGCCGAGCCATTCATGAGTTGGGATTGTAGCACAACAGCTTTTCCACAACCCATTCAAGACTTTTTTGAAATGAGATTATGAAAGAAGAGTTCCGCCATCAACGACTACCTGAGAGCCAGTCATGTATGAGGAGAGATCCGAAGCAAGGAAGAGCGCAACCTTCCCTATCTCATCGGCGTCCGCCATGCGATGCATAGGTATCTTTGCCATGAAGGCATCCATAATCTTCGTGAGGTCTGGGTTCGCAGTCCCACCAAGACCGGTACCTGGCGTGAGTACGCCACCCGGAGCAATCGCATTCACCCAGATTTTATGTGGCGCAAGCTCGAGAGCGAGATTCTTAGTGAAGCCCCAAAGGCCATGTTTGCTTGCATCATAGAAAGCAAGGCCGACGGAAGAGGGGTGGAGCGCATCGATGGACGTGATGTTAATAATCTTGCCGCCTCTGCCCTGCGCAATCATCTGATTCGCCGCCGCCTTCGCCGCAAAAAATGCGCCCATGAGGTTAGTATGGATGATGTTCTCGAAATCTTCTTTCGTTGAGTCCATCACAGGTTTCGTGGGATAGATGCCTGCGTTGTTCACGAGGATGTCTACCGCGCCGAGCTCGCCCACGGCCTTTGCAATCATCACTTCCACTTGCGCCTGATCGGAGACGTCCACGGTGCATGCAATCGCACCTCCTATCTTTTCCGCCGCCGCTTCAGCGGCGGCCGCATTCTTGTCGGCAACAAGCACTTTCGCTCCTGCCTCTCCAAGTCTGCTCGCTATCGCAAAGCCGATACCCATCGCGCCGCCGGTAATGATGGCGACCTTCCCCGAGAGATTTACTGCCTCTGCAACCGATTTTTGTTCCATATGGGGTTGAGTATAGCTCATCCTGCACCCCTGCCAGCAAGTGTTATTATTACCTCATATGGAAATGAACTGGCATCAGAAACATCGGATAGAACGTACGTTCGGCGACCGATTCGCAGATATGGTCGCTAGCTTTGTCGGCTCATGGTCCTTTGCCATTATCCACATCGTCTGGTTCGTCGGCTGGATTGCATTAGATATTGAAGCCTTCCCGTACAGTTTTCTTACGATGATCGTCTCGCTTGAAGCGATATTCCTCACCACCTTTGTCATGATGAGTCAGAATCGTCAGGCCGAACGCGATCGTGCACAGGCGGAAGCGGACTACGAAACGAACGTCCAGGCCAAGGAAGAAATCGAGGATCTCCAACGCCGCCTCGCACGCATCGAAGACGAAAAGCTTGAGAAGATACTCAAGATTCTTGAAGAACGACCGTAGCGCGCCTATTGATGCACAGGCGGTGCATCACCACCACTTTGGATTATCCGCAATAAATGTCATAAGTGCTTGGTATTTGGGAGATACTGCCGGATCTTGCAGCATGGATTCAAGCGCGCCGAAACGCCCGAATGCACCAGACGCCTGCTGACTCACATTGAGGAAATGCACGAAAAGGTGTCCGCCGTTCTCCCTCCATCCATTCAGAAGTTGCGCATATGCCTCGCCCATGCGTTGGTCGCGATTCGCAGCATTATAGAGCGAATTTAAGTTTGTGTTTTTCTGGAAATCCCCTAGTTCGACTAAGTGCTGTCCTCCTTCATACGCAATGAGCTCAAGTCCGCGTTTCTTTGCCGCAGCAGCATTATCCTTAGTTACAAGAATATTTCTTGGGATGAGAGTCTCTTTTATGTATGCAAAAAGTTGATCGAGCGTATAGGCGGCAACGGTCGCCTGATCTTGCGGCAATGCATTGAAATATTCAGGGACTGCGAGTGCATCTGCTGCTTTATATGCTTCCTGCCAATCAAGTAGATTTTTTGCGGCATACGGTTCGCCTTCCGACATTCCGACAGTACCTTGCGCTGCTATCACTCGCACTATCCGCTTCGAACGGCCGCCGTATACATCGTTCCATATTTTGAATAGCTTGACCGATTGCTGTGATTGATAGCGGAGGGAGCCGAGATTCTTATTATCCGCCGTAGAAAGTCCTAAGTCCTGCCCTTTCTGAGTGGCATGGCGGCTTGACTCAAACATTCCGTTCCACACTTCATTGGAATACTCAACATAGGCCTTCAGATCGGTATTCAGATTGTCGCGAACATACGTTGCGAACTGCCGAACGTACGGATCTGAGGGATTATCACTGATAAGGTCATTGGCAAGATGCGGGATGGTAAACCACGGATCGGCGTGCAGTGTGTTTGCCAGTTTTACTAGCAACTCAACCGGTACGCCTCGCCGCAGCCAGATGGCATCGGTCATTTTCACTCGCGCTGACCATGGGCGGGGTGTGGTAAGTATCGCTCCTCCCTGCGAACCCTGGTCAGGTAGCAACACATTGAGGTAGCGGATGGCTTTGTAGGGACGGTATAGTTTCAAAAATCGACTATAAAACGGCTGTTCAACATACGTTTGATAATTGGGGCGAAAACGTGCCGAGTTAGTACAATCCGATGCCGTGTCTGCCGGCACAAACACATCACCACAGTCGCCGCCGGGAATAATGACCCGGATATTCCTGATGTGATTCGGGGAAGGATTGCTTGAGGTGATGGAATAACCGAATCCACTCGTATTGTTCGTCACCGTAACCACATCATGCCCGGCGTTTGATGCTCCAGCATCCCGCGTTCCTCCACTATAATTAAGCGAGCCGACGCCGTCATAGAACACATGGTACGTACCTGTCGGATATTTTCCTGCAAGATTGGTAAAGATACTTGTTGCCGCCGTTTGACCGGAGGATATGATTGGCCAGCCGTTTGCGTCTACCGTACATGGCGATGGAGTACACGTGAAGTCGCGAATCCGCCTACCGACATCTTTGAGCATGATCTCCGACACCCAGTCGGCAATATAATTTACATTTGAGCCAAGGGGTGATGAGCCATTTGAGACAGGAACCCCGGTGGACGAGGAAGGTGGAGACGAGACTGGGACTGATGTTGAATCGGAAACTGGATTACCCGCAAGAACGGAGGTGGAATTGTTTGCCTGGCTCGACGTTTCTGAAGTTGATGAGGATTCTGGCGGGAGATTGGGTGTGATTGTTAAGCGTGTGTGAAAAACCATGTAAACGCCCGCGCCAATCAGCACAACAGCTATGAGAACTAAGAAAATGTGTATGAATCCCCGCTGAACCATCCTCTCCATTGTATCAAACATACAACCAAGGGAAATACGCTATAGTGCCGCTATGCCACGATCCGCCGCAGAGACGGCCGACACCTATCCGATACGCATCAATACATATCTCGCCCATAAAGGCGTCGCAACGCGGCGCGGTGCAGATGAACTCATTGCTAACGGAAAGGTTCTTATCAACGGCCGTGTTGCCGTACTTGGCGATAAGGTGCATCTGGGCGATCGAGTCGAGATGCGCGGTGCGGTTTCTTCAAAAAAATTCCTCTACTATGCTTATCACAAGCCGGTTGGCGTCATTACCCACTCACCGCAGTTGGGTGAAAAAGATATTAAAAAGAGCGTCCCGATGCAGGACATCTTCCCTATAGGCCGCCTCGACAAGAGCTCGAGCGGCCTCATCATCCTCACGGACGACGGAAGGGTCACCGATCGGCTTTTGAACCCACGTTACGGGCATGAAAAGGAATATCGAGTACAGACCCAAGAGCCCCTGCGCGCGAGCTTCAAGAAAGCGATGGAAGCGGGTGTTGATATTGGCGGCTACCTGACAAAGCCCTGTACGGTACGCGTGACTGGCGAGAGAAGTTTTTCTATCACGCTCACCGAAGGTAAAAAGCACCAGATACGCCGGATGGTTGAGGCGCTCCATAATACGGTCGTTGGGCTTGAGCGCGTGCGCATATTGAACATACAGCTCGGAAAGCTTGCACCTGGGACGTGGCGCACCATCGAAGGCGAAGAATTGAAAACGTTCCTTGCGGAGATTGGGATGAAATAAAAGAAGGCAGGCAGTTCCTCCCGGAGGAGAAACTGCCTGCTGTTGCGACTCGGATATTGCTATCCGTTCGTGCGGGTCGCGCCGGCGCCTGACTAGGTCTGCGGCGCCTTGATCTGGAAGCCCGAGGCCTCCAGCGTCTGCCTGGCGAAGACCTGCAAGTCGTCGTTCTTGAACGAGACGGGCGGCGCGCCGTCGGCCGGCCAGACGATAGTCGAGTCGCCGATGCCGCAGCTCTGCGCGCTGTTCACCGGGGTTCCCGCAGCCGTGGTGCCGTGATGTATCGTGCGATCGCTCTTGTGGATGCTGTTGGCATCGACCAAGAGCAGCTTGCCCTTGATCATCACGGGGACCAGACGGGTGTATTTCCCTTGCTTGTTCTTCATGAAAGACCTCTCTCTTTGAATGTTGAGTCCCGCTCGCTCTAAGAACGAACGAGACAAGGAAATCGACCCAGGTGGGTCGATCCGGCGATACTACGCATCGGGGTGAATTCTGTCAAGACATGGCAAGAAGGTATTGCATATTATAAATATATGTGTTATAGTCATTTCGGGTATTTCGTTCTTGGGAGCCTGCTATGCGCATGACACTGCTGTTCCTCGGACTTCTGATAGTAGTGGGTCCGAGCTTTGCGTTTTCGTTCTCGGAAACGAACGAATACGAAGTAACGCAGAAAGAAGCATGGAAGAAGGAGGTGTGGGCGGAGTTTAGAAATGACGCTGGAGAGTATCCTCTTCAGTGCCGTCTGGACCCACAAAGCACCATCCGTCTCGTGAAGGAGGAGTCGGGATACGTGTACGCCACTCTGCTCATTTCTGCAGCGTGGGAATTGCCGAGCTCGCTCGCCTCCGTCAGAGGGGCATGCCGTAAACCGGCCCAGCTCAACCTCCGCGTACAGAAGAAAAAGATTGAAGAATGGGAGGGAAAGGAAATTCACCTCAAGAAGCACTAGTCCCGCGCACCGCGCGGGACTCTCTTATTTGTATTCTTTGTACGAATTTCGACCTATAGGTTAAAATTCGTACAAAGAACCTTCCTTTTTAATCCAAAAGACCTTTGAAGGCATCGCTTTCGATGCGTGTGATACCAGCGTGCGCGAGCGTATCGGCGAGTGTCTCTACCAAGCTCGGCGAGCCAGCGACGTAGTACACCGCATCGGGGTGTTCTTGCACAACGGCGGCAAGAGTCTCTGACAAATCTTCCCTCCCTACCGTCTGATATTTCGTCGCGAGTTTTGATAATTCATCACCATATAAAAATGGTCCACGACCGATGTGCATCACGGTCGTCGTGAGTGGAAGCTTTTTATGAGCGGCATCTACGAGAAATGAACGCATCGGCGTGATGCCGACACCTCCCGCAATCATAACGACATCGCTCCCTTGCGGCGGCCAGAGCATGTGCCGCTTCACCTTAAATAATCCTATTTCATCGCCCGGTACAAGCGAAAGCAATTTCTGCTGGTAGGGACTCTTCGAGCGGCTGTCGATGCCAAACCATATGAGCTCCTCATGCGGCGCGGAGGCAAATGAGAGCTCGTGCACCGGCTTTACCTCTGCCGGCATGTCATACAAGCGCACGTGGCCGTACTGCCCCGCTTCATACGGTATGGGGTGCGCAGGCTTGAAGAGGTAGGTGTAAACATCGCCGTACTCGTGTCGGCGCTCGACGAGCGCCAACTTTTCTTCTGGCATGTCCGCTAGCGGTTGTTCTCTGTCCATAGCAGGAAACTCTTTATGTCTTACGCGCTCCGCGAGACATCAGCGTAGATAGAGAGGAGAGCGAAGAGGAGACTTACGGTCAAGGGGCCGAGGAAAATGCCGATCGGGCCGAAGTACATGAGTCCGCCGAGGACCGAAAGGAGGACGAGGAGCGGGTGCAGTTTCATTCCCCTTCCGACGAGCTTGGGACCGAGCAAATTGTCGACGAGTCCGACGGCAAGCATACCCCACACGAGGAGCCCGAATGCTTGTACTGACGTTCCAGTGAAAAAGAGGAACAAGACGGCCGGAGTGATAACGAGTGCCGTTCCGATGCCAGGGATGAGCGCTGCGACGGCGGCAACCGTCCCCCAGAGAATCGCGTTTGGCACGCCGAAGAGCGTGAAGCCGATGGTCGTGAGGATTCCTTGCAGGAGCGCAATCGTGAGATTTCCCTTGATGATGGAATTGACCGCAAGCTCGAGCCGATCGAATACCCCTTCATCTTCCTTATCGCTCAAAGGAGAAAGCTCGATGAGAATCTGCCGCACGCGCTTGCCGTCGCGCAGGAGATAATAGAGCGCGATGAAGAAGATGAGGAAAGAGAGGAGGAGCCGCGAGAGGCTCGAAAAAAGTTGCCCTGCATGTCCGGCGATCCACTGCAGGGCTTCTTTGGCGTATGTGTCGACATTCGCGGAAATATCGCGAGAGAATTCTCCAAGTCCCGGTACGACTCCGCCGAACATTTCATCGGCTTGGAGAAACAATTGCGCGACGGCGCTCTGTCCACCCCCCTCTTCAAGCGAAACATAGAGACTGTGCGCCTGACTCCCCACTAGCGTGCCGATGAGAGAAAGTGGGAGCAGTATGAGGAAGACGCTCACGACGACTGTGAGGAGCGCGGCGATGCTCGGCCAGCCGCCTATTAGGTTTGAAATCCTCCTATAGAGCCCCTGAAGCACGACGGCGAATACCATAGCGAGCGCAAGCGGCTTCAAGAACGGCCAGAAAACTGCGACAGCGAGCGCGGCAGCGACGGCAAGAGTTACTATGAGGAAATACGGCCGGAGTTTCTGGCTTTGTATCATATGAGTGCAGTATACCTTGGTCAAAGGTACTGATGAACCTTCGACTTTGTGGAGTTGAAGAAGTGCTGGCCGGATTTTATCAGATTCAGTTTCTTTTCGCGGCGCCAGCGCTTGATTTCGGATTCTCGTTGCCTGGCTTCTTTAAGTGTTGAAAAAGTTTCTAAATATTTGAGGATTACCGGTCGGCGGATTTTTGTGTAGTGTGCACCCCGTTTTGAATCGTTGTGCTGTTTGAGACGTTTCTCCAGATTGTTCGTGCACCCGACATACAAAGATTTGTCGGCACATTCAAGGATGTAAACGAAATGCATATATTCGAATAATACATCTCTCGTCATTGTGAGGTACCTCGTCGCTCCGCTCGCTCGGTGTCTTCGTCGCACATATACATCAGAGCCCTCGACCCGAGGACGGGCCGGAGGCTCTGAGGAGCGAAGCGACGAAGAGCTGCCAGACTTGGATTCGAACCAAGATACTCAGATTCAGAGTCTGAGGTCCTACCATTAGACGATCTGGCAATGTGTATCACTGTACCTCATTGCCAGGCCTCTTGGGAGGAAATTGTCCTACTGCTAGCGAAGCGAGGTAAAGAGTGAATTTCCTATTTACTCTTTCCGAGCGAGCGTAGCAGAAAGCCCACAGGGCTTACCATTAGACGATCTGGCAATAGAGAGACGATACGTTAAAAGTCGGGTTTGTTCAACCGTTCGCACAATAGAAAACCGCCCCGCTTTGACGGGACGGTTTTCTACTTGATGCTTTTCTTAGAAACCCGAAACGTCCTGAGCTGAAGCAGCTGCGGCCTGATTGAACGCCGCTGAATCGTCCGGAATCTGTTCGAGATCTGCTGAGATAGCCGCTGTGGTGGTGTCGTTTGCTGTTGATTCGGTGCTGGTGGTCATCGACTGCGGAGCGTAGAAGTACCAGAGCCCAATCGCAATAATGATGACGGCGCCGATGATGTACCACATCGTGTTTGAGGATTCAGTTGTTTGATAGTCCATAGTGAGATAAGTGAGAGATTACTGATTTGATGCTGGGGTCGTAGTCGCGTGATCCTCGTCGACTTCGGGGACTTTCCCGAGAGCCTGGAGCGCGTTCTGGACTGCCTGACGCGCGTCTTTCATCACCCCATCACGAAGCGTGGTGAGGTCCTTGAAGAGCGTCGTATGGAGGTCCTGGAACGACTTGCGCAAGTTCTGCATAATCTTTTCCTGACCGCTTGGTGTGCTGGTCGCGGTTGTAGGGATGGTCGAGGAGGCCACTGCATACGTCTTGGCTGCCTGAGCGATTACGGCCGCTCGTGCGGTTGCGATTGCAGTCTTAGCCGACTGTATAGCTGCCGTGACGCTTGTGACATCCTTCCCGGCACTGGCAGCGATGTCAGCTCTAGCTTGAATCTTCTGTATGACCGCGTCATAGCGATCAAGCAGATCTATAAAGTGATCGGTCCATGTGTCGTTGAGACGCCCAAACTGGGTTGCGATCTTTTCCGCCATCTCCCGTTTCACTTTGTCCTGAATGTCGGTGAGTCGCTTGGTGACTTTCTCATGCTCCACCTCCATGCGAGCCTTCACTTCCTCGCGTGCCGCTTTCACACGCTCTTTTGCATTCTCCTTGTTCGTCTCATTCTCTGTCGTTGAAGCCGATTTCATCCTGAGTTCAACATTCGCATCCTGCCTACCCTTGGTCGTCGGCCGATCTTCCGCAAACGCAATGTTCGCTGTAAGAAGAAGTGCAGCGGCACTGCTCACAACTCCTATAGTTCTTAATGTACGCATAAATGACAATAACGTTCTTTTTATAATCAATACCCTCACACCCCCTTCTACCCCAATTATACACAAAAAATAAAAGCAAGTCGGGTACGAAAGAGTGGGCATATCCCCGGAGAAACCAAAAGACGCGCTAGAATATGAGCATGATACACAGCGTCGCGCACGTGCAGACCCGCGCGTGGCACCGCACCCACCTGACGCGCCACCGGCGAGCATGGCTTCTCATGACGTGCATCCTCGCCGTCGCCCTCCTCTGTATCGCGCTCGGCTATTTTGGGACGGTCGCGTGGCCCTCTCTAGTTGATGCCGTCCTTCGCACCACCTATCGCCTCGTCTTTGCGTATGGGATTGCACTTGTACTTGGCATCGGTATTGCTCTTTTGGTCGGCTGGAGCCCGTTCACCGACATGCTCTTCCCTTTCTTCGACATACTCCAGAACCTTCCATCTTTCGCGATGATACCGCTCTTTATTTTCTTCTTCGGCTACACGAGCCAGATGATTATCTTCTTTGCTGCAAGCTCCATCATCTGGCCCATCCTCTTTGCAGTGCTCACGGCCATCAGGAACGCACATAAGGATCTCTCTGATGCGGCTACTATCTTTGGAGCGCGCGGGCTCCGGCGAATTCCCTTCTACCTCGCCCCACTCTCCTTCCCCGCGATGCTTACCGGTTCCATCGTCGGCATCGCCATCGGCTGGGAAGCTATCATTGGCGCTGAAATCATTACGAACGTCGCCGGCTTCGGCGATTTCATCCGAGAAGCGAGCGTCTCGGGCGTCAATCAAGCCTCGATCGCTGGTACTTTCGCCATCTTGCTCATCGTATTCATACTAAATCGTCTCGTGTGGGCGCCGCTTCTGGCCGAGAGCAGCAAGCGTTACTCTGAATGATATGACCGACTCAAATGGTATGGAACTTGTCCTCTCGCGTGTATCGGCACGCTTCCCCGATGAAGATCATAAAGGCGTGACCGCTCTGAAGGATATTTCCTTCTCTGTTCAGAAAGGTTCATTCGTCTCTATCATCGGACCTTCCGGCGCCGGTAAGTCCACCCTCATGCGTGTCATCCTTGGCCTCATGCCGCACACGAGCGGCACCATCGTGCGCAATTTCTTCCGACCAGGGATGGTATTTCAGAATTATGCGCTTTTCCCGTGGCTCTCGGCGCTCGACAACGCTGCGTTCGGCTTGCGCATGAGCGGGATGCCAAAGGACAACCGCGAACAGATCGCGCACGAGAAATTGAAAGAGGTCGGGCTTGGACATCTTGCTCACTCCTATCCCTCGGAGCTCTCCGGCGGTCAGCGCCAGAGGGTCGGGCTCGCCCGCGCACTCGCCATTTCCCCCGACCTCCTTGTCATGGACGAACCGTTCTCTAATTTAGACACGATTACTGCCGAATCGCTCAAAGCCGACCTGTTGAAGATCTGGCGGAGCTACGGCATGACGGTGCTCATGGTGAATCATCTCATCCCCGACTCCATTGAACTCTCCGATAAAGTCATCATCATGAACACTCACCCCGGGCGAGTGCAGGAGACGCTTTCCATACCGCTACCCCGCCCGCGCGACACACGCTCCCCACAATTTTTTAGGGAAGTCGATCTCCTGACCGAAGCTGTTCGAGCGATTTCTTAACTTCTTTTCATTTCCGTCTCTTGCGTTTGATCGCGGCACGGATGAACTCGGTAAACAAAGGATGCGGCGTAAGCGGCCGCGCCTGCAACTCGGGATGGAACTGTGTTCCGAGCATGAAGGGATGCTCGCTTCGCGGAAGCTCCGCTATCTCCATCAAGACGCCATCGGGAGAGGTCCCCGAGAAGACAAGGCCGGCCTCTTCAAGCTGCTTCACATACGCCGGATTGATTTCATACCGGTGGCGATGACGCTCTTCCACTAGTTCCTTCTTGTATGCGGCACGCGCCATCGTGCCCTTCTTGAGGTATGCCGGATACACGCCGAGACGCATCGTACCGCCATATTTATTGTCTGCGAGATGCTTCTTCTGTTCCAACATGACGTCGACTACCGGATCGGCAGCGCTCTTTTTGATTTCGGTTGTATTTGCATCCTTGAGCCCGAGTACGTTGCGCGCGTATTCCACCACCATGAGCTGCATGCCATAGCAGAGACCGAAATACGGTATGTTCCGCTCGCGCGCGAACCGTATCGCCTTAATCTTGCCCTCGATGCCTGTCTCGCCGAAACCGCCCGGGACGATGATGCCATGGAACTTCCCGAGCATCTGCGTGACGACCTTTGGTCCGGCTTTCTCCAAGTCTTTCGAATTCACCCAGGTTATCTTCGCCTGGCGATGGAGCTTCGCCGCGGAGAATTTGATTGCTTCAATGACCGAGAGATAGGCGTCGGCAAGCACGAAACTGCCCGTATCGAAATATTTTCCAACGACGGCGATATTGATTTCCGGCGCTTTCGTATTGACCGCGGCGAGTGCGAATTTCTTCCACGCTGCAAGCGACGCGCGTCGTTTCTCCGGTAAACGAAGCGAATCGAGGAGCGAATCGCCGAGCTTGTCCTTCTCGAAGTTCAAGGGCGCCTCATAGATGCTGCCGATGTCTGGCGCGGAGATGACGTGATCTTTCGGCACGTTGCAGGAAATCGCAAGCTTTTCCTTTCGCTTCTCATCGACCGCTTCTTTGGAGCGCGCGACGATGAAATCCGGCTGCACGCCGTAGGAATTGAGGTCGCGAACTGCCGTCTGCGTCGGCTTTGTCTTCATCTCGCCCAGGGTTCCGGGAGTCGGCAGGTACGACACCATGACGAAGAGTACGTCCTCAGGATGCTGCATCTTCAGCACGCGCGCTGCATCTATGAAAAGCGCATTCTGGAAGTCGCCGATAGTGCCGCCGATCTCTATAACCGAGATGCGGCTGCCGTTGTAAGCGGCGGCGGATTCAATGCGGCGCAATATTTCATCCCGCACATGCGGGACGGCCTCTACGCATTTCCCGCCGTAGCCGAGCGCCCTTTCACGGGCAATGACCGATTGGTACACCATGCCACTTGTCATATAGTCGTCGTTCGTGAGATCGCGCCCGAGGAACCGCTCGTAATTGCCCATATCCTGGTCCGTTTCAAGTCCGCTCCGAAGCACGAACACTTCCCCATGCTCGGTCGGATTCATCGTTCCTGCATCCACGTTCAGGTACGGATCAACCTTCACGAGATTGACCGGATACCCCTTCTGCTGAAGCAGGAGGCCGATGGAGCTGGTGACCACGCCCTTCCCGACACCGCTCATCACTCCGCCGAGGACGAATATGTATTTGTGACCTTCTTTCGCCATACCCGGACTATATCTTCAGATATCTTCTAATAGCGAAGACAGACGCGATCGCTCCAAGCAGGAGGCCCGAGCACATGAGGACGAGGAAGATGAAGGCGAAGTGGCTTCCGTAATAGCTTGCCACGTTGAAGCCGCCAAACCACCCGGAGGTTTTCACTCCCGCATACCACGTCGCCGGCCATAACAGGAGAAGAACAAGCGCTGCAGCGGTAACTCCGGTGATAACACCCGTTACGATGAAGGGTCCCTGGATGTAGGCATTGCTTGCTCCCACAAGCCGCATCACGGCTATTTCGTCTTTTGCGGTATAGATAGCGAGGCGGACGGTGGCAAACGCAATGAGGATAGACGCTATCGCGAAAAGAATGACGATGGCGAAGCCGATTTCGCGCGTCGCCTGTATCGCAAGGGAGAGACGGTCGATGACTTCTTTATTCTGCGCATAATTAATACGGTCAACGATAGAAGTACCCGCCGTAGAAAGGGCTGGGGACGCCTCAAGGAAGCGCACGACGCTCTCGTATTGGGAAGGGTCTTTCGCCCGTATCGCAAGCGACGCATCAAGCGGATTTCCGCCGAGCTCGTTCAGAGCTTGGAGGGTGAGCTGGTCATTTGCGTGACGCTCTTTGAAAGCGATGAGTGCCTCATCAGCAGACGTATAGCTCACGCTTGCAACCTGCGGCAATTTCTGGAGCTGGTCCTTCACGGAAAATATGTCGGCCTCGCTTGTCCCAGTCACGAAATAGACGGAAATATCAACCTTGTTGCTCACGGTCGTAAGTGTGTATGAAAGGAGCGCGGAAAGAAAGATGAGGAAACCGATGATGGCAAGCGTGACGGTCATGATAAGTACGGTCGCCGCCGAGACCGCACCGCCGCGGGTGAAATTCTTCCCGCCGCTCATGCACACCCGCTTGATAATCATCCAGTCCATACGTTGGTCAGTATATCAGCTGCCCTCTCATAGGATATATTTTCCACTCGCATCGTCGCGGACGACGCGACCTCGATCAATCGTCACCACCCGCTTGCCTATAGCATCGACAACGCCCTTATTGTGGGTGGTGATGACAATGGTGGTCCCGAGCTCGTTTATCTTTTTGAGGATTTCAACGATTTCGTAGGTATTGATGGGGTCGAGGTTGCCGGTTGGCTCGTCGGCAACGATGAGGTCCGGCTGATTGATGATGGCTCGGCCGATGGCGATGCGTTGCTTCTCGCCGCCGGAGAGTTGGTCGGGAAAATGGCTTGCTTTTTCGGCAAGATTTACCAATTCGAGGATGTAGGGGACGTCGCTTGCGATCTCGTCGTCATTGCGGCCTGCGGCCTCCATCGCAAACGCGATGTTTTCATACGCAGTTTTGTTCGGGATAAGACGAAAATCTTGGAATACCATACCGATCTTGCGCCGGTAGTGGTGCAATGCCGAGCTCGGCAGGTCGTTCACGTCTATTGATTCAAAAAACACAGAGCCGTCGGTGGGACGTTCTTCAGCGAGGAGAAGTTTCAGAAGCGTTGTCTTCCCTGCGCCCGAGTGGCCGACGATGGAGACGAATTCTTTGGGGGCGACAGAGAGAGTGACTCCTTCGAGTGCAATCGTATCTCCGTACTGCTTCGTCACCTTATCGAAATAAATCATTGTCGTTCCTTATTGTACCCCACCCGCCTCCGCTGCGTCTATAAATGGATCAAGTTCGCCTTCCAGGACCTTTTCCGGGTTTGAAGATTCATGCTCGGTACGATGGTCTTTCACCATCTTATAGGGGTGAAGGACGTAGGAGCGTATCTGGCTGCCCCATTCATTCGCAGTCGTCGCGGCGATGGAGCGGCCTTTTGCTGTCGCCTCGCGCTCGGCTTCTTCTTTTGCAAAAATCTTTGCTTTCAAGAGCTCATGAGCCTTCTCCTTATTAGCTAGCTGGCTACGCTCGCTTGAGACGTGAACGGAAAGGTTGGTTGGCTTGTGGATGATACGTACCGCTGTCTCGCGTTTGTTCACGTTCTGCCCGCCCGCACCGCCAGAACGAGCGAATTGTACTTCAAGGTCATCTGGATTGAGTTCCACTTTGTCGCTTGCGACCAGTGTCGGTAATACTTCAACGAGCGCGAAGCTCGTCTGGCGCTTCGCATTTGCATTAAAGGGTGACTGGCGCACGAGCCGGTGCACGCCAGCCTCGTGCTTCAAGCGGCCGTATGCTCCCACTCCATTTATTTCGAGCATGACGTTCCGATATCCGCCCTGATCATTTTCATTCGTGTGGAGTTCGCGCACGCGCCAGCCCTTTTTCGCCGCATACCCTTCGTACATGCGGCGAAGCATGCGCGCGAAGTCCTCAGCATCGTCTCCACCTGCGCCCGCGAGGATGGCAAGGGTCGCATTGCCGGCATCGTGCGGGTCCCCTTCTCCTCCCTCTTTCAGCATCTGGTATTCGCGCACGAGCTCCTGGGCCGCATGCTTATCCGACCAAAAATCCGGCGATGCCATCAGCGCTTCCAGTTCTTGTAAACGTTTTTCCTTCACCTCATCCATACGGGCGAGTATAGCAAAATATCTGGAGCCGCCTCCCAGGCTTGAACTGGGGACCTACTGCTTACGATGCAGTCGCTCTACCAACTGAGCTAAGGCGGCAATATTCCATTTCTAGCATAAAAAGTCGTTCTAAACTAGAATGAGGATTGCTCTTTAATGTTCGAGAGGAATTCGTTATGACCAATAAGGTTCCGTGGTCTACGGTTATGTCTCGCGCAACTAGTATCGCCAAGAAACTCGATACAGACACGGATAAAGTTGCCCAGGAGCTGAAAAGATCGCTCGAGGCCAATGGTTTCGAAATCGACTACGGCGACGAACTTGACTTCACCAGTCAAAAAGTCGACCGAAAAAAGGCCTCGCCCTCATAGACCCTTCCGCTCACCTTTGGGTGAATCAAGTGGGAGGGTTCTTGTTTTGATCTTGGAGTCTCTATTGACAAATATGTTCTATTAGTCTATAGTACACCCAGGCAATCCTGCCACTTCAGGAGATTAACATGCTACAGCACGTGGACCGCGGGATCGAAGTGGATTTCGGCAGTCGCCCGAAGAGCGGAAATGATCTGGACTTCTCCCCCGAGAGGACCCAGCCGCTCGGCGTCATGGAAGCCGCCTAACGCCGGCGGTGCTACAAGCCCTTCTGTTCTCACCCTCGGGTGGAGACGGAAGGGCTTTCATTTTATGGAGCCGAGAGTCGGGATTGAACCGACGACCTGCGCCTTACCATGGCGCTGCTCTACCAACTGAGCTATCTCGGCAAAACGCTATGCTGCTTTTCTATATTCTTCCGGCTCCTCTGTAGGTTTTACAAGAGAGTTGTACCATCCCTTCACCTCCTTTTCCAGTTGCTGCATGTTTTGGAACCGTACCACAACTCCCTGAGTCGGATGTTCCGCATGGTCGATGTGGACGATAATTCTCGCTGGTTCTGCCTCGTTGTAATCCCTCTGGTCCGCTTCCACGGTAAATACTTTCGTTACTGAGAGCTTTGTATCCAAAGTTTTGAGGAAATCCGTAACGGCAAGCCGTAGCGCCTCCTCTCCGCTATTTTCTACACGGTTCTCGGGATTGTTCGCACGTGGTGCTTCTAATGACATATGCCCAGAGTATACACCTCCCCATCAGAGGCGGAAGCCGTTGTATACTTGCTGCATGGAAGGTCTCGCGCATTATGAGAAGGAGGAGCGCCCATGGGGAAACTTTGAGCGCTTCACCTTGAATGAAAAAACGACGGTGAAAATCGTGACCGTCAATGCCGGCGAAGCAATCAGCTTACAGACGCATGAACACCGCGATGAGTTCTGGCGCGTCATCAAGGGCTCCGGCACCATCCGCATCGGAGGGAAGGACAATGCAGCTCAAAGTGGCGATAGCTTCTTTTCTCCACGCCATTCAGAACATCGCGTAGAAGGCGGCCTCGAAGGGCTCTCCTTTCTCGAAATCGCCTTCGGTGATTTCGACGAAGGCGATATTACGCGCCTCGAAGATCGGTACGGTAGAACGTGATTGTCTGATTGAAAAGGTTTTGATACTGTCTTTAGTGAGGCGAATAAATTGCCGGTGTAGTTCAAGAGTTAGAACGAGGGACTCATAAACCCTAGACGGTGGCGCGACTCCACCCGCCGGCACACGACTTTTTTGAGAGATTTTGATAGGATGCATTTATCCGCAAGGATACGGCGGTGGTAAGCAAAGCTTGCCCCCGCCGCGCTCGGAGAGAACGGAAGTACACTTCTGTTCTCGTCCTCGCTTGCGGGGGTAGCTCAACTGGTTAGAGCGCCGCCCTGTCACGGCGGAGGTTGCGGGTTCAAGTCCCGTCCCTCGCGCAGTTTTTATTGCGCCGGTAGTTCAACAACAAACGTCGAGCCCTTGCCTGCCCCTTCTGATTCGGCACGGATAGTGCCCCCGTGCGCTTCGACGATGTTCTTTGCGATATAGAGACCGTATCCCGTGGAATGCACGTTTATCTTCTGTGATTCTTTGCCATGACCACCCTCGGTAAAGAGCAATTTCTTATCTTCTTCTGTGATACCGACACCAGTGTCCTTCACGGCAAATACGATTTTGCCGTTCTCTTTCTTGAGCGAGACAGCGATGGAGCCCGAAGGTGTGTAATGTATGGAATTCTCAATGATATTTCGTAAGACATTATCGCTGATTTTTGCTTTGTCTCCGCTGATGGTATACGGAGCTCCGGCCTCGTCCGCCGAGAAGGAGAGCGTGAGACCCTTCTCCCCCGCCATCGACTTCGCTTTCTCGATAGCATCCATCGCAAGTTGTTTCAGGTCGAAGGATTCCTTTGCATAGCTTATCGTTCCCTTCTTCTGATTGGCGGCCGTCAGAATATCTGTCACCGAACGCACACCGTCACGCGATTGCGCGAGCGCGGATTCCACGAACGGCTTCATACCGTCTTCGAGCTTCCCAAAGTCGCCATCGACAAGCGCGGCAAACGCCCCTTCATCTTTGGTTAGGAACCCTTTGACCTCATGCCCAATGAAATGAATGAGTGTCTCCTGCCGCGTATTCGTCTGCTCGAGCTCATGGGCCAGGCGCTCTACTTCATGACGTATCTTTATTTCCCGTTCATTACTGATAAACAACATGATGCCCATGATGAGAATGGTCCCAAAACTCATCGCCGAAATCAGGAAATCCGTAAGATTCGTTACCGAAAAGAATTGTGAACCTGCAAGCGTGAGAAATACATAAAATAGAGCCTTCACGGCCGTATCTCCAAGGCGGAACGTACCATAGCTGGTAATGGCAATGGTCAGAATAAGGACAAAAATCGGGAGGGTGAAGAGCGCATACAGATTGATTTCATATACGTACGTAACTGATGAGAGATATTCGCTACCAGCAAAGATTCCCATAAAGAGGACGATGGACACTCCGACCAGTACTGCTCGGATTCGCTCTTCAGTAACTTTCGCCCGTAAGAAAGACCACACGGACATAACGAGGATGAGGGCGAGGATGACTCCCTGGCATATGAGTTTGTATTGGGTAAGAAATGCATTTTCCAGCATTTCACATTGGGGCTGATTGAATTCAAGAAGAGAATTTCCCATTACCGTAAGAGCGAAAGGGACTACAACAGCCGCGAGTATGAGGAGACACATTCCCCAGCGGGGTTTATTGGGGAAAAAGGTTATGAACACGAAGAAAAGAAGGGAGAGGAAGAATGCTATTTCAAAATAATCCAGAGGGGCCCAGAACGTGGCGACCAATTGATAGCTATTGGATACCCAAACGATGAAATCACCGACAAGCCATGCTGCAAATATGAGGACGAACGTGAAGAAAGCGAAGCCCTTGAGACGGTCTTGCGTTTTGGTGAATGCAAACGTTCCAAGAACAAGAGTGGCGAGCGCCGGAACGAGATGCGAATACATCGCAAGATTTCGGACGCTGTCTGTAGTAGCAAGACAAGTGTTGATGTCCATAGCTTAGGGTGTATATTGCTCTACTTTCTTTGGAAAAGAATCCCAAAATAAACGTGTCTCGTCGACGTCAGGCAGTAAACGAACGATAAGTGGCCGGAGACCATACTGCGAAAAGACAGCTTTGAAGGATGGGACTATGATGCTATTAGTGAACGAACCCTCCGCTTTGAAGGGGACGAAGCTCTCAAATAAAACAGCGTCTCGTATAAATAGGCGAAGGAAATTTTCATAATAATTTTCTGCTTTTTTGCCGACGCCTCGGAACCACTTCGTCCCATCTATACAATATTTCCTTGGGTCAAGTTTAGTGACAGACTGCAGTAGACGGTGATGAAGCGCCACGAGCGATTCTCCGCTATGGCACTCTACGCTAGAAATTGCCTTTCCCGTAAATCGATTGAAGTCGCATACGGACTTGTAGCGAAACATATCTCTCCCATCGGCACCTGTATACTGATAAATCGGCATTTTGCCGAGAGAACGCTTATATCGATTGCCTGTGCTGACGAATTTATCTCCAAGGTATTCCAGTATAAGCGGGTCGAGTCCTAAATTCTTTGCCAACCGTAAGAAACGGATAGTTTCGTGAGTCGGGGTAGCGAGCTGGCGAAAGAGCACTGCGCGCGGACGACTATGTCTTTTTAAAAATTCCTTTGCAAAACCATTCAATCCTCTATGGACTAGATCGGTGAGCTGTGCGTCTTTCCGCCGCTTACGGAGCTCCGCAAGAGCGAGTTGTGGTTCGGTATAGAGGTCATCAAACGTATCGAATCGTATGACCCCTGTGGATGAGAATGAGATGTGTGAGAGAGGATGGGTCATGATTGTGGTCCTATGCAGGATATATCGCTTTGGGAATTACAGGGGATTTCAATGCACTGCTGCTCCCTGGAAGGGCAAATATTGACGCATGAGTTATCGGAACAATTCTTGAATTCAGAGGCCGGAAGCTCGAATACTTTGTACACAGAAAGGCCGTTTGGCGGACAATCGTCCGGGTTGGAACAGTCTCTCTGGTAACACTCTTGCCTTATAGAATCGCAAGCCGCTTCAACAAAAAAAGAATAGTTTTCAGTAACAAAATACTTGTATGCGCTTGCGCCGCAGACAGTTATAACTGATAAGAGCAGGGCCCATAAAAGCCAATTCCCCGATTTCATAAGTACAAAGATATCGTAGCAAAAACAGAGGAAAAGAAAACCGGCGGCAGTGCGTTAACACCGCCGCCGATTAAGTGAAGCCAAGCCAAGCAAGAATTGAGCGAACGGCCTCGACTGCAAGCGCCATCATCGTCGTCCACCAAAGGTTTGCGACAAGCACGCTTGCCCAGAAGATTTTCCAATCTCTCCGGGAGAGTCCATCGTACGCTCCAACGCCCTTTCGCATGTACACGGTCGTCATGAACGGATCCGTGTAGCAAGAAAAGACAAGGAATGCCAGCCAATCGCTCTTACGAGCTATGCGCTGGATGAAGCGTGCGATATGGCCGTGATGCTCGCCTCCATCCCGCATCTCCTTCAGAAGCTCGAGACCGAGCCAGTCCTTTTTGGACCAGTCGTAAAAGAGAATGTAGAGATAGCAGACGGAGGCCGAGAGTACGGTGAGGGCAAGGCCGCCGACTATCGCACCCAGCCAGGCTATGACGGCCGGGTAAAGCATGTAGTCGAAGAAAAACTCCTCTCCCTGCTTGAAACCGTGGCCGACGGCCATGATGCCGACTCGCTCTTTCCAGCGGATCGGTTGATTCGCTGATTTGAGCGCCATCTGGCACCTCCTGTAGCGTTAAAAGTCCAAAGGTATTCGGAAACTCCCGAATACCGCCGGGTGCACTATATCACATATATAATAAAAAAGCAAGTCCCCCGTTCTGTAGCATCCCAGACACGAATGGGTGTACGGTATACTGGTACGACATGAAGATTCATTACTTTGGGAGCGAGGCATGGGAGGAGGGGTACATCCGCACGAAACTCACTGGTGCGGAGATTGTTTTTCATGAAGGGACGCTTGGGGCCTTCCCGGATCTTGCAGACCCAGATGCGGAAGGGCTATGCATTTTTATAGACTCCCCTATCGGCGAGCCGGAGCTCGCGCGCTTCCCGAAATTGAAACTCATCGCGACCCGCTCCACCGGGTACGACCACATCGACCTCGCGGCGGCGAAGGCGCGCGGCATCTCGGTTGCAACCGTTCCCTTCTATGGCGAAAACACCGTCGCCGAATTCACCTTCGCGCTCCTGCTCGCGCTCTCAAGACGGATCATTGATGCAGACGAGCGCGTGCGCGAGGATGGGATATTCTCTCCTGCCGGACTGCGTGGTTTTGATCTCGCTGGGAAAACCATCGGGGTTGTCGGTACTGGCCACATCGGTGCGCACGTCATCCGCATGGCGAAAGGATTCAATATGAAGGTCGTCGGTTTTGACGCATTCCCTAATGCGGAGCTTGCCCACACGCTCGATTTCCCCTATCTCTCCCTTGAAGAGCTTCTCGCCACGTCCGACATCGTGACCATTCACGTCCCGTACAACGAGCACACGCACCATCTCATCAACGCGAAAAATATCAGCTCGTTCAAGAAAGGTTCCTATCTCATCAATACCGCACGCGGCGCCGTCGTCGAGACTGCAGCGCTCGTCGAGGCGCTCAAGTCTGGTATTGTCGCGGGTGCAGGCCTCGATGTACTAGAAGAAGAGAACGGCCTTGCCGATGAAGCAGTGTTTCTTTCCACAAAGCCAGAGGACGAGAAGGTGCGGACTGTGGTCGCCGACCATTATCTCATCGACCACCCGCGCGTCATCGTGACGCCGCACGCTGCATTTAACACGATGGAGGCGATACAGCGAATACTCGACACGACGACCGAAAACATCCTTTCATTTGAGAAAGGGGTACCGTCGAATATCGTCACCATACCGTAATGAAAAACACCGGCACAAAGCCGGTGTTTTTCGTACTTGTTGCGGGGGCCGGACGCTTCGCTATCTCACTCTCTGGAAACCCACGGTTTTCCAGCGCTCGCTCCGCTCGCTGCCTTCCTCCACGGGGAACTCCCGTTCCCCGACCCCTTCCCGGTTCGATTCCGTCTCTCCACGCAGAGAAATGAAAACACTCGGCGCGAGGCCGAGTGTTTTCATTTCTTGTTGCCCGAGACGGTACTGTACCCGCCACTACAAGCAATCCAAAGGTTCTTTCGCACCTCTCCTTCCCTCTTTAGTGACGGGAGCCGGTATGGGTAGCTTTCCAATGATTTGAATGCTTTTCGCTCGCTTCCAATCGGCCAACTAGGGCGGCGGTACAGTACCGGCAATTGGCGGTAAACTACCTGTATGTTCGGACGACTACTTGAGGAAATAAAGTACCGTTGGTATGCCCTTCATCAGCATAGGGAAAGACCTTTTGACGGCCCGCATTATTTTATAGATGCTGCATACATAGCTATTGGGAAAAACTACACCAAGCACCAGGAACAAGCACAATCATTCAATCTGCGAGAGAGCCTCGCAGATATGCAGGAATTGCATGCGGCTCATACCCTGCTCCTTGGCGTTATTGGTTCCATCCTTGAAGAACACTCTGGTCAAAAAATACCGACTAGTAATGAATCGACCAGTAGGAGATTCGTAATTACAGCTGCGCTAATACAAGGATTATCACTGTGTGAACAGTCCATATTAAAAGGCCAGTATGTACAAGCTGGTGCTCTGATTCGACAGGAATTCGAAGCCATAAGTGCACTATCCGAGATTAGGCAAGGAAAACGAAAAGATGGTATTACCCCCAATGCAAGGTATGCGCCATGGAAAGGCAGTCGCCATTATGGTGAGTTGAATGGCCTAGCACACCTATCCGACCACAGAATTTTGGATACTCTCATTGGATACAACACTTCATGGGGAGATTTCGCTTCCACTGTTCCTCAATACCAGAAAATAAACGGCGCAAGGTTATATGCAGCACACACCACGCACGTTCTGGCACTCATTGATGAACTTCTTAGCTTCTATGGAGAAATTTATGGCTACGTGAGTGACAATCGAGAAAAAGATGTGGTCGATAACGCCTTCAGTATTTTGGTCAAGCATGGCATGTTCAAAAAACCACAGCGATAGCCCACGTAAAAGCCGTCCTTTTGGCCGGCTTTTACTTAGGCGAGGTCGGTCAATACAGTACCATCCTCATCCTTCTCAATAGCATCGTAAATCTGGCAATTGCAGTTGTCTGCACGGCACTCGGCATCCTTTTTGGTAGCCGATGGATCCTGCCCGTCAGGAATGAGCGCGAACCCATGGAAATGCATCATCCGGGTATGCTTGCACTGACATAATTTCTGCATCATCTCTAAGTAATTATTTGTCACGGAAAATTTTTATTGAACGGGAAGTTGGGCCGAATTCGCTGCTTGCGTTGCCTCCGCATTTTCACGTGCCACTGGCAATGATGAGAAAATACTGATAAATAGTACAACTACCAGAAGTGTGAGAATCGAAACTATAACTCGACGTGTTTTTGATTTAGGTTTGGTTGCCCAAAGTGTAAAGGCGATAAGAGCTCCAAACATCAAAAGAGGGCCTCCACCAAAACCTAGTACACCAAGAACAGCCTCGGCCGCAAACAAAATAATTGCTAAATAGAGGAAGGAATTGCTCTTTCTTGGAGGCTTCTGCTCTTGATTGAATTTGACCTCATTAGATTCATCCATTGTCTTTATACTACCAAATTTCAACGCTCTTTTCCAAGTAACGCGAAAGCCGCTCTTTCGAGCGGCTTTCGCGTACGTGATGCCTGTCGGTACTGTACTGGTCCCAATGGGGGACGGTACTGGTTCCTGGCGTCACAACCGTGTTGCGGGGGCCGGAATCGAACCGGCGTCTGGAGGTTCTTTTACACCTGCTGTTTCCAACAGGAATGGACTATACCATAATCCCATAAGGATTCTCCCATTATAGTCTCTGAACCTTTCTTCCGCCGAAGGCGGAAGACTTGGCTGCTGATTGCCGAATCTTCTTGTTTTTCAGGCGTTCGCGCTCATCCTTTCGGATCACGCTGTAGCACGAGAAGCTCTAACGGTATTCCAGCAATTTAGAGAGTTTTTCCGCTATCCGTTACCGGATAGGGTCACGTTTCCACATGAGCCTCCCGAGGTACCTCTCCTCTACCCCGCTATATCACGCTTCCGATGAAGCGTCCTCCTCAGAGTACCACTCACAGAATTGGAATACAACAGGATTAGGGAGTAGGAGCTCTTGCTAATGTCTGTGGATTCATAACCTACCATTTCGGTAGTGATGCTAAACTTCGAGTATGGCCCATAAAGATCCCGTGCGAAGAAAAGAGTACCACGCAAAGTATATGAAGGAAGTCTGGTATCCGAAAAATAAAGAGCGGCACATCTCATACGTGCGCAGAAATAAGAACCGGGTGACTGAATTTATTGAACAATACAAAAGAGCACGCTCATGTGTTGATTGCGGTTTTTTAGGAAGGGAATTTCCTTATGTACTGGATTTCGATCATGTTGACGGTCAAGGGGTCAAAAAATTTAATATCGGGAGTTGGTCCCACACTGTTCTAAGTATCGAAGCTATAGAACAGGAAATACAGAAATGCGAGCTCGTTTGTGCCAATTGTCATCGCAAAAGAACTTTCTCAAAGGAACCGAAACCTAAATCACTTTAAATTCACGGAAGACGGCCTCGTAGTGCTGGATGGTGCGGCGCGCCACCGTTTCAGAAAGATCAAATGAAGAACCTTGATGTGCTATCTGATTGCGGACTTTATGCGCATCCCAAGCGTTTTGAAGCGTGGCAAATTCTGCTTCCTCTGCGCTCTTGAGCTTCTCGCCGACGCCATCGCCCGCGTACCCGCGCTTGCCAAGCACTTCATCGAGCATGATATCGGCCTCGATAATCGCTTCGCGCCATTGACTTTGAGTCGAGCCCTCGACAAGCGACTGAATGTGCTCCCAGCGCGGATGCATACCGCCAGCAGCTTCCGGCGTGATCAGTAGAGTGCTATAGAACTCCTCTTCTCGCTTGCGTAACTCAAAGAGGCGCACAGTGGTATACACGACACCGAAGAGCGCTGCGACCGAAAGCGCGTACCCGACGATGATAATCCAGAGCCACAGATGTGCGAGCCACGCGGAGAACTCCTGGAGTCCGATCGACGTGCCGCCATAGCACGCGCCATGGAAACAATTGTAGAGGAGGCGAAAGAAGTACTCGACGTTGGCCTGATTGCCCGGCTGCAGCATATACGTTCAGTATACCCTGTAGTGAAGCACACAGGTGCTCTACTACGGGGTATACGCGGTGTGCGTCCGGCCTTCAGGCCTTCTCCACTGCGGCACCGAGAGCACAGAGTACGTTTTCCGCTTGGTGCGGAGCGGTGAAATGCATGCCCACCGGAAGTTTGCTCCCTTCCCTCTCGACACTTCCCATCGAGACCGATATCGCCGGCATGCCAGTGAGATTAGCCGTCACGGTGAATATGTCTTCCAGATACATAGCAAGCGGGTCGCTCTTCTCCCCCATCTTGAATGCTGGTGTTGGCATCGTCGGGGTGGCGATAACATCGCACGTATCAAATGCTTTCTCAAACGCCTGACGAAGCACGCCGCGAGCGGTATCTGCCTTGCGATAATACGCATCAATATAGCCGGAAGAAAGCACGTAGGTGCCAAGCAGGATGCGGCGGCGCGTCTCGGGACCGAATCCTTCCGAGCGCGAGCGGACGTAGTCATCGAGCAAGGTATCGCCGCGTACCGCGCGCCCATAGCGGATACCATCGAAACGAGCAAGATTGGTCGAGACCTCGGCAAAGTTGATGATGTAATAGGCAGCAAGGGCCGGATCCACCTCGGGAATCTCGATATCAACGAGTGTGTGACCGAGAGTAGTAAGTTTTTCAAGCGTCGCAGAGAAAAGCGCCCGCACATCCTCATCCACGCCTTCTTTCGAAACGAGCGTTTTTAGGACGCCGATGCGCAGCTTCTCACCCACTGCGCGCGGCGCATACAATCCGTCCGGAATGCTTGTCGCATCCATCGGGTCATGGCCGTGTATGGCGTCATACAATATACGCGCATCTTCTGATGTCTTCGCAAGCGGCCCGACCTGATCAAACGACGAAGCGGCCGCAATGATGCCCGAGCGCGAAACCCCGCCGTAGGTCGGCTTCAGCCCGACGACGCCGCAGAAGCTTGCTGGGTTGCGCACAGACCCTCCCGTATCAGTCCCAAGCGCGGCGATGCACAGATGCGCGGCAACGGCAGCAGCGGAGCCGCCGGAAGTACCGCCAGAGACTCGCGAGGTATCGTGAGGATTCCTTGTGGGCCCGAAGGCAGAATTTTCGGTGGAGCCGCCGAGCGCGAACTCATCCATGTTGGTACGGCCAAGGAAGAGCGCTCCTGCAGCTTTCAACTTCTGTATGACCGTCGCATCATAGGTCGCGCGGTAATTCGAAAGCATCTGCGATGCTGCGCTTGCGATCTTCCCTTCTATGAGAATGTTGTCCTTGATCGCGAGCGGAATCCCGCACAAAAGCGACGAGTCGTTCTCGTCAATGCGCTTTTGCGCAGCAGCTATCGCGGCGTCATCCGCTTCGAATAGCTCGAGATAGGCATTCAATTCAGGATTCTTCTCCTGCGCGGCTTCCGCGCAAGCATCCCAGAGTTCGCGCACGGAGAATTCCCGCGCCCGCAGGGCGCGGGCCACTTCCTCTATCGTGAGTTCGTTCGGTCGCTTAGTCATGCGAGATGATCTGCTTCACGGAGAGTGCATCTCCTTCGCGTGCAGGAAATTGCGCGGCAATCTTTTCCGTAAACGAGCGCGGGGTTTGCGGCTCGCCATCCTCGCGCATCACATTGCGCAATGGAGGCATCTCCGCATTTCCTGCCGGCAGATCAAACTTCTCGAGCTGCCCCACATAGGCGAGAATAGCGTCGAATTCACGTGTAAACGCTTCAAGCTCCTCATCCGCTATCTTGATGCGCGCAAGCGCGGCGAGCTTCTTCACCTCCTCTATCGTTGCCATTATGCGCACTGTATCACGCCTCTAGCTTCTTGAGGAACTGGGCTTCCGTGATGACTGAAATATCAAGTTCCTTCGCTTTGTCGAACTTGCTTCCCGGATTTTCGCCTGCGACCACGAATGACGTCTTTGCGGAAACAGATGATGCGGCCTTGCCGCCTGCCCTGCGGACACGCGCCTCGGCCTCCTCACGCGAAAGTGTCGGCAATGTACCGGTGACGACGACCGTCTGGCCAGTGAGCGGCCCTTTTGATGGTGCGACAACCTTCTGCACCTTCAGGTATTTCGAAAAGCGCGCGAGCAAGGCGCGATTAGGCGCATCATCGAACCATTCCGCAACGGACTTTCCGATGATGGGGCCGATGCCTTCTATGCGGGAAAGCGTCTCTTCCTTCGCGGCACCGAGCGCAGAGAGCGTACCGAACCGGGTCGCAAGCAGGTATGCATTTTCCTCTCCCACGTGCGGGATGCCGACTCCGATGAGAAGTCGGTCAAGCGGGACCTTTGTAGCATCCTCGATGGCGCGTACGAGTTTTGCCGCCTTCGTTTCTTCAAACCCGTCGAGCGCGAGCAGTTCATCTTTCGTGAGCTCAAATATATCGTCGAAATCCGAGATGAGATCGTGTTCCATAAGAAGCCGCACGGTCTCCCGCCCCATGCCCGCGATATCGAGCGCGCTCTTGCCGGCGAAGTGTGCGAGCTTGCGTGCCTGCTGCTCAAACGATCCTGCCACCTTGCAGCGGTGCGCTGCCTCGCCGGGAATGCGCTCGATAGCGCCATCCCCGCCGCAGAGATTTGAATGCGTCGGGAACTTCCAGACCTTCGCTCCCTTCGGTCGCAATTCTTTGATGACGGACACGATCTCCGGAATGATGTCGCCGGCTTTCTGCAGAATGACTGTATCGCCGATGCGGATATCCTTCTCGATGATGAAATCCTCGTTATGGAGCGTGGCGCGAGCCACGGTGGTACCGGCGACCGCGACCGGGCGCAGATGCGCGACCGGCGTGAGTTTCCCGGTACGCCCGACTTGAAGCGAGATATCCTCGAGCACGGTCTGGACCTGCTCTGGAGGAAATTTATATGCGATGGCGAAGCGAGGCGCCTTGCCGGTGTAGCCGAGCAATTCCTGCGTCGCATGTTCTTCTACTTTCAGCACGATGCCGTCGAGCTGGTAATCAAGTTTCTCGCGTGCGCTCCCCTGCCACTTTTCCCAGAACACGAATACTTCCTCGAGCGTATCCGCGTGTGCATGTTCCGGATTCACTGGAAAACCAAGTTCAGAAAGATATCCGAGCTCTTCGCTCTGTATTTTTGGAAATGATTCCGACGTCTGCGCCGTATCGTAGATGAACACTTCAAGCGGACGCGCCGCCGCGATAGACGGGTCGAGCTGGCGGATGGAGCCCGCGGCTGCATTGCGCGGATTCGCAAATTCCGGTTCTCCCTGTTTTTTCCGCAGTGCATTCAAACGCGCGAGCCCAGAGCGCGTGAGATAGACTTCCCCTTCGACGACGATATCGAGCGGGCGCTTCAAGCGCTGCGGTACCGACGCGATGGTACGGATGTTGTGCGTCACGTCTTCGCCGATGATGCCATCGCCGCGCGTGGCTGCCGTCACCAGATTTCCCTTCTCATACGTGAGGATGATCTTCAGCCCGTCTATCTTCAGCTCAAGGTCATATGTCGGCGTCGCGCCGCTTAGCTTGCGCACGCGCGTATCGAATGCACGGATATCCGCCTCAGTGAACGCATCATTAAATGACCACTGCGGCACAGCATGCCGCACTTTCTTCAGAAATGGGAGCGGCGCACCGGCAACGACCTGCGTCGGAGAAGAGGGTGAGACAAGCTCAGGGTACTGCTCCTCAAGGGCTGCGAGCTCGTATTTGAGCGAATCAAGGGCCTCTGGAGAGATGGGAGACTCATCACGCTCATGCTGGAGCGTCCGGTATTTCGCTATCGCCTCTTGCAGTTGAGCCGCACGTTCTCGGGCTTTTTTCGGGACAGCCATTCCCCAAACTATACCAGGAATCGCTAGAGCGAGGTCATGACGCGATTGCCGACGCCGCTGTCGTCTTCGGAGACCGCAACGAAGGTGCCATTGCCGTAGGTGACGGAGTTCCATCTATTATCTGCAGCGCTCGACTGACTAGTCCAGGTGGTTCCGTCAGGAGAGGTCATGACGCGATTGCCATTGCCAGAGTCAGCGACCGCGACAAAGAGACTCAAACCATAAGCGACGGAAGTCCAGCTATTGTTGGCGGCACTTGAACGAGAGGTCCACGTGGTGCCGTCAGGAGAGGTCATGACGCGATTGCTTCCATCGGACGACACTGCAACGAAGGTGCCGTTGCCATAAGCGACGGAAGTCCAGCTATTGTTTGCGGCACCGGTACGGGCAGTCCACGTGGTGCCGTCAGGTGAGGTCATGACGCGATTGCCGGCGCCGCTGTCGTCTTCGGAGACCGCAACGAAGGTACCATTGCCGTAGGTGACGGAGTTCCATCTATTGTTGGCGGCACTTGAACGAGAGGTCCACGTGGTGCCGTCAGGAGAGGTCATGACGCGATTGCCGCTGCCAGAAGAAGCGACGGCGGCAAAGATGCCGTTGCCGTAGGTGACGGAGTTCCAGCTATTACTTGCGGCACCGGTACGGGCAGTCCACGATGAACCGATAACCTTCGTTTCCGAGCACGCGGCCGTGGTTCCGCCATTTTGTCCGGCGCATGACCATGTCCAGTTTGACTGATTACTCGAGTTATTTGTACTCGAGCCGGCAGTACAGTTGTAGTGCGTCGCATCGCATACGCCGTTTACCGCTCTCGATTCCGAACACGAAGTATCCAGACCGCCGTTTTGTCCTCGACAGGTCCACGTCCAGAAGTCTGAATTACTTTGGTGTGATGCGCTCGAGCCAACATCGCATGAATAGTGATTCGGCGAACAAACGCCAGCCAGAACCTTTACCTCCGAACAGCCGACTGCCGCGCCGCCGCCAGTTCCGGTGCACGTCCACGTCCAGTTATTTTGTGAACTGACATTATTGATACTCGAGCCGAGTGAACAGTTATAGTGAGACAGCGCACACTGGCCGTCATAGGTGGTGGCGAGGTTTGCAGAACAATACGCGGTAGGGCCTCTGCTCGTACCAGCGCAGGACCAGGTCCAGGGACCATTTCCGGCGACAAACGACGCGCCAGATTCAGGAATGCACAAGTTCGTGCTCGGCGCAGTCGGAACCGTTGCACCGTTTGCGCTGCCACACATGCCGGGAGCAGAAACTGCTCCATAATGTACTTGCATGCCGCGAGAAGAGAAGCGCGCGCCGGCCGGATTCGCCACCGTCGCGCAGGACGCATCGTACCCCTGGGAGAAAAGGAAGGTTGAATCCGAAGTCACCGACGGCTTGTAGATGGTCACATCCGCGCAGCGCGCGCCCGCATCGAGCGAGAAACGATTGGAAATGACCCATCGGTTCGGGGTATGGGAGACGACCGTAGCGGAGACGGGCGCTGCCGCATCGCACGTCACCGCCGGAGCCGGTGCGGACATATTGGAGGTGTAGGCAAAGAGATTCTGCTGCTGGTCAGCATAGAGCGCGCACTCAAGCGCGGCATCGGCAGCATAGAACGCATACTGTGAACCGATAGCTGAAGAAGCCAACACCTGCTGTTTATATGCGAGCGATCCAAGTGAGAGGCCGAAGGAAAGCATCACCGACATAAAAATGATGGCGATGAGGAGCGCGAATCCTCGCGAGCGAGAAGATGGAAGATTTATTGCCATGGTGAAAGGTGGTCGGTGACCGTCACCGTGTACGGCGTACCGTGGAAATTCCACGTTACTTTTGAGACGATGCGCTCATCGTTTGCAGCCGCATCAAATGCTTGGACCGTGCGTGTAAACGGCGTCGCTACCGCTCCATTCACATCGCTCTGCTGCGTGTAGAAGCCGTTTACCAAGTAGAGCGGCGTACAAGTAGTGGTGCAGGGCTGAAGCGACAAACCAACGCCTGTCCCCATCTGCACGTCCGGCGAAGGATCAAGGGTGCACGTTGATGCCTTGCAGCCGGAAATCGTCGCGGAATCGCTGCTTACCGGATTGCTAAGGAAATTGTTCCATGCAGTGGTCGATATTCCTGCGGCGCCTGCCTGAAAGGCGGCAAGAAATTCTGCATCGCGCATGGCACGTACGTATTCAATACCTTCCTGCGCGAGATAGGAGGCGGTGAGTTGATCGCGTGCGATCTGTGTAGCGACGACAGCACGGCTCGCCATAAACAGAGGTCCTGAGACCGCTAGCGTTATGATGGCAACTGCGACAAGTGTCTCAACAAGAGTAAATCCGGTACTGCGCTTGGTAGTGAAGGATCTCATATTCATAGGTCACTGCCGCGCATTGTCGCTCCAGTCTCAATCGCGAAGGTCTCAGTCTTCCCTGCCGCATACGTCACTGTGCCATTCACGACGATGAGGACGTGGGGCTGGGCGCCATCTCCCGCCGTCGTGCCGGAAGCGTAGAAAACGAGAGAAGACACCTGCACCGTAGGGTCTGTAAGCGCGACGCCATTTTGCGTGATGACGCCGTTAACGGCCGTGTAGCTCATCGTAGTATTATTTGGATCCGTAACAGAGAAAAGCGAGCCACCGTTCGTGCAGTCCCCACTGTTGTTGCAGGAATAATTCGTGCCGGTGCGGATAGTTCGCGTCATGGTCTCAAGTGCGAAAGAAAGGTTATTGATGCCGGTCGTCGTGCCTTGCGTCCGCCGGTTCAGGTCGATCATCATAAGGTATGCGCCGGAAGCAAGGACCATGATGAACGCGAAGAGCCCGACGGCTACGATGAGTTCGACCAGGGTGTACCCGCGGTTCCTGTTCATGGACAAGAGGTGGCATTCGCACTTATCTGCCCTGACGCCGCAATCGAGACAAAGTGCGCACCCCCTTGCGGAGAGGTGACCGCGATGCAAGCTCCCGTTGCTGGGGATACGTCTGAATAGGTTCCGTTCACACTTATGAATGGGTCCGGGTTCGGACGAGCAAACACGATATCGAGCGATGATAGCCCTCCGCCGTTTGCGTATGCGCACGACCAGCTACCACCGGGATTTGCACAGAAATCGCTGATGGTGATGCCATTCCCAAGCGCGTAGTCGACTACTTTTTCGCCCTGGGCCGATTCATAGGTGCAGTTCCCCGGACGCGCGTCCGGTCCCGACGGGTCGTTTGTAAAGTGACACACAGAGAGCGTCGAAGGAGCAGGATACGTATCGGCAAAAAAAGTAAACGAATTCTGGCGCGCTTTCTGAAAATTAAGGCCGTATCCCGTATTCACTGAAGTACCGGCAACGCGACTCGTGAGGCCGTACGTCTGGGCAGAACGGAGTGAGAGCGCGACATCGTACGCAGTATTTGCAAGAATAATCGTTTTGTTAAACGAGTTCTGATTTATGATGACGACGATCGAAATGATAGAGATGATGCCGAGCACCATCATAAGCTCGACTAGAGTGAAGCCACGACGAAAGCGAGGGGGTTCCATTGGGTAAAGTACGCGAGGAGAAAGCCCGCAGCCAGAAAGGGAGCGAACGGCACCTCAATCCCCATTCTAGAGCCGACTGGCCTCGTAAACAACAGTACTATCCCAATGGCACCGCCGATCCAGAATGAAAAAAGGAATCCTGCGAGCGCAAACGGCGAACCGACCAGAAGCGAGAGACCGAGCGTAAGCGGTGCATCCGAAAATCCCATAGCGCGACCGTTTGAAAAGAAATGTATGAGCGCGAGACTGGAGGAGAGAATGAGTGCCATGATGCAGCTCGTATAAAACGCAGCAAGCGAGGAAGAGAGAAGGAAGCCGGCTCCTGCGCTTACTGCAACGAAGGCTGCAAGAAGGAGCGGCGGCAATATCTGGTGGGCGAGGTCGTAGAGTACGAGTGCAAGCAGGAGCGTAAGTGCAAGCAGCATACACGGTAATGCAAGCGTGAGGCCTATCCGCGCATAGCTCATGGCGAAAATCACGCCGAGGATTCCCTCCACAAGCGGTGCGTAGAACGAGAGGCGAGCGCCACAGCAGCGGGCCCGTCCTTCCTGCACAAGATAGGAAATAATCGGCACGAGGGTGCCGGATGAAAGCTGAGCATTACATGCATCACAGCGAGACCGGCCAGTAAGAAAACTCTGGCCGGTGTGGAGCCTGACGGTAAGCACACCGACAAAACTTGCAAGGACGGTGCCGAGTGCAAAAAACGCTCCGATGAGCAGTACTTCCATTGAGGATTCAGTATACCCCGTACTAGAACGGGGTCTCCATTCAGGATATAACGTAACACGGTCCCGCTTCCGCGGGACCGTGTCGGAGAAAATGCTTCAGGAGATTAGCTTGCCGGGCAAACCGTATCGGTGCCAAGCGCCGTAACTCTTTGTCCTGCGAAGCCAGTCGAGTCGACGCACCAGTATTTCGCCGCGTCAGACGAGAGTTGTGAGGAGATGGCGTATGCGGAAGTCGTGTTGTTGCATACCACCGTGCCAGTGCCGTTTGCAGCCTCTGCGCCAGTAATCGCTTTGGTAATCGTTGAGTCGCTGAAGACCGCATTGTTGCAGGCCGTTCCGGCGGTGCCGTAGGAATTGCCGCCTGCAGCGCCGTAGTAGATTTCCGCCTGTGTTTGGATGGTCGAGAGGTCGGACTGGATGGCTGCATCATTGCCCTTAGAACGTGCCGTGTTCAAAGATGCGAGGACGACCGCAGAAAGGACGCCGATGATGGCGATAACGACGAGTAATTCGATAAGCGTGAAGCCCTGGGAACGATTTTTTTGCATAATAATTATTGTGCGGTTAATGAGCCAATTGTACGGCATGCGCCCTGCCAAGGGAACAGGGGTGTGGATATCGGGAAAGGAGGGCTAGATGGACCCTGCGAGGTTATAAATTGGAAGAAGAACAGCAGCAAGTAAGGTACCGACGCCAAGACCGAGGAGGACTATCATAATCGGCTCGATGAGGCCGACGAGGGTATCCACGGCATTCGTCACCTCGCGACTATAGAATTTAGCGAGCGTGGTGAGAATCTTGCCGAGCTCGCCGCTCTCTTCTCCGACCTTTGTCATCGCGACCATGATGCCCGGTATCTCCGGATGTTTGCTGAGAGAGTCTGAAATGGAGGCGCCGCCCTTCACATCTGCACCGACCTCGCTGAGCACCGATGCGAAGACGGAATTCCCCACAACCGAGCCAGTGATTTCAATAGCTTCGACGACCGATATGCCGGAGAGCAGCATCGTGGAGAAGTTGTCGGAAATGCGGGCGAGGTACAGCTTTTCGTAGAGGTCGCCTACGTACGGCACCGAGAGCTTCAAACTGTCCATCACGTACTTCCCGCGTTCGGTCTTCCCGAGCTGCCACACATAGATACCGAGAGCAAAAAGCCCGATAAGTATGAAGATGCCGTAATGGACGACGAAATTGGAAAGACCGATGACAACAGAGGTATAGATCGGTACCGCCTGGCCGGAATCAATAAGGACGGCGCTTATCTTCGGAATGACAAGGGTGAGCATAAGCCCCATCACGGCAAAGAAGACGACGATAACGAAAATCGGGTAGATGAGCGCGTTCTCGGCCTTGCTGACGATGTCGTAGACGCGGTCCAGATAATCGGCGAGATACAGGAATGTTTCTGACAATTTCCCCGATTCTTCGCCCGCGCGCACCATATTCACGTAGAACATGGAGAAGACGGTCGGGTGGTGAGCGAGCGCTTTGCTGATGGGACTGCCACCCTGGATATCGTCGCCGACCGCTGAGAGCACTTTCGCGAGATTCTTGTTCTCCACTTCTGCTGCAAGAAGCCGGAAGACGCGCAGCGGCGGCACCTGTGCCTCAAAGAGAGTCGCCACCTGGCGCGAGAGGATGACGACGTCTTTGTTTGAAATACGACTGAAAAAGGGGATCGAGAAATCAAGCATCGAGTGCTTCTCGGCAGAATTAATGGCTGAGATAATGAGGTTGCGCCGCTGGAGTGCGGACACGGCAACATCTTTCGAGGTGGCTTCAATGCTCCCCTCTCGTTCGTGCCCGTCTTGGTCAATTGCGCGGTAGGTGAAAAGCATGGTGTTAGAGATAGCGTTCAAATGTCTTCGCGTCCATCGCATGCTCGTATGCATGCTCGACGGTCACCTCGCCTTTGTGCACGAGCTCGGCAAGCGCGCGATCCATGTCGATCATGCCCTCCTCCGAGGAGGTCTGGATTATGGAGCCGATCTCGTGGGTGCGTGCATCGCGAATAAGTGTGCTCACAGCGTTGTTATTGATGAGCAGTTCGTACGCCGGAATGAGCCCGCCCGAGACCCTCGGGATGAGTCGTTGGGAGAAGATGCCCGCAAGGCTTCCCGCGAGCTGCACGCGTACTTGGGCCTGCTGTTCGGCGGGGAACATATCAATGATGCGGTCGATGGTCTGGGCGGCGTTGTTGGTATGGAGCGTGGAGAAGACGAGATGGCCGGTCTCGGCGGCGGTTACTGCCGAAGAAATAGTCTCGTAATCTCGCATCTCCCCCACCATGATCACGTCGACGTCTTCGCGAAACGCACTTTGAAGCGCAGAATGGAAATCAGGAGCGTCGATATATATTTCGCGCTGATGGACGAGCGATTTTTTCGGAGTAAATAGGTATTCCACCGGGTCTTCGATGGTGAGGATGTGGTTTGCTCGCGAATCATTGATGCGGTCTATCATCGTCGCGAGTGTCGTCGACTTGCCCTGCCCCACCGGCCCGACAACGAGGAAGAATCCTTGCTCGCGCTGGGTGAACACTTCGAGTATGGAGGGGAGATTAAGCTCGCTGAAGGTGCGGATGGCGTGTGGCACAAGACGCAGCGCGAGCGCGACCGAACCCTGCACGCGGTAGCCGTTGACGCGGAAGCGCGCATCCTCCTTGTGCGCATAGGAGAGATCGATGGTCTGGTTCTGCTCGAACGATTGCCAACGCTCCGACGGGACCATACTCTTCAACATCGCTTCCGTCTGCTCGTTGGTGAGCGCATCATATTTGGCGACGGGAATCAGCGCTCCCGACACGCGCAGCATCGGCGGGCCGCCGGCGAAGATGTGGAGATCAGACGCGCCTTGAGAAACGACGAGGTCGAGAAGCCCCTGCAGATGTTGGTCGACGGCCATATCAGCTTGATTTCGCCGCGCCCGCTTCGATTGTTTTCAGAGTTTCTGCAAGTACCTCCGAAGGGATTGCGGACGCTTTGATGATGTAGCCATCAGCAGAGAGCGACTTTGCCTTCTCAATATCGGCATCTTGACCCTGATTTGAGAGCACGATTATTTTTGTACCTTTGGCCAGATGCTCCTTGCGTATCGCCTCAAGCGCTTCGAAGCCTCCCACACCCGGCATGATGAGATCAAGCAGAATCGCGTCCGGCGCGACTGTATCAGCCTTGCGCAGCCCAGTAAGAAGCTCTTCGCCATTACCGAACACGCTCACTTCGTGTCCAGCGTTCTTAAACTTGACGGCGTATAGGTCGAGAAGGAATCGATCGTCATCAACTAGAAAAACTCGGTACGCCATTGTGGATTCAGTATACAACGTGCCGAGGTCAAGCGGTTTCTTCCTCGGGGAAAAGTTCCCCGCCGAGCGTATTCACGTCTTCAAACGGTATCTCGCCGGCAAGCGCCTTTTTAATAGCGTCCTCGCGCATAGTAAGCATGCCGTTTGCGCGCGCGGCGGCAAAAATATGCTCCTCCACCGGCTGCTTGAGCACGACCTGCTCAAGCGTCTTATCCATGCGCAATATCTCGAAGACGCCAGTGCGGCCGCGCGTGCCGTTCGGGCACTCAGCCGTGGCCGCTGCGTGATAGAACTCCTTGAAAGGCGGCAATTCCTTCCTATATTGCTCCGGCAGATCGGCGAATTGTCGGTCGAGGAAAAGCTTCACGCTGTCTTTGACGGGAAATGGCTTCCCGCCGCCCGGACAGAGCTTACGCACGAGTCGCTGACCGATGACGGAAATCAGGGTCGGTGCGATGAGGAACGGGTCCACGCCCATATTGATGAGGCGTGGGATAGCGCCGACGGCGGTGTTGGTGTGAATGGTGGAGAAGACGAGGTGGCCAGTGAGCGCCGCTTGCACCGCGAGCCCGGCGGTCTCCTTATCGCGGATTTCGCCGACCATGATGATGTCCGGGTCCTGGCGCAAGATGGAGCGCAGGCCGTTGGCAAACGTGTAGCCGATCTCCGGTCGCACCTGGCTCTGCGCGACGCCGGGAATCTCGTACTCAACCGGATCTTCAAGCGAGACGACGTTCGCCGTCTCGCGGTCGGTCTCGGAAAGCATGGCGAAGAGCGTTGTGGACTTACCGGAGCCAGTCGGTCCGGCAATCAGGATGATGCCGTACGGGACTTGGAGCATCTTCCGGACTTCCACAAGCTGCTCGGCCGAGAATCCGACTGTCTCGAGCGTCGCAGTCGTGTCGGAGCGGTCGAGGATACGCATCACGACCTTCTCCCCATACTCTGTCGGGAAGGTGGAGACGCGGAAATCGATATGACGCTTCTCGACGACGGCCGAGAAGCGGCCGTCTTGCGGTTTGCGCTTCTCGTCGAGCCGAAGCTTAGCGAGGATTTTGATGCGCGCGACGACCGCCTCATGCACCTTTGCCGGCAGTTCAAGTGAGGTGTGCAGGTCGCCGTCGAGACGGAAGCGGACACGCGTCTTTGCGTGCGTGGGCTCGACGTGGATGTCGGAAGAGCGGCCATCGATGGCATAGCGCAATATCGTAGAAACGATCTTAGTCACTGGCGCGTCTGCTTTGAGATTCTCGCGTGCGTCGGTGAGTGTGAGCGGTGCTTCTTCGCCGAGCGCTGGTGCCTCTTCTGGAAGCACCGGGGTGTCCGGCGCGGCCTTTGCCTTCTCGGCGGGTTCTGCCGTCGTCTCATATTCAGAAAGAGCCTTCCCTATCTCGCCTGAAATATTTTGATATGCATCAATGACTCGGTCGAAATCCTCCTTGGTGATGAGGAAGACCTTGTATGGCATGCCGATCTTACTCGAGATGAATTGCAGCGCATCAAGTGCTTCGATATTGTCGGGGTCGGTGACGCCGACTTCGAGTGCGCCTTCATTGACGTCGAGCGGCACGAAATTGTAGTGGCGAGCAGACTCAAGCGGAATATAGCTGAATACCTCTTCGTCGGCTGGAGGCTCGCCGAGGATGCGCGTAGGAAGGCCGTACGCAGCACCAACTTCCGCAAGAGCGTCCGGAAGCGAGAGACCGCGCTCGGAAAGCGCGTCCGCAAGCGGACGCTGCTGCGCAACTTCGTTTTGTATAGCCCGTTGATCAGCAGCGGAGAGGAGTCCTTTATCGACGAGGGAGGCGAGGAAGTTCATTACTCATTTTCCGCTCGTGCTAATGGACCGAGCCGAAGGGGTCCAAGCGGCCGCTCATTTCAGGGGCAACTGGCGTGGTGAGGTCGACGAGCGACAGGAATTGCGGGTTGGAAAATATACCGGTATTAAACGTGATCGGCTGTAGCTCGCTCACGAGCACCTGGAACTGGGACTGCGCGGCGTTTTCGGCTGTCGTCGGGGTAAGTGGCGCATCATTGCCCGTCCCGGTGAAGAAATACCAATACACGCCCGCAGCGACAATGAGCGTTGCGAGGATGAGGAGGACGACGTTTGAGTTTTTCATAATAAATATAGTGCTAGCGGAGCCAGTACAGGCGCAGCGTCATCTGGTAGACGTACACGCCCGTATCGGAACCCTTCACGATGACGCTGCGCAGATCGAGCAGGCGCGCGCTTCGCTCTACTCCGGCGAGAAATGTCTGGAGGGCCGAATACGGACCAGCCGCGGATATCGAGAGGTCGACCGAGCCCACTGGATTCGTTGCGACGGTTGACTGCGCGCCTGGTACAACCGTGTTGTTGGCCGTTACATCGATATTTTGCAAGAGGAGGCCCGAGCGCGCTGCAAGCCCATTCAAGTCAAGGATGAGCCCGACGTTATCCACCGAGTCAGGCAGGAAGGTCGTGAGGCGCGCGAGGTCATTTGGATCGATCGCATCACGCTCCGAAGCAAGCGCGTTCTGCTGGGCCGCATATTGCTTTGCGGCAGCAAGCGCTAGGTCGTCGTGTGCGATTGCAGCCTTCGTCGCAGCGATTGGGCCACTCCAGACCGGATTCACATAGAAGAAGAACATGCCTCCGGCGACGATTAGAGCGACGAGTGGAAGGACGCGGGAGTTCATAGCGTAGGGGGTGCAGTCGTGGCTGACGACTCTGCCGGTGCGGGCTCGGTCATAGTCGGTTCAGGTGCAAACGATCCTGCGGAGGGAGAAGTGAAGGAGATGAGTTTTGGATCAAGCGTCGCCGAGAGGGCGAACGAGACGAAACCGTTCTTCGTCACGCTGATGTTTGAAAAGATAGCGTCCTTGATACGGCCGTCGGCCGCAAACGCATTTGAGGCGACGGCGAGCGCGTTGAAGCTCTTCGCGATGCCGGCCGCCTCGACCTTCGTCGTACCAGTATTGCTCACCGAGAGATTCAGCAGTGTGAAGCGTACGCTCTCTGGAAGCAGTCTCTCAAGCAGAGCGAAGAATGGAGAGAATGCGACATGCTTTTCGAGCAGAGACTCGCCGGAGGTGAGGCGGTTGCGCAACTTCACGAAGTTTTCTACCGTCGCGGGGTCGATGCTCGCCTGAGCATTCGCGAGTGCCATATCCTTGGACGTTTTAGAAGCCGAGAGGACACCGCCGTAGAAGAACACGAGGATGGCGAGCAAGAAGACGACGCCGAGCACGGCATACGCGAAGAAGCCGAAGGCGCCGGTAAAATCGCTACGGAAATGGCGCGCCGATGCGGACGCTGATTGAGGAATGAACGAAGTAGGTATCGTGGGAGGCATGGTACGTTCTCTTTCAGTATACGTTATTTACACAAGCAACCCGTATGGCAACTGTGCAAAACCCTTACCACTTTATAAAGTGGTAAGGGTTACACCTCTTCAAGCTTGCGCAGCGCGATGCCGACAGCGACTGCAAACTCTGGACCGATCTCTTCAAGCACGGGGCGCATGAACGCCGGCGCTTCGGTTTTCGCAAACGGGTCAGCTATCTGTACATCGATTGCAAACACGCCCTTCGCATACTCGCCGAGCTCCTTCGTCGTCGCACCGCCGCCCGTACACACTATGGAAGCAATGGACTTATGATGCATCGTCTCGTACTGCACGAGGACACGACGCGCTTCGGAGAAAATGCGCGAGAAGACGAGCTCGGGAGAGCCGAGCGCACGAGCACCGCTAATCCCCTCTTCTTTCTTCAATGCTTCGGCTTGCGTGAGCGACACATTGCCGGAGACTGATATAGCGCGTGTGATGTCTTGGCTTCCGACACTTACCGCATGAGAAAGCGCGACCACGCCATGCTCCACGACGTAGACCTTCGTGGTTGCCGCACCGATGTCGAGCACCATGACGGGCTTCACCGGCTCAAGGACGGCAGCACGAATGGTGCTGAAAATCTCTATCTCGTAGAAACTCGCGGAAAGTCCCGCTCCGGCGACGATATTCTGGAGCTGGGTGAGCTCGTCGTTGTGGACGGCCACCAGAAGGACCTTTATCTTCGGACCCTGTGCGAGAGGTTCGGTGCTGTTGTTCCCCATTGATTGAGCGGGATTCCCCTCCGGCACGACGAACCAGTCGAGTTGGACTTCGCTGATGGGCACGGGGATGTATTTGCGCGCTTCAAGCTCGATGACGGTTTTCTGCTCCTTCGGGTCGGCGCGATATGGCAGACTGACGAGCGTGAGAAGCGAACGCGAATATGGAATGGAGACACCGCAGCTTTTCGTCGTCACCTTCGCTTCGCGCAGGAGGTCTTTCAGCGTCTCTGTGATCTGCTCGGGCGAGAGATTGGTGGCTTGGCCGATTTCTCCTCCACCGTAGGGACCGAGTGAGAGCTCTCCGTATGTCTCGAGGACGGCTTGGCCGCGCTCTTTACGCAACTGAACGACTTTTAGAGATGAAGAACCGATATCGATTCCGACGACACTTGTCTCCTTCTTGGCAAAGAGATTAGAGAAAAACGCCATGCGAGAATGATATCATGCTGCGCTTTCTGGATTTCTTGTTTCCGCCACGTTCGGATGAGCTCGCCCTTCGCGGCGTCTCGGATGATGATTTTCTTGCACTCCTCTCGCCGCGGCTTGTGGGCGAAACGAACCCAGAGACGGTTGCGCTCCTCCCTTTCCGCGATGCGCGCGTGCGCGCGGCTATCCACGAAGCGAAATATCGCGGGAGCGAGCGCGCTTTCGCGCTCCTCGCCGCCGCGCTTGCCGAATACCTGCGGGAGGCGGACGAGACTTCCCGCAAGCCCGTCATCGTACCGGTGCCTCTAAGCGCGGCGCGGCGCAAGGAGCGCGGCTTCAACCAGGTGGAAGAAGTCGCGAAGCGTGCCGCAAAGGAGCTTAGTATTCCGCTCAAGACGACCCTCCTCATCCGCACCCGCGACACTGCTTCGCAAGTCTCCCTTCCCCGCCGCGAGCGCATAGAAAACATGCGCGGCGCGTTCAGGGCAACGCGCCGCGCCGACCCCGCATACACTTATATAGTCTTGGACGACGTCATCACCACCGGCGCCACCCTCCAAGCCGCCATCATCACGTTTCAAGAAGCGGGCGCCACGCACGTCATTTCGTTAGCTTTAGCTCACTAAATTTGATACTGTGGCGAAATACGGAGGGGTCGCATAGAGGCCTAGTGCGGCGGGTTGCTAACTCGCTATACGGGTAAAACCGTATCGAGGGTTCGAATCCCTCCCCCTCCGCCAGATGTCCAAGTTCGAACTGTTGTAAAACAAGCAGAATTTGACTAGTTTTGAGAAATACTTTCTTACGCGGGAGACCCCTTTTCATTTTCTGTGGAATTGCTAAGATTAGTGTGATGAGCGAAGAACTGAAACAACGTGGTCTTACAGAAGCCGGTCTAAAGATGGGCGGTTTTGAGTATTACAATATCGGCGCGACTACACTTAATCAACTAAAGAAATTTAAAATTATTCCTGACAAAGAGTATGAAGAGAGCGGTGGAAGAAAACCTGACTGTCTACTTGTTGACCGACGTAACAGGAAAAATATTAGGGTAGCTCTTGTTGTCGAATATAAAGACGATGGAAAATTTAAAACAGAAAAGGACAAAATAAAAACAGCACAGCAATGCAACGATGTGTGCCAAATGGTAGGTGCTGAAGTGGGTGTTGCGACAGATGAAACTTCATACGTATGGATCAACCCTAATCAACCAGATAGTGCAAATGATTACGTTGATTCGAAGGGTCAAAAAAGAAGCTATTCAATTATAAAAGATGAGGGCAACAACCCATTCATAAAGGAATTTCTTATTGACCAAAAGATAGATGAGGATGATGCAACAAAACTAAATCCAAAGACAAGAACAAGTTTGCAATATCTAGAGACCGTTCGAAAGTTCATGTCGTCAACAAACTCAAAAATTATCCCGGGCACCTTAGTGGATCCAAGCACTCTCGCGAAACAAATCTGGCAAGATGTGTGGTCTGTCAGTGGGGCGACACCAGAGCGATGTTTATACACCTTCGTGGAGATATTTATTTTTAAGTATCTAAGCGATCTCGATATTCTAAAAGAAGATGACAGGGGTAATAAAGTAAATTTCCGTGACATTTATGGTCTCGACTCTGCCAAAGCTTTTAAGAATTATGATCAGAATGTCAGACCTTGGCTTAAGACAATGTTCCCTGCAAGTAAGGAGGATGGGACCACGATCATCAACGGTACAGTGCTTAATCCGAGCGTTCCGGAGCACGGAAAGGTTTTCCACAAGATTCTAAAGAAATTCAACGAATTCGGAGAACTTAAAAATATCGATCCAAACTTCAAGTCCAAGGTCTTCGAGGATTTTATGAAGAAGAGTATCAGTAAGAAGAACTGGGGTCAGTACTTCACTCCTCGCAATATCATTGATGCAATCATTGAGATATCAGATATAGAAAAACTTGAAGAGGGAGCGGAAATATGCGATCCGGCTTGCGGCGTTGGAGGGTTCTTACTGGAGCCAATAAAGCTCACAGAGGATGGGGTGAATGGATACTTCCAAGTAAAAGGAGAAAAGCTCCTTCCGCGATTCAATCTCACTGGCTTCGACAAGGGTTTTGAGAAAGAAGAACAGCTCACCATCATTCTAGCGAAGGCGAACATGCTTATCTTCCTGTCGGAACTACTTATTAAGAATCCGACACTTTCGCATGAATTCTCTCGCGTTTTCAACTCAACTTTCAAGCTTCTAAGCAATACTGTACTTGGGACTCTCTCAAAAACGGAGAGCGATAAGTATGATCTGATCCTCACCAACCCTCCCTACGTCACAAGCGGTAGTAGTAACTACAAAGAAGCAATAAAGAGCGATTCCAATCTAAGTGCTTTCTACAAGGTAAACGGCATAGGCGTAGAGGGACTTTTCATGGAGTGGGTCATAAGGACCCTAAAGCCGAATCGAAAAGCTTTCGTCATCATTCCGGACGGAATTCTACACAGAATCAACGACGCACGACTAAGAGAATTTATAAAGAATGAATGCGTGATAGACGGCATAATCTCTCTACCAATAAACTCCTTCTACACCACGCCTAAGAAGACATACATCCTCGCTATCACTAAGAAATCTGGAAAGACAGAAACTGAGCGCAAAGAACACAAACAAACCGATCCAGTATTTACATATCTTGCTTCCAATATCGGAGAGACACTGGACGTAAACAGATTCCCGATTGAAAAAAATGACCTGACTGAGATGGTCAGTTTATTCAATCAATTCAAGGGCGCGAAAAAAAGCTTTATATCTGCCTCACCCCGATGCAAGATTCAACCCATAGACATATTTGACCCAGTAGATCTTGAGAGTTGGACGGTTGACCGTCTATGGTCTGAGGAGGAGAAAGTCGAATTAGGAATCGAAGATGAGAAACAGGTCCTAACAGTGCCTCAATTCCTAGATCGTATTCAAGAGACCAAATCGAAGATCGACGAGATAGTTAAAGGTCTCCAGACAAATCAATGAAACTTAAAAAGTTAAAACTAACAGATGTCGTTGATCCCATCAGAGGAAACTCCGTATATACCAAGGAATATGGAGAAAAGATAAAGGGAGAGTACCCCGTTTACTCAGCCGCAAATTCAATGCCGCTTACGCATATCAATCACTATGACTATGATGGTGAATTTCTAACATGGGCAACTAACGGATTCGGTGGGTTCCTAAAGATGATCACTGGAAAGTTTTCCATCAATGGAGATCGAGGAATATTAATGCTTAAAAAAGGCGTGTCGGTAGATATCGAATACTTGCGATACGCTCTCCAGCCAATTCTCCGCTCTATGGCTAAAGGAAGAAAGGGTGATCGAGGGAAAAATGAGTTTACAAAAGTGCCCATTGCCATGGTTAAAAAAGCACAGATATCCATTCCTGTAGACGAGAATGACAACTACGATATTGTGGCGCAGAAGGAATTAATTAAGAAATATAAAGTCATTGAAACTCTTGAAAACTATCTGACGAGCGAGATCGTCGCATTAAATGAAACCACTTTAGACATTCCAGTTGAAACTAGAAGCACGACACTCACGATAGAGGAAATATTTGATCTCGAAGAACAAACAAATATGAGCTCATTCACGAAACAATTTGTAGATCAGCATAAAGGAGATATACCCGTCTTCAGTGCCTCTAAAGACGAAGATTTCCCGGGATATGGTCACCTCCAAGACAATCTGCCCGATATAAAATATTTCAACGATATCCTGACATGGAACATCGATGGATCGGTAGGCAAAGCATTCTTTAGAACGGGTCGATTTTCTCTGTCAGAAAAAGTAATACCTCTGATCCTCCAGAAACGATGGGAGGGACTAATTGATTACGAATTTGTTAAGTATGTGCTAGAGGAAAAAGCAGTGGAGAATGGATTCGGATTCTCGAGAAAAGCTGGAAAGGCACGCATAAAAGACATTGAGATTGAGTTCCCGATGGTAGAAAAAAAGGGAGTAATAGTTCCGGACATTGAAGAACAAAAACAATTAGCGAAGAGATACGAGGATATCTATTTTCTTAAAAGCGACTTTGTAAATCAACTCGAAAAATTAGTCGGATTGAATATTACTCTTACTACAGAGGTAGGGATTACTTCATAAGTATCCAGAGAATCCCGATACTAAATAATGATTTAGATAGGATAATCAATTTCATTTTTACCCTTATCAGATTTTGGTTTCGGAGTCTCAAACCACTCAGGATGCTCCTTATGCATTTTCCTCAATTTTCGTATAATCCTATCAACATTGCTGTAGTTGAGCCGTCCTATCGGTTCAAAGTTCTGGCAATCGTCTCCGCAGATTGAAACTTCCAGTTCAGAAAGGGCGGACGCACGCGGAGCGTGCGCAGTCAGTTCCGCTCGAAAAAGGTTCGCGCAAAGGATATGATTACACCGCAGATTGAAACCGGCGCAGTTCGTACACGATTATAGAAACATATGAACTTGCTCAAGCGACCGAGCGCGTGGATTCCGATGGCGATGTCGCTCACTGCGCTCGGGGTATTGCTCACCTTTCTCGCGCTCTTCGGCGTCGTGCATGAGGAAGATGAAGGGGTGGCCGCCCATCTCTTTCAGATACTCATGGGCGGGCAGGTGCCGATAATCGCCTTTTTTGCCCTTACCTGGCTCCCGCGAGCCCCAAAACAAGCGCTTCAGGTGCTCGGACTCCAACTCCTCACCGGACTTGCCGCCCTCCTCCCTGTCTACCTTCTCGAGATGTAGAAAAAGAACCGCCGGCGAAAGCCGGCGGTTCCAATTCGGAAGCGAAGCGGAATTACTACCAAGCGAGCCGAGCGACGAACAAGTTCTGACTTGATTCGTCCGAGGCAAGCATAGGGAGGAAGCCCGGCTTTCGCGGGCTTACATCCCTGAAGGGTTGCAGGCGCGGCAGTCCTTCTTGTGACCGACACCGAGGCCGACCGCAGAGAGACCGACCAAGATATAGACGACCAATTCGACTGACGGCCATGAGCCGAGGAGCATATGGACGACGTTCCCGTCGAAATTCATGAAGCCGCCGAGGCCGATGAGACCCCAGTTGAGGCCGCCGATAATCACGAGGATGAACTCTATAGCATGTAATTTCATGCAGGTGGATAAGGATGATTAAAGCGGGGGTGGTGGTCCGCTCCCACCATTATGGCGCATTTAAAGATGGTCGGAGACCCCCCTGTGTAAAACTTCTTCCCTACCGGGGTTGGTCGGAAATGATATTTCCGTCGTCGAGCTTCACGACGCGCTCCGCAAATCGCGCGAATTCTTCCTCGTGCGTGACCATAATGATGGTCTGCCCGGCTGCATGGAGCTCCTTGAAGATATCCATAACCGTCGCAGAAGACTCCAGGTCGAGGTTTGCCGTCGGCTCGTCCGCAAAGAGGACGTCCGGCTCGTGCGCGATGGCACGGGAAATGGAGACTCTCTGCTGCTCGCCGCCCGAGAGCTGGCTCGGAAGGTTCCCAAGTCGCGAAGCGAGTCCAACGCGCGTGAGCGCGGCGGTCGCCTTCTCCTCGGCGGCAGGGCGCGAAGCGCCCTGCATAATGAGCGGCAGAGCGACGTTTTCAAGCGCGGTCAGCTCCGGCAGAAGCGCATAGTCCTGGAACACGTACCCGAACTCGGAAAGGCGGAAGAGCATCTTCTCGTGCTCGCTCATCAGGTGCGCCTCTTTGCCGTTAATCAGTATCTCGCCCGAAGTCGGCTCATCAAGGAGCGACATCTGGTAGAGGAGTGTGCTCTTCCCCGCTCCCGAGCGGCCCATGATGGCGATGAACTCGCCGGCTTTCGCCGAGAAATTAATACCCTTCAGTACCCGCGTCTCGCGCTCGCCGTCCTTGAAACTCTTTACGAGATTTTTTACTTCAATCATGGCTAATTGCGACCGAGGATAGAATCCAGGGTGTTCCGGCGCACGATCATCCGCGCAGGGAGATACCCTGCGATGACGGTCGTGAGCACGAGTAGGAGGATGCGCACTGACGTGCCAAATAGGGGCGCGACGAGGATGCCGTCGCTGAATGGGAAATCAATTGGATGCGCTGCAACGGCGGGCACGAGAACGCCGTAGAGCACGACGAGGCCGATGGCCGACCCGATGATGGCGTAGAAGAGCGACTGGAAGATATAGGAAATTTCGATGGCTCTGCCCGAAATACCGATTCCTTTCAGAATGCCGATGAATTTCCGGCGCGTGATGGCATTGATGAAGATGACGATGAAGATCGTAATGGCCGCGACGACGAGACCGATGGAACTGAAGCCGTTCCCGAGCATGGCGAAGGTGTTTTTAATATCGGCAACGCCGTTTGGAATGGAATCCTCAAATGTCTGCACTTTTGCCTTCTCACCAATGCCGCTTGCAAGCAGAAGATTCTTAAAAGCGATTGGATCGCTTCCGGGAGTGAGCCGGATACCTATCTGCTTCACGTTCTGGTCGCTCCTGCCCATGATCGTCCGCAGCTCGGCGGCGGGCAGAAACACGCTTGCTGCAAGTAGATCAATCTTGCTTCCGACCACACCTTTGACAATCACTTCTCGCACCGCGCCATTGATCGTGAGTCGTATCTTACTGCCGGGGCTGACGTCTCGTAGCGGCGTGAGTCCCGGCTGTTCGCCGAATGCATACTTCGCGAGGAGATATTTGCCGACTAATATCTGGTCGTAGTCGCCTTCGGCGAGATATGACCCTTCTATGATGTGGCTCCCGAGTTTAGTAAAGGCGTCTTCCTCTACCGGATTGATGCCAATGACTTGGACGCCGGTCGCGTTCGGCTTCTCGTTTGACGTACGATTCCAGTAATTGGCCTCCGCGGTACCGCCGGCCTGATAGCGCTCGGTCAGCATGGATACTTGCGGGAGCGTCTTTACGAATGCGAGGACGCTCGGAGTGTCTTCAATGTAGTCCTTCGTGGAGAGTGCGGAAATGATGACGTCGCCCGTGTACTGTGTGCGATAGCTCTCGTTGATACCCTCAATGAGCCCGACGAGGATGCCGGTCACCACTACAAGATTCAAGAACGTGAGAAGCATCACGAAGACGATGAGTCCCGTGGTCCAGAGGCTCGCGCGGCGCAACTGCCGCAGAGCGAGATAGAAACCGACGCGAATATTAAGAAGCGAGAACATTACGGCGCAGGAGAGAGCAAGATGACATCACCCTCAAAAAGTCCCGAGAGTATGTGTGCCTGCCCGAGCGCGGGAGACGGGCCGGTGGAGACGGTTCGATTGACTGGCGTGCCCTTCTCGAGGATGGAGACGTACGACTCGCCGCTCTTACTACCAACGGCACCCGCGGGAATGACGATGGCGTCATGGAGCATGCCGGTTTCCATCACGACGTTCGCTGTCATGCCGCTTCGAATGCGCGGATCGGCAGCGAGAAAGGCAAGCGTCGTCTTATACGTAGGCACGCCGTCTTTCACCGTTTCTGCCGGATCTACCGCGACGACCTTTGCAGGGAATGCGACCGCGGAGCCATACGCATCGAGCGTCGTCGTCGCAGGGTTTCCGGGAGCAATGCGCGCGATGGCGACCTCGGGGACGAAGGTTTCAATCTCAAAGACGCCGGCACTCTGCATCGAGATAAGCGATTCCGATGGCGAGACGATTTCGCCGACTTTTGCGTCCATGCGCGTCACGATGCCGGCAAACGGCGCGACGACGTAGGTCTTTGCAAGCGCAGCGCGCGCATTTTCTACTTCCGCCTGCGCGGCAGCGAGATCGAGAGAGGTTGAGCCGGCAAGATCAAGATCAAGCGACTTCTCGGCGTCCGTGAGCGCCGACATCGCGCTTGTGAGCGCGGCGGCGGTATCGTTTACGTTGGTTCGTGCGGTTGCGAGCGTCGTCCCGTATGAGGAAAGCACCGAAGCCGTGACGGTTGGGTCCGGGACGCCCTGATTGATAGCGGAGTTGCTGTCGGCGAGCAGCGTCATCACCTGCGAGAGATATTTCTGGGACTGCACCGCATCATCGCTCGCACTCTCATCTGAGAGTCTTGCGACAAGGAGCGCCCAACTTTTCAGCACTGGCTCCATCGCAAACCGATCGGCCTCAACGGTGGTCTTTAGTGACGAATTTGATGTAGTAAAGGTGAGTTTCGGATCGGTACGCGGATTAGTGAAAAAGGTATCTAGCTTGTTATGGACTGCGTCATCGCAGGTGGTGTAAGCAGCGGTGATGGCGTCTACGAGCTTCGCCTTATCGCTTGCGACGGCTGCCTGCTTGATTGCGAGCTGCTCCGGCCGCGTGCCCGCCTGCAGCGAGGCGAGCGCAGCGCGCTTCTCTGCAAGCGCGGCGAGAAGGTCGCCGTTCTCCACCTGGGCAAGCAGCGTACCGGCGCCGACATACTGCCCCACCCTCGCATAGGTGCCGGCGATGCGGCCATTTGCGGCAAAGCCGAGATCCACGTCGTTTGCGGCGATGACCGTACCAGAGACGCTCACCTGCTCCCTAAAATCGCCCGAGGAGACGACGAACGTCGCACCTGCAGAACCGCCTCGGCCGAAGAATACGTAGCCGAGTATGAGCACTACGACCAGCACGGGCGCACCGTATTTGAACGGAGCTTCCCGTACCAGATGCAGATAGTGGGTGAAAAACTTTTTCATCCCCGCGAGTCTAGCACATCAGCTATACTAAATCATCATGCAGCTCTCCTCGGCATTCGTGCTCATCGTTGTACCTATTGCTGCTCTCCTTATATTCGTTATGCGGCCGCGGCGCTTCTACTTCGTGCGGCACGGCCAGACGCTCCTGAATGCGGAGCATATTAAGCAAGGTGCGGAGGGTAGCTTGAGCGAATTAGGGAAACGGCAAGTGGCGGCTGTCGGTACGCTCTTGGCGCCGCTTCGCATGCAGGCGATCATCTCGAGCCCCTACGAGCGCGCAAAAGAAACGGCACTCATTATCAATGAAAAGCTCCACACCTCTATCGCGTATTCCCCGCTTCTCGCCGAACGGCGCAATCCGAGCGACATCATAGGGAAGAAAACAGACGACCCCGAGGTAATACGCATTATTGACGCGATGGACCTCGCATATCACGACGATGAGTATCGGCACTCCGACGAAGAAAACTTCAATGACCTGAAGAAGCGCGCCCGCGCCTGCCTCTCGTATCTCGCGTGGCGCGGGAAGGCACGCACGTGCGTCATCACGCACCATGCATTCTTGAAAATGCTGCTTGCCTACATGCTCTACCGCGAGCGGCTCCACGCGAAGGATTACGTGAAGCTCTCGTTTTTCAACTCCTCCGACAACGGCGGCATCACCATCTGCGAATTTCATCCGTGGAAAATCCTCTCGCCGTCTTTCGGCTGGGAAATCGTGACGTACAACGAACAACCGTAACGAAAACACGCACGACGCCCTCGGGCGTCGTGCGTGTTTTCGTTATTTAGAAATCCATTCCGCCCATGCCGGCACCGCCCTGCGACATGTCTTTCTTCGGTTCGGGTATATCCGCAATCGCCGCTTCAGTGGTGAGGAGCATAGCCGCTGCCGAAACTGCATTCTCAAGCGCCATGCGTGGCATCTTCACCGGATCCACGATGCCCTCATCGAGCATATCTTCAACGATTTCATCCGTGAGCGCGTTGTAGCCGGCATTCGCCTTCCCTGACTGCACTTTAGAGACGATGACGCCTGCGTCGTCCTTGCCCGCATTTATCACGATCTGCGCAAGCGGCATCTCGAGCGCGCGCACGACGATATCGAAGCCGGTCTTCTCGTCCGCACTCATCTTGCTGTCTTGTGCGGCGAGTTTCTTCGAGACTTTTGCGAGCGCCGTGCCGCCGCCGGCGACAATGCCTTCTTCGATGGAGGCCTTCGTCGCCTTCACCGCATCATCTATCTTGTCCTTCAGGTATTTCATCTCCGTTTCAGTCGCCGCACCGACCGAAATGACGGCCACACCGCCGGAGAGCTTCGCGATGCGCTCCTCGAACTTCTCTTTATCAAACTTCGAATCACTGTTCTCCATCTGCATCTTCAGCTGCGCCACGCGCGCATTGATGTCGGCTTTCTTGCCCTTGCCGCCGACGATCGTCGTCGCGTCTTTCGTCGCGACGACGCGCACCGCCTTCCCGAGCATGGAGAGAGTCGCGTTTTCAAACGTCATGCCGGCCTCGCTCGTGATGACCTGGCCGCCGACCACCGTCGCGATGTCAGCGAGCATTTCCTTCTTCCGATCGCCATAGCCCGGCGCCTTGATAGCGAGCACCGAGAAGGTGCCTTTCAGCTTGTTTACGATAAAGGTCGAGAGCGCGTCCCCCTCGACGTCTTCTGCGATGATGACGAGCTCGCGCTTGCCCGACTGTACGACTTTCTCAAGGAGCGGCAGGATTTCCTGCACGTTTCCTATCTTCTTATCAGTCAGAAGAATCGCCGTATCCTTCATCTCGGCCTCCATCCGCTCCGGATTCGTGACCATATAGGCGGAGACATAGCCTTTGTCTATCTGGAGTCCTTCTACGATGTCGTAGGAGAGCTCCATCCCCTGCGATTCCTCTACCGTCACGACGCCTGAAGAACCGACCTTTTCGACCGCCTCCGCGATAATAGAACCGAGCACCTCTGACTCTGCTGAAATAGATGCCACCTGCTTCACTTCCGCCTTTCCGGAGACCGGCTTCGCCATTCTTTTCAGTTCTGCAAGCGCGGCCGTCTTTGCTTTCTCCATGCCGCTTCGGATCTGCATCGCATTTGCGCCTTTCATGACGTAGGAGAGCCCGCCCTCGATCAGGGCTTCAAGCAGCACGACGGAGGTCGTGGTGCCATCGCCGGCAGTGTCGTTCGTCTTGTTCGCCACTTCCTTCACGATTTCCGCCCCCATATTTTCAAACTTATCCTTCAGAGAGATTTCTTTTGCGATAGAGACGCCGTCGTTGGTGATGCGCGGGCCGCCGTAGGACTTCTCGATGACAACATTGCGACCCTTCGGGCCGAGCGTCACCTTCACTGCATGTGCGGCCTGCGCGATGCCTTTTGCAATCGCTTTGCGTGCGTCCTCAGAAAAAAGTATTTGTTTTGCCATAGATTACTGTTGAATGAGGCTGATATCGGATTCGGAAAGCACGAAATACTTCTCGCCGTTAAGCGTAAACGGCTCATCCCATGGCTTCTTAAACATGACTGCATCGCCCACCTTGACCTCCATCGGGACTCGCTCGCCAGTCTCGCTTCGCTTGCCCGGGCCCACCGCGACGACCGTGCCGGCCATGAGTTTCTCCTTATCAACCGTCTCGGGGATGATGATGCCGGAAGCAAGCTTCTTCTCCCCTTCCTTTTCAGAGGGCTTCACCAATACGCGGTCGCCAAGCGGCTTTAACGAAAGCTTCTTTGTCTTTTGTGCCATGACACTCTATATAAAATGAATAATCGCGCCCTTGCACACGTGAGAGGAGTATAGAGAAAACGATGTCTCTACGCAAGCCAACGACTATTGACTTATGCATATAATAATGCAAACTAAAACCCAGACTGGGTGCATGCCCTTTTCTTCCAACAACTTGCCTATCAGGAGGGCACATGTCTTACGACGAAGCGATTCGGAAATATGTTCTGCATCTACGAGCGGCCTGTGTCGGAATTATCACGATCGGGGTTCTTCTCATCGTGTTCGAGCCGTTCGAGGTGGGGACAATGGAGGCGCTGATGTTCCTTTTCATTGCCACGTGGATATTCTGCGGCGGGATAGCAAGGGATCTGTATTTCAGTGGCTACGGTGTGAGCAAGGAAATAAACGCCCTTCTTGAGGAGAAGATCTTGCCAGAATTTGAACTTGTTTGGGATGAGCACGCGCCGCAACAGCTAGTAAAAGAGTGGTTGAATTCGGTTGCCATATGCGTAAGCATCCTTGCGGTGGGAACTCTTCTTCCCTTTCTACCTTCCCGGGTGTTGCACGTTACTCTAGTCTTTTCGGCAGGAGGTTTGCTTGGACTCTTGGGGAGAGTCTACATCTGGTTCGCAGCAAATCGCCGGCTTCGATGGTACGCGTCGGAAGTACAACTACGTGCTTGGCTAGACAGACACAAGAAGCCCAAGGGCTTCATCGAGACGGCCGTCGAACGTGCAAAAGAAAAAGGTTTGCTCATCCTGTAGGTAAGGGACGGACGATTCAAAGTCCCGCGATATTCGCGGGGCTTTTTTGTACCCCGGGGCGCTTGCGTGAATAATGGCGTCCGTGGTATCGTTGACATTACAGATGGAGGCACTCGTATCGGCACTGCCGTACGCGGAAATCGTCCTCGCAATACTCCTCATCGTCGGTATCGTGCTTCAGCAGCGCGGTGCGACCCTCGGTGGAGCCTTCGGAGGCGACAACTTCGCGTCAACGTTCTACAAGCGCAGAGGCGCTGAAAAGTTCCTATTCAACGCGACTATCCTGATTGCGGTTCTGCTCGTACTCGCGGCAATAGCGAACTTCCTCTTGGCAGGATCATGAATCCCGATGACGCCCCTCGCGAGCGTTATGAGCTATGGCGAGAGAAGCTCGCGCGCGTACGGAGTGTAGAAGCGTTCGAGCGGGTGCGGGAGCGAATCCGCTCCTTCTCGCCCGGTGATCGGTTCCTCTTCCATCTGTTCGCCGTTATCCTCGGCATCACGTCGCTTCTCGGTCTCTACGCGCTCCAGCGCGCAGTACTCGAGGAGGTGCCCGCCTATGGCGGAAGTCTTGTCGAGGGCGAGATCGGTAGCCCGCAGTTCATAAATCCGCTCCTTGCCATCAGCGACGCCGACCGTGATCTCTCGACGCTCGTCTACGCCGGGCTGATGGGGCTCTCCGGTTCCGGCTCGCTTACGCCCGTGCTCGCCGAGAGCTACACGATGTCTCCCGACGGAAAAACCTACACGTTCACGCTGCGGAAAAACGCGAAGTTTACCGACGGTACGCCCGTCACTGCAAACGATGTCGTCTTCACGGTGCGGAAAGCACAAGACGCTGCGCTCAAGAGCCCCGAGTATGCAAACTGGTCCGGCGTAAGTGTGTCTGCGCAAGATACGCGCACGGTACGCTTCGTCCTCGCCAAGCCGTACGCACCGTTCCTTGGACTCACGACCTTGGGCATACTGCCTTCTCGGCTTTGGGAGCGGATCTCAAACGAAGAATTCCCTTTTTCAACGCTCGAGACGAATCCGGTCGGCGCGGGACCGTTTAAGGTCGCTTCTGTCTCGCGAGATGCTTCCGGACTCATCCGGAATGTCTCACTTGTCGAGAATCCCGATTTTGCACTCGGTCGACCGTATCTTGACCGCATCCGCTTTGACTTCTACTCGCGCGCCGAAGACCTCGCCGCTGCGGTCAAAAGCGGTGCAGTCGAGAGCGCCTACGGCATAGCGATGAAAGGCGTACTGACCGCTCCGTATGCGCGAGTCTTCGGCGTATTCTGGAACCCGAGCGAAAAGCAGGTCTTTGTACGCGCTGAGGTACGCAAAGCACTCTCGCTCGCGCTCGACCGGCAAGACATCGTGAGCTCCGTGCTTGGCGGCTACGCGACAGCGATCATGGGGCCCGTGCCACCCGGCAAGAGTGTGAAGCAAGTTCCGATTCCTCAATCGGAGAATCCGGCGGCCGCGGCGGCCGCTGTACTCCAGTCAAACGGCTGGTCGTATGACGGTTCCGATCGAGTGTGGAAAAACGCGAGCGCGAAACAGACCCTCGACCGCATCACAATACGCACCTCAAACGTGCCCGAATTGAAAAATGTCGCGAGCGCAGTAAAGGAGGATTGGGAGCGGCTCGGCATCCCGGTTGATATTGAGCTATACGAACCGGGAGATCTCTCTCAAAACGTCATTCGACCGCGCAAGTATGAAGCGCTCCTCTACGGCATGGTCATCGGTCGCGATCAAGACCTCTACGCCTTCTGGGATTCTCAAGAGCGTAATGATCCGGGCTTGAACATCGCGCTGTATGCGAACAAAACGGTTGACGCACTCCTTGAGGATGCACGCAGCACTGCTGACCAGGGAATGCGGATAAAGGATTTGCAGAGCATTGAGAACATCATTGCCGCAGATTATCCGGCCGCATTCATCTACGCACCGGACTTCACCTACTCGGTGCCGAAAGATCTTCGCGGTGTCGTCCTGCCGCAAATCATCACCCCGGCAGATCGCTTCGCGACAGTCGCATCATGGTATCGAGAGACTGATGCCGTCTGGCCGTTTTTTGCAAAATAAGGTTCGCACTATTTTCGTACGGGTTTACATCATTATTTTTAAAAGCCCGAATAGCTAATCACATCGTATGAATGCAACACCAGCACCAGCCCCCGCACCGGCTCCAGGCCGCATGCCCGACCGGCGAGGAAGTCCCGCACGGCCGCACGCTAGTCGCCCACCGCGACGTTTTGAGCGCGGCAGTCGACCTCCATCCTCTCGGGGCCCCGCGCGGCCCGGAGGCGCCTCGCGACGCATCCAGCGCATCCTGCGCCGACCAACCTCAATGCCTTCGCGCGTACAACGTACGGCTGACTATTATCCAGAACCAGCAGGACCGACTACCGTCCGTATCGTCCCCTTAGGGGGCGTGGAAGAAGTGGGTCGCAACATGACCGCGGTAGAAATAGGCGCCACCGGCGATATTCTCGTCTTCGATGCGGGCTTCCAGTTCGTCTCCGAAGACACTTCTCCAGGGGTGGACTATATCCTTCCGAACACGAAATACCTTGAGAAGAATGCGAGCCGCGTGAAGGGTGTCATCATCACGCACGGTCACCTCGATCACATCGGCGGCATTCCGTTTGTCATGCCGCGCTTCGGCACACCGCCCATCTACACGCAGAATCTGACTTCGATCATGATTCAGCGGCGCCAGGAGGAGTACCCAGACGTGCCGAAATCAGAGATTGTGACCGTCGAAGTCGGTCAGTCGGTCGTTATCGGGAGCACCCGCGTGAAATTCTTTCCCGTTACACACTCCATCCCCTCTTCGATGGGTGTCTCCATAGAAACGCCGCAGGGCAACGTCGTCATCACGGGCGACTTGAAACTCGACCACGATGATGGCGTCCCGACTGAACGCGAGCAGAAGGTCTGGGGCGATATAGCCAAAGATAAAAACATCTTCTTCATCGCTGATTCGACCAATGCCGAAAAGGACGGCTTCTCCATTCCCGAGAAGCGCGTCATCCAGACGCTAGAAGACATCATCAAGACGGTGTCCGGCCGCCTTATCATCGGCACCTTCGCTTCACAGTTCGAGCGCATGATTCACATCATGGAGACTGCAGAGAAGCTTGGAAAGAAGATCGTCACCGAAGGTCGCTCCATCCGGAACAACCTCGAGATCGCGGAGAAGACAGGCCTTCTTACGATCAAGAAGGACACGCTTATCTCGGCGCAGGATATTCCCAATTATCCGCCGGATAAGATCGTCATCCTCTCGACCGGCGCACAGGGTGAAGAGTTTGCCGCGCTGATGCGCATCGCGACCAAGCAACACAAGTACATCTCACTTTCCGAGCGCGACACCATCGTGCTTTCCTCGTCCGTCATCCCGGGAAATGAAATCGCCGTACAGAAACTGAAGGACAATCTCTACCGCCACGGCGTGACCCTCATCCACTATCGATCTTCAGATGTGCACTCGACCGGACACGGCAATACCGGCGAGCTCGTCTGGATCAACAAGCAAGTGAATGCACCGTTCTTCATGCCCGCCTACGGCTATCGTTCAATGACGACCTGTCATGCAAAGGCCGTCGAGCAATCTGGCTTCCCAAAAGAAAACATCATCATCCCCGACAACGGAACGGTCATCGACATCATCGATGGTTCGCGCATGGACGTACACAAACAGAAAGTACCTTCGGTGCCGATGGTCGTGGACGGCTTCACAATCGGCGACATCCAGGAGGTCGTCATCCGCGACCGCCAGTCGCTTGCGAAAGACGGCATGTTCGTCATCATCGCAAGCGTCAACCTCAAGACTGGTAAGCTGCGTAAGTCGCCGGACATCATCAGTCGTGGCTTCGTCTACCTGCGCGAGTCGCAGAATCTCCTCAACGAAGGCCGCGTCCTCATCAAGAAGACGATTGAGGATTCGACGCAGGGCATGAACCCGATCGATCTCGATTATGTGAAGAATAATCTGACTGATGTCATGGCCGGATTCCTCTTCACGCGCACGAACAAAGCCCCGATGGTGATTCCAGTGTTGATAGGAATGTAAAAGACGCATGAAAAACGTGCGGCTCGCCTTTGGCGAGCCGCACATTTTTCATATGCTATGCTCGAGAGACTATGCGTCCGCGAGTCGTTCTATCCGTCGGTAATTTCTTCTTTGCTCTTTTCTCGACGGCACTTTCATACATCATCATCCCGTATCTCTCCTCCTTTATGTCGGAGGTATCTGCTGGACTCGTTATCGCCGCGGGTGCTCTCGTTTCGTGTGTGATCTTCCCATTTCTTCCTCGTATTGTCGCACGTTTTGGCGCGCAACAGCTTGCGATTTTCATCTCGATACTTCAACTGTTCTCTCTCCTTGCGCTTGCGGCACTACCGGGAGTAATCACCGCATCCGTCTTTGCGGCAATCGCCATCGCGCTTGGACCTTTCCTTGCGTACGAGCTTGATCTTCTCCTGGAAGCAACCGTTGCCGAAGAAGGTACGACGGCGCGCGTACGAACCGTATTCCTCACTGCGTGGAACGTTGCGGCACTCGCCGCCCCCCTTCTTACCGGGGCGCTTCTTGCATCCAAAGACGCGTACAATTTTGTTTTCCTTGCGGCGGCTATCGCCACACTGCCGCTCATCACACTGCTTGCCGTACGGAAACTGCCTCAGGGACAACCGCCACTCCTCTCACACATAGAAGACACGGCGCGGTGTATGGCGCGTGACCGCGACCTTTCGGCCATCACGTTTGCGCATTTCTTACTCTATCTCTTTTTCGTGTGGGCGCCGTTTTACACCCCGCTCTACCTTCATGAAATCATTGGCATTTCGTGGACGGATCTGGGCTGGATATTCGCTATCATGCTGATACCCTACGTGATTATTGAATACCCCGCAGGGGTGTTGGCCGACAAGGTGGTCGGCGACAAAGAAATGCTCTTTATCGGCTTCCTACTCGCAGGAGTATCAATTGGCTCCATAAGTCTTTTCACCCCAAGCACGCCGCTTCTGGTCATCCTCGCCGTCCTCGTTGTTTCGCGTATCGGTGCTGCTCTCATTGAGAGTATGACTGAGGGACATTTCTTCCGTCGGGTAAGCGAAAAAGACGTCAATTCGATAAGCGTGTTCCGAGGTATCTGGCCTGTCGCAAATCTCGTCGCGCCTATCATCGCGAGCGGCATTCTCCTCTTTGGCAGTCAGCAGCTCTTCTTCGTACTTATCGGCGGTTTTATCGCGATTGCCGGCAGCATCACGACCTTACTGATAAAAGATTTCCGATAGTTCCGGGTATTTAGTCCGCGAGCGTGTATCCCCTTTCCGTCTTTTTGATGAGTCCTTCTGTCCAGAGCGCCCGGAGCGCAGTGCGCATTTGCGCGCGGCGCGCCTCGCCGAGCAGGTGTGCGAGCTTGTCCGGCGGCGCGGATCCGAGAGAGAGTTTGCGTAGGATGGCGCCGCGCGCCTCGCGGAGCGAACCGGAAAACTTTGACTGCTTTGCGTGCGTCTTACTCCGTGCATTATGCGAGATACCGGAACGCTTGAGGGAGGCGCCATAGTCCATGAGCGCGCTGTACCAAGCGCGTGATTTTCCTTTTGGCAGCGCGCGCGCAAGAATCTTCTCAATCGCCGCATCGGAAACCTTTTTCTTCTTCGGAAAAAAATGATGGATGATGACGGTGCGGATATTCGTTTCTATAAAGACGGCATTCGTATTGGAAGAGAACGCTGCGACCGCGCGAGCCGTGTAGGACCCGACGCCCGGTAGCATTTCCCATTCCGAGACAGTCTTTATCCTTTTTACTGCGAGTTCTTTTGCAGCCGCCTGCAGCATCTTCGCCCGGCGATTGTAACCGAGCCCCTGCCAGCTTTTGAGCACTGCAGAGAGCGGAGCTTGTGCAAGCTTCTTGGCTGTCGGGAATCTCTTCAAGAAATTTTTATAAAACGGTATCACCCGCTCTACCTGCGTCTGCTGCAGCATCACTTCCGAAACGAGAATCTTGTATGGGTCGTGTGTCTTCCGCCACGGCAGATCATGCCGCCCATACTTCTTAAAGTGCGCCCATACAATTTTTCGGAAAGAAGGTATCGTGGTCTTTATCATGATTGCTTCGTTTTCGGCCATCGAAGCGCGGCGGGGGCCCAAAGCTTGGTTAAAGGATGCGCTTTGCACTCATGCGGCCGGGCCGGGCAAACGTAGCGCCCGTAGAGGACAAGGCCGTTATTCACGTATTTCCAGTCCTTTTTCGGGATGAGCGTCTCCAAGTCTTTCGAAATCTTCGTGAGGTCGTCATTGTCGGTAAGGTCAAAGCGTTTTGCGAAGCGCTTCACGTGCGTATCGGTCGCAATCCCTTCCCATACGCCATGAAGCTCGCCGAGGATGACGTGTGCCGTCTTATAGCCGATACCGGGGAGAGCAGTGAGTTCTTTTTCAGTCTGCGGGACCTTTCCCTTGTGGTGTTTCTCAATCGCTTTGGCCGCCGCAATGATGGCCTTCGCTTTATTTCTAAAAAAGGTAACCGAGGAAATCTCTTTGGTAAAGGTTGCTGGATTCGCACGCGCAAAATCTTTTGCAGTCTTGTATTTCTTCCAGAGCACTGCCGTTATCCTGTTCACTGTTTTGTCCGTACACTGTGCCGAAAGGATAACCGAAGCAACGAACTGCATCGGACTCTCGGCGATGAGTTCACTCTTGGGCGCAGGATAGGTCTTCTTCAGGTATGCGAGTATCTTCTTTATGCGCGCTTTGCGCTCTTTTTGTTTCGTGGGAGTCATGCACCGAACGCTTTGAGATCTGCGATCACTTCTGTCGCGTGGAGTTCCGGCTTCACTTTTTCATACACCTTTGCAATCTTCCCTTTCGGATCTATGAGGAATGACGTACGCATGATGCCCATGTAGGTACGGCCCATGAATTTCTTCTCGCCAAAAACGCCATACTTCCCCACCACTTCTTTATTGACGTCAGCGAGGAGGATAAACGGGAGCTCAAACTTAGTCGCAAATTTCTTATGGCTTGCAGCGCTGTCGGCTGAGACCCCGAGCACTACTGCTCCAATCTTTTTAAAATCTTTGAACTGATCCCGAATGGTGCAGGCCTCAATGGTACAGCCTGGCGTGTCATCCTTCGGGTAGAAATAGAGGAGTACCCACTTCCCCGCATAGTCGGAAAGGAGGTGTTCTTTCCCGTCCTGATCAGAAAGAGTGAAGTCGGGGGCCTTCGAACCTGTCTTCGGCATCTTCATCGTGCGCACTATAGCATTTCTGACGTCTGCTCTTCGTGCGGAAAAGCGGCCCGGAAAAACATCTGGAGGAGCGCGCCTGCCGAAAATAGCGTCAGAAGAATTGCCGCGAAAAGCCCTACGACCGGCAGAAGCGCAATAATCGAGAGCGCGAGCATGCCGAGAACGCCATCATGCCAGAACACCGTCTCGCGCTTCAAAAACCGCCGCGCAAACATGCTCCCGAGAAAGATACCCGCGTAGAGGAAGGCGAGCAGGACAAGGAGCGCATACAGGATAAGGAGCAGGAGGGCGAGTCCGATGCCGACGAGCGTGAGCGCAAGCAGGACGATGAGAACTGGAGTAGCGACTAATATGCCGAAGCCCAGAATCATCAAAAGCAGGACGTCGCGCGGGCGGCTCGCATATGCCCGCTCGGCAATCGCCTCCGCGATTTTTGGGAAGAGGCCGGCGAGAAGGCCGGCGAGAATGAGCGCGCCGAGTATACGCGTGAAAAGGAAGAATCCGATGCTCACGAGCGCAAGAATGCGCGACGTGCCGGCATCGGGCAGATACGAAGCATTCGTGTAGTGAACGCCGCCGAGTATCGCTACGGACGCAGGGATGAGAGCTGGCTCCGGCGCTTCATAGGAAAGTGCGCCGCGAATGGTAGTGCTCGCCGAAAGCGTCAGGTGGCCAGTTGCTATGACATCCACATTCCCTGCGAAGTCGCCCGCAAGCGCGACATTATTGCCATAGATGGTGACGGAGCCCGATGCGCCGTTTGAAAGAACCGCGTCCGCCGCAACGATAAAGACACTTCCGGTGGTGTGCCCGGCATCATGCACGGAGAACCCTAGTGCCGTAAGATCACCCGTGACTGGACTCTCGATTGCGATGCTTCCGCCGACGGAGCGCACGTCACCGGTAACCGGTCCGCGAAGACTGACCGAGCCCGCAAGAAGGAGCGCATCGCCGGCAACTTGTGCTGCAGAGACAACCGAGCCGCCAACTGCCGAGAGGTCTCCCCCTACTGCAGCAGTGCTGACAACTGAAACGCCTGCAAGATACGCATTTCCGGGCGACGTACTTGCGGCGACAAGCGCCCGCCCGAAAGAAAAAGAAGAAGGATTGCGGGCAGCATACACGCTCGCCGGTATGAGAAGTATGACGAGGAGGGTGAGAAAGGTGCGTTGCATAGGAGTGCTAGACCGACGGTATCGAGAAAGGCGGCGGTGTCGGAGGCGGCTCGGGCATAGGGCGAGGGCGCCGTCGGATAGGCTCAATGAAACTCGCAAGGATAAGGATAAGGAGCGCAATCAAGGCAGAAGCGAGGCAGTAGATACAGAATGCCCCGATGACAAACACTTGGACGAGCGTAAAATAGAGCGAAGCGATGACTCCCACGAGCGAAATAGCTTGGAGGACGCGACGGAGAAGCTGATCAAAAATAATAATCTCAAGTGCTGCAAGAACGAAAATGATGCAGTAGAAGAGGACGCCGAACTCTGCCAGCGGTATGCCGAAGATGCGCGAATATTCGCTCGCAGCGACGATATTGCATCCAGTGAGATTCTGGATATCACAGAGGAGCGGTGTGCCGGAGAGTGCATGCTGGGTGAGGTAGGCAGAATCTGCCAACCCAAAAAAAGCGAGGAGGAGGATAATGACGACCCCGATGCGTTTCATACTGCCTAGCATACGGGCTCTCCCGATTCCGCGCAATGCTATGCTGGAACCATGAAGGAGCTGACTCCAGAGGAGCGGCATGTGATGCACGAGGGCGGGACGGAACCTCCCTTCTCGGGTAAGTACGTCGATAACCATGAGCCGGGCGTGTACCGCTGTAAGCAGTGCGGGAATATGCTTTTCACTTCGGATACGAAGTTTGATTCGGGCACCGGTTGGCCATCATTCACCGACCCAGCGGTCGCAGAGCATGTCGGCACCCGCACGGACGCGGACGGCATGCGCACCGAGGTCTTCTGCAAGAATTGCGGGAGTCATCTCGGACACGTCTTCGATGACGGCCCCGCGGAAAAGGGCGGTAAGCGCTACTGCATCAATTCTGTCTGCCTGGATTTTGAAAAAGAGAGGAGTATTTAAATATGACAGACGACGCGGCCGGGATGCTTCTCGGCGTAGCGCTGGTGATATTCTTCGGCCCTCCAGAACTCCTTGGCCGGCTCTATTGAAGTTGCGATAGTCTTCGGCAGATACTGCGGCGCGAGCTCCTTTTTCACTCTCTCTGCCGTCTCTTTCTGTTCAGGCGAATGATAGAAAATAACCGAGCGGTACTGCTCCCCCACGTCCGGTCCCTGACGGTTCATTTGCGTCGGATCGTGGAGTTGAAAAAAATTTTTGACGAGCGTTTCGTACGAGACCGTATCCGGGTCGTATGTCATTTCCACAGTCTCTGCATGACCGGACGTGCCGCTTGATACCTGTTCGTAGCTCGGATGCGCTACATGCCCACCAGCGTAGCCGGAAACCGCATCAAGTACGCCCGGCATGGTACGAAAGGATGCTTCAACGCCCCAGAAACAGCCGGCCGCGAATGTCGCCTTTTCTTTTTTCCCTGCCTCGTTTTCTACACGACGCGGATAGCGCTGTCGATATTCATGCATGGTGAGGAAGAAGAGAACGACATCGAAGACTGCAAGCACCTGCAGGAGCGTATGCTGTCGCGCGAAGCCCAGATACGCTTCATAGGTGCCGAAGAATGCGATAGCGATCATAAAGAGCGGGTAGGCAATGCGTTTCCCCGCGAAAATACCCACCACGAGCAGAATCTTTATCGTCCCGTGCACTGCGACATAGAGTGCAAGCAGGTAGTGCGAGTGGATAGCAAAGGAATGTGCGGCACTCACCAAGACATTCGCGATAGGATCGCTTGGATCCTGCGAGAGCTCACCGCCAGTTACGAACTCGGCCATCGTCAGCACGAGCGACGGCGGGATAAAAAGCACCAGAAGAGCGACGAGTACCTCGAACGCCCCGCCGATTCCTCGAAGCAACAGAGCCAGATTGAAAAACCAGAGGAGATCTCTTTCACGTTCTACTTTATTCGGAAATAGCTCCATTTCAGCTAGCGTATCACGCTATACTCCCTGCATGAATCCCATTAGAAATCGCGGACATGAAATCAAACAACTTCGGGATGTCGGCTTTATTAATCTTAATCAAGTAGGCACGGAGGTAGCCAATGACACGTCCGCGTCCTATTTCTAACGGGATGAATCAGAAGATAATTCGTGCAGCGCTTGCGGCGGTACTCTCGCTTGCGGCAGGCAGCGCGGGGTACGCGCTTGGCAACGAAAATGTGGCAACACAGACTGCGAGCGTGGCCGTTCCAGAACAAACCGTCTCGGCACCAGTAGCCGGCTCGATACGCGTTATCTATAGTCTCGATCGGAAACAGAACGACAAGGAAATCATCGCGCTCATTGATGAGGCAGAAGATTATATCTACTTCGCGGTATATACGTTTACACTTCCGAGCATCGCCGATGCTCTCGTTGAGGCGAAAAAACGCGGTGTCGAGGTGAGAGGAATCGTGGATTCCGAACAGAGTAGTAATAGCTACGGCGCTCCCATAATCGCGAAGCTGCAGGCCGCCGGCATTCCCGTGGTCGCTGAAAAGCATGCGACTGGCAACGGCATCATGCACATCAAGACTCTTGTCACCGAATCGGCATACGCGACCGGCAGTTACAATTGGACCAAATCCGCAACGACTATCAATGACGAGGTATTGGAAATAGGCACCGACCCGGCGTTGCGGCAAGCGTATGAAAACATACTGAAGAAACTGCTTGATGCCTACAAAGGCAACGCGGCCGCGGGAGCGGCCGCAAATGTTTCTGTCGGTACCATCGACTACACGGCTGCCCCCGCGCACATCGGCGACTACGCCTCCGTGCGCGGAGTGCTCGTCGAGGCCTATACTTCGAAGAGCGGTACCGTCTTCCTCGACTTCTGTAAGCAATACAAAGCTTGTGCATTCTCCGGCGTCATATTCGCCGATGATGTAAAAAAGTTTGGCGACCTCTCCCGCTATGAGAGGCAAACCATAACGCTCACCGGCAAAATCTCCTCCTATGAAGGCAAGGCTGAAATCATCCTCTCCACTCCGAGCCAAATCTCAAATTGATTGCGCGTCCTCTATTTTCATGCTATATTCAGAACACTTCCAGTGGCTACGGACCGACTTAAGATAAATAACGAAATCCGCGCGCAAGAATTGCGCGTCATCGGCGCGCAGGGAGAAAACCTCGGTGTCCTCTCCCTTGCCGCCGCTCTCGCGGCGGCGAAGCAGGCCGGGCTGGATCTGATAGAAATTTCGCCCTCCGCGGTGCCGCCCGTTGCGAAGATCATGGATTATGGTAAATTTGAATACGAACGTAGCAAGAAGGAAAAGGTAGCCAAAGCCAAGGTTAAAATCTCTGAAACCAAGGAGGTCCAGATCAAGGTCGGCACCGGTGACCACGATATGGAACTGAAGGCCAGGAAGGCGGCCGAGTGGCTCGCCGAGGGGCACCGGGTCCGCGCCGAGCTCTTCCTCAAAGGCCGCTACAAGGGTATGGAGGAAGCATTCCTCAAGGAACGCCTCGAGAGGTTCCTTCTGCGCATTCCCTATGCCTACAAGGTAGCCGAGCCGGTCACGCGCAGCCCAAAAGGATTCGCCGGCGTCATCGAGAGGGACCTCGTCGCCCAAGCAAAACGCGAGAAAGAATCAAAACCGAAAAATGAAAACTAACAAATCGTATACAAAAAGAATCCGCGTGACCCGCAATGGGAAGCTGATGGTGCGCGTAAAGGGCCAGAACCATTTCAATGCCAAGTCGAGCGGCTCCACGCGTAGTGCAAAGCGCCGCTCCGTAGCGCTTAATCTGACAGTGAAGGTGCGTCGCCGCTTCCTCCCGGGCTCGGGTGCGAAATAATTAATCTTTTAGCATTTTTGTATGACACGAATCAAAGGCGGCGTGATGGCCAACAAGAAGCGCAAGAATCTCCTGGCGAGAGCCAAGGGCTATCGTGGCGTCCGCTCCAAGAAAGAGCGCTACGCGCACGAAGCAGTCATGCGCGCCGGCCGCTACGCCTTCGCCCACCGCCGCGATAAGAAGACTGATTTCCGCCAGCTCTGGATAGTGCGCCTCAACGCTGCCGTCCGGACTAACGGCCACCAGTCCTACAGCACCTTCATTTCAAAACTGAAGAAATCCGGTTTTCAGCTTGACCGAAAAGTCCTTGCGCAGTTCGCCGCTGAACATCCCGAAGTTTTCGCTCGCATCGCGAAGCAAGTCGTTTAAACGAAACAAAAACGCCCCTCCCGGGGCGTTTTTGTTTCGTTGTGATAGTCTGTATTCAGAAAGGAGAGTCAAACATGCTAAGGTTCCTCGATCGTTCTCGCCTGGCTTTGGCAGCAGGGATAGGACTCGTTTCTATCATCGGGACGACTAAACACGTCTCCATCCCTCTATACCAGGCCATGTACGAATGGGAAGGTGTGGCTCTATGTCTCTTCATTCCATTCGTGTACTTCCTGCTTCACAAATTCGATATCAGCTAGCCATTCCGAAAAACCCGTTTCACCCGCTCCGGCGGGTGTATTTTTTAAATCCTTTTGACCGAATCTTTTGTAATCTCCCACGTCTGTCCCATTTCAGGGACGACAGCGTTGCCGCCAAGGTAGTCGTGGATACGCTGAGCAAGGAAGCGCTCGGCCGCGGGCTCACCGATAGCAGTAAAAATTGTTTTGGTGCGCCCCGAAGGGGCCGCTTTGGGATTTCCGCCAAGTACCGCCTCCGCGAATTTCATGAGCTCATCGCGGTCGGCATGCGCTGACCATCCCTCAAGGACTTCAACTTTTGCTTTAATCGTCACTTCCGTCCCGTTCAGGCGCACGCTTGAAGCTCCCTCTTTCATTCGCCGCCCAGGGCTCCCGGGCGCCTGATAGCCAACGATGAAGAGCGTAGTAGAGGGATCAGGAAGATGGCGCGCTTCCCAGCGGCCGATGCGGCCACCATGACTCATCCCTGCACCGGCAATGATGATTTTCGGACCCGGCGTTTTTTCTATCGATTCTGACTCTTCGCGCGAAAGCGTCTTCTCCAGAAACGGGAATTCGAAAATGCTTCCCTCGCGCTTCATTTCATCTTCGGTCTCGGGTTTGAAGTACGTCATCCCCCACTTCTCGTATATTTCGGTCACGTGTATCGCAAGCGGCGAATCAAGGAAGACCGGTATCTTCGGGAGCTCTCCTGCCGAGAAGAAATTTGAAAGTTCATAGAGCATGAGCTGGGTGCGCTCAAGCGAGAAAGCGGGAATAAGGATGGTTCCGCCCTTCCCTATCGCGCGCGTGAGCGCGTCGCGGAGTGCCGCGACGCGCTCGGTCTGCGGCGGGTGGAGTCGGTCGCCATACACGCTCTCCATCACGAGAGCGTCTGCATCTTGTACCGGCTCCCAGTCCGGCAGAAGTGGCGAAGGAGAATTCCCGATATCGCCAGTAAGTACGAGCGAGACCCCTTCGTCATCGATAATGCGTACGCTCGCCGAGCCAAGGATATGGCCCGTGTTGCGCAGATATACGACTAGTCCGGGAGCAACTTCCTTTTCGTTATGATAGTCGAGCGCTTCGATGAGTGAGAAAGTTGCGTCAACATCCTTTTCTTCATAGAGAGGCGGCACGCCACGGCGCGTTGCATCCTGCGTCAGAATCCCGACCGAATCACGCAAGATGAGCTCGGCGAGGTCCTTCGTCGGCGGCGTCATAAAAATCTTCCCATGAAAGCCATCTCGCACGAGCTTCGGAATGCGACCCACGTGGTCAAGATGCGCGTGAGTCACGACAAGCGCATCAATGGTACGCACGTCGTACGGGAACGGTCCGTACATTTCTGCAGCGCTTACATCCGCGCCCTGCTCGATGCCGCAATCAACCAATATCTTTCCCCGGCTGCCCTCGATTAAGAAATTGGAGCCGGTTACCTTCCCCGCTCCGCCATAAAAGCTCAATCGCAATGACATACGAGCACTCTATCACGCGAAAATCCCGTCTCGATGAGAGACGGGATTTTCGTGGAGTCATTCCCTTTAGCAACTTTATCTTGCCAAGTGGGTGTCTTATCGCGCATGCTTCGGAACGCCGAAGCGCTCTACCTGCACGCGCGAACTCCAGACTCCCGAGAGTACGGCAAGTTGCGTAAAAAAGGAACAACTCCACGTATCAGTATATCCTCCCCTCCAAAATATCTCTGTGGAAAACCCGGAATCCCTTGTAGTATGGGCTTTTTATCCGAGTATGCTCTTGATATCGGCGTCGTAGAGCGTGGCCTCGTGCGGCACGCTGTATTTCATAATTTCTGCCTTGCCAAACCAGTGCGGGATCTCCTTCTCGGCTTCGGGAACTGAGCCGGAGGCATGGATAAGGTTGCGGATGGCGCGATCAGCCCCGTCTGCCATCTGATAGGAGTCGACGACGAAGTCCCCGCGGATGGTGCCCACTCCGGCGCTCCTCGGTTCGGTACCGCCGGTAATCTTGCGCACGAGCTCAACCGCATGCGCGCCCTCCCACACCATCGCGATGACTGGTCCGCTCGTCATGTATTTCTTTAGGCGCCCGACGACGAGATTTCCCACTTCGATCGGATCACTTGATGGAGGCGTCTCCCCTTTCTTCACATAACTTGAAATCGCTTTCTCTCCGACATTCTTTTTCCATTCCGAATCAAGCAGGTAGTGCTCCTCAATCATCTTCTCGGTCGGAACAAACATCTTAAGCGCGATAAGCTTGAGGCCGATGCGCTCATAGCGCTTCATGATCTCGCCAATGAGCGCGCGCTGAATGCCGTCTGGCTTCACGACAACGAGGGTCCTTTCATTTTTCGGATGGTCCATGGTTTAAAAGAAAATATCGCCTGCGGCGGTTATGCGGTTATGATACGCGCTCCGCCCTTTTCTATCAAGATGGTGTGCTCGAAGTGCGCGGAGCGCGAACCGTCCTTGGTGCGATACGTGTAGCCGTCTGGGGCGAGCATGACTCCTGCTTTGCCAGCAGTTGCAATAGGTTCAAGCGCGAGCACTGTGCCCTCGGAGAGCAATTCTCCGGACCCCGGACGGCCGAAATTGGGAATAAATGGCTCCTCGTGCACCAATTCTCCGACGCCATGGCCGCCGAGCTCCTTCACGACGGAGAAACCCGCGCGTTCTATCTCCTTAGCGATTGCGTTTGAGACATCGCCCACGCGATTCCCCGGAATGGCCGCTGCGATACCCGCCATAAGTGATTGTTCGGTTGCACGAAGAAGCTTTTTTGTTTCTTCATCGACTTCGCCAACTGGTACCGTGATAGCCGCGTCTACGATGACGTCGTTATGGGTCAGGCCGAGATCAAGGCCGACGATGTCGCCCTCCTTCAGCGTCTTCGTCGATTCGTTCGGGATGCCGTGCACCACTTCATCATTTACCGAGACGCAGAGCGTCGCCGGGTAGGGTCGATGCGCGCCCTCAGGCGTGTAGCCCAAGAAGGCGGGCTCGTCGCCACCCTCGCGGATAAGCCGCTCCGCAAGCTCATCAAGCTCCCCCGCAGTCACGCCGGGAGCGACTTTCGCGCGAAGCGCGCGCAATACGGAGGCGAGGCGCTTCCCCGCTTCGATGAGGTCTATTTTTTGCGTGTCGCTCGTGATGGTCATTACAGTTTGAGTGCTTCGCGAACTTCTTGCGCGATTGCTTCCGGTGCACCTTCGCCGTTTATATCGATGAGGAGACCTTGTGCACGGTAGAACTGAATGACTTCTTCGGTAAGATCATAATATTCTTTCAATCGCTGCTGCATGGCATGATCGTCCTTGCGGCCCTCCTTCTCTTTTCGCAGGGCAACACGCGCGCACACCTCTTCATCTGATGCCTGCAAATGCAGGATAGTGAACGGCCTATCAAGCCATTTGAGAGAATCGATCACTATCTTCGCTTCAGGCAGCGTACGGTTAGCACCGTCAAAGATGACGCTCCCATCCTCCGGGACGCTGAATATTGACTTGAGGTACACAAAGCTCGCGAGCCAGTGGGGCGTAAGGAATCCCGAGTCCATGGACTCCTTCAAGGTATGGCCGGCATCACCGCCCCCGGCGACTATCTCGCGCAGTCCATTACTGGTACTGATGACAGGCCATCCGGTTGTATCGGAGAGCAATTGTGCTTGCGTACCCTTCCCACTTCCCGGTTTCCCAATGAAGAATATCGTGTGCGTTTCCATCAAACTACTCTAGCACTTCCTAATACTCGCGGAGCGAAACCTGGGCGTCTATCTTGTGGGCGAGATCAAGAGTGACCTGCACGGCAATAAGGAGTGCGGTACCGCCAAGCACGAGCGTCGTGACGCCAGTAAGGCCCTGGATGATGGACGGAGAGACCGCGATGAGGCCGAGGAAGCAGGCGCCGGGAAGCGTCACGCGATTCACCACTTTTCCGATAAACTCTTCCGTCTCGCGGCCGGGACGAACGCCTGGGACGAACGCCCCTGACTTCTGCAGATTCTCCGCAACTCTATGCGGCTCGAACGTAACGGCGGTGTAGAAATAGGTGAAAAGCACCACGAGTAGGAAGTAGAGCGAACCATACTGCCATGGATTGGACAGGAATGCGGAGTACCAGAGCGCAGCGGACGACGCAAACGAAAGATGAAATACGCCGAGCATCGAGAGCACCATCTGCGGCAGAAGCAGAAGCGACAGTGCAAAGATGATGGGAATCACGCCAGCTTGCAATAAACGGATCGGCAGGTACGTCGCAGCTCCTTGAGAGAGCGCTACGCCGCGGGACGCACGCGCATAGGCGATCGGTATCGAGCGCTCCGCATCAGAAACGATCACCACCGCATAAATCATTGCAAGCGCGAGGAAGATGAACCCAAGGTACGCAGGAATGTTTGCTGCGGTCGCAGCAAAGAGCGTCTGCGAGATGCTTGAGGGCACGCTCGCAAGGATGCCAGCGAGGATGATGAGTGAGACGCCATTACCGATGCCGAATTCAGTCACGAGCTCGCCGAGCCACATGAGAAGCATCGAGCCGGCTGCGACAATTGCGATGTTCGCGATAAGCGCCACGGTGCCGAGATGCGCAACGACACCCTGACTCTCAAGGAGAAAGAGGAAGCCGACGCCCTGCAAGACTGCAATCGGGATGGTCAGAAGGCGGCTCCAGCCGATGAATTTTGCGCGGCCGGCCTCGCCCTCTTCAAAATATGCCTGCTTCACCTGCGGGAAGATGATGGTCCCAAGCTGCATGATGATTGAAGCAGTAATGTACGGACCGACACCAAGCATCACGAGCGAAAGATTGGAGAGCCCGCCGCCGGAAAAGATATTCAAGAGGCCGAAGAACTGGTTGTTTGCAAAGAAGGCCGCAAGTGCATTCCTGTCGACGCCCGGTATCGGTACTGAAGCAAGAAGGCGGAAGAGAACAATCGCACCGATGAGGAAAAGGATGCGGGAGCGTATCTCGGAAGTACCGAAAGCGAGTCTTAGTTTATGCAGGAAAGAATTAAACATGGATAGTGCCACCCGCCTTCGTGAGAGCATCGCGCGCGGAAGTAGAGAGCATACAGCCCCGTACGACAAGCGCCTTTGAAAGCGAACCGGTGCCGAGAATCTTTACGACGGGTACGCGACCTTTTGCCCTTCGCACGAGCCCTCTCGCGAGAAGCGAAGCGGGCGAGACCGTCTCACCGGCCTTGTACTTCGAGTCGAGCGCCGCGATATTGACCGCAGAAGTCGCAATCCTGTTTGTGCGGACCGTGCGTGCGCGATTCTTACCGTGGCCGCGGCGCTTCGGAAGCTTCTTGATGAGATCACGAACCTCCGGGCGTATTTTATGACCGGCGCGCGCCGTCTGTCCCTTGCCGCCGCGGCCCGAGGTCTTGCCGCGTTTGCCGCCACGCCCTACCGGAGGGTTCTTCTTGTTCTTCGTACGTGGAGAAAATGAATGCAGTTGCATAGGAAATGTATTACGCGGTACGCAGCTTCTTCAAAGCCGCGATCGTCGCGCGCGCGATGGTGAGTTTGTTCTTAGAACGCGTATGGATCTTGGTGACGACGTCGGTCACGCCCGCAAGATCAAGCACCGTGCGCATCGCCGAACCAGCGACAAGCCCGCGACCTTTCGACGGGATGATTTCAATCGTCGAGGACGCGTACTTCGCGGACACTTGGTGCGGAATAGAGTTGGAAGCGGTGCGTGGAATAGCAAAGAGATGTTTCTTCGCATCGCGCGTCGCCTTGTCGATGGCAAGCGCCGTATCGGCGGCCTTGCCGAGCCCGACGCCGACGCGACCCTTCTTGTCACCGATGACGACCACGAGACTGAAATTAAAGCGTCGGCCGCCAGCCATCACGCGCGCCACGCGGCGTGCATCGATGGTCACCTGTTCAAACTCGCCCCGCTCGCGCGGCGGACGATTCCCCCGGCCGCCGGCACGCGGTGAGCGGCCGCGCAGTGCTCCACGACCGCCGCCGCGTGCACCTGTCGCGCGCGCGACAGGTGCTGCGTCCGCAACCACTGCTTCGGCCGCCTCCGGTGCCACAACCGCGCTTTCTATAGTCTCTTCCTGTACAATCTCCGGTTCCATAGGGGTTGTCATAGTATTAAAAGGTCAGCCCGCCCTCGCGCGCCGCATCCGCAAGCGCCTTCACCTGGCCGCCATAGCGATATCCGCCGCGATCAAAGACGATGGCCGTTATGCCAGAGGCCTTTGCTGCTTTCGCGATTGCTTCGCCGACCGCCTTCGCCTGCACCGACTGCGGGCCCTTGAACGCGCGGCCGTGAGCGGCAGCAAGCGTCTTCCCTGCTACGTCGTCGATGAGCTGCGCGGAAACGAAGCGATTGCTCTTGAAGACTGCGAGTCGCGGGCGCTCCGCAGTGCCTTTGATAATAGCCCGCACGCGCGCATGGCGGCGCTTGCGCAATTCTCTGTTGGTTGTTGGTACGTGCTTCATAATTAGACGGCCTTCTTGCCCTGCTTGCGGCGGACCACTTCGCCTTCGTAGCGAATGCCCTTCCCGAGATACGGTTCTGGAGGCTTCACGCGCCGGATATTCGCGGCAAACTGCCCGAGTGATTCTTTATTTACGCTCTCGAGCGTCATCACGTTCTTCTCTGCTTTCACCGCGACATCCTCCGGAATCGGCAATGAGACCGTATGCGAGAAGCCGACCGTGAGCACTACATCAGTACCCTTCACTTCCATCTTATAGCCAACGCCTTCAAGAATAAGTTTTTTTACATACGGCGTCTCGACGCCGGCAACCATATTCTTCACGTGTGATGCAAACGTCCCCGTGAGCGCTTTTGCGAGGCGTGAACGATCTTTCGGCGTTACCAACACGCCGTTCTCATCGACCTGAATGCCGATAGAGGGATGCACCTGTTTAGTCAATGTTCCCTTTGAACCCTTGACCGAGAGCACGCCTCCTTCCACCGAGACGGTGGTCTTTCCTACAGTTATCGGCTTTTTTGCGAGGCGTGACATAAAGTGTATGAAAGTGAGTGAAATCGAACTACCAGATTTCAAAAAGCTCTTCGCCGCCAACGCGTGCTTTCCGCGCTTCCGCATCGGAGATGATGCCGGCAGGGCTCGAGATGATGCGAGCACCCGTACCGCCCTTCACCTTATGCACCTTCGTATGAGGAGCATACAGCCGGCGGCCCGGCTTGCTGATGCGCTTCACACCGCGGAGCTTCGCGGTGCCGCGCGCGTCGTATGCGAGCATCACAAGGATGGTTTTCTTCGCACTTCCCTCCTCTTCTTTCACCGCAACATTCGTTAGAAAACCGAGTTCCTTGAGCTTCTGCGCAATAGCTAAGAGGTGGAGCGAATAGGGTACAGTCGCTTCCTGCTTGCCGATAGCTGCAGCATTTTGCAAACGAATGATGAAATCGCCGACGCGGTCGCTTACCATGATGCTTTCTTAACGCCCGGAATCTTTCCTTCGCGCGCAAGCTCACGGAACTGGATGCGGGAAAGGCCGAAGGTGCGCATATAGCCTCGGCTGCGGCCGCTAATTGCGCAACGATTTTTGAGCCGCACCGGCGAAGAATTTCTCGGGAGCTTCTGTAGGCCCGCGGAGTCGCCAGCCAATTTCAAAGCCGCACGCTTGACCGCGTACTTCTTCACGAGTTTCGTCTTTTTGACGAGCCGTGCGAGCTGGGATTTCTTGGCCATAAAAAATAAAGCTCCGAGGAGCGTAGCTAGAGAATATCAGCGTTTTACGCTTGAGTCAACGATGAGCGGGAGGCCGAGATGGCGGAAGAATGCTTCGGCTTCGGGCTTCGATTTCGCCGTGGTAACGACGGTGATGGCGAGGCCGAAGACGTCTTTGAGGTCTTCGTCGGAGGTCTCGGGAAAGATGGTGTGCTCTTTGATGCCGATAGTGATATTACCCATCTCATCGATGGCTTTTGCTGAAAGGCCGCGGAAGTCGCGCGTACGCGGGAGCGCGATGTGGATGAGCTTGTCCAAGAAGTCATACATCCGTGCGCCGCGAAGTGTCACCTGGAGACCAACCGTATCGCCCTCGCGCACCTTGAAGGACGCGATGGAGAGGCGTGCAGAGCGTGGCGCCGCTTTCTGTCCGGTAATCTGCGCGAGGCGATCCTCGATGATCTCAAGCTGTTTCTTGTCGCGCTTCTTCCCCACGCCAGTAGAGACGATGACTTTTCCTATACGCGGTCCCTGCATCGGGCTCGTGTAGTTAAAATCCTTCGCGAGTGCGAGGTAGGCTTCTTGCTGACGTTGTTTGGTGATAGACATATTATTTCTTTTCGACGCGCGCGACGTTTGACACGTGAATCGCGCGCGGCCGCTCGACGACCGTGCCCACCTTCCCGGCACTTCCTTTCAGGGAGCGCTTGTAGAGCGCGACACCCTCGACGACGACCTTATCTTCGCGCGGCAGGGCGCGCAGGATCACGCCGGACTTCCCCTTGTCCTTTCCTGAAATGATTTTTACCTTGTCTCCTTTTTTGACGTGCATACGAAAATAATTAGACGACCTCTGGTGCGAGCGAGACGATATTGTGCCAACCGCGCTCCGAGAGCTCGCGGGGCACCGGACCGAAGATGCGGTTCCCTTTTGGACCCATTTCCTTACCCTGCTTCTCGATAAGCACGACGGCATTCTCATCAAAGCGGATATACGAGCCGTCCTTGCGGGCAAACGGATTGACCTGTCGCACGATAACGGCACGATATTTATCTTTCTTCTTCACTGCCTTACGCGGCGCCGCAGTCTGGATGGAAACGACCACGACATCCCCGATACCGGCATAGCGACGCTTACTTCCACCGAGCACTTTGAAAATCCGGGCGATCTGGCCGCCGGAATTGTCTGCTACGGTAACGATGGATCGGTCCTGCAACATATTATTTCGTAGGGCGAGAGCCCGAAGATGCTGAGGCAGCAGCCGGAGTATTCGCGATAGCGAAACGCTTCATTTTTGAAATCGGGCGAGTCGCGACGATGGTGACGGTATCGCCAACCTGTGCAGTATTGCCTGGGTCATGCGCAAGATATTTCTTGGAACGGACAAAATATTTCTTGTATTTTGCATTCTTCACGTAGCGATCAACGCGAACGGTAGCCGTGTCCTTCATCGCCGTCTTTACGACGGTGCCGACGAATGATTGGGGGCGGAGGGTTTTTTGTTCCATAGGTTAGGCAGCCTGTCGCACACGAGCGGACTGCTCCGTGAGAATGCGCGCGATGGTGGCGCGGAGCTTGCGAGGTGCATTGCTGTCCTTCGCCCGCGCGCCCGCAGCGGAAAAACGCTCCGTGCGGAGTTCCGCGCGCATGTCAGCGAGGAGCTTTTCAAGCTCCTGATCAGTCTTCGTGGCCATTGAGTTCTTTTTTGTCATATAAACAAGGAAAAAGCAAGAATTTAGCGGCGCGTGACGATGGAAGTCTTTAGCGGCAACTTCATGCCTGCCTGCCGCAAGTGAGCACGGGCAACATCTTCGGGTACACCATCAAGCTCAAACAATACGCGCCCTGGACGCACTTGAAATACATAGTGCTTCGGATCGCCCTTACCACTGCCCATACCGACTTCCGCCGGCTTCGCCGTCACCGGTCGGTCTGGAAAAATGCGAATCCAGAGTTTGCCGGTCTTCGCAGTGGCGCGGGTGAGCACCTTACGCGCCGCTTCGATCTGGTTACTTGTCACACGCGCGCTCGAGAGCGCCTTAAGCCCGAACGAGCCGAACGACACTGCGGTGCCGCGGGTATCGGGGCGGTTCAGGCGCTTTGCGCTCATGCGCTGCGTCTGCCATTTGCGGTGTTTTACTTTCTTTGGAAACAACATACGAAAAAATTAGTTGCGGGCGTTCTCTGGCATGCGCACACTCGTCTTCTTATCCTGATACACGTTGCCGCGGAAGATCCATACCTTAATGCCGATGACGCCGTACGGCAGATATGCCTCTTCGTGCGCAAAGTCTATGTCGGCGCGGAAAGTCTGTAGTGGAATTCGACCTTTCTTGAGCTCTTCTTTTCGGCTCATTTCTGCACCACCGAGCCGACCAGAAACAGCGATGCGCACGCCCTCGACTTCGCGTACGGCAATGACCTTTTCTATCGTCTGTTTGAGCACTCGACGAAACGGCATACGCTTCTCGAGCCCCTCCGCGATCATATACGCGACGACCGCAGCATCCGTCTCCGGCTGGCGTACCTCATTGATATCGAATTTCACTTGCTTTCCGGCGGGGAGAGCAGTTTTTGATACTTTGCGGACGACGTCAGTGAGCTCTGCGCGCAGTTTTGTTGCGTTCTCACCGGAACGGCCGATGACGAGTCCGGGACGCGCCGTAGAGAGAATGACGCGCAGCTCGCCGGCTCCACGCTCTATTTCGATACCGCTCGTGTAGGTACCGCGCAGGCGCTTCTTGAGAAAGCGGCGGATGGTTTCATCAACCTTGATGTTCTCGCGGAAGCTCTTCTTATCGGCGGCAAACCAGCGACTCTTCCAGTCTCGGACGATGCCGAGGCGGTGTGCATACGGATGGACGATGTGTGTCATAGCAGATTTATGCGTTCTTCGTAGACCCCTTTGCCGGCGCAAGGACTACCTTCACGCGGCTCTTACGGCGGCGAATGAGTGAGGCGCGACCGAAGGCGCGCGGCATGTACTTCTTCAGCATGCCGGCGCTCTCTACGATGATTGACTGCACCATGAGCTCGTCTGCGTTCTCACCGCGTTCTTTCGCGCTTGCAGCAGCACTCTTGATAAGCTTTGCAACTGGCTCGGCCGCGCGGCGTGGGAGGAACTGGAGCGCGGCGAGCGCTGCCGGCACCTTCTTGCCCTTTACGAGTTCGGTGACGAGGCGGACTTTGCGCGGCGTCTGATTATGGCTCTGGAGCGTTGCTTTCATACAAAATTATTTCTTGGCGGCAGACGCGGCGGGCGCCTTTGTGGCTTTTGCGGAAGCGATCTCGGCCTCCTGCTTCTTTGCTTCGATCTCCTTCTGCATCTTGCCGCCGTGGCGCAGGAACTTCTTGGTCGCTGCGAATTCGCCGAGGCGATGCCCCACCATGTCCTCGGATACGATTATTTCGACATGCTGCCGCCCGTTATGGATACCGAGCGTGAACCCTATCATCTCGGGGCTTACTTGGCTGCGGCGCGCCCACGTCTTAATTACCCCGGCGGAAGCCGGTTTCGCGTTCTGGACCTTCTTCAGGAGTTTGGCATCCACGAAGGGCCCTTTCTTGAGTGAACGAGACATAAAAGTAATTAAAAACCCGCGCAGCGGGATACTTAGAAGATACAGGAAGCCATCCGCAGAGTCAAATGTCTCGTGCCAAAACGCCCTCATAAATCCTAGCCAATTCCAGAACCTTGACAAATCAAACAAAAAGCCCCGAATTTTCGTTCGGGGCTTTTTGTCTTATGCTTTTCTCTTTTTACCTACCTTTCGGCGACTCACTATAAAGACGTTTGAGTACTTCTTCGGCGTACGGGTCTTCTGTCCCTTACCAGTAGGCTTACCCCAGGCGCTCTTTGCACGACGAAGACCGCGGCCCTGTTTGCCTTCACCGCCGCCGTGCGGATGGTCGACTGGATTCATCGCCGAGCCGCGGACCGTCGGGCGGATGCCCATCCAGCGGCTTCTGCCGGCCTTGCCAATGACGACAAGATTGTACTCTTCGTTGCCAACCGCGCCGATATTTGCGGAGCAGAGGTCGGAAATCTTGCGGATCTCGGTTGAAGGGAGCTTCACCTGTGCATAGCCGGCATCGTGCGCCACCACTTCAGCGAAGTTGCCTGCAGAACGGACGAGACTAGCACCGGCACCAGGAGAAAGTTCAATATTGTAGATAAAGGTGCCGACAGGAATTTTCCCGAGTGGCATACGATTGCCGATGGAGAGGGGTGCATCTTCGCCAACGACGAAGGTTGACCCTACTTTCATTTCCTTCGGGACGATGACGTAGCGTCGTTCGCCATCGCGATAGAGCGCGAGAGCGATGAAGGCGCTGCGGAACGGATCGTATTCAATAGTTTCGATTTTCGCCGGAATATTTTTCTTGTTGTAGGAGAAGTCCACGACGCGCAGACGACGCTTATGCCCGCCGCCCTGGTGCCGAGTCGTGATGCGTCCGAAGGCGTTTCTGCCGCCCTGGCTATTCTTCTTTGCAAGCAAGGGCTTGTGCGGAGCATCGCCTGAAAGAAGCTCCTTGTACGGCAAGGTAGTCATGTGACGACGGCTCTTTGATGTGGGTTTGTAGGTTTTCATACGGGTTTATGCAAATTGAATGGTGTCCCCGGGATTAAGGTACACATATGCCTTGCGGCGTGCGGCGCGCTGGCCTACTCCGCGCTTGGTGCGCATGGTCTTCACCTTGCCGGGCAGGTTTACGATGCGTACGCTTCTTGGCGTAACCGCATAGATTTCCTTGATAGCGCCAGCGACCTGGGCTTTCGTCGCACGCGACGGTACTGCAAAGGTATAGATACCCTTTTCAGTAGCGATGAGCGCCTTCTCGGAGAACCATGGCGCGCGAATGACCTCATGCGCGATGCCATGCGCAGATGCGGTCGTGCGCGCGTGGCGATGCTTCACGCTTGCTTCCTTCTTTTCTTTCTTTTTGTTGCCGAAGAGTGCCATAGGAATGGAGTTATGCGGACATCGCTCGCGCAAGAAGCGCCTTGAATGCCGCTTCCGGCTTCTCAATGACGAGATACTTGTGCGAAAGCACATCGACCGGGTTCAGGCTCCGGACCTCTTCCGTTGCGACGCCTTGCAGGTTGCTGAAACTCTTCATGGCATTTCGGTCGTACGAAGCGAGCGCGACCAATGCAGACTGCGAACCCGTGCCTGAAAGCAGGCGCACCTTCGCCGCCTTTGAAATCGCAGTGAGCGCCTGCAACGCCTCTTTCGTTTTCGGCGCGCCGAAGGTGAACGAATCGACAAGAACGATCTCGCCGTCCTTTGCCTTTCTCGCAAGAACCGAAAGCAGGGCGCCGACGCGCATCTTCTTGTTGATCTTCTCGCTGTAATCGCGCTCCGAACGAGGACCGAAGGTCACGCCACCGTGGCGCCAGATAGGCGAGCGGCTTGAGCCATGACGTGCCTGACCGGTACCCTTCTGCTTCCATGGCTTCTTACCGCCACCCGACACTTCAGCGCGGTCCTTTGTGTGTGCGCGATTCTGGCGCAGGTTTGCCTGCATCGCAGTCGTCACCTGATGCACGAGGTCGCTCCGCCATGGCGTGTTGAAAATTCTCTCCGGGAGAGTGATGGTACCGACTTCCTTCCCCTGCATCGAGTACATTTTCATTTCTTGTGCAGGAGTGGCAGCTTTCTCCACACGCGCCTTCGGCGCGCGTACGACTTTCTTCTTTACGATTTTCTTTGCAGTAGCCATGGTATGAAAATTATGCGGAGACTACTTCGAGCAGCGTGCCGCGGCGGCCTGGTACTGCGCCGGAGATGACGAGCTTGCCCTCCTTCGCATCGACAGCAAGCACTTTTAGATTCTTGACCGTCACGCGATCGGCGCCCATGCGGCCGGCCATGCGGATGCCCTTAGCGACGCGACCGCCGGCGCGGCCGCCCGAGCCGCCGATTGATCCTGCCTCACGTTCGGAGTGTTTCTGGCCGTGAGTTCTTGATCCGCCGTGGAAGCCATGGCGCTTCACAACCCCAGCGAAGCCCTTACCCTTCGTGATCCCAGAGACCTGGACTGTATCACCAACGGCAAAGACTGAAGCGTCGATGACGCTACCGACTTCTGCTGCGTCTTCAGTACGAAATTCGCGAATCGCTTCGTATCCCTTCCCCTTTGTGTGTCCAAGGACGGCCTTGCCAACGTTTTTCGTCTTGCGAGTGCCCATACCAAGCTGGACGGCCGCGTACGCATCCTTACCATCCTTTGTCTTTACAGCGGTCACCGTCACCGAGTCGGCAGCGAGAATAGTCCCCGCGCGAGCGCGGCCATCCTCCCCGAAGACTCGGGTCATTCCTTCTTTCTTGGCAAGAATGAATTTCATTTTTAATGCAAATCGCGCCACAGCAATCGCTGGGCGCGATTTGCTGGAGGACCCGAAAGGGTCATAGCGATGCAGGCACTCTACACGAGCACTCAAAAAGATGCAAGAAAATGAAAAACCGCTCGTGAGAGCGGTTTTTCATTTTCTTGGCGGTCTTTGTTAAACCATTTTTACATCTATCGTGACCCCTGAAGGAAGATTGAGGTTCGTGAGGGCCTCGATCACCTTGGGCGAGGGGTTCATGATGTCGATGAGGCGCTTATGGACGCGCATCTCGAACTGCTCGCGTGCGTCTTTGTGGACGAACGTGGAGCGATTGACCGTCCAGCGCTTGATTTCGGTAGGAAGCGGGACCGGGCCGACCACGACGGCATCGAAGCGCGCTGCGGTGTCCATGATCTGCTTCACCGAAAGATCAAGAATCTTATGCTCGTATGCGCGGACGCGGATACGGAGCTTGTGCTCGGTGAGCGTAGGCGTTGCCGACTTTTTCGGTGCGACTTTCGCCCGCGGCGCCTTTGGCGCCGTGACCCTCTTCGTTTTCGTTTTGGCTGCGGTCGCCATTGTCAATTTATGCCGTGATCTTCGTCACGACACCGGCGCCCACCGTCTTTCCGCCTTCGCGGATGGCGAAGCGCTGCTGCTCTTCAAGCGCAACCGGTGCAACCAACTTCACTTTGAAAGTGATAGTGTCGCCCGGCATAACCATTTCCTTACCCTCCGGAAGCGTCACTTCGCCCGTGACGTCCGTGGTGCGGATATAGAACTGCGGCTTGTAGCCGGTGAAGAACGGCGTGTGGCGTCCACCCTCGTCCTTGCCGAGGATATACACTTCGGCATCGAAGTCAGTGTGCGGCGTGACCGAGCCGCTCTTTGCGAGCACTTGGCCGCGATGCACATCTTCCTTCTTCGTACCGCGCAAGAGGATGCCGGCATTGTCGCCTGCCTGACCTTCCTGAAGCTGCTTATTGAACATCTCGATACCAGTGACGGTCGTCTTGGCCGTGGCCTTGATGCCGACGATCTCGACTTCATCGCCCACCTTCACCTGACCGCGCTCGATGCGGCCAGTAACGACGGTGCCGCGACCTTCAATCGAGAAGATGTCTTCGATTGGCATGAGGAACGGCTTTGAAAGCTCGCGCTCCGGCATGTCGAAGTAGGTGTCCATCGTATCGACGAGCTGCTTTGTCTTCTGAGCCCACTCATCATTCACATCCTTGGCATCGAGCGCTTTGAGGCCCGAACCGCGGATAATCGGCGTATTTGCGCCATCGTAGCCCTGCTTGGTGAGGAGTTCGCGGATTTCCTCTTCGACGAGGTCGATGAGATCCGCCTCTGCTACCATGTCCACCTTGTTGAGGAAGACGATGAGCTTCTTGAGGCCCACCTGTTTCGCAAGGAGGATGTGTTCGCGCGTCTGGGGCATCACGCCGTCAGTCGCTGCGACCACGAGGACTGCTCCATCCATCTGGGCGGCGCCCGTGATCATGTTCTTGATGTAGTCGGCGTGTCCCGGCGCATCGATGTGTGCGTAGTGACGATTCGGCGTCTCGTACTCCGAGTGATGGAGCGCGATGGTGATGCCGCGCGCCTTCTCTTCTGGTGCGCTGTCGATCTTGTCGACGGCCTCAACGCGGGCGCTGTAGCCCTCACCCTTGAGCATGTCGAGGGTGTGGAGGATGCCGGCGGTGAGCGTCGTCTTGCCGTGGTCAACGTGGCCGATGGTGCCTACGTTCATGTGCGGCTTGCTGCGATTAAATTCTGCCATAATCGGATAATTTAGTTTTAGTAAAAATCACGAATAAATCCGACGTGAGTCGGAACAAACCCCAAAGCTTGCCGACTCACAAAAGCAGACAAGCCAAAGAGCGACGCCAAGATGCGTTAGAAGCACTATACGCAAGCACGCACCAAAATGCAATATCTATGGGGACAGAAATTATTTGCGGCTCGCGATGATGTCGGCGGCGATGTTGTTGGGGACGGTGTCGTAGTGATCGAATTCCATCGTCATGCTGCCGCGGCCCTCGGTCATGGAGCGGAGTGTCGTAGTGTAGCCAAACATTTCAGAGAGTGGTACCTGGGCCTTCACGACCTTAAGGAGGCCGCGCTCCTCCATGCCTTCTATCTGGCCGCGTTTGCCGGAGATATTGCCAGTAATATCGCCCATGAACTGTTCTGGCACGATAACTTCGACACGCATAATCGGCTCAAGGATGACGGCTTTCGCCTTACCGGCCGCTTCTTGGAAGGCCATAGACGCAGCAATCTTGTAGGCGATTTCGGAAGAGTCCACGTCGTGATACGAGCCGTCGTAGAGATCGACCGAGATATCCACCATCGGGAAGCCAGCGAGGAAGCCGCGTGTCATCGCCTCGCGGAGACCCTTCTCGACCGGCGAGATGAATTCTTGCGGAATCGCACCTCCCTTGATGTTGTTGATGAACTCGAAGTGATCTTCGCGGGTAATGTTCTTCGCCACCTTCGCCTCCGGGTCTACCGGCTCCATCTTCTTCATGCGAATCTTCACGTGACCGTACTGACCCTTACCACCGGTCTGCTTGATGTACTTCCCTTCTGCTTCAGCAGAGCCGAGAATAGTCTCGCGGTACGCCACCTGCGGCTTTCCTACATCCGCCACGACACTGAATTCGCGCTTCATACGGTCAACGAGAATCTCAAGGTGAAGTTCACCCATGCCAGAAATGATCGTTTCATTCGTCTCTTCATCGGTCTTGATGCGGAACGTCGGATCCTCATCTGAAAGTTTACGGAGCGCGATGCCCATCTTCTCCTGGTCGGCCTTGGTCTTCGGTTCAATGCGCAAGCTAACCACCGGCTCGGGAAATTTAATCTCTTCAAGCATAATCGGGTTCGCCTCATCGCAGAGCGTGTGCGAGGTCTTCGTATCCTTGAGACCTACTGCGGCAGCAATCTCACCCGTGAACACCTTCTCCACCTCTTCGCGCTTGTCAGCTTGGAGCCGGACGATGCGGCTGATGCGTTCTTTGGAGCCGGTGGTGGAGTTATAGACGTATGAACCGGCAGTCAACGTACCGGAATAGACACGGAAGAAAGTCAGCGCGCCGACGAATGGATCGGTCTGGAGCTTGAAGGCAAGCGCACAGAACGGCTCATCATCTGAAGCATGGCGTTCTATCGGTTCACCGGTCTTCGGATTCGTACCGGTAGCGGGCTTAAGATCGAGTGGGGATGGAAGATAGTCAACGACGGCATCGAGAACGAGCTGCACGCCCTTATTCTTGAGCGCAGAGCCGGTGTAGACGGGGAAAATTTCATTATTGATGACCGCTTTACGCAAAATTGCCTTGAGTTCATCGAGTGATGGTTCCTTTCCTTCGAGGTAAGCACTCATTGCAGCATCATCCTGCTCGACGATGCGCTCAATAAGCTGACTGCGATATTTCTTTGCATCCTCAAGCAGGTTTGCCGGTACTTCGCCCTCTATCACTTCCTCACCCATATTCCCCGAGAAGGTGTAGCTCTTCATGGTGAGCAGGTCGACGACGCCTTCGTGCGCACCCTCCTCCCCGATAGGAATCTGCATGCGGATGGCTTTCGGCGAGAGCCGGTCCAAGATGCTCGCGTAGGAGTGTTCAAACGATGCACCGGTGCGATCGAGCTTATTGATGAAGCAGACGCGTGGCACTGCGGCCTCATCCGCGTAGCGCCAGTTGGTCTCGGACTGCGGCTCGACGCCCGCGACGCCGTCGAAGACGACGATGGCACCATCAAGCACACGCATCGAACGCTTCACTTCAGCCGTGAAGTCGATGTGGCCTGGGGTGTCGATGACGTTGAAACGGAATTTCTTCGCGAGGTCTTTCTTGTCCGGCTCGCCAGTCTTGGTCCAGAAGCAGGTGATGGCGGCAGCGGTGATGGTGATGCCGCGCTCGCGCTCCTGCTCCATCCAGTCGGTCGTGGTCTCGCCCTCGTGCACTTCGCCTATCTTGTGCTGGGCGCCCGTATAGAAAAGCACGCGCTCGGAAGTCGTCGTCTTCCCTGCGTCGATGTGCGCAATGATGCCGAAGTTACGAACTTTCTCAAGCGGATAGTCGCGGTTCATAGATTAGATAAAAAAATAAAAGCGCCGTGGCGTTGCTATTAAGATTACTACCAAACGAGCCGAGAGACAAATGTGTGTCTGCACATATTTGTCCGAGGCAAATGCAGGGAGAAAGACCGGCTTTGCGGTCTTACCACGCGAAGTGAGCAAAGGCCTTGTTGGCCTCGGCCATGCGGTGCATTTCGTCCTTTTTCTTGATTGCGTCGCCTTCATTCTTTGCGGCGAGGAGGAGTTCCGCGGCGAGTTTTTCTGCCATCGGCTTTCCTTTCTTCGCACGAGCGGCATTGATGAGCCAGCGGAATGAGAGGGCGAGCCGGCGATTCTGCGGTACTTCGCGCGGCACCTGGTAGTTGGCGCCACCGACGCGGCGAGAGCGGACTTCCATGAGCGGCGAGACGTTGCGGAGCGCCGCTTCGAATGTCTCGAGCGGATTCGCACCTCCTTTTTCGACAGCGGCGAGCGCGTCATACACGACGGCACGCGCCGTATCCTTCTTTCCGCTCCACATGAGCGCGTTGATGAAACGAGTGAGCGTCTCCGAACCGTATTTGAGGTCGGGGCGCCAGGTGCGCTTTTTCTTAAGGGGTCGGCGCATACTTATTTGCTAGACGGGCGCTTCGCGCCATAGCGTGAGCGGGCAGTGCGGCGCTTCTCAAGGCCGGCGGTATCGAGCTTGCCGCGCACGATGGTGTACTGCACGCCGATATCCTTCACGCGACCGCCGCGAAGCATCACGACCGAGTGTTCCTGAAGATTGTGCCCCTCGCCCGGAATGTAGGCAGTGACTTCCATGCCGTTCGTGAGGCGGACGCGCGCAATCTTTCGGATAGCGGAGTTCGGCTTTCTCGGAGTCTTGGTGGTCACCTTCGTGCAGACGCCTCGCTTGAAAGGAGACGGGTAGAAGGTCGGGCGATTCTTGAGCGTATTGAAACCGCGCGCCAAAGCAGGCACGCTCGTCTTAGACGATTTGTTCTTGCGTCCCCTCTTGGAGAGCTGATTGATGGTAGCCATTTAGAAAAAGAAGACCCGAGGAGGGTCAGAGACAATATAAAGGAATACCGCAGGGAGCGCAACTAGGCAGCTACTCTATCGGCTCACGATAAGGGTCAGAGGAATAGGGTTGGACAGGAGGACGCGGAGCCGGCGGGCGAGGCGGAGGTGGTACAGGAAGCGGAGGGTGGTCAATCCTTCCAGCCGGAGGGGCTGGCGGCATAACTTGAGAAACGATACCGCGCGGCGGCATGGCACCGGGCAAATTCGGCGGCGGTCCGTTCGGACGAGATGGAGGGGCAATACGTGGCGGAGGCGGTTTCGGCATGGCTGTTTTAATATCGATGTGCGGCTCCTCATGGTCTTCGAGCAGTCGGCTGCTATCCGTTTGAGCCGAAGGGGTCATTCCACCGCGCGGCAGTACAGTCTTCGGCGGCAGCGGGGCAAGGCTCGGGCCGCGAGGACGCGGCGGGACTGGCGGAGGAGGCGTGCTTGGCAGCTCTGCCTTTACAACCGGATGCAGAGGAGCTGGCCGCTGCGGCTGCTGCAGAAGAGGAGGTACGGGAGTGCTGAGCGCCGCTGCCGCAACCGGCCTTGGGGCCGGGCGGGTCCACGCCGCGCGCGGAACGACGGGCGGGCGCGGTGGTGGCGTCCACGGCGCTGCGGGCTTTACTGGTTGTTCCACCTTCCCTTCCCCACTTTGCATCCGTGCGCGCAGGGGCACAAAAATCTGTGTGTTTACATCCTGTAAAATCCCGCTCGTCACCTGTTGACTCAACTTCGCCTCTCCGACAAGTGCTTGAGAAAATTCGTCCGGACTCTCGATTCCTAACAAAAGCAGCATGATTTCTCTTTCCAGAATGCCACCTTGATCAATCCGGAGTGCATACTTGGTCATCAGAGCTTTTGTAATCGGTGTATATTTCTCTTGAACAAGATAATTACGTATAACGGGCGGTACTGTTTGCATAACCTGCTTCATACTTTCTTCCAGACTTATATTTTGGTTTGATGGTTCCATACCTAGCTAGACATTAAGATTTTGCAGCACCTGATGCACCGCCGGCAGAAGGGGCGGCCGTTGGAGGCGGGGTCGTAGCTGGCGTTTCCTCTTCACCAGAAGCTTTCTTGAGCGCTTTTTTAAGACTATCCAATGTCTTATCATCGGAGGATTTTTTTGCTTCACCTCGTATCTTTTCCGCTGCTTCGGTATTAGCAGCGAAGTTGAATATTCTATTGAATCTATTCTTAGGGTCAGTCCAGAGATTGAGAGCATTTGCATATTTACGCTGAGCTCCCTTGTCTGTGACACTTTCTATCTCGTCAAGTTTCTCTTTGAACCTTGTAAGTAGCTCTTTCTCAGTGGCAATTTCTTCATCTGCAACTTTCGTATCTTTTCCGGCCGCGGCCAACGCTCTCTGATGAACTTGCAGATCCGCCAACCTTTTTTCTGTTGCCTTGATCTTATTTTGTTCAACTTTCTGATCAATCTTTTCCTCGTCCGTGAGTTCGCGACCCTTAAGTTCAGCCGCGTATTTCGTTCTCGATTCAATACGGCCCTTGAGTTCGGCTTTGTAGCCGCCCTTCTGAGCAGTGCCAGCGTCAATACCAGTCGCTTTCAAACCACCTCCCATCGTGGCACCACGTACATCAAAGCTTGCACCAGCAACACGGTCCAATCCTTTCACGAGACCTGTTCCAGCTAAAGGAACGCGAGCTACCCAGGTTTTGCGAAGACCGCGAGCAGTTTTATTAGCCAGCCATCCACCAGTATTGCGCCCAGCCCACGCGGTTGCGCCAAAGGAAAGAGCACCAGCGGTTTTCATCGCCCAGCCTGCGCCGAAGGCGGAAAGTTTTTTGGCGAAAATGGTGACGGCAAGCAAGAGTCCCATCGCAACAAGAAACGTGATGAGTATCCCTGCGAAGCCGACCAGATTGCCGTTCTCTATGGCTCCAGTCCAGAATCCCGTGGTCCCTGTAGCGCCAGTCGCGGTAGCGTTTATACCGAAGCCAGTTAGAAACGAGGCGTCGGTGATGATGGCGAGCGCAATGTAGAGAGTGAGGAACAGGATTGGCGCGGTGAGCGTCTGCTCAAAGAGTGTGTCCCACCATTGTTTTGCTCTGCCTGCGAGCTGAGGTATCGCAAGTCCAGCGAAGCCGATGGGGGCGAGGATGATAAGAAAGAGGAGTATGACGAAACGCGCGATGAGTATGAAAGCGAGCGAGAACATCACAAACGCCGCAACGATGAAAAGGATGATGCCCAAGAAGCCGATAAGAAATAGATTTCCGCCCTTGAAAAGTTTTTGATTGACTTGTCCGTTTGCGTAGAGAGTCTGAAGTCCTAGTTGAGACATGATCTTGGTTGAAATACCCTCATTCCCCGTAGTTAGGTTGACACCATTCACAGCTAAACCGGTTATTCCGGTCCCGGTCGGGGTCGGGAGATTGCCGCCATTAATCTGCTTATAGAACTGGGTGGCAAATAAATTGCCGGTATCAATGATCGCCTCGGTTATAAAGAGGGAAAAATTTAGAAATACAGCGGCAATGAGCAACTTCGGGAGCAATTTGGTTCCACCGCCGTACCAGTCCACGTTTAGAATGGTGGTAATACCGATAGCAAGGAACCCAAATATAAGAATGATGTTGCCGAGATCTCGCAGAATTTGCCACGTGACGCCGATTGCGGAGAGATCATTCACATACGTCCCCATCGTAACGACCGTATAGTACGCCGCATAGTCAAGAGTGAGCATCGCGACTCCAACGAGCCATGCAAAGAGCGACATAATCCAGGAAGCGATTTCGCCGAATTTTTCGCCCGTATCTCCTCCCAATTTTAGATCGAGTGGAGTTTTTTCAGCTGCAGGATCATTTTGAATTGTCGTGCCCACTGACCCAAGATATATCTCGTATGCTGCATTACATTGTTCTTCCGTCCCCTGATTTTCTATACAGGCGTTATATGCATCAAGAGCAGTTTGCGAGGTGAAGGTTGTGGTGTTCTGGGCATGCACGCTGGGTGTGGCACCCATCGTGCATGCGAGAAACACGATGACGATGAGCGGGATTTTAAAAAATGAACGGTTCATACTTAAAAGCCGTCATTACCACCTGAAAAGACGGTGGGCGGGACAAAGGTACAGGCTGACGCTTTCAGCGCATTCGCATTCGTACTTATAAGCGCCATTTGATCCACGAGCGAGCCACCAGTGACTGTAAGCGAGCCCTCTGGAACGGCTGTGACGCCACCAAGCGCTTGCGCCTCCTGCTGCACATTCGCGACGTCAGAGGCAGTCGGCGACATGGTCTGTAGTGCCTGTATGTCCGCTGCATAGGTCGCCACTTCTGCGTCGGAAGATGCATTCAGTTCGCTCTGGATTTTCTGCACCATCGCCTGTGCCGTCGCAATGGTAGTTTGTGCAGCGGCGACCTGCACAAGAACTGGCTGTATCTCGTTTGTAAGAGCGGCTCGTGCAGCGGTTATCTGCGTGTTGGTCGTATTCGTAAATGTCGAGTCTTGGGCGACTTGAGCGGCATTCGCACAGAAGGTGATGAGGCTCGCTACCGTCGTTGACGCCGCTGTCGCTGAAACGTTGATAGCGTTCCATGCCGATTGGTATTGCGTAATACGAGCCGTCATTTCAGCGCCCGATGCCGGTAGTGATGAACTATTTTGGAGAACCGTTGAGTTCGTAACGCCGAGATAGCCCGGAGAACTCTGATACTGCAGAAGTCGAGAGGTTGAATTGGTTCCTGAAGGTTGGTCGACGCCGAAGAGACCGCCGGAGCCAGGGCCGCCGAGAAGTTCCGTCGCAAAATTTACCGTCTGCATAACCGTGCCGATATTTTGCAAGATGCCGTTTATCTCGGGGCCGACGTTGCCCATGCGCGTGATGATGTCCTGCTGACCACCGAGCACCTTATTGAGCGTGGCAGAGATGACCGAGCCCGGTGTTTTGATAGCACCCACCGTGCCGTCTTCATTGGTGCACGCATCTCCGGGATTGACGCCGGTCGCCCCTCCGAGCTGAGCAATATCGGTTGCGGTTGCTCCAGAGGCAGCATCGCTTGCGCCGCACCACGACATAAAGCCTTGCCCCCAACTCAGCTCCGCAACGCGTGCGCCAGTTGCACCGCCAGCACCGGGGCCGATAAGACTTGCGAGCTGGGTTTTTGCCGCCGGATAGAACGTATATGGATTGTTTTGTGACTGCGTCGTAAGTGCGAACCATGCTGCCACACCGCCGTGCGACCAGTTCCCGGTGAGAAAATCACTCCTATAGGTCGGCGAGGAGGCAGCAAGCGTGTTCATATTGGCGGCCCAGAAGCCGGCAAGTGATGTTTTAGAAAGATAATCATTGCGCAATGCCGAGGTGATGGAACCGGCAAAGGGTGAGTTTGAATTGCGCCCGAATTGACTGAAGAAAGCGAGCGCCTTCCCATCGCTGACCGTCTGGAGTGATTTCTGCACGTCCACCACGAACTGCGGGATGCCAGTGCCATTTGCTTTACCAATAACGAAGGCGATGACGCCGGCGGTGAGCACCTTCATCAGATTTCCCGAGAGGATAAAGGCGAGCGGCTGAAGCACATAGGCGTTTATCTGCATCGCAACATTCGCGGCCGCACTCGTGACACTTGCTACGCTCGTAATAGTGTTCTTGATGGCGCTGATAGTACTTTCAACCGATGTCTTTATGTTTGCAAAATAATTGGCTCCCGGGATTTCCACTGTTGGGAAAACAGAGGGAAGACCAGGGCCGCCACCTCCGAAAATAGCGTGAGCTTGCCGCGGTACGGCGAGAAACGCGGACGGAACAAGGAGCACAGCAATCAAACAGAGCGCGATAACGGAGGAGAAAGGGCGCGTGCTCATGGTTTCTTGGCGGCAGCCTGCTCGTTTGCGATATCAGTCATGAGGTTCACGAAGGCAGCTCCCGATGCGTCGGCAGGAAGCGAGATATTCGCCGTTTTATATACCTTGCCGATGTCTATGAATGCCGTACCGAGTGCAAGGACTGCTTGCGGATACTGCTCAAGCGCGAGCATGGTCGCGAGGGGGTCGGTATTCACTCGGGCAAAATCGGAGCATATCTCGCTCACCCGCATGAGTGCATTCACAAGTGCTAGGTGAGCGGAAGCGAGTTCACGCGGTGCGGGAAGCACGGAGAGCCCGACAGCAGAATCGCGATATGCCTTTGCTATTGAAATGATTGGTGTGAGGGATTCTTCATGATTGTTCTGCACTACGTCTGTGAGATATGCAATCTCACTCGCCGACGCAGTGCTCGTATTCTTCAGAAGCACTGCTTCCGCCTGTATGGCAAATGTCTGGAGCGCGTCAGTGCCTGAACCCGACACTGTGAGATCTTTTGCAGACTTGAAATCAGGAGCGGCGGCAAGAGTGTCCGAAAGTGCACGCACCGTTTCATCCGCAATGGTCTGCATATCGGCCTGAGAGAGGTCCGCACCGCCATTCTTTTCTTTCGCCGTGAGGTAGAGCGCAAAGAAATGTTCTGCAAAGGCAGCCGTCAGGCTTCCCTCTGCAGGAGGCGGTGGCAATGAGCCGTCCACACTCGCAGATGCGCTGGGTGAAGCATCCCCAATGTTAATGTCAGCGATTGCTTTCGGAACAACGAGACCGCGAGAAACTGCCTCGCCGTCGGTCATTCCCAGATGGAATGTATCGGTAATGCGAGGATCGGCGCCGTAGAGTGCTTCCTCCCAGTCGGGAAGTCCATCCCCATCCGAATCTTTTGTCGCAATGGCCTGCAGGAGCGCCGTCTCGGCTGAAGCTTCTGCAAGTGGCGGAGACCCTACACCACGCACAAGCACATAGGCGCCGACAATGATGACAACGGAGAACGCTGCTGCCGTGAGCACCCGCCAATGTCGTAGAATCTGCCCCATGGTATTCATACAGAAGTATAGCAGTCGCATGTGCCGTCTATGCCCGACAAAGGCGACCGCTTGTGCATTAGATTGCTTCGGAAATGCTACGCCATGATACTCTTCCCTGACGCATGATTGAAAAGTATCTTCCTACCTTCGGCATTATCGGCCTTGTACTCCTTTTTGGCGGATATTTCTTCATTTTCGCCCCCGCGGAAGCAGCGCGGAAGGATGTCCTCGCCTTCTCCAACACCGGGGCGTGGGAACCGCAATTGCTTGAGCTCTCGGAGGAGCCGACGTGCTATCCGGCGGAGCTCTTTGCGAATATTTCACTCCCGCCGCCGCCAAAAAACTCCTCAAGCGAGGTCAGAGCGGAACTCTCGACGCTTATGTCATACCGCGACCTGCGCACGCCGCAGGAAATAAAAGATATTCTCGCCGAACGTGAATTATCGACTCTCGAGTTTGGGGGACATATGGTCACTGACTACGCGGATAAGAAGAAATTCCCTGCCACCGCGCTCCTGCTTGAAGACAGTTTCCATGATGTGACGGTGCTTACGCTCCAGCAAAAAAAGAAGTTTGACCGAGTCCGACCGAGTGCGCTTGACCCCGACCTGACTACAGCAATCGTGGTACCCGGGCACCCTGCATACCCGAGCGGCCACTCCACCCAGATGCATTTTCTTGCGTATGTGCTCGGCGAGCTCGCACCGGCGCGCAAGGACGAATTCATCGCACGCGCCGATCAGGTAGCGAGGAACCGCGAGATTGCTGGCCTCCACTACCCCAGTGATACACGTGCCGGTGTCCTGCTTGCACAACAACTCTTCTCCATCATGATGGAGAATCCTCGATTCAAAAAGCTGCTAGCGGCCGCGAAAACCGAGTGGGAATAACCGATATCTACTTGTTTTTCACCAGAGCAAGCCAGTCAGTGAGCAAGAGATCCTCTGCGCGCGCTTTTTCCGGAATAGTTCCGGAAGACAATCCGGCATCGGCCAAATTGCTTCGGACAAATTTGCGCTTGTGCGCGAATCCAGCATGCAGAAGCGCAAAAAAATACTTTTCTTCAGCTCTCGCGGCAAAATGCTTCCGAGAAATACCACGGACCGTAAGCACAGCAGAATCTACCTTCGGTGCAGGGAAAAATGCACCGCGCGGAACGGTGAATTCATACTTCGGCGTACCGTATGCCTTCACTGAAAGCGATAAAATGCTCTCCTTTTTTGACCGTGCGATGCGCTCGGCAACCTCTTTCTGCACGAGGAGCGTAAGCGCGCTCGGCTGATTCTCCGTTTCAAGGAACATTCTAAAAATATCACCGGTCAGGTAGTACGGGATGTTCGCGACGAGCGAATATTTTTTTGGCAGTACAGCGATATCAAAGGTTCGAATGTCGCCGTGTATGAGCTCGAGCCGTTTCAGAGCAATCTCGTTTGAAAAATCATCCTGCAATTTCTCGACGAGCGCCTGATCCGCTTCAAGTGCGATGACCTTTTTTGCATGCTTTAGTAATTCTCGCGTGAGCATGCCGGTCCCCGGGCCAATCTCAAATACAACCGCGTCTGGAGCAAGCTCCGCGGTAAGCGCAATACGCTCCGCGATGCGGGCATGCATGAGGAAGTTCTGTCCCAGTGATTTCTTAGGGCGCATGGATGCTATGATTCTAGCGTATGACTGAACAACGACTTACCCCAGATAACTTCGACCGCGAGCTCCGAGGAACGTTGCGTTTCCAGCATGGCTTTGAAAAGAGGGACCTTGACCGGGCAAAAAGCATCTTGAGCGATGCGGTAGGGCATATTGAAAAAAAGATGGACACTCATCATGGCATGGGTGCACAGCATCTTGATGCGGCTATGGAATTTCTCAACAAAAAACATCCAGGATGGAAGGACATGCCAGAACATCAGAAACGGCATATAGAATCGGCGCTGAAAGAACATTTCGGCATCACAGAAGAAGCCTCTTAGGCCTCGATAACTTCCCCATCATCGCCCTCCTCCAGCACGAGGAGTGTGCCGTCGATATCGGCGAGAAACGAAGAAGGTTCTGAGATAAAATCGCTGCCGTAAATCTTGCGCACGCGCGCAAGCGTCAAGATGAGGCGCTCTTTCGCGCGCGTCATCGCGACATAGAAGAGCCGGCGCTCCTCTTCTTCATCGCGCTTTTCATCCCCTCCCATGCCCTCATGTGGAAAGAGTCCTTCCTCCATGCCGCTCACGAAGACCGTATCGAACTCAAGCCCCTTCGCCGCATGGACGGTCATGAGCGTCACTCCCCGCTTCTCGCCTTGGTCCATCTCATCTTGATCGCTCGCGAGTGCGGCTTCAGCAAGGAACGCAGCAATACCCTCCTTGCCCGGTGAGAGGTCATGCCGTGCTGCGACCGAAGCGAGTTCTTCTACGTTTTCGAAGCGTTCACGGTCGTCGGCATTCCCCTCTTCAAAGAGGGCGCGGCGCATACCACTCTTCTCTATCACGAGCTTCACGAATTCCGAGGGCGCGAGTGTTTCCGCAGCGTGTGAAAGCTCGGCAATGATGTTTTCAAAGGCCTCGACTTTTGCGAGCTCGCCCGCGCGCAGCTCGCTCCGCTGCCCTGCTGCAAGCTTCCCGAGCGTGATGCGACCCAGCCCGCGCGCGGGCGCGGCTGCTGCACGCACTTTATCGACCTCGCGCGAAGGATCGAGCGCGAGCCGAATCCATGCGAGCGCATCCTTCACTTCTTTACGCGCGAAGAAGCGCGTACCGAGGAGCTTGTACGGTATGCCAGCGCGCAAGAGACCTTCTTCAAGCGCGCGGGATTGAAAATTCGTTCGGAACAGTACTGCTATGTCTTCCGGGCGAACGCTTTCTCGCATGAGTTTTCTAATTTTTGTAGCTATCCAGCGCGCCTCATCCTCAGCAGAGAGAGCGATATGAAGCACGATGGGCTCACCGGCATTCCGCTCGGTCGTAGAATATTTCTCCTTACGATTCTTATTCTTTTCAATGATGGCGTTTGCTGCTTCAACGAGATTTTTCGTCGAACGATAATTCTGCCCGAGAATGATTGTCTGTGCTTCCTTGTACAGCTTGTCGAACTCAAGCAGGTTCTCAATCGTCGCTCCCCGCCACGTGTAGATGGTCTGATCAATATCGCCGACGACGAACAGATTCCGATGCATCTCGGCAAGCAGGCCCGCGAGGCGCCCTTGGAGCGCATTGGTGTCCTGATATTCATCTATGTGGATATACCGCCAGCGCTCTTGCGCGAGCGAGCGGACGTCGTCGTGCTCTTCTAAGAGGCGCACCGGCAGCGCGATGAGGTCGTCGAAATCAAGCGCCTTTTCTTCTCGCAACGTCTTTTCATATCGAAGCCACGCTTCCGCGACGATGCGCGCACCGAAGCTTCCGCGACCGTGCTTGTCGTAAAACTCCTGTGCCCGCATTCCCTCGCCCTTTGCGCGCGAGATGCGTCCAAGCACTGTGCGCGGCGAGAGCTCCTTTGCCCCGACATCGAGGGCCTTAAGTGCGGCACCGATGGCTTTCTCTGAGTCTTCACGGTCATACACGCTGAAAAAACGCGGGATGCCGATTGCCTTGCCGTAACTTTCGAGGAGTTCCCGACCGAGACCGTGGAAGGTGGCGATGAATGGGAGCGGGCCGTCCCCGCCAAGTTGGCTCCTCACCCGCTCGCGCATCTCACGAGCGGCTTTGTTGGTAAACGTGACGGCGAGAATCTGCTCGGCGGGGACACTCTCGCGGATAAGGTGGTAGATGCGCGTCGTGAGGACGCGTGTTTTCCCGCTTCCGGCACCCGCGAGGACTGAGACCGGTCCTTCTTTTGCGAGTACCGCGCGTTTTTGAGCTTCGTTGAGACCTTCGAGGTATTTCACTTATGGACTATAGCGCAAAGTAGCTCTCCACAGGCAATTTCCCGGCTCATTGACTACCTCTCCTAGGGGGCTATACTTTCCCTATCGACTGATACGACAGTATTCAAGGGATGGCTTATATACGGCGTATGTAAGCCATTCTTGTATTTAGAAAGACCCACCGACCGCCTTCACACTTATCACTTCCAACAAACAATTTCTCATACCGGGATTTGCAGCCATCTTCGGCGCAGTCCTCCTTCTGCCACACTACGCAAGCGCGTTCTGGCCGTTTTCTACCCAAGCAGATGCTGCCGTAAACACATTCATCCCCAGTGCCACAACGCCAGCGCTTGTCGCCTCCATAAATAGAGATCCGAATGCGGGCGCGCCCATAGCACTCGCTACCTCAGGCGGGGCGCTCGTCTCCTACAGCGGGCCCTCCGGCACGGTTGCGGATGTTACCGGAGAAACGCAGTCCGATCGCATTTCGGTGTATGTCGTACGCGCAGGCGATACGCTCTCGGATATCGCGAAGATGTTTGATGTCTCGATCAACACCATCATGTGGGCAAACAACCTCAAGAGCGCGAAAGACGTGCATCCGGGCGATACGCTCATCATCCTACCCGTCTCAGGCATCGAGCGCGTGGTAGTAAAAGGCGACACATTGAAATCGCTCGCAAAGAAATACGGGGCGGATGCAGACGAAATCGCGACTTTCAACGGTCTTGACCCTTCCGCGCCGCTTGCGGTTGGCTCCACTATCATCATTCCGGGCGGCGAGCTCATTACGCAAGCACCGGCAGCAGCCCCATCGCGCGCTCCTGTGCCAAAATCAGAACCGTATCTTGGCGGTGGTGGTGCCGCACAGACGGGTTATTACAGCAATCCCGTTCCGGGCAGCATCCTTACGCAAGGAATCCATGGTTGGAACGGCGTTGACATCGGGGGTGCACGCGGCACGCCGATTCATGCTGCTGCAGATGGCGTCGTCATCATCGCGCGAGGAGGCGGCGGATGGAACGGCGGCTACGGCAACTATGTCGTTATCACTCACGAGAATGGCTCCCAGACTCTCTACTCGCACATGAGAAGTGTTGCCGTCTCTCCGGGCCAATCCGTCCTTTCTGGACAGGTCATCGGCTATCTCGGCGCAAGCGGTCGAGCGACTGGTCCGCACCTCCACTTCGAAGTCCGTGGTGCTGCAAATCCCTTCCGTTACTGTCGCGTGGGTAGCGTGTGCTTTCCGCAATAAGCTCGCAAATATTATTCAAATCCAAAGAGGCCCCGGGGGCGGTATTGAAGCGCTTCGTGCACGAAGGCGGGCGTGACGACATCAGCACCAGCGAGGTCAGCAATAGTACGTGCTACGCGCATCGTGCGGTGATAACTGCGCGGCGAGAGACGGAGACGCGCGGCAGATTGCATGAGTGTCTCTTTTGCCTCCGCACTGAAGCCGCTTTTTTCATCAAGTTCACGACCCGTAAGAGCCGCATTTGTCGCGCCACGTTTGCCGGTGCGTTTTTCGGCGCGGGCCCGGGCGGCAATAACGCGTGTGCGTACTTCTTCGGACGGCTCGCCGGTACTTAATTTCGCGAGCGTATCATGCGGAACGAGCGGCACTTCTATCCAGAGGTCAAGACGGTCAACGATGGGGCGCGAAATGCGCCGCGCCTGCTTCGCCGCAGCGCGTATCGCCACGCGTGAGTCTTCCGAAAGAGAATCCGCCGGGTTCATCGCTGCGACAATCATGCAGTCGGCCGGGAACGTAACACTCGCCCGAGCACGCGAGACGGTAACGACGCGATCCTCAAGCGGCTGTCGCAGCGCTTCAAGTGTACGGGAATCAAACTCTGGAAATTCGTCCAGAAACAAGACACCTTTGTGCGCAAGGGTCACTTCACCTGCTTTCGGGAACGCGCCTCCGCCCACGATGGCGACGTGCGATATGGAGTGGTGCGGTGCACGAAACGGCGGCCAATGGACTGCTTCGCCTTCTGCGAGAAGACCCGCAGTCGAGTGAATGGCGGTTACCTCGAGCATATCGTCATCGGAGAGAGACGGGAGGATTCCGGAGAGCGCGCGAGCGAGCATCGTCTTACCAGTGCCCGGCGGGCCATAGAAAACGATATTATGGCGCCCGGCAGCGGCTATTTCGAGTGCGCGCTTTGCACTCTCCTGCCCTTTCACATCCTTCAGGTCAAGCGAAAGCGGCACAACCGGCGAACGCCTGTCGCGTAGAAGGCGCGGCAATGGCTTTTCTTTTTTCAAATGCTGCAAGAGTTCCGCAAGCGTTGCTGGCGCATATACGCTCACACCCTCTGCAAGCAGCGCTTCGCGTGCATTTCCTGGCGGGACGAATATCGTCTTCACGCCGCGGCGCTTGGCGGCAAGCACCTGCGGAAGAATGCCTCGCACGCTGCGCAGCGTCCCATCAAGTGCAAGCTCGCCGGCAAACAACATTTCCTCTTCAAGCGGTGCGAGGTCCTCTGCGGCGATGAGGTACGCGAGCGCGAGCGCCAGGTCATAATGCGAACCTTCCTTTTTTAAATCTGCAGGCGAGAGCGAGAGGACAATGCGCTTGTTCTGCTGCTTGGGCGACTTATAGCCGGAATGACGTATTGCGGCGCTTAAACGATCGCGCGCCTCCTCCACCGCCTTGTCCGCAAGACCTACGATGGAAAACGCATGCAGTCCGCGTGTGAGGTCGGCTTCAACTGAAACCACTTCTGCACTTGAGCCGACGGGCTGTGCGGCAAAGGTCTTCGCATACCCTGTTTGCGATACTTTTTTTGCAGGAGCGCGACGTACGGCGCCCTTCGATGCCTGTGGCGAAGAAGGGCGCATGAGGTATTACAAATGCTTCGTGCAGGTCGTCGCCGCTGAGTCTGCTTCGAGCCGTGCGTCTTCTATTTCCTTGTGGCAGACCTCGCACTTCCCGTACATTTTCTTCTCTATCCTCGCGAGCGCATCGAGCACGGTGTCATAACGCGCCTCAAGGTCAGCAAGAATGGCAGCGTTGTTTGCGCGGCTCATGACCACATCGGCTTGGTCGGCAAGGTCCGCTTCGTTACCAATTTCAGAGGGAATAGCTTCCCAATCGCCCGGAACGACGGGATTTTTACGGCCGACGCTTCCCATTTCCGATTCTAGTTTTTCTTTCTCGGCCTCAAGTTTCTTCCGAAAATGTACCGTTCGCATTCTTCAATGATACCAGACGATTTAACGCGTATGGGACGTTGCCAGACGGGCTAGTATTTCGGTAAAAGCAGCAGGATCGCGGGCGATAACGAGGGTCGCTTGGTCCCAATATCCGTAGAGAAGAACGCTCCGACCCGATGTATCGCGATACACACGTGCATCATGGTTTGCAATGACCTCGTCACGCCACTCGGCTATTGCCACTGGGGTAGAGGTCGCAGTGGTGGAAGATGCAGTCTGTCCGGAAGCGTATGGGGGGAAGAATTGAGCGAGATCGCGCGGCATGACACGCTCCCATTCAAGCATGCCGGCGAACGTGTTACTGAAGGAGGTGATGGAGAGTATGAAGAACGGGCTCTGGCTTCCTTTGATACGTATGACGCCCGCCATGCTTGAAGCGGCTGAAATATTCCGGAGCAGCGAGCCTGGCGCGGGCTCTTGGAGAGCTGAAAAAATGCTCGTCGTGGTCGCGCCCTCGGTGTACAGAAGCCGGACGGCTCCTTGTGTTATCGGATGCGCCACCGACTCCGCAATCGCACGCGACAGAGCGAGACCAGTACCGGCAATCTGTTCACGTTCATCAACAAATATCGGCGCTTTCACCGAAAGAGTAAGCACAACTGGTGCCGACACGGAAAGATAGCGTGTGTATGCGATATAAGCGCCGGCGGCACCGAGGATAAGGAGCAGCACGCCGGCGATGCTGAAGATCAGGCCACTGCGTGAAAATTGCTCCGGCGAAGCAGCGCTCGGACGAAACGTGGAGTCCTGCTCTGCTGCTAGCACGGTGGCGGTCGAAGCGCGTGTTTCTTTCATCCGGGTCGAGAAATCACCTCCGTATGTCTTCAGTGGTAGTGGCGACCTCCCTATTTCTGTCGGGCGCGGCGGCGCTTCAAGCGGCGGCGGCACCGGGAATGACCTTATCTCTTCTTTCGGGGGCTGCGGTTTGGGCTGTGGCGCCGCTTCCTGGGCCTTATGAAACGGCGCGAGATCAGGCGTGCCGCCTTTTTGCAGGATTTCCATGTCGCGCCCAAACGTACGGATATATTTTTTCTGCTCTCCAGCGTGTGGGACAGCATCCGTTACGACCGCGTTTTCATCCATCACATACTATGATAACCCATTAAACCCGCAGGAAGCGGTTTATGAGTAGAAATAGGACTCCTTAGGAGCGTGAAGCGATAGTAAATTTGCGCGGATCGTCGCACATGTCGGTAAATGCATGCGCAACCTCTTTGAGTTTTGCCGATGAAGACTTGCCGAAGGAGATGACCTCCACCTGGCACCCCTCATTCATATCTAGATACTGGATGAGCGGGATAAAGTCGCCGTCGCCGGTCGCGAGAATGACCGTGTCGAGCTTGGGAGCAAGTTTAACCGCATCGACGGCGAGGCCGACGTCCCAATCAGCCTTCTTCGCGCCATCGGCGAAGACCTGTAAATCCTTCACCTTGGTCTCGATGCCTATCTTCGTGAGTGCTTCAAAGAAGTTCTTCTCATCGCCCGCTTCGGTCGAGATGACGTAGGCAATGGCGCGGACGAGAATGCGCCCGCCCACGGCCTCTTCAAGCACTTTTGCGAAGTTCACGCGCGCTTTGTAGAGATGCTTGGCACTGTGATAGAGATTTTGCGTGTCAATGAATACGCCCACACGCTGAGCCGGATGTTTGATAACTGCCATAGAAAATAAATACTTATGAAAACAAAACTATTAAATAGTAGTCGGAGACTACCTTCCCTCATGATACCACCCAGAAAGGGGCTTACTACCAAGCGAGACGAGCGACGAATAAGTTCTTACTTGATTCGTCCGAATCGAGCGTAGGGAGCAAGCTGGTAATCCAGCTTACTTCTTGAGACCAAGTTTCTTGATAATCGCGTTGTAGCGACGCTTATCATTCGTCTCGAGATAGCGCAGGTGCGAGCGACGGTCAGCGACCATCTGCAAGAGCCCCCGGCGGGAATGCACATCCTTCGGATTCTTCTTCAGATGCTTCGCAAGATCATCAATCTGCTTTGAGAGAAGCGCGACCTGTACATCCGGCGAGCCGGTGTCAGAGTCGTGTCGGGCGGTACCTTTTATAATGGCCGCCTTTTTCTTAGTGGTAAGCATGAGTCTGCTCACCCTACCATATCTTGCTTATTTGCACAAGTATCGCGGAATCTGAGCCTCGCACAGCATTCTATTTATACCGTACGCACAATATTGCCTTATACTGGTTTCTAATGGACGCTGAAACGGCAAAACGACAGTTTCTCGAACACATCGAGATAGAGCGCGGACGCGCCGTAAAGACTATTGAAAATTACGACCGATACCTCACGCGCTATTTCACCCAGATGGAGATACAGGAGGTCGGCGACATCACTGAACAAAACGTTCGCGATTTCCGCCTCTGGCTAAATCGCCAGCCCGGAACCAAAAGTGACTCCATGAAGCGCCGCACCCAGAACTACTATATGATCGCACTCCGCGCATTTCTGAAGTTCCTCCGCAAGCGCGATATCAAGGCAATTTCTCCAGAGAAAATAGAGCTCGCGAAGCTTCCGGAGCGCCAGATTGACCTCATTACCCCTGCTGAGCTTGAGCGGCTGATGCGTGCACCGCGAGTAGCATTTGAAAAGGAGACGGATCCCGAGAAAGCACTTCCCTATCTGCGCGATAGCGCCATTCTTGAACTCTTATTTTCTACCGGATTGCGCGTATCCGAGCTGTGCGCGCTCAATGCCGACATTGATCTCTCGCGTGATGAATTATCGGTACGCGGCAAAGGTGAGAAAGTGAGAGTCGTCTTTCTTTCCTCTGCTGCAAAAGTAGCCGTGCGCGAGTATCTAAAAGCAAGAAAGGATATGGAGGAGGCGCTTTTTGTCGACGGCCGACCGAATGCATTGCATCGCATCACGCCAAGAGATGTGCAACGGCACCTAAAGGTATACGTGGCGCACGCCGGCATCACGAACGTCGTGACACCGCACACGCTTCGCCACGCATTTGCCACCGATCTACTCTCTAATGGTGCCGACATCCGTTCGGTTCAACAGCTTCTCGGCCATGCTTCTATCAATACCACGCAAATCTACACGCATATCACCGATTCGCATCTGCGCGAAATCCACAAAAAATTCCACGGCAAAACTCGTAGCTAGTTTGTATTGAGCACAAAGCGAAACGGCACCTCGAGGGTGCCGTTGACGCTAAAAGAGCCGCTCGCTTACGACAACGATTTGATGAGGGTGTTAGCGATCAGCATCCTCATCGGATGATGGATTACCAGCTCCCGAAGCGCCTTTCCGAAATCATCATCGTGTTGATGAAGGAACATCACCTCCGACAAGAGCTCGGTTAGGAGCGTTTCTCGATGTTTTCCCACAATCTCCCGTATCTTCCTCTCTATATTCGCTCTTTTCGCTCTCGCTTTGGCGGAACGGGCAGGCCGTGGGCACAACATCAGATCAGCGTGAAAATTTGATAGCTGGTTAAGAATCTCCTCGGCACTTGTCTCTTCGTCGTCCATCGCACTACTCCTCCAGAGCCAACCTGTTCATATCGTAGTACAAAATCCGTCCTTTGTTAACCGACGCATATAATGAAAAATCTCATATGGGGTATAGAATGACGGGATGAGAATCGTATCGTGGAACGTGAACGGTTTGCGCTCGCTTGGGAAAAACGGCTATTGGGAGTCATTTTTGAAGGGAACAAAACCAGATATTTTCTGCCTCCAAGAGACGAAAGCGAGCCCGGAACAGCTTTCAGAAGAATTCCTCTCCCCCGCTGGCTATTCAGCTTTCTTTTCCTCCTCCCAGGTCAAGAAGGGCTACAGCGGCGTCGCCCTCTATTCCAAGGTCGAACCTTTGAATGTCATATACGGAATGGGAATAAAGGAATTTGATGAGGAGGGGCGCCTCATCGGGGCCGAATATGAAGATTTCTGGCTCTTAAACGCCTACTTCCCTAACGGCGGCCAGGGCCCTCACCGGCTTGACTACAAAATGCGTTTTTATGATGCCTTTCTGTCATTTGCAGAGAAATTACGGAAGAAAAAGCCAGTCATATTCACCGGCGACATCAACACTGCCCATGAGGAAATAGACTTAGCCCGGCCAAAGGCAAACGAAGATACGACGGGCTTTCTCCCTGAAGAACGCGCCTGGATAGATGAGGTCGTAGCCGCCGGCTACATTGACACATTTCGTCATTTCCACCCCCAGACGAAAGACGCTTACAGCTACTGGGATATGTTCACCCACGCGCGCGATAGAAACGTCGGTTGGCGCATTGATTACTTCTTCGTAGTAAGCGAGTTCATGAGGCGCGTGAAGAAAGGCGATATCCACCCCGATATCTTTGGTTCCGACCACTGCCCTGTCTCTATAACAATTCAATAAAGGACACTTATCCACATAGTGTCCTTTACACTGTCCTTTATTCCGCTACTATAGGAAAAGGACGGGTGTTCCTTTTCGTTCTTTAAAAATCATCGGCGTCAGAGTGCTATCTGCGAGGTTCCTGCCTCCGCTCCGCGGCGATCCGCGATACAAGCCCTCCGGCATGGCTTCCTTGAGTAGAGAAGCGCCAGACGCAAAAACAAAAGCTGCCCCAATTTCTCTGGTTGGAGAACCATCATTTACGCCCCTGCTCCTTTTCATCTCCAATCGCCACTGGGCAGCTTTTTTGTTCCACGTGGAACACATTTCACGTCTAACAAACGTGATATTTATCCATTATTTGCTTTATTTCCTCGTCTTCTGCTGCCTCACGACGCTCCTTCCCTGCTTCACCAAGCTTTTTTAGATCTTCTTCAGACATCTCTATTAGCTCTCTTGCTCTTTTATCAAGGTATTCCTCGGTATTTTTAGCTGAATCATCAAGAATTTCCTCAAGAAGTGCGTTAAGTGTCCATCCGATTTTTGGTCCTGGTTTCATGTGGAACTTCTCCATGAGGTGGGTGCCACCGGTCTTTAGCATAGTTACAGAAATAGGGTCGCGAAGCGCCTGCTCAACCATTGCCTTGTACTTACGGAAGCGAAATGGCTGCTCCTTTGGCCTTCCAGTGCCTATGCGGTCGCAGATGCGTAGGTTAAGTAAATCCCATATGTTTTCTTCTCCAACGTTCTTAATCATGCGTCGTACGGCAGAAAGGGTGATTTGATCAGGGTCAGAGAAGAACATATGCCATCTGACCAACTTTACGACCTTATCTATGATTTCACGTGAAAAATGAAGATCTTCTAGGGCTTTCTTTGTTACACGTGAACCAACTACGTCATGACCATGGAAGGTCCAATCCTTCTTCTCATCGGACCAACGCCTCGTCTCCGGCTTTGACACATCATGGAATAACCCGGCAAGGCGAATGTCGAAGTTCCAGTCCTTGTCAGCCGCGTGTTGCATGGTGCGCATGAGATGCTCAAATACATCATAGCTATGGGCTTGATTCTGCTCAACGCCGATACCACGGATGAGATCCGCAGAAATATGCTCGAGAATGCCTAGTCGCTGTGCGAGAACTAGCGCATTCATTGGTTGACTTGAGTTCAGTATACGAGTTAATTCGTCCCGGACTCTTTCACGTGAAACATGGCTTAAATGCTTGCTATTTTCGCTTATTGCCTTTGCTGTTTCGCCATCTATACCAAATCCAAGTTCGGCAACAAGACGTACTGCACGTAACATCCGCAACGCATCTTCATTGAAACGTTCAGAAGGATTACCGACCGCTCGCACGAGCTTGTCCTTTATGTCCTTTTGACCATCAAACGGGTCAATAATTTGTCCTTTAGAGTCATCGAGGGCGATGGCATTCACGGTGAAGTCACGGCGGGCGAGATCTTGAGAGAGGGAAGTGCCAAACTCTACCTTGTCTGGTCGGCGCTTGTCGGAATATTCTGACTCGGTGCGATACGGGGTTATTTCTACGATAGCAAGACGGGCATCTTCGGAGCCAGTCTTCACTCCTACCGTGCCGTAGTCATTTTCGTAAAAAGAATCAGGAAATACTTGCTGAATCTGCTCTGGAGTTGCGTTGGTAGTAATGTCCCAATCCTTAGGTTCTAGGCCGATAATCAGGTCCCGAACGCATCCTCCGACGAGATATGTCTCGAACCCGGCATTCCGGAGTGTTTCAGAAACTTTAGAGACTTCATTCGGAATGCGGTACGACATTTCCAAATCGTAGCATAGTACCTTACTATGCAGATACGCCCCGATGGTGAAATGGATATCACAACAGTCTTCGGAACTGTCGTTCCAGGTTCGAGTCCTGGTCGGGGCACAAAGCTACTAGAAATTGAATCGGGCGATGTGGTATCATGCCGCCTAGCGCGGGTATGGTTCAATGGTAGAACATCTGGTTGCCAATCAGATGATGGGAGTTCGATTCTCCCTACCCGCACAGCGAACGAGTGGGGACGTGAGAGTCCTCATTGAGGACTAGGCTGTTTTTGCCTGTCTTTTGGTAATGTGGTAAAAGTGGATAACATAGGGGATATTGGGGATAAAGGACATAGGACTTTTCAACAAGTCTGTGAAATAGTGAGCAAATGAGCCATATTTCTAAAAGCCGTGGACCTTTCCTCTAAGACCAGGAAGGAAATTGGTGCTCTAGGGGAAAACGTGGCTGCCGAGTACCTCAAAAGGCATAGGTTTTCGGTTATCGACCGGAATGTGATGCGTAAAACCGGCGAGTTGGACATCGTCGCAAGAAGCGAAGATACGCTGCACGTTATTGAAGTGAAGACGATTCTTGTTGACGAATTTCCTGTTGAAAAAGATGCCCGCGATAACTATGATCCGTCACTCAATCTGCATGAAATGAAAATACGGAAGGTCGCACGGACCGGGGAGTGGTATGTCCTTGAGAAGAACTGGGAAGGAGAGTGGCAGGTAGACGGTTGTCTCGTATGGTTGCGCCGCGGAGACGGCATGGCACGTGTCCGCTACCTGCCGCAAATCGTATAAAACTGCTAGAGTGCTTGAACATCGGGGCGTAAGCAAAGCTTTCGCCTCGATATTACGGAGAGAGTGCTCGCAAGAGGACTTGCGCCACCCTTCCTCCATATCGGGGCGTAGTATACCGGTAGTACGCCTGCTTTGGGAGCAGATAGACCGGGTTCGATTCCCGGCGCCCCGACAAAAAACCCGACTAAAGTTACAGATGAGCGGTTAAGATCGCTTCAAGTACCGGTATCTGCGGAGCAAAATCGGCTATGGCAGTGGTGGTCGACCCGGCGAGGAGGAGATCGAGTGGACGCCCGGTCTCGCTTGCATAGTCGGAACGGATATAGGAAGCCGTAATAGCATCGAGTGAGCGAGTGTCGGTTGAACCCTCAACAGTACTCGTCGTAATGGTCCCTACCAGTTCCCCAGAGGCATCTGCGACACCTCCTCCTGAAGATCCTTCTTGCGCGGCGGCGGAACCGCCAAGCGCAAGCACGTCAATGGTATTGAGAGCAAAGGTAAACACATCTTTCACCGAGCCGAACACGATGGTGGGGAAGAGGGAAGATTCTACCTGACTTGATACAAGAAACTGTGCACCGTACGAAGCTATGATAATGGGGGTACCAGGGAAAGGGGGGCTCGCTGCAAGTGATATGAAGGGGAAGGATGCGGGAAGCGCCGCCCTCGTTGCGCTCTTTGTCACAGCGAGGAGTGCGAAGTCATGCTCGCCAGTCCCGATTGGCGAGGCCTTGGTAAGCACATCCGGATTTGTGTTGACCCACGCGGGCGAAATAAACATAAGGTCGGCTTCATAACGATCTGTGGCCGGGCTTCCCGTGCGGATAGTGCAGGAAACGCCGAGATCAGAAAAGAGGAAATACTGCCCGATGTGCGCGTTGGTGAGAATAATGCCTTTTGAACTGATGAAGACGCCGCTGCCAGAAATCGAGTGCAAGCCGCTGCCAAAAGGTGCATAGCAGAGAATATTAACGAGCGCATTGCGTAGTACGGAAGCGGCTGCATCGAGCTCCGCGCTTGTCGGAACAGGAGGTAGCGAGGGGAACTGCACCGGTTGGATGGCCGATGCGTTTAATGCCGGTGCTTTCTGTGTTTGCGGAGTCGCGGGAGCCGCCGCAGTAGCGGGGGAAGTGGTTGCATCTGGCTCCGAAGAAAGTTCCGTGCTCGTTTGTGCAGCCAGATTTGTATCCGGCACGATAGGAGCTTTAACAAAAATGGCCGGCACATGCGCAAACGTATTCACAAAAAGAATGAAAAAGAATGCCGCCACAACGGCACCGAGATAAGGGAGGAGGCGAGGCATATTCATACGCTAACCTAAAAATGGTATTCTCGCACTGTGCCCTTTGTAGCTTTAGCGAAGAAGGGCGGGATTAGTTTAATGGTAGAACGTCAGTTTTCCAAACTGAGAGCAGGAGTTCGATTCTCCTATCCCGCACCACAAAGTGGCCCTGTAGGGCAAAAATCCTCAACGAGAGTACCATAGGAGCATGGAGCCGCTTGCCGCACGAATACGACCGAAGACGCTCGATGAAGTCGTCGGGCAGGAGCACCTTGTCGGAGCAGGAAAGCCCTTACGGGTGGCGGTGGAGAAGAAGCATCGGTTCTCGTTTGTGCTCTGGGGACCACCGGGGACGGGAAAGACCACCATTGCACGCATTTATGCGCGCGCACTCGACACAGAACTTTTTGAATTATCCGCCGTATCAGCGGGGAAGGATGATATTCGGAAAATCGTTTCAGCGGATGCAAAAGGGAAGGACAAAGTGCTCTTCCTTGATGAAATCCATCGCTTTAATAAAAGCCAGCAGGATTTTCTCCTGCCATACGTGGAGAGCGGGGAACTCACGCTCATCGGCGCGACAACCGAGAACCCATCGTTTGAGGTTATCGCTCCGCTTCTCTCGCGTTGCCGCGTCTTCGTGCTTGAACCGCTTTCCGAAGAGGCATTGCGCGCAATCATCAAACGTACAAAGCTGAAAGTGGGGAAGGACGCATTCGATTGGCTCATGGGCTATGCAAACGGCGACGCACGCAAGGCGCTCGGCATGATGGAGGGCGCACAGAGTCTGTATGGAGAAGTGACGACGGAGACTTTAAACAAGGCGCTTGAATCGCCGCATCTGCGCTACGACAAGAAAGGAGAGGAGCATTACGACACTGTCAGCGCTTTTATAAAAAGCATGCGGGCCTCGCAAGCTGATGCCGCACTCTACTACCTTGCGCGGATGGTGGAAGCAGGGGAGGACCCGCTCTTTATCGCGCGGAGGATGGTGATATTCGCAAGCGAAGACGTTGGGCTCGCCCAGCCCACCGCACTCGTCGTCGCAAATGCCGTATTCCGCGCCTGCGAGACCATCGGCTACCCGGAGTGCGCCATCAATCTCGCCCACGGCGTCGCCTATCTCGCCCAAGCGAAGAAGGACCGCTCTGCGTATGATGCGCTCCGTGCGGCGCAAGCAGACGTGCATGCATTTGGCAACCTGCCCGTGCCGAAAAAGATACGTAACGCTGTCACGAAGCTCATGAAAGAACAGGATTATGGAAAAGGATATGAGAAATACGACGGTGAATCATACCTGCCGGACAAAATAAAGAAAAAGAAGTATTTGAAATAAAGAGGGCCCTTGTGAGGGCCCTCTGGGGCGGTGAGTACTGCAAGAGTCAATACACGGTCCGTCTCCAAACCGAACTGTTCGGAATGAGCCTCTCGAGCTGGCGTGCTGCCCGATAGACATTTACCGCTGGTTTTTTCGGTTCCGGCTTCGATGCTTTCTTTCGCGGATTGCGGAATGCATCGAACACATCCAGATCAATCCCGACATTGCACGATCTTGTCATTTCATTCCCCTCGAAGTGAACTGGCAGTCATCCTACTCCTCTCTATAAGGATTATGCAAGAGAAACCCCGGTACCCTCTCGGGTGCCGCGGCTTTTCTTGAAATGTAGAAACGTTAAATGTCCGTCGGGTCGCGACGCGTACTATTTGACTGCGTCCTTGAGCGCCTTTGCGGGGCGGAACTTCGCCGTGCGGGTCGCATTGATGTGAATCGTCTCGCCCGTGCGGGGATTGCGGCCCTGGCGTGCAGGGCGCGCCTTGGTCGCAAAGATGCCGAGGCCTGCGACCGATACTTCGTCACCGCCTTTCAGGCCGGAAACAATCGAATCGATCATCGTCTCGACGGCGCGCTCGGCGTCGGCCTTCGTCGTGCCGAGGACGCCGTGCACCTTGTCTACGATATCTGCTTTATTCATGAGTATCTGCTAGCTGGTAATCCCCGCGGCCTCTACGGGGCGGGTATGGGGGAAAGTATAGGAAACACGCCATTTTGCGCAATGGGCCTTTACAAGATGCGTGGATAGCGTGGAATCAGCGTGCAAATTCAACGACCCGATTTTCGCGGATGATATTTACTTTGATTTCGCCCGGATATTTGAGCTCCTCTTGGATGCGCTTTGCAATATCGCGCGCAAGCTTGTGCATGGCGAGGTCAGTTACCTTGCCGGGGTTCACGAAGACACGGATTTCACGCCCTGCCGCTATCGCATACACCTTCTCAACGCCTTCAAAAGTGCCCGCAAGGCGTTCCAAGTCTCCAAGGCGCTCCAGATAGCGGTCAACCGTGTCGCGACGAGCGCCCGGGCGGCCTCCGGAGATGGCATCCGCCACCTGCACGATGACCGACTCTGGTGTTTCATAGGGATACTCCTCATGATGCGACTGCATTGCGAGAATCACACGCTTATCAATACCGAATTTCTCCAGCACACGGCGTCCGATCTCGACGTGCGTGCCTTGTACCTCGTGATCAACCGCCTTCCCAATGTCATGAAGAAGGGCAGCAGTACGGGCTATGGTTTGGTCGATTCCAAGTTCCGTGGCAAGCATACCGGCGATGTGCGCCATCTCGATAGAATGCTGGAGCACGTTCTGCCCATAACTCGTGCGGAAATTAAGCCGCCCAAGGAGTGCAGTGAGCTTCGGGTCTAGGCCTATGACGCCAGCTTCATACGCCGCTGCTTCGCCTTTCTGCTTCACGATTTCTCCAACCTCCACCTTTGTCTTTTCCACTATCTCCTCTATCTTGGCGGGCTGGATGCGGCCATCAACGATGAGCTTCTCCAAAGCGATTTTCGCGATAGAGCGGCGGAGCGGGTCAAAAGAGGCGAGCGTTATCCGGCCTGGCACGTCGTCGATAAGGACGTCGACGCCGGTCGCGCGCTCAAATGCCTTGATATTGCGGCCTTCTTTGCCGATAATCTTCCCCTTCATCTCCTCTGAAGGAATCGCGACCGAGAGCGACATGACGTCTGCATTCACTGCATTTCCCATGCGGTGAATGATCGTTGTCAGGAGCGTACGCGCCTTCTCTTCAAGGCGTTCTTCTCCGTGCGCAGCCAGTTTCTGAAGCCGGAGGAGAATCGCTTCCTCATTGGTGCGTTCGATTTCTGAAAAAAGTTCTTCGCGTGCCTTATCTTCGGAGAGGTGAGCAACTTTCGCAAGCTCTTTGGTGCGCTCCACTGCGAGTTTTTCTGCTTCGCTTTTCGCGCGAGCCGCTTCCTGCTCGCGTGCACGTACATCGTCCTCCTTTTCATCCAAGTCTCTCTGGCGTGAATCAAGAAATTCCTCACGCGAAGCGACGCGTTCTTCACGCGCGGCGACCTTCTCCTCACGCCCTTCGACGGGTGCCAGGCGTTCCGTCTCCACAACCTCGCCACGAAATTCGGCTTCGGCGATGATTTTCGCCGCCTGCTCCTTCGCCTGCAAGAGTTTCTGCTTTATGTCGAGCTCGATCGAGCCGCGCTGCGCGAGGCCGATGAGTACGCGCAGCACGTAGCCGAGTGCAACGCCGCCCACGCCCGAAAGCGCAAGCATGATTAGTATGATTTTGAGTGACATACAGCCCGTTTTGTTAGCCCTGTCGCACAAAGCACAACAGGATGAAGTTCTAAAAGAAGAGGATCGGCAGAACGTTCGAATCAATCAATCAGCGAAGCGGTATGCGGGGACTCTACCACAAACAACACGCGCCACGAAGTGGCGCGTGTCTCTCCGATAACCTATGATCTACGAATATACTTTATCGACAAGGCCGTATTTCTTGGCTTCATCTGCGGTCATGAAGAAGTCGCGCTCCACATCCTTTTCTATTTTTGAGAGTGCCTGGCCAGTATTCTTCGCGAGTATCTTGTTGAGGACAGCACGGAGCTTCAGTATCTGCTTTGCAGTGATTTCAATATCGGTCGCCTGACCTTCGGCACCGCCGTGCGGCTGATGGATCATCACTTCAGCATTCGGAAGCGCGTAGCGCTTACCCTTCTCTCCGGCAGAGAGAAGTATTGCCGCGCCCGAGGCCGCCATGCCGACACAGACAGTCGAGACGGGGGGCTTCACATGATTCATGGTGTCGACCATCGCGAGCGTGGCGGTTACCGAGCCGCCCGGAGAATTGATGTAGAGCGAAATATCCTTCTTCGGGTCTTCCGCTTCAAGAAAGAGGAGCTGCGCGATAACGAGGTTCGCAACGTCGTCGTCGATAGGTCCACCAAGAAAGACGATACGCTCCTTCAAAAGGCGCGAGTAGATATCGTAGGCACGCTCGCCGAACTGGCTCTTTTCAATAACCATCGGCACAAGCATGGATGCGCGGGGTGTCATTTTGTTCATAGGGTAGGAGGTGATTTTATTCTGAATTCTATTGCCAAGCAAGCTACGTAAGACTATTGCGCGATTGAGGCCGCTGCGGAGGGATTCTGTTCAGCGATCCGCTTTCCCCAAGAATAGAATGCGCCGATGACAATCATGCCGACGATAACAATAATCGAAATCACGACGCCCCACTGCTGCTGTTTTTGCGACGGCACACCAGGGAGGGCGACAACTGGCTCTATAGGTTCTGCAGGGGTACGCGTTATCGGCAATGCACTTACCTCAATGCCCGGTTCGCCGACAGAAAGGAGTTTCTCCGGTTCCGTATTATTTTGCATCGTCATACATCTTTCGAGCGCGCTCGAATGCCGCTTCTGCAGCCGCCTTTCCCTCGAAACCGCCAACGATGACCTCTTTGTTCTGCAGCTTCTTATAGGTCGTGTAGAAGTGCTCCATTTCCTTGAGCGTGTGCACGTTGACGTCAGGGAGGTCCTTCACATCCTTCCAGCGCGGATCATCCACCGGCACAGCGATGACTTTGTCGTCGGAGTCTCCGCTATCGATCATTTTCATTAGGCCGACCGGGCGAGCGCGAACCAGGATGCCGGGTAGAAAAGGGTAGGTCGTGAGCAATATCACATCGAGTGCATCATCATCGTCCCAGAGCGTCTGCGGCACGAAGCCGTAATCGAAAGGGAATCCTTGCGCAGTATGCGCGACGCGATCAAGAGCGATAAGGCCGGTCTTCTTGTCGATCTCATACTTATTATGAGAGCCCATCGGGACCTCGACGATGACGTTCATTTCCTCTTTCGTACCCGGATCAATATCGTGCAGTAAGTTCATAGAGGGTGATTATACCGTACCGATACGTTATTCGTCAGTTGCTTTGTCGCGATCTTCCTCTTTATCAGCAGCGGTTTCATCGCTCGCCGGAAGTATCGTTGTCTCTTCTTCAGCCGGTAGTGCCGTTATTTCCGGAGTCGCGTCAGTAATTATTTCCGCGCTTTCAGTCGGCATGACGCCTGCAGCTTCTGCAGGACTCTCTTCCTCCGGAGCGACCGCAACGGTCTCGCCATCGGACTCGGCAACTTCGGCACCGCCAGCAGAAACGATATCGATATTCCAGCCCGTAAGCTTTGCGGCAAGGCGTACATTTTGGCCGCCGCGACCGATGGCGAGAGACTGTTCGTCTTCGGCGACCGTCACGGTCGCGCGGTGCTCGGCCTCATCAAGCACGACCTCAAGCGGCGTAGCAGGGGAGAGCGCCTCTTTCACGAATTCCTTGGCGTCATCGTTCCATTCAATAATATCGATGCGCTCGCCGCCGAGCTCGCTCATCACAGTCGAGACGCGCACGCCACGCTGACCGACGAGAGAGCCGACCGGATCGACGTGTGCATCAATCGATGCAAGTGCGATTTTAGTCCGGCTGCCTGGCTCGCGCGCAAGCGCCTTCACTTCAATAGAACCAGCGGCGAGCTCTGGCGCCTCAAGTTCGAAAAGCTTCACGACAAATTTCGGATGCGCGCGCGAAAGCCGCAAGTAGACGCCGCGGAAGCCCTCGTCCACCGCATAAAGATAGGCGCGAATGCGCTCACCCATGCGGTACCGCTCGCCCGGAATCTGTTCCTCGTAGGGAATGATGCCGGTCGTACGTCCGAGGTCGACAAAAATCGCGCCGCGCTCCATGCGCTGTACGATGCCGCTCACGATCTGCCCCTTTTTCTCGCTGAATTCCTCCATCATCGAGAGCTTTTCCGCTTCGCGCACCTTCTGGATGACGACCTGCTTGGCAGTCTGCGCGGCAATACGACCGAAATCATCCTGTGGTTCAAGCGGGAAGATTATTTCCTCGCTGAGCGCCGCACCGCGCTTTATCAATTTCGCATCGGTAAGCAGAATATGCTTTTCAGAGTCAAAGCGCGGCAATTCGCCCTCCGCGAGATGTTCCTCATCGGCATGAAATCCATGTCCATGCGCATGTTCTTCAGGAATTTCCTCGCCGGGCGCAGGGAAACGCACGGTCGTGTCATCCACGATCGTTTTTACCTGTTCAAAGGAGATAGTGCCGGTGTTGAGGTCGAGTTTGGCGTTTATGACTTGCCCGCGCTTGCCGTATTCGCGCTTGTAGGCGGTCGCCATGGCGCTCTCGATGGCTTCGAGCATCGTCGCACGACTGATGCCTCTGTCCTCAAACTCCCCGAGCACTGCATTGATGGTTTTCAAATCAATCATATTCACTATGGATTATGTATGTCGCACGTTTTATAAAGAAAGCCCTCTGCGGGGCATTCAGGTATGAGGAAGTATACCAGAAGCACTGCGCGCGTCAATAGAAAGAGTTGGGGGCGAATCGTTTACGATTCGCCCCCGTACGCGACATCCTAATCCTGCTGTAACGTCGAACGTTACCTAGGATGTCTTACATCTTCCGAATTGTTAAAGAGCGAAACTGCGTCAATAGCAACAGTATATATGCACAGCACGCTAGAGTTGAGTATGGGCGCGTTATACTTCAAAGGTATATGCACGTTTCAGAAGGCGAACTGAAAGAGTTCATTATTGATTCTGGCCTCGTCGCCAAGAAAGAAATTGATGCTGCCGATGAAGAGGCGAAGAAACGCGGCCAATCGCTCGGCGATATCCTCGTCTCGTGCGGCTCCTTGACCGATGACGCACTCCGGCGCATCCAGGCGTATGTGCTCGGTATTCCGTTCGTAAACCTAAAAGACCACCGGATTCCGGTTGAGGTGCTCGCGCTCATCCCCGAGCCGATTGCGCGCACGCACAATATCATCGCGTACAAGAAAGAAGGAGAATCGCTTGAAGTGGCGATGCTCGACGTGGAAGACCTCTCCTCGATCGATTCAGTGCGCAAGAAGACCGGCTTGAAGATCCTTTCGCGGCTCACCGATACCGAGAGCATCAAATTCTCCCTCCTGCAGTACCAGAAATCGCTCAAGGACGAGTTTGGCGACATCATTTCTACCGAGGCGGGGAAAATCAGGGTCATCGCAGAGGGAAACAAGGACCTCTCAAGCGATGACCTCAAGAAGATGGCGGAGGACCTGCCCATCGTGCGCATCGTGGATACGCTTCTGCGGCATGCCATCGTGCAAGGCGCTTCCGACATCCATATCGAACCGATGGAAAGCGAGGTGCTAGTGCGCTATCGCATTGACGGCATCCTCCACGACGCGATGACGCTACCGAAGGCTGCGGCTCCGAGCGTCGTCGCGCGCATCAAAGTGCTCTCCAATCTAAAACTCGATGAAAAGCGCCTCCCGCAGGACGGCCGCTTCAAGATGGAGACCGAAGCAGATCGCGTGTCCTTCCGCGTCTCAATCCTCCCAACCTTCTTCGGTGAGAAGACGGTGATGCGCCTTCTGCGCGAAACGGGGGAGGGCTTCACGCTCGACGTACTCGGTCTCCACGGGGAAAATACGGAGCGCATTCATCGTGCGCTCAAGCAGACGAGCGGCATCATCCTCATCTCGGGCCCAACTGGAAGCGGCAAGACGACAACGCTGTATACGATGATGGATATCCTCAACCAGCCGGACGTAAACATCTCCACGATCGAAGACCCTATCGAGTACCAGATGAAGCGGGTCAACCAGACACAGGTAAATCCAACCATCGGATTCACCTTTGCAAATGGACTCCGCTCGCTCGTGCGCCAGGACCCTGACATCATCATGGTCGGCGAAATCCGCGACAGCGAGACGGCTTCGCTTGCCATCAACGCTGCACTCACTGGCCATCTCGTGCTCTCGACTATTCACACCAACAGCGCTGCCGGCTCCATCCCGCGCCTCCTTGATATGGGCGTGGAACCCTTCCTTCTCGCTTCTACCGTCCGTGTCATCATCGGGCAACGGCTCGTTCGCAAGCTTTGTGAGAGTAAAGAGTCTTACTCCATGAGTACCGCGATGCGGGCGAAAATCGCCGCTGATACGGAATTCAAAGCGGCGTTCAAAGCCCTTGAAGATGAAAAGCTCGTCAAGAAAGGGTCCACGCTCGATGACCTCTCCTTCTATCGACCGACGCCGACTCCCGAATGCGAAGACGGATACAAGAGCCGTATCGGCATCCATGAAGTGCTTGCGGTTACCCCGACAATCCGCGAGATTATTCTCCGCTCAAGCACTAGCGATGCCATTGAGACGCAGGCGAAGAAAGAGGGTATGCTCACGATGCTTGAAGACGGGCTCTACAAGGCCGCACGCGGCATCACGAGCATTGAAGAGGTCTTGCGCGCCATAAGCGAATAGACATATGAAATTCCGTGTCACCATACGAAAGGAAAACGCACCGGACGAAATACGGATGATTGAGGCGCCTTCGCGCTTTGAGATATATGAACAAATACGGCGTGAAGGAGGTCTCGTCGTCTCAATTACGGAACAAGACGGATTTATCTCCGGGAAATTGGTGAATCTCAATATATCAATCGGCACGGGAATAAAGCGCATAGAAATTGTTCGTACCGCAAAGAATCTCTCCTCGATGCTTTCTGCCGGTATTTCCATTTCGCGTGCGCTCTCCATCATCGAACGTCAATCGAGTAATGCGTATCTGAAGCGGGTCATCACTGGTCTCTCTGAATCAATAAAGAAAGGAACATCGTTCCACGAGGCCCTCGCAGACTACCCGCGCGTATTCCCTGAACTCTTTGTCGCGATGGTGCGAGCGGGGGAGGAATCAGGCGCCCTGACCGAATCGCTCTCCATCGTCGCCCTCCAGATGGAACGCTCCGAGGAACTGATACGGAAAATAAAGGGTGCGATGATCTACCCAGCCATCGTTATCACTGCAGTCATCATCGTCGCTATCCTGATGCTTCTCTATGTAGTACCGACCCTGACCAGTACCTTCACATCGCTCGGGGTGCAAGTGCCGCTTGCGACCCGCGTCATCGTGTTCTTATCGAGTTTCATGGTGAGCCATATGGTGGCGGTGCTTCTGACGCTTGCGGTACTCGCACTCGGCAGCTTCCTCTTCTTCCAGTCAAAAGTAGGAGGAAAAATAATGCTGCGCGTTGCGCTCCACCTGCCGATTATCGGCGAATTGGTGCGCGAGACGTATACCGCGCGCACTGCCCGGACGCTTTCCTCGCTCCTTGCAGCCGGCGTGCCCGTATTAAGCGCTCTCTCCATCACGCGCAGCGTCGTGCAGGCAAGTATGTTTGCAGAGGTCGTAGAAGAAGCCGAGGCGCACGTTAAGAAAGGAGAGCCACTCTCCACTTCGTTCATCGAACATGAAAAGATCTATCCCATCTTGATGGGCGAGATGCTCGCGGTGGGCGAGGAGACGGGTAAAGTCGCCGACATGCTGAAACAAATCGCCGAATTTTATGAAGAGACGGTCGCCGAAAAGACGAAAAACCTCTCCACCATCATCGAGCCGATCCTCATGCTCGTCATCGGTACGATTGTGGGCGTCTTCGCCGTGTCCATGATTGCGCCGATTTACCAGCTTTCCTCCGCCATCTAACATGATGCGGCAGTCCACTCGAGGATTCACGCTAATTGAGGTAACGGTCGCAGTCGCCATCATCGGCATTCTCATCGCCGCAACCGGTGCGCTACTTGCGCGTATTCCCGTCGGGGGGAGGGAAGTCCGCGATCAGGACCTTGCTCTTCGCATAGCGCGCAATAAGATCGAGACGCTGCGCGCTTCTGGCTACGCTGCACTCCCTGTAAGTGGTTCATTCGCCGACACGCTTCTTAGCTCACTCGCAGCAGGTACTACCTCCCTGATGATTACGAGCGTAAATGCAAAAACGAAACAAGTGGAGGTAAGCGTGTCATGGAGAGGTGCGGGCTCTAGTACGCGATCAGTCTCTCTCACAACACTTATCACTGAAGACAACGGCTTATGAAACGTGGCTTTACCTTATTGGAATCAGTCATCGTCATCGGCATAAGCGCGCTCGCGCTTATTGCACTCTCCAATCTCTTCTTTATTTTCAATTCCATATATGGATACCAGCAGGTCTTCATGGCCACCTCCGGCTCCGCGAGCAAAACACTAAATGCACTTGAAGCGGCCGTCTTTCCCGCAGAACATGTGCTTGCTTCCCGCAGCTTTTCCGGCACGACGTACACTTCTTCTACAACCGTGCTCGTCCTAGAGCTCCCTTCCATCGATAGTTCCGGAAATATCATCTCCGGGGTGAAAGACTACGTCGCCTTCTACACCGATTCAGCAAAATTCTACCGTCTGGTTGAAGCAGGGTCGGGAAGTACTCGCGTTTCAGGCCTCACCCTGCTCTCCACCACGCTTAATGCTCTCTCTTTCACGTATGACAATGCCGACTTCGCTCAAGTCGCGAATGTAACTGCCGAGCTACGCATGCAGGCGCAATTCAAGCAGGAGGTGGTGCAGAGCCATCTGCGAGAACAATTACACTTGCGCAACCTGCAACCAACGCTATGACCCGCGTCATACCATCACACTACTCTCGAGGACAGGTCATACTGCTCGCCCTTGTCTTTGCCGGAATCTTTTTCACGGTATCAGCTGCGCTCGTGGGACACGTAACTTCCTACAGTAAGGCCGGGCGGACGACGGTTGCCGCGGCACAGGCTCTTTCTATCGCCGAGGGGGCTCTCGATGCAGCAGTCTACCAGCTGAACCAGGACCCGAGCTACGCTGGTGAGGCCAACACCGCATTGGGTGGCGGCGTATATACCATTACGCTTGCAACCGTCGATACCGATACGAAACGTATCACCATAACCGCCTCCGTACCGAACAGCGCAAATCCTGTGGCGACGAAGACTATCAAGGCAAATGTCGGAATCGATAGCTCGGTCGTCTCATTCCACTATGGCATACAGTCCGGAAATGGCGGCTTCTTCATGGAGAACTCTTCCACGGTGATCGGTAATGTGTTCTCAAGCGGTTCGGTCATCGGCACGAGCCAGAATTATATCTACGGCGATGTCGTCTCCTCGGGATCAAACGGGCTCGTGTATGGCATCCACGCGACGAGCTCCGTATATGCCCATACCATCGGAAATGCTTCAGAGAGCACGATTATAGATAAAGACGCCTACTATTATTCCACTAAGACTAATACAACGGTGCACGGCACTTCGCACCCAAACAGTGCTGACCAGGCTACGAGTTCTTTACCGATTTCTGATGAGCAGATCGCAGAGTGGGAGGGGATTGCGACAGCAGGCGGGACGGCGACTTCGTCCTGCGTGGGCGGCAATTACTCTATCTCCTCCGGTAGCGTTTCGCTCGGACCAATAAAAATTCCGTGTAATCTCATTATCAGCAACAGCGCTATAGTGACCATCGGCGGGCATGTCTGGGTCACCGGCGACATCACGGTCCAAAACTCTTCAAAAGTGAAGATGGCAAGTTCTCTCGGAGCAAATAACGTGGCCATCATAGCCGACAAACCGTCGAATCGGCTCACGAGCAGCATCATCACGGTCGCAAACACGGCGACATTTCAGAACTCCGGAACCCCAGGCTCATTTGTCTTTCTAATCTCTCAGAATAGGAGCGCTGAAACCGGGGGCTCGGTAGCGGCCTTTAGTTTGAGCAACAGTGCCTCTGCGCTCGTCGCCTATGCAGCACACGGGCTAATCCCACTTGCGAATACTGTCTCTCTAAAAGAGGTCACGGCCTATAAGATTCATCTTCAGAACTCCGCAAACGTCACCTACGACACTGGACTTCCCAGTTCCGTGTTTGAGTCCGGTCCGGGTGGAAGCTGGAGCTTCATTCCCGGTACCTACGCTATTATCCGGTGAATACGCGAGAGAGCTTCGCCCTGGTATCATAGAAACATGCTCATTGTCGCCAACTGGAAGGCCTATGTAGAAGAACAATCGAAAGCAAAAAAACTCTTTGAGCTTGCGAAGCGTCTCGCGTCTGCAACCGACATTTCCATTGTCCTTGCGCCGCCTGCGCCCTTGCTCGGTGCACTCGCGGCAAGAAACAAGTCAAAAGTCGCCTTTGCCGCACAAGACGTATCCCGCACCACCGGCGGCGCGTTCACTGGGGAAGCGACTGCACAAGCATATGCAGCGGCCGGAGCGACCTATGCAATCATCGGTCACTCCGAGCGAAGATCGGCGGGGGACACCGACCCTATCATTGCCGAGAAGCTTGCACATGCGCTCGCACACGGACTCCGACCAATTCTCTGCATCGGCGAGAGCGAGCGCGATGGCGAGGGGCGCTATCTCGCGACCGTGCGCGAAGAGATGACTGCCGCCATAGAATCCCTTACGCCGAAAGAACGGAATGAGGTCATCATCGCGTACGAACCGCTCTGGGCTATCGGCAAAACTGCTGCAGCAGCGATTTCTCCAAACGATCTCGCCGAGATGGTTCTCTATATACGCAAGGTTCTCGCCGAACTCCTTCCAGGAAAAAGCTCTCGCGGTTCCCTCATTCTCTATGGCGGATCAGTCGAGCCGGAAAATGCGCGCGCACTCGTTGCGAGCTCTGGTGTAGATGGGCTTCTTGTCGGACATGCGTCAGTCGACCCTGATGCCTTTTCGGTGCTCGTACGACAGCTCGCTTGAATATGCGGAGCATCCGCGATATACGGCTTCTCGCGGATATTCCGGTACTGGTGCGCGCCGCACTGAACGTTCCGGTTGAAAATGAGAGCGTTGTAAATGATTATCGTTTGCGCCGCGCGCTCCCGACTATCCAATATTTGAAAGAGCGCGGTGCGAAAGTAGTGCTCATCGGCCATATCGGCGAGCAGGGGACCGAGACGCTCGCGCCGGTGGCACGCGCGCTGGGAAAACTCGTTCCTGATGTGTCATTCTTTCCAGAAACTATCGGTGCCGGAGCACGGGCGGCTATCCGCTCCCTCCATCCGGGGCAGGTGCTCGTACTGGAAAACCTGCGGCGCGACCGCAGAGAAAAAGAGAATGATTCCGCATTTGCCCGCGAGCTCGCCACGCTTGCCGACATCTTTGTGGAAGACTCTTTCGACACCTGCCATCGTGTGCATGCCTCCATCGTCGGCCTTCCGAAACTGCTCCCGTCGTATGCCGGACTGCTTCTTGAGGAAGAGGCACGGGTGCTGCTTCAAGCACGCGCGCCGGAGCATCCTGCATTCGCCGTTATTGGCGGAGCGAAATTCAATACGAAAGAGGCGGTGCTCACCACTCTTCTCTCGAGCTACGACCATCTATTTATTGGCGGCGCGCTCGCGCATGATTTTCTCAAAGCATCCGGGAAAGAAGTGGGGAAGTCCCTCGTTTCAGGCGCTGACGAACAGACTATTAAAAATATCCTCGCCTCGCCGAAAATCGTTTTGCCCGTTGACGCTCTCGTCATTCCCGCGGGTGCAATGGGAAGCATGGATGCGCGAGCAGAGGCACGCATCGCTTCAGTGGACGACGTACGGAGCGACGAAGTCATCCTCGACCATGGCCCAGCCACCGTGGCACTCCTGAAAGAGCTCGCTCAGAAAGCCAAGGTCATCCTCTGGAACGGCCCTCTGGGAAATTATGAGAATGGATTCATCGAGGCGACCGATGCGCTTGCGCGCGCCATCGCCGCCTCGGGCGCGTACTCGGTAGTGGGCGGCGGCGACACGGTCGCTTCCATTCAGAATCTCGGCCTTCTCTCGCGCTTCTCCTTCGTTTCCACCGGAGGTGGTGCGATGCTCGACTTCATCGGGAACGGCACCTTGCCCGGCATCGAAGCGCTAAATAATCAGCCGAGTGCCTGACGTATCTTCTCCGCTATCGTAGCGGCCTCGCCGGGCGGATATTCATTTTGAGGCCAAAAAGCGAATTCACTCTTGTCGTGGCGGGGGATTATATGAAAGTGGAGATGGAAGACGATCTGTCCGGCCGCTGCGCCATGGTTGGAATTGATGTGCACGCCATGTGCACCGACTGCATCCCTCACAGCAGGGGCGATCTTACGCACCGTACGCATCGTAGCGGCGAGCGTCTCATCATCCGCATCAAAAATATTCTGCACGGGCTTCTTCGGCACGACGAGCGTGTGGCCGGGAGTATTCGGCCGGATATCGAGGAAGGCGACCGTATCGGCATCTTCATACACGATATCGGCAGGGATCTCGCGCCGAATGATTTTCATGAAAACGTCCTCCATGCGACACAGTATACAATGAGGCAGACATGTTTCCGCTCCATGACCCGCTTGATGAGGTGCTCCGTACCGAACTTGCTTCGTACGATGACCTAACTGCTGCATTACTTGCGCGCCGCGGCATCATGACCAAAGAAGCGGCGGAAAAATTCCTGAATCCCTCATACGATCTACACCTGTACGATCCGCTCCTCATGACTGATATGGAGAAGGCCGCGAAGCGTTTCGCGAGCGCCATTCTCTCGCGAGAGCATATTGCTGTCTGGAGCGACTATGACTGCGATGGCATTCCGGGCGGATCTCTTCTGCACGATTTTCTCAAGAAAGCGGGAGCGAACTTTCAAAATTACATTCCGCATCGACATGAAGAAGGGTATGGCATGAATGTAAGCGGTATTGAGAAGCTCGCAAAAGATGGCGTCACGCTCATCATCACCGCTGATTCCGGCATCACTGATACCAAGCCGGTTGCTCGCGCAAAGGAGCTTGGGATTGATGTCATCATCACGGACCATCACCTCCCGGGCGAGACGCTTCCCGAAGCATTCGCCGTCGTAAACCCGAATGCGAGAGAGGATGAAGCATATCCCTTTCACGGACTCTGCGGTTCGGCGGTGGCGTGGAAGCTCATCTGCGCGACGCTCGCTGTGGAACCGAAGCTCCGCGAGAAGGTGCCGGAGGGGTGGGAGAAGTGGCTCCTGGACATGGTGGGGCTCGCAACCATCGCCGACATGGTCCCGCTTATAGACGAGAACCGGCTGCTCGCTACCTATGGCCTCCTCGTCATGCGCAAATCGCCGCGAATCGGCCTCCAGAAGCTCTGTCGCGGCATGCGCGTAAACCAGCGCACGATTACCGAAGACGATGTCGGCTTCATGATAGCGCCGCGTGTGAATGCGGCGAGCCGCATGGGCGATGCACGCGATGCGTTCCGCCTCTTCACCACGGAGGATGAGAGCGAAGCAGACGCGCTCGCAAAAAAGCTCGAGAAGGCGAACCGCCAGCGCAAGGCAGAAGCGGGCGCCATCACGCGCGCGGTGCACACGCGGCTCAAAGAGCGCGAGGTGCGTAGCGTCATCGCGCTCGGCGATCCGGAATGGCGCCCGGCACTCCTCGGGCTCGTGTGCAATACCATCGCAGACGAATATGAGCGGCCAGTATTCCTCTGGGGAAGGGAGGGGAACATGAGTCTCAAAGGTTCAGTGCGAAGTGGCGGCGATACGCATATCCTCGAGCTCATGCGCGGCACGGAAAACATGTTTGTAGAATTCGGCGGCCATGCAAAAGCGGGCGGTTTCACCGTGCAAGATACGGAAGTATTTTTTCTGGAAGACCGACTCGTCGAGGCGCACGCACGTTTGGAGACGCAAGAAGCCGAAGATGATCTTTCCAAGCATGCCGACGGCACCATTGCACCGGAAGAAATAAATGAATCGTTCCTGAAAAAAATAGAGCGGCTCGCGCCGTTCGGTATGGAGAATCCGAAGCCGGTGTTTCTTTTACGCGAGGTCATCGCGCATGAGATTTCACGTTTTGGAAAAGGCGAGGAACATTTGAAATTAAAAATAGCTGCACATGAAGGAAATGTGCACATTGACGCCGTGACCTTTTTTGCAAAAGGCGCCATCGCACGCACTGCAGAAACGCTTTCATCGGGAAGTAGGGTGCATATGCTCGCGCATCTTGAGCGCGACACCTTCTCGCGCGGCAATCCTGTCCGCCTGCGACTCATCGATATCCGAATGGTTTAACGAAAAAGAAAGACAGCCCTAGTGGAGAAGGACTGTCCTTCTCCACTAGGGCTGGGCGCTTACCGGTAGTAGTAAAAGATAACCGGCGGCGGTTGCGGTCGAACTAGGAACTGCGGGTACATCTGGGTGGCACCGGCGTACGGCTGAATCTGGTACTGAGGCGGCGGCACCATCACCGGCGGCTGGTACCGGTATACCTGCGGCGCATAGTACTGAAACGGTTGCGAGTACATCGGGGTAGCACCGGCGTACGGCTGAATCATCGGGCGCTGCATTACCGGTGGGCGGTATTGCTGTGGCATACGGTAGCCCTGCGCAGATGCCGTGCCGATGAAAAGGAGCGTAGAAGCCAGGAGTATGTGCTTTTTCACCTAAACCTCCTTTCGAAGAGCATTGTGGGTCAGACTTCATCTTAACAATTTTAAAAGATGATTGTCAATATCGTATTATTCTGCCGAATGATACTGGGTGTATAGTACGCGCATGAAATTCACTATTCATGCCGATGGCGGCTCGCGGAGCAACCCGGGGCCAGCGGGCGCGGGCGCGATGATACGCGACGAGCTCGGCAATTCAGTCGCGAGCGTCTCCAAATTCCTCGGAACGCGCACCAACAACTTCGCAGAATACGAAGCGGTCATCCTCGCCTTTGAAGAGCTCTTGAAGCTCGTCCCGGAAGGGAAGCGCGGTAAGACGGAGGTCGTGGTGAAGATGGATAGCGAGCTCGTCGTGAAGCAGATGAACGGGCTTTATAAGGTGAAGCATCCAGTCATGAAGGAACAGCAGGCGCGCCTCGCGCACAACGCCGCCGCCTTCGGCACGGTCTCCTTTGCGCACGTCCCGCGCGCCGAAAACTCCGACGCCGACGCCCTCGCCAACGCCGCCATGGACCGCGGTGCGTGACACCACCTCCTTGCTGTTAGATTTTAAGATTTATTAAGAACGACATCAAAACAAAGCTTTGCGATAGGTTCGGACCGTTCGCCTTTTTCGTCAACCTCTCTAAACTGAAAGCAATATTCCCCTGTGGTGCTGACCATCATTCCTTGTACTTTTAAGATATGTCGTGCTCTTATTGCCGTCACAGGAATTAGAAATTCAACGGGAATTGTTTGTAGAATTTTTCCCTGGGGATCGATCTCTTCGATAATGGCGGTTCCTTTTATTTCCGTTCCGAAATCAGAAACGTTACTTCTCTTCCATAGAGAAATAACCTGGAAAGAAAAGGGGATGGTAATTTTTTCTAGTGACTTTGTGGTCTTTATCGGGTCGGTGGATTTTATATCTGCAGTAACCTGATCAATGAAATTAAACGCCGAGAGGTTTTGTGTTCCTTGATCAATGGAGGATGATCCGCAGATAATTCCTCCCATGTAACGAATTCTGTTCTTCATATGAATTTATTTGCATTGACTAATGGACTGGTGGAGCTTCCAATAATATTTCTACTTTCCTGGGAGACTCTGTAGTTATCCGTTGGCTCCGTTTTGTGCTCAGCAATACGGAAGACTGACTCGACCACAAGCGAATTAAGTTGATCTCGGAGTTCGTTTTCTTCAACGATTGCAAATTTTGGTGGAATCAAGTCCGTACCAACTGCAGATGCAATCTTATAGAGGAACGTTAAGCTCGGAGCAGTAGCTCCCCTTTCGACGCGCGCGATGCTGGGCTGTTTAGTACCAATCTTCTTAGCCAATTGTTTCTGGGTAAGATTTTTAATTAGCCTCAATTCAAGAATTTGCAGACCAACATTTATTTTGATGCTGTCCAAATCATTTTTCTCAAATGATTTCCGGATTTTGTCATCTCCAAGCAATATTTCTTTTGCGTGTTGGATCTTCATATAATCTTCGTTTATAAATAATGAATTGCGCGCTCAAGGATTCCTGCTCTTTCTTCGGCAACCCTTATGTCGGAATGCTTCGTTCCATCTTTTTTCTTAATAACTAGGTGCAGCAGCCACAATGTTGAATCCCGTCCAATAACACAGAAGGTCCTCGCTATCTTCCGGGGCAGGGAAAATCTCAGCTCGAAAATCTTATATGGGTTTTCGCCTTTAAGCTTTTTAATGAGTTTCCCCGCCATTTGTGGATAGGAATACTTCCTGACCTTACTTAACTGAAGCCAGTAGGCCTTTCCTGAGTTAGCATCGGCACTGGACACCACTTTTAGGTCTTCAAGGACGGGGGACCGCCCTTGTTGGTTTACCCAAAAGTTATATTCCATAAGGTGCTTTTGCTAACATAACGGATATGTTATACCAGCATGGCGAGCGCGTCAAGAGTCTTTGTGGGTGGGCCTTGTGGAAGCGCGATCCTAATGAGAGTGTTGTGCTTGTTCCGCGGTAGCATAGAACTATGGAGGCTCTTATCGCCATTGTTGCAGGGTTTGTGGGTGGGGTGGGGGTGCAGTCGGTTTTTAATTTTGGATGGGAGGCAGTTTTGTTTGTAATGCTACTCGCGGCGCTGTTTGGCGGCGCGGCGTTTTTGAAGCCGCGCCTTGTGTACTCACTTGGTGCGGTGTTTTGTATCTGCGTCGTGTTCGGAACGGTGCGTGCGACGATTGCTGACACACCGTTGCCTCAAGCATTTGCGAGCGACCTGCGGCATCGTGTGCAGTATGACGGAGTGGTCGTGAGCGATCCAGATGTGCGCGAGAAGAATCAGCGCATCGCGCTCGTTGTGGAGAAGGGTAGTGAGAAGGTCGGCGCACTTGCGGTCATGCCGCTTTCTGCCGATGTGCGCGTCGGCGACCGCGTGCGCGTATACGGGACGCTTTCTCTGCCGCAGGCGTTTGAAACGGATGGCGGACGTACCTTCCGCTACGATAAATACCTAGAGGCGCGGAATATCCGCTTCCTTATCCAATTCGGGTCCATATATACGGTAGAGCCCGCGCCTTGGTACTCGATTCCTGCCGCGCTCGCGCGCATTAAGCATTCATTCCTCGATGGACTTGCTCTTGCCTTGCCGGAGCCCGCTTCGGCGCTTGCGGGCGGCATCGTCATCGGCGGGAAGGAGGGGCTAGGGACTGCACTGAAGGATGCCTTCACGCGCTCGGGGCTCGTGCAAATCATCGTCCTCTCCGGATACAACATCATGGTCGTGGCCGAGTGGGTGATGGCTTTTTTCGTACTCCTACAGCTCCCGCGCCGCCTGCAGTTTTTCGCCGGCGGCGCGGCACTCCTCCTCTTTGTCGGCATTGCAGGTATCTCTGCCACGGCCATACGCGCCGCCATCATGGCCATCATCGCACTCTATGCACGCGCGACAGGTCGCTCGTACGCCGCGAGCCGCGCGCTTCTTGTGGCGGTCCTCTTGATGCTCATCTGGAATCCTCTCTTTCTCGTCTTCGACCCCGGATTCGGCCTCTCGGTTGCCGCGACTGCGGGAATTATCTGGCTTTCGCCTCTCATCGAAGCACGCTTGATGCGTTTGCACTCCTTCTGGAGGAACATTGTCGCGACGACGCTCGCGGCGCAGATCTCGGTATTACCGCTTCTTCTTTACGACATCGGTCTCTTCTCGCTCGTCGCTCTGCCTGCGAATCTGCTTGTGAATCCGTTTGTGCCATTTGCAATGGCTTTCGCCGCGCTCGCGGGCGTCGTCGGCATGACCATCGGGCCTTTCGTGCTGCTCATTGCAAAAATCGCGGGCTATCCCGTGTACGTACTCATGAAATACTTCATCTTTATCGCGGAGAAAAGCTCCGCGCTCCCGTTTGCGGCCTTTACTATCGAGCGTTTTCCGTTCCTGCTCGTCCTCGCCGCTTATGCGGCGCTTATTTTCATCGCCTCGTCAAAACGCTTCTCAACGACGCTCCAATTGAGATTGGCGAAGAACGCATCAATATAATTTTTCTTGTCGGCTGGCACATAGTCCACCATGTACGCATGCTCCCAGAGATCGAGTGCGAGGAGGACAGGGAGGCCGGAAAGCTGGCCAAACTCGTGGTCGCCGACGAATACCGTATGGATAGTCTTTCCGACGGGATCGGCATATACCACTACCCAGCCGATGCCGCGAGTCGCTGCCACTTGCCTCACGTGTGCAAGAAATTCTTCGCCGCTTCCGTATTTCTCGGCCGCCGCTTTCGCAAGCACTGAATCGGGGCTTCCTCCTTTCTCGCCCTCAAACTGCTCAAAATAGTATTCATGCATGCGCATCCCATCGAACTCAAAACCGAATCGGCGGCGGAATTCAGCGAGAGAATACTTACCGCCTTCATCATCGGTCTTTCCGTACATCTGGGACATGCCCATGATGAGATTCACATGCTTCACATAGCCCTCGTAGAGCGCGAGATGCACTTTAATCTGCTTTTCTGAAATCCCCTCAAGCACTGGTAAATTAAATACTCTTGGTGTGTACGTCATAGATGAAATGTAGCATAGCGCCTGGTTGCTATGAAATGAGTTGGGCGCCTCTTCTAGAGAGGCGCCCGCGTTACTGGTGGTGGACCAGGTCCAACTGCTGTTGGCGATCATGCGGTCGGGGAACAGCTGGGCCGACGAAACCGTTGGGAGGATCGTTGACCACGAGATACCCCGTGAGCTCAAGTATGCCCACGATTTCTCTCTCTCGTAGAGACAACGCATGCCAGTCTTTCCCCGCGTAGACCTTGGCGACCAAGGAAGCTAGTTGAGTAAAATGATTATTTTCCATTCTTCACCCCTACATGCAAAAGAAAAAGAGCTACCGTTTGAATGTAGCTCATATTTCTGGAGAAGTCGAACTGTCTGCTAGAGAACTCCCGCTTTCTTGAGGGTGGCGTAGGCGCCGTGCTTCTTGATGGTCTTGAGACCCTTGACCGAGACGTCCACGATGACTGTTTTCCCAAGCTCTGCTACGTAGATGCGGCGCTTCTGGAGATTGGCCTTGCGGCGTACCTTGCCGGTCGGGTTGAATTGCGTCGCGCGGGTGCGGTTGGAGTACCGCCCGCCAATTTGCGTGCTCTTGCCGGTGATGTCGCAGGCGCGTGCCATAACTGCCGCATGGTAGCATACGATACGAAACCGGCAACCATGGAAATCATCCTCTCGCTCATTGTCCTCATCCTTTCTGTCATTGCGCATGAAGTAGCGCATGGCTATGCCGCCAACTCGCTCGGAGACCCGACTGCACGGCTCGCCGGGCGTCTCACATTAAACCCTCTTTCACACATCGATTTGATGGGGTCCATCATTCTCCCAGCGCTCCTCATCTTCACTCATTCTCCCATCCTTTTCGGGTGGGCGAAGCCGGTGCCCTATAACCCCTACAATCTGCGCAATCAGCGCTGGGGTGAGGCACTAGTCGCCATCGCCGGAAGCGCGACAAATCTCCTGCTCGCCGTTATTTTCGGGATAATCGTTCGCTACGGTGGAGCGGTGGGGCTCGATGCGACCGCAATCTCATTTGCTACGACCATCGCCTTTATCAATCTTTTCCTCGGCCTTTTCAACCTGATACCATTTCCACCTTTGGATGGCTTCACCACGCTTCGCGCGATACTCCCCTGGCACCTTGCGAGCGGTCTTGCGCGTATCGAGCAGAGCATCCGCGGGGCGGGAATGCTTTCACTTATCCTTTTCTTGTTTGCCTTCTCGTACTTGTTTGCTGGGCCGTTCTTCAGACTGGTCGTCTGGGTATTCGACCTTCTCGTAGGGAATTCTCCGTTATAAAAGAGAAGAGGCTGGAGGCCTCTTCAATCGATGAGCAGCAGCAACGGTCCATGCCAGCACTCGTGATGCCAAAATAGCGAGACACCATAGCTATCAACCTCTCTGTGGTAGCTTTCGGTAGAAAGATCGATGGTGTCACGGCATTTTGAACATCTCACATGCTCCTCTTTTTTCACTTCATGAACGATATACATATACATGTGAGAACCTCCCGAAAAGAACAGGGAACACTAATACAGTATAACAACACTGGCCACGCCCTTGAGCGCTCGCTGCTGTTATACTGTGGGAGATGGAGTACCAGGTGCCACAATTTATCGAGGTTGAAGACAAGATTATCGGCCCTTTGACGCTGAAGCAATTTATTTATGTCGCCGGCGGCATTGGACTCTGCGTCATCCTCTTCGTCTATCTGCCAATACTGTATGCCATCATGCTTTCGGTGCCAGTCGCAGCACTCGCAGCGGCCCTTTCGTTTTACAAGATAAACGGGAAACCTTTCATAGAGGTGTTGGAGGCGGGCTTCAATTACTACATCGGTGCAAAGTTCTTCCTCTGGAAACGCGAAGAGTCGAAGGCGGCAGGGGAGAGTGCTGCAGTACAGGCGGCCGCACAAGCAGATGCTGCTGCGCAGAGTGCGCGTAGAACGCCGAAACTCACCCGCGGCAAGCTTTCCGAGCTCGCATGGTCGCTTGATGTATCTGGAGGGGGTGAAAAGCCCACATCCTAATATGGCAACCGCACCTTCAGGAGCAACGCAGCAATTTGTCCCGGTAAAGGAGATCCGGAACGGCGTCATCGTGTTGAAGGATGGGGGCTATCGCGGCGTACTCATCTGTTCCTCAATCAACTTCGGATTGAAATCGGCCGACGAACAGCGCGCCATCACGCTTGGCTTCCAGAATTTCCTCAATACAATCGATTTCTCCGTCCAGATCGTCGTGAACTCACGCAAGATGGATTTGCGCCCGTATCTCGCCCTTCTAGAGGAAAAAGCCCCAGGGCAAAAGACAGAGCTTATGCGGATTCAGTTGCGCGAATATATTGAATTCGTCCGCTCCTTCACCGACCACGCGAACATTATGACGAAATCGTTCTACATCGTCGTGCCGTATGCTCCCCGTGTCTCCGCCGCGCGCGCCGTCGGCTTCTTGCGGAAGGGGAATGCTTCTGCGCAGAGCGCCGCTGCAGAAAGTTCGTTTGAAGAAGATCGTGCGCAACTCGAGCAGCGGCTAATGCTTATCGCAAGCAGTCTTTCCGGCACCGGTGTGCGCGCCGTCCCGCTTGGAACCGAAGAAGTCATTGAGCTCATGTATCGCTCGTTTAACCCGGGCGAATTGGAGAATCCTATCCGCCTCGACAACTGATATGGCTTTACTTGATTTTCTCAAGCGCAAAAACGAGCAATCCCCGATGGTGGTTCCCGTGCTCCCGAAGGATATTTACAAGCAAGGGGCGCTGGATCTTGTGGACACTATCGCCCCGACCGCGCTGAAGATCGGTTCCCGTGAGCTAGAGCTCGGAGAAAAGTTCGTCCGGTCTTTCTACACTATTTCCTACCCGCGATTCCTCTCCGATGGCTGGTTCTCTCCAATTATCAATCTGGACACCGTACTTGATGCTTCGATATTCATCCATCCAGTTGAAACCGAACAAGCGCTCCGCAGCTTCCAGAAAAAGGTGGCCGAAGTACAGAGTCAGATCAGCGAGCGTGAAGCAAAAGGACTCGTGCGCGATCCACTCCTCGACACTGCCTACCAGGACCTCGAGAGCCTGCGCGATAGTCTGCAGCAGGCACAAGAGAAGCTTTTTGACGTCGGCATCTACCTTGCCCTCTACGGTGATTCCCGGGAGGAAATTGATAAGACTGAAGGCGAGATACGCGGCATCCTTGATGCAAAGCTCGTCTACACGAAGCCGGCGCTGTTTCAGCAGGAACAGGGATTCCGCTCCTGCCTACCGCTTGGCACCGATGAGCTTCTCGTGAATTCAAAATTGAATTCTTCGCCGCTCTCATCAATCTTTCCATTCGTCTCCTTTGATCTCACGAGCGACCGCGGCATCCTCTATGGCATCAATCGCCATAACTCCTCGCTCATCCTCTTCGACCGATTCTCCCTCGAGAACTACAATTCCGTCGTCTTCGCCAAATCCGGCTCCGGAAAGAGCTATGCGACAAAGCTTGAAGTGCTTCGTTCTCTCATGTTTGGTACGGATATCATTGTCATCGACCCTGAGCGCGAATACGAACAGCTTGCAGAGGCGACAGGTGGGCGCTCTTTCCATATTTCACTTTCCTCCGAACACCATATCAATCCGTTTGACCTGCCACCGGTAAAAAGCGATGAGGACCCGAAAGATATCCTACGTTCCAACATTATCTCGCTCGTCGGGCTCTTCCGCATCATGCTCGGCGGCCTCACGCCTGAGGAGGACGCCATCATCGATCGCGCGGTGAGCGAAACCTATGCCCTCAAAGACATCACTGGAGATGTCGACTTCACCGGTGCGGAACCACCGCTCCTCTCCGATTTCGAGCAGGTGCTCTCTGGCATGGAAGGGAGCGAATCTCTCGTCATACGCCTTTCAAAATACACTCACGGCACCTGGGCGGGATTTATGAATCAACCGACCAACATCGACATCAAGCAGCAATTCATAGTCTTCTCCGTGCGCGATATGGAGGATGAATTGAAGTCAGTCGCAATGTACATCATCACTCACTATATCTGGAACGAAATCCGCCATGAACTGAAGAAGCGTCTGCTCATTATCGATGAGGCATGGTGGATGATGAAGAGCGAAGATACGGCATCCTTCCTCTACTCTGTCGCGAAGCGTGGACGCAAGTATTTTCTCGGGGTCTGTACCATCACACAGGATGTGGAAGATTTCCTCAAGAGCCCCTATGGGCGGCCGATTCTCACGAACTCTTCATTACAGCTCTTGTTGAAGCAGTCCCCAACGACGATCGATGTGCTACAGCAGACCTTCAACCTCACTGATGAGGAAAAATACCTACTACTCGAAGCGGGGGTAGGAGAAGGACTCTTCTTCGCGGGACTGAAGCACGTTGCTATCAAGGTCGTCGCAAGCTACACGGAAGACCAGATCATCACGTCCGATCCTTCCCAGCTCCTTGCGATAAAGGCAGAGAAGGAGCGTTATGCCACTGAAAAGAAATGAACCTCCTCCGGCTCCGCCGGTAATGACCTGGCCGAAGGCATCACCAGTCCTTACGGTAGCCGTCGTTTTCGATCTCCTGCGTATTTTTTTTGAATTCTTCTGGTTCTTCGGACCCGTAGTTGCTGCGGTTGCTTGTACGGCTACCGCTACTAGTGCGGCCGGGACGAGCATGGCGGGCATAGCAGGGAAAGCTGTGGCGGCAGGGTGCACCACTATTGCTGGAGGATTGGGATTCTTCGGTGTAGGCGCAATTGAGACATTCGGTGTCATCATGGCCATGGCTACCGGGTTTTTGGGCTGGCTCGTCATTGGTCTCATGCTCATGCTCATGAACGCGCGCATATTTAAAGAAGAGGCTGGGCACGCGCTCTGGTTCGTCGCCAGTCTCGCCATCGCTGAAGTCCCTCTTATTGGAGCCATCCCTTCATTCACCCTTTCCACGTGGCGGATGTACCACATCCAAATCAAATCAGAAAAGGCGAAGATGAAGAAATATCAACAAGAGCAGGGCGCACTACAGCAAAAGCAGCGGCAGCAAGCCATGATGGAGGCACAACTAATGCAGTATCAAGCTAGTCAAATAGCACAGACAGAGCAAGAAGCATCAAATGATGCTGCATACGCTGCCGAGGAAATCCCCGAGGGAGCACGGAAAGCGGCATAAGGGCGCTGCGCAGGCTATATACTAGAAGCATGCGCTTCGGACCACCTGTCGCTCTTGCTATTGCGCTTTTACTGCCTCTTTCAATCTCAGCACAATCTCTCGGAGACTTTGGCAGTAGTGCTTCCTCATTTTCTGTTTCAATATCTCCGCAGTATCCGATGCCATATGGTCAAGCTACACTTTCATTCCTTTCTTCCACTATTGACCTAACGAATGCGTCGATGTCTGTCATGGTTGCCGGAAAGAATATCTATAAAGGCAACATACAGCCGATGACCGTTACGCTCGGCAAAGCTGGGGCTGTGACACAGGTAGAGGTCTCTATAACGTCTGGCGGGACACAGTACTCTCAATCAATTGCTATTCAACCCCAAGATGTCGCGCTTGTGGCGGAGCCGATCTCCTCGGCTCCGCCACTGTATCCGGGAAAACCTTCGGTACCGCTTGAGGGGAATGTGCGAGTTGTCGCCATTGCGAACATGAGAAATGCGAGCGGGAAGGCGCTTGATCCACATACACTTTCCTACACATGGATAGTTGATAAGGCACAGATCACAAACGCTTCTGGTATTGGTAAAGAGGCGATTATGGTCGCCTCTCCACTCCAATACCGTTCCCGCGAAGTCTCGGTCTCGGTCATGAGCCAAGATGGAAGCTTGGTAGGTGGTTCTACTCTCTCACTCTCCGCTCTCGATCCTTCAGTGCGCATCTATGAGAACGATCCACTCCTTGGAGTCCGCTTCGACCATGCACTTTTCGGCTCCTATAGCATCAAGAGTGCCGAGGCAACACTTTTTGCCGCCCCGTTTTCCTTCGGGACGTCGCGCGGTTCACCTACTCTCGAGTGGTTCCTCAACGGTGTACACGCGCAGACGGGAGGCATAATAACCCTGCGACCCTCTGGGAACGGGCAGGGAAGTGCCTCTCTTTCACTCGTCGCTTCCTCTGGCGACTATATGAGAGCTTCTACAAATCTCTCACTCTCCTTCGGCACGACAAAAGGATTTAATCTCTTCGGCCTATGAATCCCGTTAGAAATAACGAGCAAAGCATGAATAATAAACGAACATTGAAAGATTACCTTGTAAGTTCTATTTCTAACGGGATGAAAAAAATACTATTTATCGCAGGTAGCTTCCTTCTCTTCGGGATAGCACCTCATGTCTTAGCGGAGGAATTCGTTGCCCTCGCACCAATTCCAGGACTTACTGATCCCAGTTCGGCCATCGCCAATTCAGAATCGCTCGCAAACTTCTTCAATAATCTCTACAAATACCTCATTGGGCTCGCTGCAGCTCTTGCCGTCATAGAAATCATCTGGGGTGGGCTTGAGATTGCGGTTAATAAAGAAAACGTTAGCAAGCTAACGGATGCAAAAGGACGCATCGTGCAGGCGATCTTCGGCCTTGTACTTGTTCTCTCTCCCGTTCTCGTCTTCTCGATCATCAACCCGAGTATCCTGAATCTCTCTCTCAACCTCCGCCCACTCGACACCGCACCTGGACAAACGTTAACAACCGGATCCACCTCAAACAATGGGTCCCAGACCTCGGTGACTGCTCCATCAGCTGGATGCACGACCGGAAGCAGTGGCCCCTATCTCGAGAGAGCAGTATGTTCAAGTCAAAATTATGCATCAAGCTATAGCTGCAGCAATGGATTATCCCCGACCATCGCGTCTTGCCAAACTGAAAATGCTAGCGGTAACTGTGTGGATGCGAGTGTCACTCTCTATTGTGGAAAAAGTATAACCGTTCAGTACCAAAAGGCGACTCATCTTTTTGGAATTATCCCTGGGTGGGACAGTACGGTTGTACCGAGGGATTCACAAATTCAAAATGCCTTTAGCGCAGGGTGCACTGCAGATGGGGGTACGATGAAAGCTACCATAACTGCTGCCGGAGCCGCATTTATAGCTAGCCATTCACTCTCTACTTATTCATGGACATCACTCACGAATGGGTGTTCAGAGTCGATGGGGGTGACGTACACCACTACAAGTCAATATGGTGTCATTTGCTACGGCGTGTCACTGACTTGTTCTCCATAAATAAATATGCGACGAACCCTTATCATCGCAGCAATCGTACTCCTCCTCGCAGTTGCCGGCGTGGCGGCGTATTTCTTCTTTATGCGTTCCGCGAATGTCACCGTTGCGCCGGGAGGGGACACTGGTCTACCTGTGGCAGGGCAGGGGACTCCTCCTTCGCAGGAAGTGACTATTATTCCTCCTTCTTCGGGCACAGCGACTTCTGTTTCGTCACGATTAGTGAAAGTAAGTGAGGGACCGATTGTGCCTGGAGAAATCGTTATCAATAAGGGAGGGAGTGCAAGTTCATCGTCTGAAGTCATCGCCCAGTACATTGAGCGACAGAGTGGCAATATCTTTTCCTACAGCACAGCGACAAAGAGGTCTACTCGCATATCAAATAAAACCCTTCCGGGTATTCAGTCTGCTCTCTGGCTTCCAAATGGGTCGTTTGCGTTTGTTCGGTATCTTTCAGGTGCTGACTTTTCCACCATTAACACTTACGCGCTCCCATCGACCGGTACAAACGGCTTCTTTTTGTCACAGAACCTCTCTGGTATCTCTCTTTCCTCAACAAATGTGCTTACACTTTCTTCTGGAGTAAATGGTTCAGTCGCTTCTCTCTCACGTACTGACGGCTCGCATACGGCCGAAATATTCCGTACGCCCCTTTCCTCTCTCATTATTTCCTTTGCCGGAAAGAATCAATATCTTGCATATACAAAGCCTTCATCATCTCTTCAGGGCGATGCATTTCTTGTGGATACCACCGGACATTTCTCCCGAATCGCCGGGCCACTCTATGGCCTTACTGCCCTTACGAGCCCGTCGGGGAAGTGGGCACTTATAAGCTACACCCTCGGAAACACCATGCAGATGAGGCTCGTACACACAGTGACGGGAGAATCTATTCCTCTTCCTATCGCAACTATTGCTGAAAAATGTGTATGGACAAATGATGATTCTTCTCTGTATTGCGGTGTACCTGTGAATCCTCCTTCTTCCCGTTATCCCGATGACTGGTATCAGGGAATAGTTCATTTCTCCGACCGTATATGGAGGATCGATGTCACAAGTCGTTATGCACAGCTCGTCCTTGATTTCACAGCAGAAACGAAAGACGTACTTGATGCTTCCTCACTCGCGCTCGATCCTTCGGGTACGACGCTCGTGTTTCTTAACAAGAATGATAGTTCTCTCTGGAGTTACTCATTTTGATGATTCTTTTGAGAGTGCTCGGCGCACATACATTTCTTGCAGTACGCCGACGAGGTTCGTCGTGATGAAATACAGCGCGATGGCGCCAGACGTCGTATAGGAAATAGTCCCGATAAGGAATGGGAAGACGTATTTCAGCTGCAGTCCCATAATCCTCTGGAAATCGGCCTGCATGCCAGTACCTTCTGGTGGTTTCATAGTCCCCGAAAGAGCTGCGTGTGCCTGGAAAAATTGTGTAAGTCCTGCAAGAAAGGCAAGCACCAGGCTTTTTCCTGCAACCGAAATAAGACCGAGGAATTCAAGCGATGCCATACCAGGGACTGGAGTGAATGGATATAGCCGCGCAATATTGATGGCGGGAAATGGTTCATGATAGAAGACAAAATACAGAGCAAGTAGGACCGGAATCTGAATAAAAACCATGAGGATACTTGCAAACGGATTTACCTTCTCTTCACGATAGAGAGCAAGGGTCTCAAGCGCCTCCTTTTCTTTATCGTCTTTATACTTTTCCTTCAATTCCTTTATCTTCGGTTCGATTATTTTCATCGCGCGCTGGGTGCGTGCCGCTGAAAGAGAGAAGGGGAGAAGGACGAGTCGGATGAGGATGGTGATAAGGATGATGGCGATACCAACATCAGATCCAGGGATGAAAGAAACGAGCGCGACAAGTGCGTTATAAATCGGATCGTAGAACACCGCGTGAAAGAAAGATGAAATCACAGGGGTATTGTACGCTATGACCGCGTATTGGAAAGGAGGGTTTCTAGTTCTATGTATATCTCTTGACGGGGGATATCGGCGGCAGAAGACTTTGGGAAGATAATGAGAGCTTGTGGGAGAGGAAGTGTACGGAGTACCTCAAGAATCCGTCGCTTTATACGATGCCGGGTAACCGAGAGGCGGGCGACCTTTTTTGACACTACAACCGCGTATCCTGCGCCTTCCCTTGGAAGGATTATGGAGAAGTGGGGAGAAGAAAGACGACGTCCACCCTTCAGGGCAGTAGGGAAGAGTGCACGAGGAAACCGCTTACGGCGCGGAAACACGCTATGGAGTAAGCCGCGTGCGACCAGCATGGCGCCGGCGCCTCACAATGGCACGGCCGGCGCTTGTTTTCGAGCGTGAAAGGAACCCATGGGTTGTGGCCCTCTTCTTCTTCTTCGGCTGATAGGTCCGTTTTGACATACTGGAATGCAAGATTAGGTTATACACATAATATTAACAGGTTCTCCCCGAAACACCACACGTGCTATTCATTCCGGGACGGCGTATACTCCATCTCATCATGGACAAAGGGAATCCACGGGAACTCTGGGAATACGTTCTGACTCAAATTGAACTTTCTATATCGCCAGCAAACTTCAATACATGGTTTCGCAACAGTTTTATTGTGAAGATAGGGGAGGATGGAGTGGTATATATCGGTGTACCCAGCCAATTCTTTAAAGATTGGTACCTGAAGAAATTTCATTCTCTACTCTTAAAAATTATCCGAGATATTTCATATGAATTTCGGAACATTGAATATCTCATCGTTAAGGATGAACATCGTAATAAGTCCCAAAAAGAGAACAAAAACCCTTTACGGGGTATTTTGGAACTTCCGTTGGATGAATTTTATATTAATAAAAGCGATAATCTGAATCCTCGTTATACATTTGATACGTTTGTTATTGGTTCATTCAATAATCTTGCATACGCAGCGGCACAAGCGGTACTGAATCGTCCAGGTATTACCTATAATCCTCTCTTCATCTACGGCGACACTGGCCGTGGTAAAACACACCTCATTCAAGCTATCGGTAATCAATTTAAAAAACAGTACCAAGGACGTAAAGTGTTTTATCTTACCTCTGAAAAATTCACTATTGATTACACCGATTCTGTGCAAGCAGGAACAGCAAATCGATTTAAAGATAAATACCGTCAATATGATCTTCTTATCATGGATGATGTACAGTTTCTTTCTAAAAAATTGAAGACGGAGGAGGAACTATTTCACTTATTCAATACCCTCCACGATACAAATAAGCAGATTATCTTTTCTTCTGATCGAGCGCCTGCTGCTATCCCTGATATCGCCGAGCGCTTGAAGGGTCGTTTAGCAAGCGGAATGACTATTGATATTGGTGAACCTGATCCTGAATCACGTATGACTATTGTTCGGAAAAAGGCTTCGTTACACGGTATTTTATTGTCGGATGAGGTGGTTGAATATGTCGCTACTTCTATATCAGGATCTATTCGAGAATTAGAAGGAATGGTGAATAGTATTATTTGCCATGCTCAAGTAAAAGGATCTTCCCCTGATATTGCTGAAGTGAGACAATCATTACGTTCATTCACCCGACCCCAGAAAAATATATCTGTGAAAAATGTGGTTGATAAGGTTGCTGAATATTATGGAATTGATGAAGAAAGTATTTATGAAAAGACCCGAAGAAGGGAAGTGGTGCGCCCACGGCAAGTCATTATGTATATTCTTCGTGAGGATTTTAGTATTTCGTATCCAACTATCGGAACAAAACTTGGTGGGCGCGATCATACAACAGTTATCCACTCATGTGAGAAAATAAAGCGTGAAGTAGTTGTTGATAATGAGCTCGCAAAAGAAATTCAAAATATCCGCACACTTCTTGTATGATCTTTTCCTACTATCTATCCACACTATATTCGTGTATAGGTGGAAAAAATAATCAATATATACATCGTATTTTTTCTTTCTCCACTTATCCACACTCCTAATAGGAATGATATGAATATTTCAATAGAAAAAAAGACATTCTCTGAAGCAGTACATACCGTCTCTCGTTTTGCAGAACGAAAGACAACTACACTCCCTGTTCTTTCTTCTATCCTTATAGTTGCGGGGGATGAAGGTATTAAAATGAGAGCTACCAATCTCGAAACTGGTATTGATTTAAAACTAGAAGGAGAAGTTATTTCTCATGGCGTCGTAGCAATTCCTGCAATTCTATTACAACAAATAGCTACTTCTCTGACTCAAGAAGGAAAAATATCTCTTGAACATATAGGGGATATTATTTCTCTTAAGAGTGGTATGGGGAAAAGTTCAATAAAAACCATACCCTACGACGATTTTCCTTCTATACCATTTCCAGAAAATCCAAAAAATAGAATCGTACTTTCAGGGGTTCTTTTAAAGAACCTATTTAATTCAATTTCTTCCTGTGCATCAACTTCAACTATTCGCCCAGAACTTTCAAGTCTCTATCTCTCTATAGAAGGAGGATTACTCACTGCAGTTGCAACTGATTCATTCCGGCTTACGGAGAAAAAAATACCTCTTTCAAATAAAGGTACACAAGGAAAATTCCTTATTCCTGCAAAAAATGCGCTCGATATAGCTCAAGCACTACCTGATGAGGATATTATTCTATCGTTCGATGACCATCAATGTGCATTCGTAGGGAATACCGGGATGATAGTTTCACGACTCACGAACGCAATTTATCCCGATTATCGACAAATCATACCAAAGGAATCGGTTGTAGAAGCAATTATTCTTCGAAAAGATTTTGAAGCAGGATTAAAGCGAACAACCATCTTTTCTGATTCATTCCAAAAAATACGTATTGGCTTTAATCAAAAAAAGAATATCTTTTCTTTCTTTGCAAAAAATACTGAAGTGGGAGAATCATCCGAAACATTTCCAGCACAAATATCAGGAAGTGATATTGAACTTTCCTTTAATCATCGTTATCTCTCAACAATATTTTCTCTTACTACAGCAGAAAGTCTCTCAATAACCGCAGCTGGTATCGGCCGCCCACTCATTATTAAAGGTGTTAATGATCCATCACTTCTCTATCTTGTATCTCCGATGAATCAGTAATGTTTATTGAGTAGTAGTAGGGGAGAATGAAAGAGGAACAGGGAGCATAACCCCTCCTGAAAAGAGATTCGGATGGGAAATATACCATGCAGTAATACCGTATTCCCAATACTCAAATTGAGGGTCTTGTTCAGGATGTGAAGGAGGAGGGCCAAGAGGATTATTTTTATCCGTCCAATACAATAAGCTATGTGGAACGATATTCTTATTTGCGTCGGGAATACGCCAATTTCCCTGAAGCATTTGTGGAACAGTGTTTGGAATAGGACTTGGTTCACCAAAATACATTTTGGGATATTTTGAGAGTGCATACGCCATCACCTCATGCCACATTGGTGCTGAAATAAATCCGGCTACAGATTTCACCATTTTTGAATTATCATTATTTCCTGCCCACACCCCAATGGCGACTGAAGGGGTATATCCAACAACCCATGCGTCGCGTGTGTCGTCAGTAGTTCCTGTCTTTACCGCAACATCATATCCAGAAAATGAAAGTGGTGAATTAAGTGGATATTCTGGTAAACGTGCTGGCGCGTCCGAAAGCATGGCGGAAATGTCATGTGCAGTGTTTTCAGGGAGCACTCTTGAAGGTTTAGGAGTGTATTGGGTAAGAATATTCCCTTTCGTATCAGTAACTTCAAGTATGCCGGAAGGAGGATGTAATACACCATCATTTGCAAAAGCAGCATAGGCGCCCGTAAGATCGAGTAAGCGTACTTCACCACCACCGAGCACGAGAGTGAGTCCGTATTGGTTGGGGTCGCCGAGTGTAGTCAAACCAAATGATTTTGCAAGATTTATAGCATTCTGTATGCCGACTAAATACAATACCTTAATAGCGGGAATATTGATTGATTGTGCAAGTGCAGTTTCAAATGTCATAGGACCTCTGAATGTATTGTCATAATCAGAAGGGGCATAACAAGGAGGTTCGTTATTGGAGGTATCTGATGGGCGGCAATTCGTGGAAAATTGAGTTGGTACATCAAATATGACCGTATTACGCGTATATCCGCGCATGAGTGAGAGTGCGTAGATGAAAGGTTTCATCGCGGAGCCCGGCTGCCGCAGGGCGAGAGTAGCGTTATATTGACCATCGATATCAGTGTCAAAGAAATCACGTGAACCGACCATTGCAAGGATTTGTCCCGTAGAAGGATCGAGGGCGACAAGAGAGGCATTAGAGGCCTTAAATTTCTGTGTGTTTTCGAGCGCATAGCGATTTACGATTGATTCAGCTTTTACTTCAAGTTCAGCATCAAGAGTGGTCGTCACTTTTAATCCAGAGATAAGTGCATTTGAACCGTACATTTCTTCAAGTTGACCAAGGATATAGAAGACGAAATGAGGAGCGATGATCGAGTTTTGTCCCGTTGGAGCGAAAGACACTTTCTCGTCTAACCCTTGTTCATATGCTGTATCGTCTATAAAACCAAGCGTATGCATCCGCTCAAGAACTAGATTCTTACGTGCATCGAGCTCAATCTGATGGGAACCGTATGGCGAATAATATGACGGGGCTTGAATCATTGAAGCGAGATATGCTGCTTCTGTGAGTGAAAGGTCCTTCGCAGGGATGCCGAAGTATGATTCAGAAGCCGCTTCAACGCCATAGAGGGTACCGCCGTATGGAATGGTATTCAGATACGTTTCAAGAATTTGTTCCTTCGAATAGGACTGTTCAAGCTTTATAGCGAGCACCCATTCGTGGATTTTTCGAATGACACTCTTCTTGCTTGTAAGAAGAGTATTTTTTACGACCTGTTGAGTGATGGTGGAACCGCCTTGAGAAAGGGAACCGCCGAAGGCGTCAGCAAGCATGGCACGGAAAATAGACGTCAAGCGAATGCCACCATGATCATAAAAACTAGAATCCTCAATAGCAATCGTCGCATTAATAATGTTTGGAGATATATCTCCGATTGAGACGACATCCCTCTTTGCGTCGCGATTATAATCATAGAGAAGGATTTGGCCGGTACGATCGTAGATCTTCGTTGATTGGTCTATTTGTCGGGAAGCAAATGAGATTATGTCGGGTACAGGGGAAACCGCGACCGCAATAAAAATACCCCCTGTTATGAAGAAACCGATTCCAAAAATGGTGAGAATGGATGCAAAAAAGGTGTGCCGCCACGGTGCGTTCCGGAAGAACTCCATGGCGAGTATGGTAGCATGCACGGCTCCACCGGTGGAGCCGTGCATGCTAGGTGATACCGTATTTAATACGTTTCTTCCTCACTCTCGTCTTCGAAGCCGATTTCATCCGCCTCTTCTTCGGAATCTATATCATCAGGACGCAGTTCATCCATAATCGTAGATTAAACGTTAACCCCATAGGGGACGGATACATTTGAACAAATACTATTTCTTATGCAAGCACTTTTATTGATTGGTGTGGATTAATGATATGGAAGCCGAGCAAGTCCGGTAATACCAATTCCTATTGCATCCAATTCATCATCCAGACGCTTTTTCTTCGGCAGAGAGATGAGCCGCGGAATCATGCGTGCGACCGCGGCTTTATCGGCACCGCCGTAGCCGGTAACTGCCAACTTCACTTGTTGAGGAGAACATTCGATGACCGGGAGAGAAGCATTTCCTGCCGCGGCAAGGACCGCACCGCGCGCTTCAGCGACGCCGAGAGCTGTTTTCTTATTGACGCTGAAGAAAAGAGTTTCGATAGCAAGTGCATCGGGCGCGTACCTTTTAATTGCAGCATGCACTGCTTTTGATACATAAGACAAGCGTTCTTCACGAGCCCCTTTCTCGGGTAGCACACAGTCGCTCATAACGAGCGTCGGGCGCGATGGATTTCCCTCGATGACCGCGATGCCGAGGCGGTCGTATCCAGGATCAATCGCCAGCACCCTAGGAGGATGTTTATTCGGTGTCTTCATAACCGACTGCGTTCGTGAATACCCGCTGTACATCTTCATGTTCATCAAGTGCGTCAAGAATGGTAGAGAGATGTTCTTCGTCGGTTCCGGCGACCTCAATTAAAAGTCCATTTGCTTCATATACCGCACCAGCTTTTTTAAATGCCCAGCTCGCTGCTCCTGGAGCGGCGAGTTCTACCCCTTGTAAGGAAAGGAGATGTTTCACTTCCTGTGTCGTGCGATTCTTATTGTCGGTCAGTGCATCGATAAGGATAGCGACGCCGCCTGGGCCGTATGCTTCGTATAGAATCTGTTCGAGATTCCCCGAATCTTTTGAGGTGCCTTTCGCGATTGCACGCTCGATATTTTCTTTCGGCATATTGGCGGCTTTTGCCCGCGCGATAGCGGTTGAAAGACTGGGAGTACTCATCACCCCTCCTGCCTTTTTCGACTCAAGCGTGATAAGGCGCGCAAAACGCGAGAATGTACGACTCTTTGCCGCATCAGTTACCGATTTCTGTCGCTTGATTTGTGACCATTTACTGTGCCCGGACATCTTTAGAACATATCACCATCATTTCCGCCGCTCAAATACAAACGGCCGCTTGAGGTGAGGATACGGCCTCGCGGCGAGCGCTCAATAAAACCAAGACGCAGCAGATATGGTTCATACACATGTTCAACCGTATCGACGTCCTCATGGAGAGCGGCTGCAAGCGCCCCTACTCCTGCCGGGCCCCCTCGAAAACTCTTAAGAAGAGTTTCGAGGTATCGGCGGTCATCTTTGGTCAGGCCATGTGCATCAATACCGAAGAGTGTGCACGCCTCATCGCAGAGCGCGGCGGAGAGTGCACGCTCATGCACTTCAGAAAAGTCACGGACGCGCTTTAAGAGTGCATTTGCGACTCGTGGGGTTGCACGGCTTCTTGCGGCAATGCGCTCAATAACTTCTTCCGGCGCTGCAAGATTAAGCAAGAGTGCCGAGCGGCGGATGATATCGCGCAAATCATCATCATTATAGAAATCAAGCTGAAACACACCGCCGCCAAACCGTGAGCGAAGCGGTCCGGATAATTCCGCAACCCGCGTCGTCGCCCCCACGAGCATAAACGGGGGAAGAGAGAGCTCAACCGTGCGTGCCGAAGGACCTTTCCCCAGCACGATGTCGAGGTGCCCCGATTCAAGCGCGGGGTAGAGAAGTTCTTCTATCTTGCGTGATAGGCGATGAATCTCATCAATGAAAAGGACGGTATGCGGCTCAAGATTGGTAAGAATAGCTGCAAGGTCGCCTGCGCGCTCGATGGCGACTCCGGAAGTACTCTTGAGAGGGGATTCAAGCGTCGTAGCGATGAGGTGGGCGAGCGTCGTCTTCCCGACGCCGGGCGGACCATAGAAGAGGATATGTTCCGGCATGCCCCCGCGCTTCTTCGCTGCGTCGATATTGATACGCACGTTTGCTTTTACTTGCTTCTGACCCACATATTCGTCCCAGTGAGACGGGCGTAGAGCGGCATCAAGCGATGAAGGTATGGACGTGAGATTCTTCAAAGGACTTGACATAAAATTTATATGATGCTAGCATTCTATCATAGTTTTTTTGATCCTGTTCATACTCCTCTAGGCAAGGCTTGACGGCTTTAGGCGTTTCCCCAAGGACTTTGTGGTCCGGTACTTCGGTGCTGGCACTGCGAATCTCCTCAGGTGTCTCGTCTTCCCCGCGATTTATTGCGGGTTTTGCCTTGAGGACTATGGACGGGAAGAGAGGTCAGAAGGATGTGAGTACTCTCATATCCTTCTGCGCCGAACGACCGTGCATATGCTTACATATGGACGGGATTTATTTAGGAACGGTTTTGTATTGAGGTAAAGAATCGCAAATTTGATAGTAGCCGCCTTTATTTTTCGTAAAAATGTGTTTGCCGTGGGTAATTTTCACTTTTCCGTCCAATAAACCCGCGAGTACATAGATGCGTGTGTAACCCTTCCGGTCCCACGTAATCGGCGAGCCACAGGTGCCGCAAAAAGTTCTCCTAATATCTGCGGAGGATTTATATGAACGCAACTTCCTTGTTTTGTTTATAGTAAAATTTTCTCGTAGCGTTCCTACAAACGCACCATACATTCCATAATTCTTTCGGCACTGTGTGCAGTGACAGAACCAAATGTCGTCTAGCACGCCGCCAAAGGAGAATCGTATTGCGCCACACTGACATGAGCCGGAGTGTTTTGCGAGTTTCTTTTTCATCGTGGGAGATCGACAGCGGCGGCGATTTCGGAGAGGGAGGTAATACCGGCAAGTGCCTTCAAGATGCCGTCCTGCGCCATCGTGAGGTATCCCTGTTTTTGTACTAGTTTCGCAATTTCATTTTCTGGTGGATTGTCGCGGAGGAAATGTGCGAGCTCATCGTCCATAAAAATAGCTTCATATAAACCGACACGCCCCTTGTACCCTGTCTCCTCATCGTTTTCCGGAGCAGGCTCCCACACGGTGTCTATCTTTTCTGGTACAAGAGCTTTGTCGGTAAGCGACTCCAACACGCTATGAACCATCTTTTTCTCGTCGGCCGTAAGCGGGCGCTCTCTTTTCTTTTTTGGGTCAAGTCTACGTACGAGGCGCTGCGCCATCGACACGCTGATTGCCGAGCCAAATGATTTCGGGTCCGCGCCGAGGTCAGCGAGGCGTGGGAAAGTGCCAGCAGCATCATTCGTGTGGAGCGTCGAGAAGACAAAATGACCAGTGAGTGCCGCTTGAATCGCAATGTTGGCGGTCTCTCCATCCCGTATTTCGCCGACCATGATGATGTCGGGGTCCTGGCGCACGATGGACTTGAGTCCTTCTGCGAATGTGTATTTATTTCCTTCAACCTGCGTCTGTACGATTCCTGCGAGGTGGTATTCGATGGGGTCTTCAATCGTGATGACCTTTATTTCCGGGGCATTTATCTCACGGAGAAAGGCATAGAGTGTCGTCGTCTTACCGCTTCCGGTGGGTCCAGTAGTGAGGAGCATGCCGTTAGGTCGGCGGATCTCTTTCTCAAGACGCGCAAGTAGCTTCGAATGAATACCAAGCTCTTTGTATGAGACAGCAGTCGTCTCGGGGTCAAGGATACGCAACACGATAGATTCACCATAGTTGCCTGGAATGAAAGAAGAACGAATTTCGATTTCACTCGTACCTTTTTCGATAGTAAAACGTCCATCTTGCGCTCGATTAGCGATATTAAGCTTCGCGCCCGAGAGGAGCTTGATGCGCGAGTTAAGCTGGAGAGATATATCTGGGTCGAAGGAGTATGTGTCAGAAAGGAGACCATCGATGCGCAGGCGCAGGAGCGTCTTTGACTCTTCCGGCTCGAGATGAATGTCGGAAGCGCGAAGCGCGAAGGCACCGGCAAGAATTATTTCGAGAACCTGGGAAACGCGTTCGAGCGACTTCAGTGCGGTTGCGGCATCAAGCGCACTTTGGAATGCACCCCTTCCATTCAACGTCCCATGTACTGCAGGAGAAATGGTAAGTACACCCGCTCTTGATTCAGTTGCAAACGAGAGGCCGGTATAGCGTCCGAGGATCTTATCGAGACTCTTTTTTGATACTAGATATTTCTGGAGCTGAAATCCACGACCGGTCAGTTCGGCAAGTAGTTTTTCAAGTGCCGAATTATTTGGATTGTGAATCGCGAGTGAAAGTGTTTTTCCTGTTTTCAAAAAGGCCGCCGCCTCAACAAGCCGCGCGGTCTCCTCGGGAATGACACGGAGTGCCTCGTTATCGATTTCCTTCAATGTCAGATCGGCATAGGTCATGCCGTATTTCTCGGAGAGGATGTGTGTGACGTCTTCTTCTTCGCGTGCTCGCACGTCGGCGAGCTTCGTATCTTCGCTTTCAGTATCAAAATGAGAAACCATCGGCCCATAATACCACTCGGACAAAGTCCGTAATGGAAAGCCTTGACATAAGGTGCTATATTGTAGTATATTATTTTTTGTCTGATTAACCATGGAGACAGCCATGAGGGTTGCGCTTCCCGTTCTTTTCATAGCAATTGCGGTGATGCTCTCCGGCTGTGGCATTGTGCCGGTGCGTATCATATACGTGGAAGGGACACCTATTCAGCAGTCGGCAGGCTACCTGTATTCACCGGCCCCGTACGTACTGAATGGTGCTCTGTCCCCGTCACTGTATATGTACATGCAGCTTCCGCCACTCGTGTATTACTACCCGCCGCGGGTGATGTCCCCATCCAACTGGATTTTCTACTACGGTCGCTAGGGAGGGGCGACTTAGTCACGTGCGCCTGTCTACCCGGCAGGCGCACTTTCCTATTCAGCGGTACAATCTTCCTCATGGGGAAAACGGTCAACACGCTTGCAGAATTTGAAATGGAGGCTGTACGGTTCTCCTCCCTCCTCTCGCCGAGCGAAAAAGGAGCAACCCTGGTAACGCTTTCGGGAGAGCTTGGAGCAGGGAAGACCACCTTCACACAGACGGCCGCGAGAGCGCTCGGCGTCGAGGAAACCGTGACGAGTCCGACCTTTGTGCTTGAAAAAATCTACCTGCTTCCAGAAGGAAAGCCATTCAAGCGGCTTGTCCATATCGACGCGTATCGCTTGGAACAGGGAAGCGATCTCGCTTCGCTCGGTTTTGATGAACTCATGCGCGATCCCACCAATCTTATTTTTCTTGAGTGGCCGGAGAAAGTGGTAGACGCGCTCCCATCGCCAACAATACAAATTATCCTGACAGTAGAATCCGAGGATTCGCGCACTATTTCGATTTTGTATGGGTAAAAAACTTTCTGAGAGGAAACGTATTGTGCTTCTTGATACGCACGCAATTATTCACCGTGCCTACCATGCATTATCTGCCGCAGAATTGACTGGTCCATCGGGAGAGCCAACCGGCGCACTCTATGGCCTCGTTGCGATGCTCTTAAAGATAATTAATGATCTGAAGCCGGACTACATGGCCGCCTGCTATGACCTTCCCGGACCGACCGTTCGTCACGAAGCGTACGAAGCGTATAAAGGCACGCGCGCGAAGATGGAAGATGCACTCTCGATGCAGATTGAACGTTCGCGGGAAATATTTGAAGCATTCTCTATTCCCGTATATGAACGAAAAGGGTTCGAGGCCGATGACCTACTCGGGACCATCGCACACACGCTTGCGGTGGAGAAAAATATCGACGTCATCATTGCATCGGGCGATATGGATATGCTGCAGTTGGTGGATGATGAGCGCGTGCGCGTCTTTACACTCAAGCGCGGGCTAAATGACACTATCTTGTATGACGAAGAGAAGGTGGAAGAACGATTTGGCTTCAAGCCGCTCCTCATCCGCGATCTGAAAGGCATCATGGGCGATCCGTCCGACAATATAAAGGGAGTGCCTGGCGTCGGCGAGGGGAGCGCGCTGAAACTCATCCAGAAGTATGGCGATCTCGATGCCATCTACAAGATCCTCAAGAAGAAAGGCGTTGAACCGATTGCAAAAGAAACGGGCATACAGAAGCGTTACCTACAGCTCGTCCTCGATAATGAGGAGGCTGCCTATTTTTCAAAGGCGCTTGCCACGATACGCACCGATGCGCCGATTGCATTCGTACTCCCCGAAAAACCTTGGAAAGAAGGAGTAGTGACCACGAAGGTATTGGAATTATTCGATACATTCGGTTTTCGTTCTCTTCGAGAGAGGGTAAAAGCCGTTTTCAACCAGTCGAGCACTAGTGCGGAAGACACCGTCGAACCGGAACCGACTCCTGAAGAAGTGGAACCAACTGCACTTTCCGAAGCGCAGGCGATGCTCTGGCTCATTTCGTCAGAATTCACGAATCCATCGGTCGATGATGTCCTCGCTTTCACGAAGCAGCGCACATTTGCGGCTGCATATGCAGCGCTTGGGAAGCAACTAGCCGCTCTCGGTAAGGTGCGCGAGGTCTATGAACATATTGAAAAGCCGCTCATTCCCGTCATACGGAGAATGGAATCGCGCGGCGTCCTCATCGATACCGACGTGCTCAAAGATCTTTCTTCCACGTATAGTGTCGAACTGCATGCAATTGAGAAACGCATCTATAAGGCCGCGGGGCGCGAGTTTAACGTGAGCTCGCCGAAACAGCTCGGCGAAGTGCTCTTCGACGAGCTGAAAATCATTCCTGAACGGCAAAAGAAAACTGCAGGCGGCCAACGCTCAACCCGCGAGAGCGAATTGGAGAAAATTCGCATGGAGCATCCGATCATCAGCGATATTTTGGAATATCGCGAAGTGAAAAAACTCCTTTCGACCTACATCGAGAATCTGCCACCCCTCCTCGATACGGAACATCGCCTGCATGCCGAGTTCATCCAGACTGGGGCGGTAACAGGACGCATGGCAAGTCAGAATCCGAACCTTCAGAACATCCCGATTCACTCTGCACGCGGTCGGGCAATCCGCCATGCCTTCACCGCACCGAAAGGATTTACACTCGTTTCACTCGACTATTCGCAGATAGAACTGCGTCTCGCCGCTATCCTCTCGGGCGACAAGAAACTCTGCGACATATTCAAGAGCGGTCGTGACGTCCATCAAGAGGTCGCGGCGCAAGTATTCCACGTCGCTCCGGAAGCGGTGGATCAAGAGATGCGCCGGCGTGCGAAAGTCATCAATTTCGGCATTCTCTACGGGATGGGCGTGAATGCGCTTCGTACCCAGCTCGGCTCGACTACCGCTGAAGCGCATCAGTATCTCGAAGAATACTTCGCGACATTCAAGACGCTTGCCGAATATCTGGAGAGCACACGCGGGTTTGCAAGAAAACATGGCTACACGGAGACCTTATTCGGTCGCCGCCGCCAATTCCCCGAGATGAAGTCGACATTGCCGTATGTGCGCGCGCAGGCCGAGCGTATGGCTATCAATGCACCTTTGCAGGGTACGCAGGCCGACATCATCAAGCTTGCGATGGTGCGCGTGGATGAGATGTTAGAGAAAGAACATGCGCTTGAAGATGCATACTTGCTGCTTCAGGTGCACGACGAATTGGTGTATGAGATTCGTTCCACTCGTATCGAAGAACTTGGTTCAAAAATAAAAGAAATAATGGAATCGGTTTTGACGAGCGCAGAGACGAATGGAGTGCCAGTTATCACAGCAATGAAGACTGGTCCGAATTGGGGTGAGATGCGTCCCGTATGATATATCTTTTCCACGGTTCTGAAGTTGAGAAGGTGCGCACCAAGGCCTTTGAATGGGTAGCAAAAGCCCGCATGAAAGAGCCAAACCTTGCATACGTGCGGCTTGCGCGCGAGGAGCTCTCGCACGCCGCGCTCGAGGATGCAGCGCTTTCGGGAGGCCTTTTTGTACAACGCCTCCTCATACTGATAGATGACCCATTTCCGTCTAAACGGACAGCAGCAGAAGACGAAGGGAGTGATGAAGATGCTACGGGGATTCTCGAGGAACATCTCGATCAGCTTGCCGCTTCCGATAACGCAATAGTTATCCTTGCGCCGAAACTGCTTGCAGCAAAGGCGAAGAAGATAGCGGCGAAGGCGAAAATGACGTATACGTTTGATGCAGCTATTCCACGCGAGGCCGCACGCGGATTCAATACAAACCTAGTGAATGCACTTGCCGCGCGCAGCCGTGAGAAGCTCTGGCTTGAAGTCAATCAAGCGCTCGCCGCGGGCGATGCGCCAGAGATGCTGCATGGACTTTTGCACTGGAAGGCGCGCGATCTTATGGAGAAGGGGAGTCGCGTGTGGAAGCAAGAAGAATCGCGGCAACTCTCGCTTGCTCTTATCAAACTTCTTCAAGACTCTCGTCGCGGTGGTCTTGACCTGTCTCTTTCCCTTGAACGTTTTGCGCTTTCTCTTTAAAAAGAGTACGTTATAAAAATCGCGCCCATATCTTCCCGGATCGATATGAGCGCTCGTTTGGAGAGAAAGAATCCGAGGATGCATTCATTCTTCCTCAGTTCGCGCCCATAGCTCAGTTGGTAGAGCAGCGGCCTTTTAAGCCGTTGGTCGATGGTTCGAATCCATCTGGGCGCACCCCTTTAGATTAGTAGCTGAACGCGTCTACCGTTTTGCCATTGCCGTCGAGCAGCTTCACGATTTCATATCTGGCGAGCCATAAGGACGTGGTGCGGCCAAGGTAGATACGCCATGTGTCGCCTTCGAAGGCAGCATCATTCTTATGTGCATCGATGCAGCCGTTGTAGTTGAAGTATTTTACTATGAAATTCTGGCACGCACCCGAAGCATTCGCGGGGGGAGTAAGTGTGACTTGGCAGCGGGGAATCGTGCGCACGTATTCTATGCAAGCGGCATCGCTGATGTACCCAGGCCCATAGAAAGAAGAAAGTTCATCCGAGGGCGCTGGGCAGTTCTGTGGAAGAGGTGGATAAAACGTCTGGAACGTACCGAAATAACCGATGCATTTATTTTCCCGGAAGGAAGCGCCGATTGGAGAACGGCCGGAAACAATGATTGCACGCGCGCCGGGCACAAGCACGATGTCTTGCGCTTCATTTATCGTCCCGCCGATCGGAAGCTCGGTCCCTTTCGGAATAGCAACCGTCTTGCCGCTCGCATCGCTCTGCAGCCTCCACCCGGAAAGATTAATCGGCACCCGGGCATCTTGAGCGACGGAAATTTCTACATATTCGTTTTTGGGATCTGTGGCGCCGGCGCTCGATACATAGTGATTCATCCGAACGATGCCACGATAGGGGGAGAGCGTGCCGAAGGTGCCCCCCGTCAATGTGGGAAGAGATGCTCCTGAATTAGTAACCGCGCCACCACCACTTGAGGAACCCGGCAAGGAAATATTCGTACCACCGATGCCAAATGGCGCTCGAGGAAGCTGGAGATAGGTACCGCCGCCGAGCTCCTGCGGCTCTGCAAGCGATGGTCCGGTAAATGCGATGGGGTGAAGGGGTCCACCAGTCGCGATCCACATGAGGAATATGAAGACGAAAACGCCTATGAAAAACCATGCATCATGCTCCATATGGCAATAGTATCAAACTTCTGGGAGAAGCCGTTCAAGTTCCTCGCGGGCGACCTGTGCATCACTCCACGGTATCTTCGTTCCGTTTGCGGACATGATGAATGGGTCGGTGCCTTTTCCGGAAATGAGAACAGCATCGCCCGCGCTCGCTGAGGCAAGCGCGGCGCGAATAGCTTCGCGCCGATCGAGGACGATAGTAGGAGCGCGTTTCATATCGCGTGTCATTGCGTCGAGAATTGCGCGAGGGTCTTCGTCGTACGGGTCTTCATTTGTGAGGATGACTTTTTCACATGCTTCGTCAGCAATGTTGCCCATCTCCGGTCGTTTCCATGCGTCGCGTCCCCCTCCGGTATTCCCAAGGACACAAATCTTCCGCTGTTTTGGAAAGGCGCTATAGAGCGCCCGGAGCGAATCCGGTGTATGAGCGTAATCAACGATGACAAGAAAGTTTTGACCCGCTTCAATGCGTTCCATGCGGCCGCGTACAATCGGCAGAGCGGCAAGTGCTGCTGCGGCAATAGTAAGCGGGACGCCGAACGCTTCGCAGAGTTTTATTGCAGCAAGCGCGTTCATTGCAGAAAAAGTGCCCGGTAGAGGGACAACGAAGTGCACACCACTGTACTCAAAACGGATACTCTGATCGTCTGCAGACAGATGTGCAAGCTCTTGTGCACTAAATCCGATCGCTGTCAGTCCACGTCGTGCGAGAAACGCATGGCTTTCAGGGATGTCATCGTTTGCAATCAGTACGCGTTTGCGCTTGGGTGAGCGCGCAAGCGTATCCACGATGATGCGTTTGGCCGCGACATAATGTGCAAATGAGCCATGTCGTTCTATGTGTTCACGCTGCACATTTGTCACAATGAGCCCATCAAGATTTAAGAACCAGTGCCGGTACTGTAGGACGCTTTCAGACGTTATTTCAACAACAAGATGCGTACATCCCGCATCAAGCGCACGGCGCATGAATGCCTGCGCGAATCCGCGCCCCGCGAGCGTCATCTTGAAAAGATTTGGCTCTGAATGGTCTTCAATCGCGAATCGGATAGTAGAAAGGAGTGCCGTTCGGTGCCCGGCTTTACGTAGGATTGAAAAGACCATTTCAGCGGTAGTCGATTTCCCTTTGGTCCCCGTGATGCCGATGACGGTGAGTGAGCGGGCAGGGAAGCCATAGGAGAGAGCTAAGAGAAAGGCAAGCGCACCATGGTAAAGAGGTAGAAATGGCCGTACAACCCACCCCGGCAGGATTTTCTTTAATACGCGAACAAAACGATTAACCAATTCGTACATGCAATGTCTTATGAGCGGGAAAGCGCGGCCTTCAACCGCGCCTCCTTACCAACGGCCTCTTTCGGAATATCTTGAAGTGCCCGGCGTGCCTCACGTTCGGTATAACCGAGCGCAACGAGCGTATCAAACACTTCACCGTCCGCGCCGTCATGCGAATGAGGACCGATCTTGTCTGCAAGTTCCGCAAGCATTTTCTCTGCGCTTTTCTTGCCGAGCCCGACGACCTTGGTCAGGTAGCTGAGATCACGCTTACCGATAGCGCCTTCAAGCGCCTCACGAGGTGCTTTGCGCAATACTGAGAGTGCAGTTTTCGGCCCTATACCCGAAACGGAGATGATGCGCTCAAAGAAATCACGGTCAGCCGCATCGAGGAAGCCGTAGAGATCCATCCCGTCTTGTTTGACGGCGAGATGCGTCGCAAGAGTTGCCTCGCTGCCGATAGAAAGAGTGTCAGGCGCACACATGCGTACCTCAATTCCGAATCCAGCGACTTCGATGATCGCATGCACAGGCCCCACAGAGAGTACCTTCCCGCGTATCTGCCGAATCATGCTGCTATCGTACTACCATTTGCACTCATTGGGGAGATGACGTATATATGGAGTACCTATGGCTATTACTAGTTCGGCAAAGAAAGCGATCCGCTCTGCGGCACGGAAGCATGTTTTCAATCTGCGCCGCAAGGACGCACTCTACGATACGACCAAGTCGTTCATGAAGGCGCTTGCCACTAAGGACGTAAAAGGTGCTGAAAAGCTCCTCCCCGCGGCCTACAAGGCAATCGACAAGGCGATGAAGCGCGGCGTCATCAAGGGCAACACCGCCGACCGCAAGAAAGCGCGCCTCGCCGCCGCTCTCAAACGCGCTCAGGGTTAATCCCTAAAGTAAGAAGGAGCACCCGTGGGTGCTCCTCTGTTGTCGGGATCTTTCCCTTACTTCCGTTGAAAATCGTGTGCGAGAACTTCGGCCCTAAGCTTCGCGACATCGTCTTCGGTGATGAAGTGACCTTGATGAAGACTCACTTCATCTGATGCGACCGTTGCGACGACGCTCTGCACAATCTCCCGATCCGACGGGATGACTGGCTTCGGACGCCCAGCAAAGGTGATGCGGAATGTTGCGCCGAGAGGGTTGTGGAGTTTCTTCCACCAACGCTCTGCGGAAACAAGGACAGGATCGTCCATGACTCGTCTCCTAGGTAAGGATTCCTCTCCAACTTTAGCATCCGGGAAAGTCAATCAATTTGTGCACCGTTTCGGGACAGACCTCGAACTAAACAGTGTAAACGTCGCAAGTTCGTAGAGAAGATTTATGATGCGGTCATAGACAAAGAGCGCCCGGCCGATGCTGCCGAACTCTCTCAGGATGTAGCACCTGCTACACGCCGTCCAAATCGCTATCCTCGTTCGTTCCGCTTTTTTCAGCTTCCAGCCTCCTGAAGATCCTGTAGGCCACCGCTAGGTAGGCACGCAGGTTCTCAGTTGCCTCTTGCAACTCTTCCTCTGTTGCTCCTGGCATGAGCTCACGAACGAGGGGCGATATCTTTGGAATATCTTTCCTCATGGGAGGAAAGATATTGGCGAATGGCCTCCCGCACGAACTCCGACCGGGTGCGGTGCTCCCGATCCATGCCCTCAGCTAGCTTCCTCGCCAAGTCGGGTGGCAACGATATGGTGAATGCGACACGACATGTCATGCAAAGAGTGTCGCTCCTGATGCCGAGGAGCGCACGGCGGGTAAATGTGCGTGGGGCGCACATTCTTGTAGCTGCGCATGCGTCCTCTTGACCACTCGTTTTGAGATAGTACTGTATGGGGAGAGGTTCAACCCCAGGCTTCTATAACGATTGGAGGACATATGAATCCGGAGCTTTTGCAGAAAGTCACTGACGATATCAGGGAGCTGGTCCCGCCGGGCACGAGCGAGAAAGCTATCGCCGGTGCGGCCGAGATATTGGCCGATGCCATCGAGAAGGTCGTGGCAAACCACAACGCTGAGCAGGGCACGACAGGCACAACTGCCTGATGTCGCGTGCAGAATGAACATCGCAGAGCATCCTCCGGGATGCTCTTTCTTTTAACCAAACAATAAAACTAGTAAGTGCATCGTAGAGAAGTTCGATGTCCTCTTGGGGTGTGCCAGGCATTCAAAAATTGCCAAAGAGAAAACAGCTCGTAAGAGCCGTTTTCTCTGTATGACTTTGTCATACATTTGGTGCTCTCAACAGGAATCGAACCTGTATCTCCTCCTTCGGAGGGAGGTGTCCTATCCATTGAACGACGAGAGCGAACTTTTCAATCCTAACTCTAAAACGAATTCAGTGCTCTCGAGAGGAATCGAACCTCTATTGCCGGCTCCGCAAGCCGGTGTCCTATCCGTTGAACGACGAGAGCGTAGTGAGGAAGTAGGTGCATCCTCGGATTCTTAACTCTCCGAACGAGCTCACGTATCGAATCCGAGAAGATACGGGAGCAATACTGAATGTATATCAGAACCCGAGCCACGCCGCCACCAAGTCAACGAACGTGTGATGGTGTTCATCTTCATCAACACGCTGGAGAAAATATGCGTACACGGTGTCGGGGTCAACGCCCTCAAGCGGGATGATGAGATGTGGTGAGAACCAGCTTTCAGTCTTGATAGAGAGCATGGGCGCAAGGGCTCCCTCGACATCTTCAAGGACAGAGAATGAAATCATCCGTTCAAATGGATGTAATTCGTCCCCGATGACGATACCCTGCTCAACCAGACTAAAGCGATGCAAAGGTGGCTCTTTGGCGGCGTGGAGAGCGAGCGCGCCAGTCGCGATGATGATGAGCACAGCAAGGAGGTAATTCCCGAAGAGTATTGCGGCAAGCGCACCGGCGACTGCGATGATGCCAAGCGCCCAATACCAGTCGCTATGCTTCGGATTATGGTCGTATTCTCTCCCTTCCCATTCTAAAAGGACCGCGCGATTCATTGGAAAAGTATAGCACCAGAAATATGGCGGAAGGGGTGAGATTCGAACTCACGGTCCCCGTAAGGAGACTCCGGTTTTCAAGACCGGTGCATTAGACCGCTCTGCCACCCTTCCTTCGTTACTACGCCTGCGGTGATGATTCTTTCGCAGGCGTCTGCGAACCGATAATGTTTGAAGCATCTGGGCGGAACCAAATGAGATAGACGACTTCAAGGATGCCGAGCGTGTTGACGATGAGGAGGGCGATGAACCAGCCTTTCTGGCTGTTGCGTGCGGCGTGCCAGAGAGCATATCCTTTGATAATGACGGTCCAGGCCGCGACAACGACAAGAAGCGGAATGAGCGCCCCGAGAAGTGCAGGAGCGAAGGGAGAATAAAACGGCGAGTAGTCGTGCATAGAAGCTCATTATACCATACACTGGTCACATGCGGTATCTCGGCGTGGATTATGGTCATAAGAAGGTGGGTCTTGCACTCTCGGACGAGGCAGGCACGATGGGTTTTCCGCACAACATCGTGGCGAACACTCCACGCCTCGTGGATGAGCTGTGCGCGCTTATCGCAAAGGAGAATATTGGCGCAGTGGTCATCGGAGAATCGCGTACGCTCGCGGGCGGTGAGAATCCGATAGTGAAAGGCGCCCGCACGCTCGGCGAGCAGCTCGGCGAGCGTGCGGGTGTACCCGTGTTTTACGAATCAGAAGTGTTTACCACCGCCGAAGCCCGCCGTGCCCCGGGAAAAGAGATGAAATCACGCGCGGCGAAGCCCCACGCGGATGTGGATGCTTCCGCTGCCGCGCTCATACTTACGAGCTACCTTTCGCATACCAATCATGGACAATAAACCACGCATTTCAATTGACGAATTCGGGAAAATAGAGGTGCGGGTCGGTACGGTACGAAGTGCCGAACGCGTGCCCGAGACCGATAAGCTTCTGCGCCTGATGGTCGATTTCGGGGAGGAAACGGGTCCACGACAAATTATTTCCGGTATTGCTGCGTATGTTTCTGAGCCAGAGTCGCTTATTGGTCGCCAGCTTGCATTTGTCACGAATCTCGAGCCGCGTACCATACGCGGATTCGAGAGTAATGGCATGCTTTTTGCAGTCGGTACGGATGAGACGTTCGCATTCCTGACACCGGATAGAGACATACCGCCCGGAACCAGTGCACATTAGGATACGAAGCCGCTTCGCACGCGCTATACTTGGTGCATGTCATCCGTTTTCGGTGAGCGTACGCGTGCCATCTTCGCGCCGCCGCGATATCTGGTGCCACCGCTCTCTGGTATTGATATTTCAACAAGCGGCGTCAAGATAGCACGCCTGGCAGAAGGGGCTCATGGCCTCACTCTCGAACGATACTCGCAAGTGCGGTTGCCGCTCGGTGTCTTCACCGACGGAGAGATTGTAAATCGTACAGCAATCATAGAAGCGCTCACCACCGCCGCGCGGACAGCCGGCATTTCCACTGCAGTAGTCTCATTGCCGGAATCGAAATCGTATCTTTTTGAGACGACGGCTACTGGCACGAAGAAAGAAGAGTGGCGCGTGGCGGTCGAACAGCATCTCGATGAGCTCATACCGCTCCCGCCGCCGGAAACCTCTTTCGATCTTGTCGAGGTGGGGCAGGGTGCGCAAGGCGAGGTGCGCATCGCGGGTATCGGTTTCGCCCGAAGAATCGTCGACGACACCCTCTCTGTATTTGATGAAGCGGGTATCGGAGTGCGTGTGCTCGAGGGAGAGACATTCGCGATGGCACGCGCGCTGCTTCCTAGAGGAGATACATCGACTGCGCTTCTTATCGATGTAGGAAAGACGACGACGAAACTTGCCATCGTTACAGAGCGGATACCGCGTTTCGCCGCGACGATCGGTATCGGTGGCCACGCGCTTACGCTCGCGGTACAGAAACATTTCGGCGTGACGGAAGCCGAAGCCCGCACAGTAAAAGCGGAACGAGGCATCGTACCGACTCCCGGGAACGAAGATTATCTTGCCGCCATGCTCTCAACCGTTTCCGCTATTCGTGATGAGATTGCACGACGGCTCGAGTATTGGCAAAGCAAGGCGACGCTTCCCGGACATGTGCCGGTCGAGCGCGTGATTCTTGCCGGCGGCAACGCTTCAGTGCGCGGCCTTCCCGAATATCTCGAAGGTGCACTACAGGTCCCAGTGTCTGCCGGCGATGTCTTCACGAATCTCGCCTCACGTGACACGTGGATTCCGACACTTGATTACACCGAATCGCTTTCCTACGCCACTGCAATCGGCCTCGCACTACGCGATCACGTCCACTCGTATGCATAACGAACGTACCAATCTGCTTCCTCCGGAACGACAACGCGCGCTTTCGCGCGATTACCTCATGCGTCTCGGGGTGATTACGGCGATACTTTTGACCGTGCTTGTGTTTGCAGCGATTCTCTTGTCGATTCCGACCTATATGTTCCTCGCGAAGAGTATGGACACAAAGGAAAAACATCTTGCACACATAGAATCCGCTTTTTCTTCGGCAGAAGAAAAAGCACTCTCCGCTCGCCTCGCCGCGCTTTCGGGGGATGCGGCGCTCCTGATTGCACTTGGCAAGACTCCTTCTGCAAGCGCGACTATTCGCAATGCACTCGCCGTCGCCCACACGGGCGTGACTCTCTCGGGGTTCACCTATACGCCGGCTGCGCCGAAGGTCCCAGCGACACTCAAAATCTCCGGCAATGCTGCGACGCGCGATGTGCTGCGCGGCTATCAGATTGCACTCTCAAGCGCGCCATTCGCCGCATCGGCTGATCTACCGGTCTCTACGTACGCGAAAGACACCAACATCTCCTTTACCATCATCGTGACCCTTGCATCATGAAATCTACTTTTTGGCATCTGGTCAGCGCGCTCATCGTCTGCATAGTCGTACTGGTCGGCTATGGGATATGGTATGGAGCCATTACCGCCAAAAGTGCAGTGGTAGCAGACCTCCAGAACCAAATCGATGCGAAGACCGAAACCGCACACCGCATCACTGCGGCACGCGCAACGCTTGCTGGCATCGCAGGCGATGAGGCGACCGTACAGAATTTCTTCGTTCCGGAGAGCGGAGTGGTCGCTTTCATCGATGTGCTTGAAAAGAAAGGAAAAGTACATGGAGCTGCGGTAAGTGTCTCGTCAGTCGCCACAGCTGGCACGCCGGCGCAACCCACGATCGCCTTTGCGTTCACTATCGAAGGGACATTCGATGCGGTCATGCGCACCGTCGGTTCAATCGAATATGCTCCTTACGACCTTTCAGTGTCGGCGCTCTCACTCTCACAGGGCGATAAACGAAGCTGGCATGCTGACATAAAGCTGCTCGTCGGTTCCGTTCCGGCTGCGCGTTCGTCGGCGAGAGAGTCAAGCACCATCATCCTTTCACTTCTTCACCATGCCCACCTCTAATTTCCTCAATTCTTTCCTGAAGCGTGTACATATTGATACGGAGCTTGATCCGGTGCGCGACTGGCTCATCCTACTGACGCTCGGGGCCATAGCGCTTGCTGGCATCATTGTGTGGAATATATGGGCATTTGACACGGTTGCGGGTGGAGGGATTATCGGTACGCCGTCAGCCAGAACAGGAGCGTCCCTCACTGACTCCTCCCTCGAAGAAATCCGTACTGTTTTCCTTAATCATGCAACCGAAGAAGCAAAATACGAGACGGGCGTGTATCGCTTCACCGACCCTTCGCAATGACCTCGCAATGAGTTAGGGTAGAGGGAGTGACATCGCCCCGATAGCACAATGGATAGTGCAGCGGACTTCTAAGCCGTTGATGTTGGTTCGATTCCAGCTCGGGGCACCAGGATTAGAGAATGTGCCAGGTAGGCACATTCTCACGTCATCAAGAGGAAAAGCGCCTTACCTGTAAGCCACTTTTCCTTTCTCCAGTGGTACGAAATCGTGCCAGGCGAGACATGGATGAGCTCAACCCACACAGGAATCGAACTTTTTGAATAGAAAAGAGGCCACGTTCGTGGCCTCAGATTCACAGCGTGCCCCAGTTATTCCACGGTGTGCTTCTTAACGACAACTACCCAGGTGAGGGGTGTTGGCGCTATGAGAGTCCCGTCATTCGATGAACAAGATTGGACAGGGTTACCATCCTCTCCCAAACATACACCCATCGGCCAACGCCCCCTCCAGAACTTCAGATAAATCCTCCCATTCTCGTTGCGGCTTGGATTGCAAAGTTTGAACAAGACGGGTTCTTGAAGAGTTCCAAACCGCACTCGGGGATTCTCCACGACATATCGCGGTACAGTCGATGACTCGTTTTTTACTTCCGTTGCACCCATGCCTGTCTCCTTCATCAGTAGAAATTCACATCGGATATGCGGACTTCTTGCTGACAAGGAAAGAAAGGGGTTCTTTCACTACTCTACAACTCCTGCCTCTTCAGTCAAGTCGCCGAGGCCATGTATGATCTCTTTCGCCAAGCCGCGGTAATTCGCGCAACGAGGGCACGCTCTCCTCACTTGTTTATGGACGCACCTCTTAGCTCTCTTAGGAAAAGTTCGAGTTGTGCCTCGATACGGTGCACCAGGAGTGGAAACGTGCCACACAGGCACATTTCCCCCACATCCAAAGGAAAACGGCTTACCTACGAGCCGTTTTCCTTTTCTCCAAATGACGTGACATCCTGCCAGACGAGACACGGATGAGCTCAACCCGCACAGGAATCGAACTCTTGCGAAAAGCAAAGGCCACATTCGTGGCCTTCAGGCTCATTTTCAACTTTCTCATTAGCGGTAGCGCGGGCCTGATACTGAACCAGCTCGTACTGCGCGAAACACGTCATTTCTCCATGGATTCGACGGCCACGCGGTAGGTGGATTTTCGGGAGGCATACGTCTTATTGTTATATGCCTCTCCAACATCATGCGATCCAGAGTGGCGCCCAGGCTTCTTATGTCCTCTTTCTTCGCCAGTGCTCCGAGATCCGTTTTTGTTGCCATCAACTCCTTCATTTCACGACAGAACTCCAGTACCAACTCTTTATCTTCTTTGTCCATGTGATTCACCCTTAGGTTGTGGCGTGGGGAACTTCTCTCTGCACCTTACAACCCATAATTATTCAGTCAAGCTGGGTATTTTCATCATGGTTCTCATCCAGACCACGCATGATCTTCTTCGCCAGGCCGCGATAGCTCATGCACTCAGAGCAAGCTCTCCCCACTTGTTTATGGACGCACCTCTTGGCTCTCTTAGGAAAAGTTCGAGATGTGCCTCGATACGGTGCACTATAGTGAAGCGGCGCATACTTGCAGAAGTATGCGCCGCTAGAAAAACCGATCCCGTACCCATATGCCGATGATTGGCAATTCAGATATACAGAGAAGCACGAGAAATGAAACGATCCAACCGGTCTTCAAGCCAACCCATGGCTGAATGATGGCCGCGATGACGAAGCCGAAGATGCATGATGCTATCAGCGCGAACACGCTCGCCGCTATGATATCTGTCGCTTTCGGGAACATGTGAACCTCCTTTCTCGGGCCACGCTAACAGAATATACCTGAAATACAATGCTGTTTGTGTTTGGCACCCCTTCATATAGTATGGTCTTAGCGAAGGGCATGTGGCGGAATTGGTATACGCGTACGTCTCAGAAGCGTATGTCGCAAGACTTGGGAGTTCGAGTCTCCCCATGCCCACAAGTGCGATAATGGAATGATGCACCCTTAGCTCAGTTGGTAGAGCAGCGCATTTACACTGCGAAGGTCGGGGGTTCGAGCCCCTCAGGGTGCACTTGAAACTAAAATTCATGTTATACAGGTTGATACGTATATGAATGAACGCGCCATAGGAGCCGATGCACCATCTTGCATCGGCATCATCATGGATGGCAACCGCCGCTGGGCGAAGGAACAGGGAATGCCAAAACTAGAAGGCCATCGCCGTGGATATGAACGTCTTCTGGATTGCGCGCGCTGGGTGCGCGATCGCGGCATACGACATCTCGTCGTCTATGCGTTCTCAACCGAGAATTGGAACAGGGAAGTCGAAGAAGTGTCGTATCTCATGAACTTGTTGCGCGAGGCGGCGCAGAAAGGGCTGCAGGAACTCGCGAAGGAGAATATTCGCATACGCTTCATCGGTACTCGCGACCGTTTCGCACCGGACGTGCTTGAACTCATAGAACGTCTAGAGCGAGAGAGTGCCGCGCATGAATACACATTATGGGTGTGTTTATCCTACGGCAGTCGTGCGGAAATCACCGCTGCAGCAGCAACCGCTGCGGCGACAGGCGAACCCATCACCGAAGAATCCTTGCATGCTCATTTCTGGAGTGCCGAGATGCCGGATCCTGACGTCATCATTCGTACAAGCGGAGAAGAGCGTCTTTCCAATTTCCTCCTCTGGCAGGCCGCGTACAGCGAATTTTTCTTTACCGACACGAAGTGGCCGGCATTTACGGAGAAGCATCTTGACGACATCCTCTCGGAATTCGCATCTCGCGAGCGGCGCCGCGGGAAGTAAGTGGACGTGCTACGGTGAAGTGATGGACCCCATTAGAAAGCTCGAAGACTCGCGTTCAAACGGGGCAAGACTTCCTATTTTATATGAGGATGCGGATGTCGTTGCGGTCGCGAAGCCCGCAGGACTCATCACGCACTCTGACGGCCGCACGCAGGAAGCGACCGCCGAGGATTGGTTTACAGAAACATATCCCGAGGGCGCCGGGTACGTGCACCGGCTCGATAGAGATACATCCGGGGTATTGGTATTCGCAAAAAATACCGCGGCATATGAATTTTTACGCAAAGCATTTCACGATAGGGAGGTGAAGAAATCCTATCTGGCATTTGTCTATGGCGTGCCGAAGCAGAAAAAAGGCGTCATCGATTTCTCCATCGGCCGCTCGCGAAGCGATTTCCGCTTGAGAAGCGCCCAGCCGAAAGCGAAAGGCCGTTTGCGGGAAGCGCTCACCCACTATGAAGTGGTGGGCGAGTCGGGTGACTATGCGCTCATGAAGATGAGCCCGGAAACCGGCAGGACGCATCAGATTCGCGTTCATCTCAAGGCAATTCATCACCCTATCGTGGGAGACGCGCTCTATGCGCCAAAACGCGAACCGGCTCTCGGCGTCACTCGCCTCGGCTTGCATGCTTATGAGCTTGATCTCCCGCTTCCATCAGGGAAACGCGCGCATATCATTGCACCGATTCCCGATGATCTCGCTCCGGCGTTTGCCCATTTTCCTGATGCAGCGAAATTTGCTCCTCCGCCAAACGCGTGATAGAGTGCGCGGCACATGCAGAAAGTCATCACACCGGTCAATGTCGAAGGGCGCGCGAAGCTTGGTATTCGCGCGGGCGATACGGTGCGCGTCACTCAAAACATCATCGAGCTCAAGAAGGGTCGCGGCACCGACAAGAAAGAGAAGACCGTGAAGAATGCCCGTAAGCAGGTATTTGAGGGCCTCGTCCTTTCCACTAAGCATGGGAGGGAAGCAGGGGGGATGTTCACTGTTCGCGCAACGCTTTCTGGCGTCGGCGTTGAAAAGACCTTCCCGCTCTACTCTCCAGTTATCGATTCCATCGAAATCGTGAAGCGCTCTAAAGTCCGCCGCGCGAAGCTCTACTTCATTCGCGAGAAGGCGGCGAAGGCAGTCCGCCGTCAGCTCCGCAACGCGCGCATGCTGAATATAAAGAGCGATGAGACGATTGCGACGGAGGAAATAGCTCCAGAAGCTATAGCTGAAGAAGTCGCGCCAGTTGTCGAGGAAAAGAAAGAAGAAGTGGTAGTATAGTGTTCTCACCTGCGCAGGTGGCGAAATTGGTAGACGCACTACCTTGAGGTGGTAGCTCCCGCAAGGGATTGGAGGTTCGAGTCCTCTCCTGCGCACAAAATGAAAAAACGCCGAAAGGCGCTTTTTCATTTTGTACGCAGAGCAAAGCGCCTGCGCGCTTTGTGTGAGAGGACTCGAATGCCGGAGCGATGTTTCGTCAGCAGGCGAAACCGCGAGGCAGGGTCGTGAAAATTTGCGAGCGACGGCGAGCAAATTATTCCTGACCGAGCTCCTTCGCACAAAACAAGAAACCCGGAGCGCATGCGCTCCGGGTTTAGGGGGTGTCCGAGGAATCGGTCCTAAGTCAACCGTTCCCCGATATCGACGGTGATCGCTACGGCAAGGATTGCAATAAGCAAGACTTGCCCGCGAGTAAGCCCTGCTATTGACGGGCTATCCGCCCAACGACCAGCCCAATCACCGCATTCGGACAGCCACTTCAGTAGCCGTTCCGACCAACTCAGGTGGAAATGACGTAAATCGTCTGTCATGGCCCCTCCTAGTTTTAGCCATATCCACTATATCATAGTGGATATAAAAAGTCAATACCCCCTCCGAACGCCTGTGTATAATGCTTTCTATGCTCTATACAGGTAAAGGGGATGGGGGGACGACAAAAGTCTTCGGGTGCGATCAACAGCGGATATCAAAGTCTTCTGAATTGCCGGAAGCACTTGGCGCTCTGGACGAACTGAATGCCTTTCTCGGCTTTGTGAAGATGCGCAGTTTGGCGGAACCGCTTGTCGCTGAAATCGTACGGGATGTACAGGAAACGCTTTTCATCATTCAAGCGGAAGTTGCTGGCGCCGATAAGAAGGTAAGTGATGAAGTCGTGAAAAAAATCGAGAATATCGTCAATGGTATTGAAAAAGAAATTCCTCCAATCAAAGGATTCTCCATCGCCGGTGGGACAGAACTCTCCGCGCTCCTTGATGTCGCGCGGACGCTTTCGCGCAGAGCCGAGCGGCGCCTCGTCGCTGTCGTCGAGGCGGAGGTGCGCCTCCTCTCGGACGCAACCAAGGCATATATGAATCGCCTTTCTTCGCTCCTCTTTGCGCTTGCGCGCCTCGTCAATCATCTTGCGGGCGTCAAAGAAGAAAACCCTCGCTATTAGGGCGTATTTTACGAATTTGTGTTATAAAAATCTTGTGCATGGCGGCTATGGTGTAACGGTTAACACTGGAGCTTGTGGAGCTCTCAATTCGGGTTCGATTCCCGATAGCCGCCCAAACTCACAAGCTCGTTTTGGCAGCTAGCCCGTGCATGCACGGGCAGGGAATCGAATGCCACAGCCATATCGAGCCAGCAGGCGAGATGGTGAGGCGGGGCTGCGACCGAACCGAAGCGACGGCGAGGTGAGAGTTGTAGCCGATTCCCGATAGCCGCCCCGATTCTTTCACTCGTGATAGTATGCGCGTATGAAAAGTTTACTGCTTGGTATTTTACTCATTATCATTATCGGCTTCGGCGGATTGGTGTACCGCAATGCACTGGAGCATCCGAATCAGCCAGTCGCCTGCCCGGTTGATGCGCGTATCTGCCCCGATGGTACTTCAGTCGTGCGTACCGGTTCCTCCTGCGCATTCCCAGAATGCTCGTTGCCAAATATTTCGCTCAAAGACGCCGCTATTGCCTTTGCGATACCGGCAGGATTTACTACTGCGGAACTTCCGGATGCATCGGGTGTCGCCGCATACGAGATGCGAACATCTTCCTCGACGGAACCCGCGAGTATCATCATTCGTCGGTATGCTATCAATGCGTCCTCGACCGCCCTTGCAACCATCCAGCAGACGGCTATCGGCGGGGCCTCCGGCATGCCCGTAAGCGCAACTTCATTTTCTTCCACGGTACTTGGCACTCACCGCTTTACCGTGGCCTTGATTGAGCGCTTCGAAGGAGTCGTGGATACGGCATATTATCTTGCACGCGGGAACGACGTCCTGCGGTTTGACGCGATCGACCGGGGCGTATTGGAGTGGACCAATCCGAGTCTTGATACGGCGACACTCCCTGCTGCTGTTGCCCTCCGTAAGCTTCTTATAGGCCTGCAGGGGGAGTAGGGGTGCGGGCCGGTACTTAGCCGCACCCGCCTTCGTTGTAGAATGAGTATCTTATTGGTAGGATTGCACTGAATCTATAACCATTAATTCATATGAACGAAAATTTCCTTCACGAGGCTTTTGAAAACAAGGGCATACGCATGGCCGCCACGGGCGCACTCGTCGTTCTCTCGCTTTTCTTGCTCGCCGAAACATTGACGCTCACCTCTAATTTCGGCCGTTCAACTAACCCGGCAACCGATACGATTACAGTACAGGGTGAGGGACAAGCGACTCTGCCGCCGGATGTTGCTCGCATTTCATTCAGTGTTGAGAACGTGTCAGCGACTGTCGCTGCGGCACAGGAATCGACTACCAAACAAGCAAATGCGGCTCTTGATTTCGTGAAAGAGCAGGGCATTGCCGAAAAAGATATAAAGACGCTCTCTTACAACATCTCCCCACAGTATTCCTATCCGAACCCCTGCGTGCCTGGCATGCTTTGTCCGGACTATACCCGCGCACCGAAGGTAACTGGCTACCAGGTGTCTGAGACAATTCAGGTCACCGTGCACGACCTTACCAAGGTCGGCGAGATGCTCGGTGGTCTCGGGAAACTCGAGGTACAGAACCTCAATGGTCCGGCATTTGCGCTCGACGATTCGACTGCCGGGTACAATGCTGCTCGTGCCGATGCAATTACGAAGGCAAAATCACAGGCGAAGTTGCTCGCAAGCCAGCTCGGCGTCCGTCTCGGGAAGATTATAAACTTCAGCGCCTCATCTGGCGGCTACCCGTATCCAATGTATGCGTACGGCATGGGTGGCGATATGGTCGCTTCTAAAGCCGAAACACCGAACATTCAGACTGGTGAGAACACCTACAACGCCTCGGTCTCCATCACCTACGAAATTCGCTAGCGAGAGTCTTGAAATAATGTCAGAAAATCCCGTATTCACGGGCTTTTCTATCCATTGACAATATAGGTTATTAGGTGTATTATTGAAAAAGCTAATGAGTGCGGGATTCCCCGCATTCAGGATAGCTCATTACAGGAGAAACACATGGCTAACGCCGTGACTTTGCCGGGCGAACGCTTGGCTGGATTGTGGGAAGACCTTGCATGCAAAATCCGCAAGGGAGGTATCACTCTCGACGAACTCGCACTATTCAATCAGCGGAAGAATCCATTTGAGCACGTCACGCCCACCCCCAACACCTTCCCCCTCACCATCCCCCTCACCATCGACTACGACCGTTCCCTCGAAGAGATGATCGCCGCCGGTCGCTACGACTGGAAGAACAGCGACATCACAGCGAAGCGCTTCCCGCTCGAAGGGGAGGACATGGTGGAGTTCGAGAGCCGCTACTTCCACTTCAACCACAACATCTCCTCGGAGAAAGCGATTGAAGCGATGAAGAAAGCGGGCTGGGAACCGGCAAGAATCGAGCACCTGCTCTGCTTCGGGGAGAAATACCCCGACGAACAGCGCAAGTTCCCAATCATCGGCCTAGGCTCGGTCGCGGAGGTCCGTGGCAATCGCAGCGTGCCGTACCTCCCTCGGAGCGATTCCGAGTGTGACCTCGACCTCCTATGGTTCGGCAGCGGCTGGAGTGTGGGTTGTCGCTTCCTCGCCGTTCGCAAGGTCTCTGGGGCTTAGGTCTTCGGATTTTTGCACTTTGGCCCTTGGGAACTTTGGCTCTCCCGGCCTACCCCCTTTGCTTCGGCATTGGGGGCTTTTTGTTTACTTTAGAGTAAAGGTGTTGACGCGTTTTGGCGTTCTGCTATACTGGCGCTATCGAAGCCCGCAGGGCTTTTTTATTTAGTAATGCGACATCTGTCATGACCTCGCCATTCAGCTATCTGAAACATGTGCGCGAAGAGTTCACTCACATTGTCTGGCCGAGCAATCGGACAGCACTCTCGCATACGCTTGTCGTCATTTTCATCGCGATTGCTATCGCCCTTCTCGTTGGTCTTCTTGATTACCTCTTCGGCTTGGTAGTGAGCCAGATTGCCAGCGCGTAATTGTATCTCTATGGACGAAAATCTCATGCACAGCGGGGAAGCGGATTTGCCAGAGGAAATCGGCATGGCCGACATCGCGCCGACTGTGCGCAAGGAAGTGCGCGATGAGACGCTTCCTCGCGAGGAAGATGCGCGTTGGTACACCATCCACACCTATGCTGGCTACGAGAATGCCGTGGAGCGCAATCTAAAGCAGCGCATCGAGTCGCTCGGTATGGAAGGGAAGATATTTGACGTCATTGTGCCGACGGAGAAGAAGATCCGCGTGAAGGGCGGCAAGCGCATTGTCGAGGAAGAGAAAATCTATCCCGGCTACATTCTCGTGCGCATGATCGTCGATGATGACTCGTGGTTCGTGGTGCGCAACACACCGAGAGTAACCGGCTTCGTTGGCTCCGGCAATACGCCAGTTCCGATGGAAGAATCCGAAGTCGCCTCGCTCATGAAGCGTATGACGGCGGAGGCGCCGAAGCATCGCATCGACCTCGTGAAAGACGATCCTATCGTCATTGCCGACGGCCCGTTCAAGGACCTTGAGGGTAAGGTGGGAGAGATCGATGAAGACCGCGGCAAGGTAAAGGTCATGGTCTCGATGTTCGGGCGCGAAACGCCGGTCGAACTCGACTTTTTGCAAATTCGTAAACTCTAGCGTACAGTCGCTCTATATATGGCTACCGTTGTTAAGAAGATAAAGCTCCAGATTCCGGGCGGCGCGGCGACGCCGGCGCCTCCGGTCGGTACCGCGCTTGGCCCTGCTGGCGTGAATATCGGCCAATTCGTGACCCAGTTTAATGAGGCGACGAAGGACAAACGTGGGACGATCATCCCGATAGAGCTCTCGGTCTACGACGACCGCTCGTTCACCTTCATCATGAAGAACCCGCCGGCCTCGCGCCTCATCCTCAAGGCGCTCGGTCTCGAGAAGGGCTCCGGCAAGGCGAAGGAGACAAAGGTCGGTACCATCACGAAGGCGCAGATTGCGGCAATCGTCGAAGAGAAAATGCCAGACTTGAATGCAAGTTCTCCGGAAGCGGCCGCGCGCATCATCGCCGGCACCGCTCGCTCAATGGGGGTCGACGTGAAATAAGAAACGTCGACCGGCCGGAGGCTGACGAGCCGAGGCGGGCCCGCACAACTTTTCAGCAGAAAAGTATGCGTGGGTCGACGTGAAGTAGGTTTTTGAACAAATGAAAACGGCGCCGAAGGCGCCGTTTTGCTTTCTCCTCTCCATTTTCATCTTCGTTCGTAGATGCGAAATGAGTAGGGATGCTGGTCGTTCTCATTCCACTTCTTCGTTTCGGTTTCGGAAACGAGCAACCACTCGGATGACGGCATTTCGGGGAAGTGCACATCGCCTGCAACGAAAGCGTCGATCAGCGTGACGTATGCCTTCTGCATCTGCGGCAAGAATGCCCGATAGATTTCCTCGCCGCCGATGACGAACACTTCTTCGGCGCCGGGGGATTGAAAGGCAATCGCGCGAGCATCTTCAATCGAACCGACAACCACCCCGCCGTGTGTCGCATACCCCGGCTGGCGCGTGAGCACGATGTTCGTCCTTCCCGGAAGCGGACGAAACTTCAACGGAATCGATTCCCAATTCTTGCGCCCCATAATAACCGGATGTCCGGTTGTTATGTCTTTGAATCGCCGCAGGTCGCTTGGGATGCGCCAGGGCAGAGCGTTGTCCTTGCCGATAACACGCTCCGGCGTCATCGCGACGATAAGCGAAAGACCGCTGGCTGATTGCATGGAGCTCTCCTCAAAAGGATGGATAGGTAGGCCGATTTGAAACAGTCATTCGTACAGATTTCTGCCCGCATACTCACCCAAGGCGGCTAGAACGTCAACGGTTGCACCATGCCCATTTCGCGCGTACAGTACGGCCGGACAGTACCTCGAAACTCAACCACCGGAGGACTCGAAGATGGGTAATGAATCTGTTGAACTGTACGAAGGGAAGCGGTCTCCGGCTGAAATCAATCAGCTGAATAGGCGCGTCTCGCGTATTCTCAAGACGACGACGTCCTTCACGATTCCGTTCGAAGAACGGTTCGTTGCAGACCATGCGGTATTGGTGCAAATGATCGAGATGTTGCGGTCTATGGGCTGCATCATCGTATTCTCAACCGGCGTGTGGGACTTGTTCCACATCGGTCATGGTGACTATATCGAGAAAGGGAAAGAGGAAGCACGGAAACTCTACCCGGACGCGGAATACATCATCATGGTCGTCGGTATCGACACCGATGCCTTCACGAAGTTGCGCAAGGGTCCCGATCGGCCGATTGTGCCGGAAGATGAACGGGCTCGCGTGCTGAGACATTTGCGGTCGGTAGATATCATCACCCCGCAGTACGAAGCCGACCAGCTGTTCAAGGTCGTGAAGCATGATGTGCGAATCATCTCCCAGTCGACCAAGGACTTGCCGGGGCTCGCGATGATGCAGGAGCAGTGCGTGCATATCGTGAATCTTCCGCCGCAAGCGGAAACGAGCACGACGGCACGCATCAGACGTCTCTCCTTCGATGGGGCCGCCAGTCTTCTCCTGAAGATCGAAGGAAGGCTCATCGCTATACTGAAGGAGGTCCGCGATGAAATTGGGTAATGACACCGTCGTTGCATACGTCGCATCGCCGCATGCGGGCTACCTGAAGTTCTTCCGGGCATATGCAGGAAGTATTCTGTATGTGCTCGGCGAGGAGTTCACGCGGAAGTTTCAGCCGCTCGTGCGGAATCTGCCGGGGGTTGCGCCTCAAGAATCACAGAAGATGATTCAGGCGCTCGGCATTTTTTCGGACGTTCGCATCCTCACTTCGGCGGAGCTCGATACCGTGCGGCAGTCGCGCGTTGTTATGCCGGATGAGGACGTGTCGCGTGCGCTTGCGAAGGAATACTTCGCGGGTGCGGCGGTTACGTTCGATGGGCGTTGGCGACTTCGCTGGGACTGGACCACCACCACCCAGAACCGGCGGCCGGAAGGCGAACGCGTGGTTTCGGTCGATGAACTCGATCGTGAGCTCATGCGCTCCGCATTCCGGGAGGCACATCAGAGTCCGGACTGGTGGCGGCAGATAGGCGCGCTTCTCGTGAAAGACGGCATCGTGTTGCTCGCCGGCTTCAATCAGCACGTGCCGCACGAGCAGAGCGCGTATCTCATGGGCGATCCGCGAAGCAATTTCGAGCCGGGTCAGCGCATCGACCTTTCGAATGCGGCGCACGCCGAGGCAGTGCTTCTCGCTACGGCCGCGTCCCGCGGGATCTGTACAAGAGGATGCAGTCTGTACGTTACAACCTTCCCTTGTCCGGGCTGTGCGAATATCTGGGCCTTTTCAGGCATCAAGCGCCTCTACTACGCGGATGGGTACTCGCTTGTCGCCGGAGCCGAAACGCTCCAGGCGAAGGCTGTGGAGATCATCCGTGTGCAGATGTGAGGTTTGCATGCATTACTCCCTCGTCCTTCGGGCCGAGGGAGTCCTTTTTATAAAAAACGAACCGCCCCGTTTCCGGTGGCGGTTGAACTTCAACACTTCTAACGCTTGAAGCCGACGAGCGCTTTGATAAATCTTGGATTCTTGGTTCGCGGCCCGCCGACGATGACTTGTGCATGCAGGTGATTCACGGATGCCCCGGTGAATTTTGTATCACCAGAGCGAATGAAGAGTGTCGCGCCTTTCAATCCACACCGCTTCACCAAAAAGCGATGCATCGCATGCAACTCAGTCCATGCAGTGGCCGACAATTCCTCGATGTTCTCCACGTGTTTCCGCGCGATAAAAAGAAAGTGATGTCGAGAACCTTCATACGGCCATGCGTTTTCCGTCACAAGCCAGTGCTTACTTTTGTACACGATTGGCCGTGAGTGGTGCCTGAAGAGATGTTCTTCGCAGAACGGACAGAACCCGCCCGCAATGATGGCTTTGAGCGTTTTTGCATAGTCGTCCCGCTTCACGACCTCCGCATTTCTGACATCTACTTGCTGCCGCCTCGAATTCCCAGCTTTCTTCACGAGTGATTCCTCCTGCTTTCTATAAAGATCATGGCGCTCTTATACCACGCCATCCGATAAAAAAGAACCGCCTCCGGGGGAGGCGGGTGAACGTGGCCGACGTTCAAGGACTGAAGGAGATATTCATGGCCGGATGCGGATCGTACTCTTCAAGCGTGAAATGTTCGACTCGGAAGTCGAACAAGTTCTTCACACTCGGATCGAGCCGAAGCACGGGGGAGGGGCGTGGCGGACGCTTCACGAGCTCGTGCACATCCTTGATTTGATTCTCGTAGATGTGCGCGTCGGCGAAGCTATGGATGTAGTTGCCGGGCTGGTACCCGGTCACCTGGCACACCATGAGCAGAAGCGCTGCGTATTGGATCATGTTGTGCGGCTCGCCGATTGGCATATCCGCAGAACGCTGATCCATGCGCATATGGAGCTTCCCATCGACGACGCGGAAATGCACCCATCCGTGGCAGGGCGCCACGATGACTTTCCGGTTCGGGCCGCGCGCTGTGTAGTACGGCTTCCATGGCGTGACGAGATGGGTTCGCATCATCGGATAGAGCCGGATCTGCTCAACGACTTGCTCGTATTGGTTCAGCGTTCCGCCACCTGGCACCTCGAAATCATGGAACGCTGCGCCGTAGGAACCCGGACCCATGTCGTCCGGTGTAAGACCAAGCGCCGTGCCTCCTCCTCGGTACTGGCCCCAGAATCGTGGGCCGCAGCCATAGGATTCGATCTCATCGACCGTGCGTGCGCCGTTGATGAAGGCGATCTTCTCGCCGATGGCGAACCGCCATGAGCCAAGCTTGCGCTCGGTGATGAGCGGAACGCCGTTTGCGAGATCGAACACCATCGGCGCGAGCGTGCCGAAACAGGTGAGCGCGCCGACACCTTGCGGCGTATCCCGCACCATGACACCGTTCTCGAGAATGAATTTAAGCCGATCCACATACTGATGATCGGGCGTCCGCTCTGCGAGCGGTTTGTAGATGTTTTCCATGCGATGCCCCTCCTAAAATGAACTGCGTTGAGTTGTTGTCCTGCCGCATCATACGGAGCGTAGAGGAATAGTCAAACATGCTAGAGTGCCGCTATGGAATTTCCCTTTATCGAAAAAGAGGACCCGGAAATCTTTGCGGCGCTTGCGGGGGAGGAGAAGCGGCAGGCGGAGGGATTGGAACTCATCCCATCGGAAAATTACGTCTCGCGCGCCGTGAAGGAGGCAATGGCGTCATCGCTCACGAACAAATACTCGGAAGGGTATCCGGGAAAGCGATACTACGGCGGGCAAGAATTTACCGACGCTGTAGAAATGCTCGCGATTGAGCGAGCAAAAAAGCTCTTCGGTGCCTCCTATGCGAACGTCCAGCCGCTTGGTGGCGCGAATGCAAACATCGCGATGTATTTCGCCCTTCTTCAGCCGGGCGATACGGTGCTTGGCATGGATCTCTCGCATGGCGGGCATCTGACGCACGGGCATCCGGTCACCTATCTCACGAAGATTTTTAATTTCGTACGGTACAAGATGAAAGACATCGAGACCGGCGAAATAGATTACGACGACATGCGTCGCGTCGCGAAGGAAGTGAAGCCGAAAATAGTACTCGCTGGTTTCTCGGCATATCCGCGCGAGTTAGACTATGTAAAATTCGTTGATATCGCACGCGAAGTCGGAGCACTGGCCGTGATGGATATTGCGCACATTGCCGGGCTCATCGCGGGGAAGGCCGCGAAGAATCCGTTTGAGTACGGCTTTGACATCATGACGACCACGACCCACAAGACGCTCCGAGGCCCCCGCGGCGGCATGATCCTCACGCGCGAAGACGAGGAAATCGCGAAGAAGATAGATAAGGCGGTATTCCCGGGGCTACAGGGCGGCCCGCATATGCACCAGATAGCCGCAAAGGCAGTTGCTTTCAAAGAGGCATTGCATCCATCTTTTGAACGGTATGCAAAACAGATTCTCGCGAACACAAAGGCGATGGAGCAGATATTTAAAAAGCACGGCGCGCGCATGATCACTGGCGGTTCCGACAATCACCTCATCCTGCTTGATGCGTGGGCATCATTCGGCATTTCCGGCGGCGAAGCAGAGACACTTCTTGATCGTGCGAGCATCACGCTCAATAAAAATACGATTGCAGACGATACACGCAAACCGATGGACCCGTCCGGCATCCGCTTCGGCACGCCGGCGATGACGACGCGTGGATTTCGCGAAACCGAGTCTGCGCAAGTGGCTGAACTCATGGTAGATGTGCTCACAAAGCGCGATGATGCAACTGTTGAACATGCGAAGCAAGAGGTAAAAAAACTTGCGCTTGCACACCCTATCCCCGAGTCATTTATTGCAGAATCTCTCAAGGAGATATAGCATTCGGCATAGTCGCGAAGGAGAGGGAACCAAAAACCCGAAACCGGCCAGGAATTCCAATCCCAATGCCTGAAGTACCGGGTCTTTTCTTTCTCCTTCTTGGCTCCCGAGGCCTGCCACCGCTCTCCGGCAGGCCTCATTTTATTGGTATACTCGCGCGTATGGAGGAGCAAATCCGGCAGTCCATCAAGGATATTTTGGTGCGTATGGGTGCCGATACCGTCGCGTTCGTCGTTGAACGGCCCGGGGATATAGCACATGGAGATTATGCGACGAATGCCGCGCTTGCAGCAGCAAAATCACTTGGTAAGAATCCGCGTGAGCTCGCTGACGAGCTTGCGCACGCACTCCGAGAATCTCTTCGCGATCATGTTTCAAGAATAGAAGTCGCCGGACCGGGCTTCATAAATATTCTGCTTGCGCGCGATGCGGTCAATTTTATGGTTGCCGAGGCCGATGCGAAGGGACCGGACTGGGGGAAAGGTGGCGGGAATACCGCGAAACGCATCCTCGTCGAATATTCAAATCCGAATGCATTCAAGGAGATGCATATCGGTCATCTTGTCGGTACGGTCGTAGGCGAGGCACTCTCACGTCTCATACAGAATTCCGGTGCAACGGTGGCGCGCGATACCTTCGGCGGAGATATCGGTCCGAACGTCGCGAAGGCGCTCTGGGGACTGCGAAAAAACGGCATTGATGATCCGACGACCGCTCAAGAAATCGGTGCGGCATATACCGAAGGTTCGCGCGCCTATGAGACTGATCCGAACGCGAAGGAAGAGATAGACGCGCTCAATCAGGCGATGTATGCGGGTACTGACCACGCACTCATGGAATTGTGGCGGAAAGGACGAGACGTTTCTATGGAAGAGTTCCGCCGCATCTGGAAATTGCTCGGGACGCATTTCGATTTTGAATTCTTTGACAGCGATACGACTGAAGCCGGCGTGCGCATCGTGATGGATGGGTTGCAAAAAGGGATATTTGAAAAAAGCGATGGTGCCATCATCTACAACGGAGAGAAGAAAGGCGTGCATACGATGGTATTCATCACCTCGCATGATACGCCGACGTATGAAGCAAAAGATATAGGACTTGCATTCCTGAAGGAGGAGCGATGGCCGTCAGACCAGGCAGTCGTTATTACTGGGAATGAACAGACAGGACGTTTCAGGACCGTACTCGCAGCGCTTTCCGACATCGCGCCAGTTCTTGCCGAGAAAACGGTTCATGTCTCTACCGGTTTTCTAAAGCTTGCCTCGGGGAAGATGTCTTCGCGCGAAGGGAATGTCATTGCCGCCGCCGAATTTATCCGAGACATCATCACAAGGGCCAGTGAGAAGAATCCAGATCCGCTTATCGCCGAGCAGGTGGCAATCGGTGCGATCAAGTACATGATTCTGCGCCAGGCCCCGGGATCGGATATCGTCTTTGACGAAGAGAAGTCACTTTCGCTTGAGGGTGATTCTGGACCGTACCTCCAGTACGCGCTTGTGCGGGCGGCCTCTGTGCTCGCTCAAGCAGGAGAAAAGGGAAAGGGTGATATACCTGCCGAACCGTACGATATAGAACGAGTCATGTTGCATTTCCCTGAAGTAGCCGCACGCGCCGCACGGGAGCTTACCCCGAATCTCCTCGTGACCTATCTGACCGAGCTTGCAGGACAGTGGAATTCTTTTTATGCGAAGGAACGCATCATCGGCGGCGATCACGAGGCGCATAAACTGATTGTCGCCCGCGCGTTCGTGCAGACCATGACGAACGGTCTCACGCTTCTCGGTGTCCCCACGCCTGAAAGGATGTAAGCTTTGAAGACAAAGCTTTCTCTCTGTACTTGCCTCGGACAAATAAAGTAGGGACTTCATTTGTCGCTCGGCTCGCTTGGCAGTAGGTTGCGGGTAAGCTGAGAGTGCGCTAGATTCTTTCGCAGACCGTACATGTCGTCGGTCGCGACTGCTATGGAGGAGTAATGGCAAATAAGAACCGTCGCAGGACATCCTCTCACATCGAGATCATCTATCGGGCTGCACGCTTTCGCTCGTGGACAATCAAGGAATTGTTCGAGGAAGCAACCAGCTTCGAGAATGCTCTGCGTATGCAGCGGGGTGAGAACATCGTCCGGAAAGTCGTCGTGAATCTCCGCAAGATTCCGGACTATGTCCTGAAGTATGCGAGGGGGCTATACGAGCGGGCAATCGCCCGTCGAACGGCGATCCGCGCCCGTTCGCACCGTGAGCGATATCGGCGATTCCATCCGGCGCTCCGGGTCGCATAGCGACACAACGCCACAACGGCGGTCACAGGGATTCTCTCCTGGGCCGCCGTTTCCATTTTTGCCCGGTAAACGCTACGATACGAGAGATATGGCTGATGTTCCAGAGAAGTCAGAAGCGGCGAAGCGCGAAGAAGCGATTCTGGCGTTTTGGGAGCGCGAGCGCATCTTTGAGAAATCACTCACGAAAAAGTCCCCCAAAGGCGAATTCGTCTTTTATGAAGGACCGCCGACGGCCAATGGAAAGCCGGGCATCCACCACCTTGAGGCACGCGCATTTAAAGATGCCATTCCGCGCTACAAGACCATGCGCGGGTATCGGGTCAATCGCCGCGCGGGGTGGGACACGCACGGGCTTCCAGTCGAGCTTGAAGTCGAAAAACAGCTTGGTTTCAAAGGAAAGCCCGACATCGAGAAATACGGCATAGCCGCTTTCAATAAGAAGTGCCGCGAGAGCGTTTTTGCATACATTGATTTATGGGCGAAGTTTACCAAGCGCATCGGCTACTGGGTCGATGAGACTAAGGCGTATTTCACCTTTGACAGTTCCTACATGGAAGTCCTCTGGCACCTCTTTGCCCAGACGGCAAAGGACAGCCGGCTCTATAAGGATTACAAGGTCGTGCCATGGTGTCCGCGTTGCGGGACGGCACTCTCTTCGCACGAGCTTGCGCAGGGATACCAAGACATCAAAGATCTCACCATTACTGCGAAGTTTGAGCTCGTAGATGAGCCGGGTACCTATCTGCTCGCGTGGACGACGACGCCATGGACGCTTCCTGGCAACATCGCACTCGCAGTGGGGAAGGACATTGATTATGTAAAAGCAAAAATTTTTAAGACTCAAATACAAGCGGCGGGTGCGGGCCATTATGAAGCTGACTCTGGTGTGTATCTTCTGGCAAAATCAGCTCTTGAACGATTCTCCGATGCCGGGATTTCTTTTAGTGTCGAGAGAGAAGTTAAAGGAAAAGATTTAGTTGGCAAGAAATATAAGCCGCTCTACGATTTTGCAAAGAATCTCGCGTCAGAGAACGAGAAGGCAAAGTTTGAGAAAGCATTTCAGGTATATGCGGCGGATTTCGTCACGACCGAAGATGGTACGGGCATCGTACACACCGCGATGATGTACGGCCAAGAAGATTTCGAACTTGGGAACAGTATTGGCCTGCCGAAAGTGCATTTAGTAAATCCTGAAGGGAAGTTTATTGATGGAACTGGTTTTCTTGCCGGAAGGTCTGTCGTTGAAGAGGAGACGTCGGTTGAGATACTGAAAGACCTGCAGGCGCGCGATCTGCTTTTCAAGAAAGAATCCTATACGCACACCTATCCCTTCTGCTGGCGGTGCAAGACGCGGCTCATCTATTATGCGCGCGATTCGTGGTACATCCGCATGAGCGACCTGCGCGTGAAGCTCGTTTCTGAAAATAAGAAGATTCATTGGGAGCCGGAATACATCCGCGAGGGGCGCATGGGCGAATGGCTCGCAAATGCGAAAGACTGGGCGATAAGCCGCGAGCGCTATTGGGGTACGCCGCTACCTATCTGGCGCAATACTGATGGAAGCGAACAGCTCGTTATTGATTCGATAGATGACCTGAAAAAGCATACGAAAAAATCCGGCAATGCGTATTTCGTGATGCGGCATGGAGAGACGGAGAATAACGTAAGCAGGATACTCAATGACGACGATTCGATTTCGGGAAATCTTACCCAGAAAGGGGAGGATGATGCACGAGCGACTGCGAAGCGCCTTAAGCATCTCGGCATCACGCGCATCATCCACTCGCCCTTGCGGCGGACGACCCGGACGGCGGAGATTATCGCGCAAGAATGTGGCCTGTCCGACAGCATAGCCGCTGATGCGCGCCTGCGAGAGCTTGGGCTCGGCATCTTCAATCAAGGACCGATACGCGCGTATCATGAATGGTTTTTAGCGTCGCAGCCGAAAGGCTTGTCTGCGCCACAAGGAGGTGAGAGCTGGGTAGAGGTCAAGCGCCGTGTCGGCGCGCTCCTGTACGAGTGCGAGGAGCAGTATCAGGGCGAGAAGATTCTCTTCGTGACGCATGAGACCCCCGCTTTCATGCTTCAGTCAGTCGCGCTTGGCGAGACGATACCCGAAGCGGTCGTGCGCCACGGGCATATCGAACGGGACGCTCTTGCTCCTGCCGAGGAGCGCGCTCTTAACTTCCTCCCTCTTCCACACAATGAGGACTATGAGCTTGATCTGCATCGGCCCTATATCGATGATGTGGTGCTCGTTTCAGAAAAGGGGACCAAACTGCGCCGAGTGAAGGAAGTAATGGACGTATGGTTTGACTCCGGCGGAATGCCGTTTGCACAAGCGGCGCGCGAGCGCGGGAACGAATCGCTGAGCGCCTTTCTGAAGAAGATCGCGTACCCGGCTGATTTCATCAGCGAGGCCATCGACCAGACGCGCGGCTGGTTTTATACGCTGCTCGCGGTAGGAACGCTTGCAGGCCGCGGCGCTTCTTTCAGAAATGTGATTTCGCTCGGACACCTCCTCGATGCCGAAGGGCAGAAGATGAGCAAATCAAAAGGGAATGTGGTTGACCCATGGGTGGAGATGGAGAAGTGGGGCGTCGATACGCTCCGGTTCTGGATGTATAGCGTGACCCAGCCGGGCGACTCAAAGAATTATGGCGAGAAAACGGTGAAGGAGGCGGCGAAAGTGCTCTCTTGGCTCGAGAATAGCGCGAAGTTCTATGAGTTGTTCAAAGATGTTCCGCCTGTGCAAAAGCAGCCGGCGGTTATTGATACATGGATGCGGGCGCGAGTGCAGGAAGCTGTCTCGGTTATGACCGAAAGTATGGACGGGTACCGTCCCTTTGAGGCGACGCGTATGATTGCGGGGCTTACTGAAGATCTTTCACAATGGTATGTGCGGCGCATTCGCGACCGCGTGCGCGAAGGCGATGCAGCAGCTCTCGAGACTCTCCGCGACACGCTTCATACATCGGCGCTTCTTCTCGCTCCGTTCGCGCCATTTCTTGCAGAGGATGTGTACGCGAGGGTAAAGGATGCTTCTGCTCCAGAGAGCGTGCATCTTGCATCATGGCCGGAGCGAAAACGGCGCTGGTTCGGCAAAGGGAAAGACGAAGCTCTGCTCGCAGAGATGAAGAAAGTTCGTGCGCTCGCATCAGAAGCGCTCCAATTGCGGCAGAAGGCCGGTATCAAGGTGCGCCAACCGCTCGCTTCGCTCACGGTTCCAGGGCAACTGCCAACCGAGCTGGCAGGCATTCTCGCTGAAGAGATGAATGTGAAAAAAGTGATCGCAGGCAAAGAGCTTGTGCTCGACACGGCTCTCACGCCAGAGCTTATAAAGGAGGGAGACGAGCGCGAGATGGCGCGCGCGGTCGCGGATGCGCGCAAAGCCGAAGGATTCTCTCCCAGAGATACGGTGCGCACGGAGATAGCTCCGGAAGGGAAGCATGCGGCGACCCTCTCAACCGGTCCGGTACGCTTCAATCTCATTCGCAATGCGCCATAAATACGAGACGCGCGGTATCGTGCTCTCCCGTTCTCCTTTGGGAGAAGCGAACGCATTTGTCATGGTGCTCACGCCCGAGCTCGGTCTCGTGCGCGCTCGGGCGCAGGGCCTCCGGGCTTCCGGGGCGAAGCTCGCCCATGCTCTCACTACCTTTGCTGAAAGTTCTCTCGTGCTTGTTCGCGGGAAGGAGGGCTGGCGGCTTGCCGGCGCCATGCTTGAAGAAAATTGGTTCAAGCGCATGCAGAGCGCGCCGCCGCGAGAGCGGGCGGCGCGCGTGTCGGGACTCTTGCTGCGCCTTGTTGCCGGAGAAGCCCATGACACGACACTCTTTCCCATCATGAGTGGCTTTTTTTCCGCGCTTTCGGAGCATCCTGAGGAGCAGCACGAGGCCGTTGAAATGCTCGCCGCACTCCGCACGCTTGCTGCACTGGGGCTCGATGTAGGTGGCATACCAGGAGAACCATCGGCGTTCACGCCTCCACTACTTGCTGCGGTCGCAGAAGATCGCACGGCATACATTACGCGCATCAATCACGGCATTGCCACTTCCGGCCTTTAAATTCTTGTATACTAATGAGTGATGCCGCCGCTTCCTGAAGATGATACTGGCTCGCTTGAACGGGCGCGAAAGCGTCTCTACGAGCCCGTTGCCCCCTCATCGGGAGGAAATCCTCCACTTGCACAGTCTGGCCCACGCCTTCTACCTCATACGTGGCGAGAATCATTTCAGCAATTCTCGCGAAATGGGGAGCGACACGTTCATTTCGCCGGTATATTTTTCACCATTGCATTCCTGTTCTTTCTCGTTTCACTTGTTGCCGCCGGCTATTTCTTCTTTGCCGGCGGCAACACCGTCTCGGTAGACAAGATCACCATCGATATACAAGGCCCGACGACAATCGCAGGAGGAGATACCGTCCCCCTATCACTCACCATAACGAATAAGAATCCGGTTGCTCTTGAAAATGCGACGATTGGGATTGAATTCCCAAGCGGCACGCGCAGTGCAGATGATATCTCGCAGACCTACCCGCGCTACACCGAGAATCTTGGCATGCTCGCAAGCGGTGCGACGATAACTCGTTCGTTGAAGGCAATCATATTCGGCGGAGCCGGACAAACGCTCACTCTGCCAGTCACATTTTCCTACGGTACGACCGGCTCCAATGCGGGTTTTGTAAAGAAAACTTCCTATCCACTGACGATCTCTTCTACGCCGCTTTCGCTTTCGGTCGAGACGCTCTCTGAAACGATTTCCGGCAAACCGCTCGCTTTTACACTCACCGTCCGTTCTAATGCAACAGTACCGCTCGAGAACGTCGTTCTCGCAAGCACGCTCCCATTTGGCTTTTCGGTCACCTCGTCGTCACGCCCGCTGAATAATTCCAGTTTTCTGCTCGGCACTATCGCGCCCGGTGCGAGCAAGGAAGTGACGCTTGTTGGAACGCTCTTGGGACAAGATAAAGAGCAGCGCGTTTTCCACTTTACAGTCGGGACCGCGGATACGCCGACGAACCAGACGCCCGTCGTCTCCTATATGACACAAGATGCGACGGTTACCATCAGAGCGCCTTTTATTAATACGACGCTTGCCCTTAACGGGGATACAGGCACGAACACCGTCGTCACTGCTGGGAGCCCTCAGAACGTCAGCCTTTCCTATACGAATACGCTCTCAACGAGTGTGACAAATGCGACAATCTCTATCGCACTCTCTGGTTCGGCGGTTGATTATGACAGCATACAGACGACAAATGGTTTCTACCGCTCCTCCGATCATACCGTCGTGTTCAGCAGGGACACCGATTCCTCTCTTGCCTCGCTTGCGCCTGGTGCTTCTGGTTTCGGTTCGTTTTCTTTCGCAACCCTTCCAGCGAGTATGCTTCCCACCACACCATCAATCACCTTCACTATCTCTGTCTCTGGTACTCGCGTGGGCCAGAGTAATGTGCCGGAATTGGTGAATGCTTCTGCAGCCAAGACCGTGAAGGTCGCGACCTCAGTCATGCTTTCAGCAGCAGCGCTGCATAGTTCGGGAGCTATAGGAAACAGCGGCCCTATTCCTCCTAAAGCCAATCAAGCGACGACATATAGTATTGTCCTGACTGCTCAAAACAAAGGAAGCGCGGTGGCCGGGGGAAGGGTCTCGACGGTATTGCCCGGCTACGTTTCCTATACCGGTCTCACAGGCGGTAGCGGCTCTTTCTCGTATGATGGAACCTCTCGTTCTGTCTCATGGGATATCGGCGACCTCGCACAAGCGGGGAGCACACAAGGGCTTTTCCAGGTCTCATTCACTCCGTCCACCTCGCAGAAAGGTTCTGCGCCGCCACTTACCGGTGCGGTCACTTTTTCAGGATACGATCGCTTCGCTGGCGTGCAGATAGCAGAGACGGCCGATCCAGTGACGACCGAAACGAAGGGAGATCCAGGATATGTCCCGACTAACGCTACTGTTCAATAAGCTCGTATGACCGAGCTTTCTTCCTGCGCTTGCCTCGGACAAATCATGGGGACATGCTTTGCCACTCGGCTCGCTTGGCAGTAATATCGCTCTATGGCTAATCAGCAGTTGATGGAGAAAATTGTCTCGCTCTGTAAGCGCCGCGGCTTCGTCTTCCCTGGCTCCGAGATTTACGGCGGCCTCGCCGGCACCTATGACTACGGGCCCCTCGGTGTTGTCTTGAAGGAAAATGTGGAACGCCTCTGGTTGCAGATGTTCCGTGATTCGCGTGACGACATGTATGGCGTTGATGCTGCAATACTCATGAATCCGAAAGTATGGGAAGCGTCCGGCCATGTCGCCGGATTTTCCGATCCTCTCGTTGAGTGCAATAATTGCAAAGGTCGTTTCCGATCTGATCATGTGCCAGTTAAATATGAAAAAGATGAGAATGGAAAAATAGTGAATGAAAATAAAGTCTGTCCTTCGTGCGGTAAAGAAGGCACTCTTGGAGAAGTTCGGCAATTTAACATGATGTTTAAGACACATGCGGGAGCCACCGAGGACGAGTCGGCTACGGTCTATCTGCGTCCGGAAACGGCTGGCGGCATCTTCGCTAACTTTAAAAATGTTGTTGACTCGCTTCATCCGAAGCTTCCATTCGGTATTGCGCAGATAGGGAAGGCGTTCCGCAACGAAATTGCTCCGCGTGATTTCGTCTTCCGTCTGCGTGAACTCGAACAGATGGAAGTCGAGTATTTCGTAAAGCCCGATACATGGGAGCAGGCCTTTGAGGAATGGCGCAAGGCGATGCACCTGTTTGCCGAAGCGGTTGGAATACCATCGAGCGCACTCCATGAGCTTGAAGTGCCTGCTGAAGAGCGCGCACATTACTCTAAACGCACGATTGATTTTGAATTTGAATACCCATTTGGCCGCAAAGAGCTCTGGGGTCTCGCCTATCGCACCGACTTCGACCTCTCGGCACATGAAAAAGGTTCTGGAACTCCGCTTTCCTATCTTGATGAAGAGACGAAGGAGAAATTTATTCCGCACGTTATCGAACCGTCTCTTGGCGTGGACCGCACGATTCTTGCGATTCTTACCAGCTCATATCGCGAAGATGACATGGGCGGAGAAGTGCGCTCCTACCTCGCCCTTGCGCCGAAGATCGCACCGGTGAAAGCGATGGTTTCGCCGCTTTTGAAAAACAAACCCGAGCTCGTCGCGAAAGCGCAGGAGGTGCGTAAAGAGCTGCAGAAGATACACCCAGCTATCGCATGGGACGATAATGGCAATATCGGCAAGCGCTATCGCCGCCAGGACGAGATCGGTACGCCGTTCTGCGTCACCATCGACTTCGATACCTTGGGCGAGACGCCGAATCTCACGGACACCGTCACCCTTCGCCATCGTGATTCTGGCGAGCAAGAGCGCCTTACTGTTGCTGAAGTCGCCACCCGCATCCGCTCTTCCATCTCCTAACAAGGTTCAACCTTGTTCTATTTTGAGCCGTGTCTACAGGATCATTTGGTGACTTGACAGGATAGGTCATTTGAGTATATAATATAAACAACCTAATGAGTGCGGGATTCCCGTATTCAGGATGGGTTGCTCTTTACTTAGGAGGCACACGATGTCGAACATCGCTCACCTCGAAACCATCAGTAACGTCCTCGACACGACCGCGAAATTTGTACGGGTCATGGCGAAGGAGGGTGTCACCACCGAACTCTTGGCGGTGACGGATAACCGCGAAGCGCGCCGCAATCTCGCGGCCTACCTCAAAGCCGGTTGCCCGAAACTGGGCGATGTTCCCATGGTTCCGAAACCCGCCTTACTTGCTCTCGCGAATGGACAGGTGGAGTATCCGGCGCTCGACAAACCTCACGACCCGCACGCGTTCTATCAGACGCGTGACGGCCTCTACATCTGGGGCGAATTCAACGAACGCATTCTTGCGAACGTGAAGTCGGTCGAGAAGCTCGACGCCTGCACCGGCAAGTCCTATGACCTTCGCAAAAACGCAAAGGACAGCCAAATCACGGCGGAACTTCCCGAAGGGTATGAGTGGGACCCGTCCGAACTCTGTGCGCGCATCGCGCAGATGATCGAGAAGCAGTGGGGAGGGAGGGATGGCGAACTCCTGAACAACGGATACGCCAACCTCTTCTACGTGCCCGGCTTCGTCGTGTACGTGTTCTGGCTTGCCGACAGTGGCTACTGGTTCGTGAACGCGGGGGGGCGCGACGACTACTACTGGAGCGCCGGTTATCGGGTGTTCCCTCGCAACTAGCGCTTTGGCGCTTTGAACTCGGCCCTTGGATACTTGTATCCTTGGGCCGATTTTCTTTTTGTATACTTACACTCGAATCTTTGGGCGCAGCGGCCACGGCTTATGCGGAAGATTCGAGAAACATGCAATACCAGAATCTCTTCGGCCACGGCTTGAGAGAGAGCGTTTGGATGTTTCTCAAACAAAAATGAAATAGTTGGTACGCATTGCTAGAGGACTTCGATGTCCCGAATCAGATTCAGCCCGGAGAATTCTCGATGGGCAGTGGCGCAGATGGCAATGCGTACGCCACGGGAACGCGCACAAACTCAAAGAGAGAATGTGCTAGGATGCCCGTATGGGCAAGGACATCCATGTCTCCATCACGCCGGGCACTATCGTCACTACGCTCTTCATCATTGTAGGGGCCTATGTGCTCTGGCTCCTTCGCGACCTCGCCCTTCTAGTTATCACCGCCATCGTCATCGCCTCGGCGATCGAGCCGGGAATCGTGTTCTTTATTCGGCGGCGAATTCCACGCTTCATCGCTGCGCTTCTGGTCTACGTTCTGGTATTCGGTTCGATTTTCGCACTTCTGTACTTCTTCTTCCCGCCCATCATTGCGGATGCGACAGGTTTTCTCTCCCTGATGCCGCAATATCTCGATGATATAAACGCAGCTTCTTCTCTTCCAAATCTTGCTGACGCGACCGCTCTTATCGGCGGACAGGAAGGGGTACAGTCTTTCATACAAACGCTCCTTTCTTTCCAATCTGTTTTCACTGCGAGTTCAAGCGGCATCCTACATCTTTTTGTCGCGTTCTTCGGGGGCATTTTCTCATCTCTGCTTGTCATCGTTCTCTCTTTCTACTTCGCGCTTCAGGACACTGGAGTCGATGATTTCCTCCGCCTGGTGATGCCGCTCGAGTATGAAGAATATTCAGTCGACCTCTGGAAGCGGACCCAGAAGAAAATAGGGCTATGGATGCAGGGACAGATATTGCTCTCGGTCATTGTCGGCATACTCGTGTATCTTGGGCTTCTTATCATCGGCGTCCCGTACGCGCTTCTCCTGGCAGTCTTTACCGCCATGATAGAGATCATTCCTGTGTTCGGGTCGCTTCTCTCTGGCGTCGTGGCGGTCATCGTCGGTTTTGCCGATGGCGGCGTAGCAATCGCTGCGATTGTCGCCGGCCTCTATGTCGTCGTCAATCAGTTCGAATCGAATCTCATCTATCCGCTTATCGTGAAGAAGATCGTCGGCGTACCGCCCTTGCTGGTCATCGTGGCACTCATCGCCGGCTACACGCTTGCCGGTTTCCTCGGCGTACTGCTTTCGGTGCCGGCAGCAGCAGTCTTGCTTGAGTTCATCACCGACTTTGACAAACGGAAACGCCGCGCAGGGAACGCGTCGGCCTGATTTCGCATGAGTGCGCGCTACATCACTACTACGCTGCCGTATGTGAATGCCGATCCGCATATCGGATTTGCAGTTGAAATCGTGCAGGCCGATGTGCTCGCACGCACCTGGCGCGCCGCAGGGGATGAAGTATTTTTCAATACCGGTACTGATGAGCATGGGCAGAAGATCCTTGAAGCTGCAGAGAAAGCCGGGCAGGAGGTGCACACCTATGTTGATCACTACGCAAACGAATTCAAGAAGCTGAAAGAATCCCTCAATCTTGATGCTCTGCATTTCATCCGTACTTCGAGTCCGGAACACGTCAGTGCCGCACAAGAGATGTGGCGCCGTTGCGACGCGTCAGGCGACATCTATAAAAAGTCGTACACGGGCCTCTATTGCGTCGGGTGCGAATCATACAAGACGGAGAAAGAGATAGTGGACGGCCACTGCAGTATCCATACAACTCTCGAACTGCAGGAGATAACCGAAGAGAATTATTTCTTCCGCTTTTCAAAATATGCCGATCAGCTCCTTACACATTTGTCTCGCCCGGATAGCATCATTCCTGACTGGCGCCGCGAAGAAGCTATCGCGTTCGTGAAAGGCGGTCTCGAAGATTTCAGCATCTCCCGCGAGAAAGCACGCCTTTCTTGGGGTATTCCGGTTCCTGGGGATGATTCTCAAGTGATGTATGTGTGGTTTGATGCTCTGACAGGCTATATTTCGACACTTGGTTGGCCAAACGATTCTGAAGGAACCTTCAAGAAATTTTGGGAAGAGGGCACGACGCTCCAAGTAGCGGGGAAGGATCAAGTACGATTCCAGTCGCTTATCTGGCAAGCCATGCTTATATCTGCAGGCATCAAGAATACCGACCGAGTCTTCTATCATGGTTTCATAAACTCGGGAGGGCAGAAGATGAGTAAATCGCTCGGCAATGTCATCAATCCATACGATTTGGTGAAAAAATACGGTACCGACGCAACGCGCTATTTGCTTTTGCGGCATGTGAATCCGATGGAGGATTCGGATGTTACCTGGGAACGGCTCGATGAATGGTACACAGCAAATCTTACTAACGGCCTTGGCAATCTCGTCGCTCGCGTGATGCAAATGGCTGTGGCCTATCTTGAAGGTCCAGTAGAAATAACCGGAGAGACCGAGCCGGATGTTTCAGTTGCCGCTCATGTGGAAGTTTTTGAGTTTGGTCGTGCGATGGATGGTATTTGGGAACGTATCGGACATGATGATGCTCTTATTGCACTCGAGAAGCCTTTTGCGGGTGTTAAATCCGATGATGGTGCTATTCGCGAGAAAGCTCTTTCAATCATCAAGAAATTGGTAAGAGAGTTGCACGCAACCTCCATTGAACTTGAGTCCTTCATGCCCAGCACGAGTGCACAAATAAGTGAGGCAGTGCGTATACATAAAAAACCCGAGAACCTCTTTCCGCGGATTTGACAAATTGTTATCTATAGCCCATAATTTAACTTGGAACTCGCGCGCCGCGTGAGTCGTACCTATCGGGGGAGTCTCATGGAAATTCTTGGGAAGTGGGGGGCATGGATTTTGGCTCCCCAGGTTATTTTCGGGGTTCTCATCTACAACATCGTGGATGGGTACTCGTTTCCGACGGCCTTGGTCGTTGCTGCCACATGGGCAAGCGTCGTCATGGTATGCGCGGCTTTGATTTACCGGGACAACATAGGTGTCTTAGTCGCGATGTCGTCGCTTTTTGCGACATCCATGCTATTCACCCATGTGGTGGCAGTCCTTGCGATTTTCAGTGCCCTGTGCAGCATCGCGTTCGCATTTGCGGCCGCGTTAATCGTCAGGGCACGAAGGCGCCTTTTCAGGGAAACGCTCTTGTACCTTACGGTTTGCGCGTTACCGGTCGGCGGGGCTCTCTACCTTTTCGACAAGGCAAACGAGAAGGTGGGTCGATGGATCGGGGAGGGGGAGTAAGCATCTCAAGTTCAGGCAGGCGGCTCGAGCATCGAGCCGCCTTTTGTTTTTATGCTATCGTGCGCCCATGCAAGCAAAGTATGCCGACGTGCATTGCCATATCCAGTTTGACCAATACGCATCAGACGATGAGGAGCTTATTGAACGAATGCGCCATGAAGGCGTTCTCGGCATCGTCGTCGGCGTCGATCTCGAATCTTCAAAGCGTGCGGTAGCGCTTGCCGAGAGGCATGACCATCTGTTCGCTTCGATCGGGCTCCACCCGAACCGAGAAGGCGACGAATGGTATGAGGTCGAGCAGTACCGCACGCTCGCGAAGAGCGCAAAAGTCGTTGCGATAGGGGAGTGCGGATTAGACTACTTCCGTCCAATAGAGGTAAATGATGAAGTGAAGCGTAAACAAAAGGCAATACTGCAGGACCAGATAGCACTTGCTGCGGAGCTCGATAAGCCGCTCATCATCCACTCGCGCCCGAGCAAGGGCACGCAGGACGCCTATCACGATTTGATTTCAATCCTGACGGAAGCAAAGCGCATTCATCCGAATCTGCGAGGGGATATTCATTTCTTTGTTGGTGGCATCCCTGAAGCGCAGGCACTCGCTGCCCTCGACTTCACACTTTCTTTCACAGCGGTTATAACTTTTGCGCGCGACTATGATGAAGTTATCAGAGCCATCCCGCTTTCGAGCGTCCTCTCAGAGACGGACTCTCCCTATGTGCCGCCGACCAATCGAGCGCGCGGCTCGAGAAACGACCCGCTTGCCGTGCAGGACGTTGTGGCTAAGATTGCAGACATCAGAGGCGAAGACCTCGAGACTGTCCGTGCAGCACTTCTTTCAAACGCATATCGCATGTTCAATATGCCTGGTGCAAGGACGTCGTAATCGTTCTTGCGAGCACTAAAATCCCGTGCTAGGATAGCGCCACTATGGCGAAGGAACAGGATGCGCAGATGCGCGTAGATGAATCGTTTGAAGACGTGGGTGGAGATCCCCGCGTATATGAGCTTGGCTTCCATCTCGACCCCGAGCTTCCGAGCGAGGAGGTAAAGAAGGCCTACCAGGCGGTCCGCGAACTCATTTCGGGGAAGGGCACCCTCGTCGCCGAGGGCGAGCCGCACATGGTGCAGCTCGCTTACACCATCTCCCGCCAAGAGACCTCCGGCCGGCGCGATTTTGACTCCGCTTATTTTTCCTGGATTGCCTACGAAACTGTAGCGCCGGAACATGCGGAGATTCTTTCTGTGGCACATGCCGATAAGCGTATCATTCGTTTCATCGATATCCTGACGACGAAAGATGCTGCTCGTCATGCCGTAGAAATGCGCGAACTCTCCTTGAAGACTTCGGAGCGCACTGAAGACGTGGATGCGGTTCTCGGCACCGAGCTCGACGCAGCTCTCGAGAACGCTGCGGTATAATTCAATCATGTATCTTAACAAGGCATTTCTCTACGGTAACCTCACCCGCGATCCGGAGCTGAAAGCACTTCCGTCTGGAGGGCAGGTCGTGAACTTCGGCATAGCGACGAACCGTACCTTTAAGGACAAAAGCGGAGCTAAGCAGGAGGCAACGGAATTTCACAACGTCGTCGCCTTCGGCCGCACGGCGGAAGTCATCGCGCAGTACATGAAGAAAGGGCGCCCCATCTTCGTCGAGGGACGGATCCAGACTCGCTCGTGGGACGATAAGGAGAGCGGCAAGAAGAATTATCGTACTGAAATTGTCGTGGATACCTTCCAGTTCGGTGCCGATGGTGGCAAGGGCGGGGGTTCCGGAGCAGGGCAAGACTCTCACGGGGAACAGCCGGCTCCGAGCGATGCCGAAGCAATCAAATATCCCGATGAAGAGATTAATCCGGAAGATATTCCCTTCTAATTTATTTAGGTTTAAATAGCAATTATTCAACATGGCCTATCAAGCTGAACGCGAAGAAGTAGAAATCAAGAAATTTATCGACTACAAGGATGTCGCGTATCTGAAACTGTTTACAAATCCTCACGCGAAAATTCTTTCCAAGAAACGCACTGGCATCCCGGCTGCGAAGCAGCGCGATATCGTACAAGCCATAAAGCGCGCTCGCTATATGGCACTCCTCCCCTACGTTGCCGCATAAAGGAATCCACAGGTAAATTAAAAAGAGGGAGCGCTCCGGGCCCCAGGCCTACTCCCTCTTTTTAATTTTCTGTGTCGCTATGCTTTCTCAACGCGTTCAGTGTATTCGCCCGTATCGGTGTTAATGCGCACGACGTCGCCCGTATTGATGAAAAGCGGCACATTTACTTTTGCACCCGTTGCGAGAATGACAAGTTTCGAGCCTCCTGAAACGGTATTGCCTTTGACGGCCGGTGGTGCGTCCTTCACTTCAAGGTCTACTTTTACGGGTATTTTGATGGCCATCGGCTTCTCTTCATACGTGAGCACTTCGACTGAAGTGTTTGGTACGAGCCACTGCACTTTGTCGTGCACCTGATTTTCAGGAAATGAAAAGCGATTCTTCGCATTCCCTTCCTCGGCAAACCAGCTCTCGCCGCGGTTAGAGTAGAGATACTGCGCCTGCATCTTATCGGTTTCTGCTTCAGTAACTGTCTCATTCTGGTGGAACGATATTTCAATGACCTTGCCACCCACAAGTTGGCGCAATTTTGTCTGGTTCACGGGCTTACGCATTTGCATGCGGAAGATATGCGACGAGAGCACTTCATACGGCTCGTCGTTGTAGTTGATGATGGTCTTCGGAAGTATTTCGTTATATGAGAGGACGGCCATATGCTTGTAACAAGTGCTGGATAAAGTGAGTTATAAAAAGTATCCCGTCAGGACGGGAATTCGTGTATGCTAGCAGACATAATGGCTTTTTCAACCACCGAACTCTCGAATCTCCCCGATGCCGAGGTATTAGCTCGTTCCCAGAAGGAACCAGACCTCTTTGCGGTACTCGTCCGCCGCTACGAAGCAGCGCTTCTGCGGAGAGCCCGGACCATCCTCAAGAGTCCCGAAGATGCCGAGGAGGTGGTGCAAGATGCCTTCACTAAGATGTACCTCTACGCGGATAAGTACCATCCGCAGGAGGGGGCGAGCTTTTCCTCGTGGGCGTACACCATCCTGAATCGCGTTGCGTACACGAAATATCGTGCACAGAGCATCGAGCGGGGGAAGCGTGCGGAGCTCGAACCCGAACACTATGAATCATTGCCAGACGCACGGGCGGAATTTCTCGAGGACCTTTCGATACGGAATGAGGTTATCACGGCACTCGCGAAGCTTCCCGAAACCGCAGCAAAAATCCTACGGATGCAATTTATAGAAGGGAAAAGTCAGGAGGAAATCGCAGAGGCGGAGCAGCTTTCGATTCCAGCGGTAAAAACTCGCGTGCATCGCGCTAAAAAACTCTTCAAACAGGCGTATGATGAACAACACTATGAATGAACAGACAAACATTGAACGCATCGTGATGCAGCGCGTGCACCTCATTCGCGCGCTCCGGTTTGCTATTTCAAGCGGCGTATTCTCTACGCTCATATCACTTCTCGCACTCTGGGGCATCGGCAGGGAAGTATGGGTAGCGCATGTGCTGCAGAATGCCCCGACGGACGTGCTCAATCTCCCCGGTTTCTATCTCGCAGCATTCATGCATACGCATCTGCTTGTGCAGGTACTCGTGCTGTTGGCACTCGCTGCGCTCTTCTTTGTTGCCCGCGAGATTGTTCGCGCGCTCGCCTTCATTTCCGCCGCAAAAGCCGCCTAAGAGTGCATATAACCACTAATATCACCGTATACTCCTTCGAGCAGATCGATATCCTTTTTCGAGTTTACGAGTAATTCGATGTTCTTGTCCTTTAGGGCAGCGAGTAAGGCATTTCCATATGCATCGGGCACGTTCGCACGATACATCTCTCGGAATACTTCGAAGTCCTTGATGAAACAATGGCCGCCCGCTCCCCGCCCGCTTTTCGCCCCCTGTCTGCTCTTATGCACGGGCTCGGTGTGGCTCGTCCCGATGCGCGGATCATGGATAAGCGCTTCGCGTACGCCCGCCCAATCAGAACCTGTCGCGATGACAACGTCGTGGAGCAGATTCATGAACATGACCTTAGTAAAGAGGAAACAGTTGCCGGCATATTTCACAAACTCGGCGTCTCGTGCGGCCATGATCTTCGCGTATGGCGCATCGGGGAGGACTTGGAGCACTTTCTCGGCTTTTTCGCGGTACAAGGCGTCCTGTATAGGGATACCGATGATATTGCGATTAGGATGTGCCGCATCATAGGCGGCGGAGGATTCGACGAGGAATTCCGGACTGTGCAGTATGAAAAGATTCGGGAAAAGTTTTTGCAGCGCTTCAGTCGTGCCGGGGAGTATCGTTGATTTTATGACAACAGTCTTCCCCTTGCCTACGAGCGGTAGTACATTGCGGATGGACGAGTAATCGAATCCATCGGGCGTTGTCGGCGTCGGGACGGCAATGAACACAATATCGCAAAGAGCAATCTTTCCTTTGTTTGCGACATATGGTTCTTCGAGCGCATACCGGACAACATCGTAGCCGCGCGCCTGAAAATCATCTGCATAGTTCTTCCCAATCCATCCCTGCCCAATAAATCCAATCTTCATCTTGGTCTATAGAACAAGATGGGGGAGGGAGAGGTTGCAGCGATCATCCTTCTGCGAGCTTTTCTCGTATCTGCTTGAGCAGTTCTTTTGAAACGTCCTTATTGCTGTGCAGGAAGGTGCGTGATGCGTCATACCCGCGACCAAGCGATGTTTTCCCGAAGGCATACGAAGAACCCGATTTTGCAACAAGGCCGTATTTCTCACCGAGCGCGATAAGTTCGCCCTCGCGACTAATCCCTTCGTTGTAGAGGAGATCAAATTCGGTCGTCTTAAATGGCGCGGCAACTTTATTCTTCACCACTTTCACCCGCACTCGGCCGCCGACGACTTCCTCGCCTTTCTTGATGGATGCGATTCGGCGGATATCCAAGCGTATGGACGTGTAGAATTTGAGCGCCTTGCCGCCCGGCGTCGTCTCTGGGTTGCCGAACATGACGCCAATCTGCATACGGATCTGATTGATGAAGATGACGATGGTCTTGCTACGGGAGACGATGGCGGTCAGTTTGCGTAATGCCTGGCTCATGAGCCGGGCTTGCTTACCGACATGCTGCTGGCCCATCTCGCCCTCGATTTCATCTTTCGGCGTGAGCGCTGCGACGGAGTCAATGACGATGACATCAACGTTACCACTACGCACGAGCGACTCGACGATGTCGAGCGCCTGTTCACCAGTGTCCGGCTGGGAGATAAGGAGTTCAGAAAGCTTTACGCCGATGCGCCGAGCGTATTCAGGATCAAGAGCATGTTCGGCGTCGACAAATGCGGCGATGCCACCCGTTCTTTGTGCCTCGGCAATGACATGAAGTGCGAGCGTTGTTTTGCCGGAGGATTCCGGACCGAATATCTCGATGATGCGCCCGCGCGGAAGCCCGCCGACGCCGAGAGCAGCATCAAGCCCGATAGAGCCTGTTCCTATCACCGGTATCTTCTGTGGTGCGCCTGCACCGTAGGTAGTGATGGCCTCGTCCCCGAATTTTGTGCGTATCTCCTTGAGCGCGTGCTCAATAGATCTCTGTTTCTCATCCTTATCCGTACTCGTCGCCGTGATTGATTTAAGCACTTTCTCTTTCTTTGGTTTACCGAAGGCCATGATGTGTTATTGGTTAGCTGCTACTCGTTTGTGGTTGGTACGAAAATAGAGCGAGTCGCGATGACCGTCCGCCCAAAGCGGTCGGTAGCGACGAAGGTAAGTATAGACCCTCCGCGGGGAAACGTAAGCGTTGAAGAGAAATGTCCATTCTTCTCATGGAGAAGGGGCGCGCCATTGAGCGTCAGCGTTGCGGCGCGTACAGCTACTCCGGTGATGCTGACAGTTCCACTCGGGTATGGCGTGTCGTTCTTCGGGGAGGAAATAGAGAGGGAAGGGCCCGCTAGAAGCGGCCATGCTTCGATAAGTCCATATCCCATGAGAACGATGAAAACGAAAGCAATGAGATATTGGGTCATCGTCTCCTAAAAGAATTCCTCCTCATCTTTCGTGCTCTGGGAAGCGACGCTTGTAGGGGATGATCCGCGTAGAAGCACCTCGCGCGGCTTACTGCCATCGGCAGGGCCGATGATGCCACGTTCTTCAAGCACATCCATTAGTCGCGCGGCACGCGAATATCCGATCTTCAGTTTCCGTTGCAGATAGGAAGTCGAAGCGCGACCTGCCTCTGCGACTGCGACCCGTGCATCCTCATACAAATCATCATCAATATCGTCATCATCTCCGGTACCGTGCGTAAGCCCGATGACGTCGGTATGGTCTCCGTTTGTACTGGATCCGCCTAGGTCGATACTTGAGAGGTCGCCGACATTGTGGCTTTTGATGTAACTAACCACTTTTTTCACTTCTCCTTCGCTGATGAATGCGGTCTGTATGCGTACTGGCTTCTGCATATCGCTTGAGAGGTAGAGCATGTCGCCGGCGCCAAGCAGAGTCTCAGCGCCGGAGCCGTCAAGAATGGTGCGAGAATCGATCTGTGAAGCGACCTGGAGCGCCATGCGCGTCGGCACGTTCGCCTTGATGAGGCCGGTGATGACGTTGACCGATGGACGCTGGGTCGAAAGCACTAGATGGATGCCGACAGCGCGCGACATCTGTGCGAGGCGCACAATAGATGCTTCAAGCTCTCGCGGGTAACTATGCATGATGTCAGCAAGCTCATCGATGACGATGACGATGAAGGGAAGGGCTTCAGGCATCTCTTCGGCCCGACTCTTTTTTGCCGGCTCATAGACGGAGGAATGATAGGAGTCAATGTCGCGCACGTGTTCTGCTTCAAGGAGATTGTATCGACGTTCCATTTCCTTTGCCGCCCACTTGAGGGAAAGGATGGTTTTCTTTGGATCGGTGATGACTGGTGTAAGCAGATGCGGGATGCCGTTATAGGCAGTGAGTTCTACCCGCTTCGGGTCAATCATGATAAAGCGCAGCTGATTCGGACCGTTCCGATAGAGGAGGGACGTAATGAGCGCATGGATAGCAACGGACTTTCCAGAGCCTGTGGCTCCCGCGACAAGTCCGTGCGGCATCTTCGCGATGTTCACATAGTGTGGTGTGCCGGTGATATCGCGTCCAAGCGCGGCAAGCAGAGGTTTCGTGCTGTCAGACCATTCCGGTGCAGAGAGAAGACCGCCAAGTCCGACCATCGCCTTAGTTGTGTTTGGTACCTCGATACCCACGAGTGATTTGCCAGGAATCGGCGCCTCAATGCGCACCGGATGGGCCGCAAGCGCGAGCTCCAGATTATTCGCGAGCGATACGATCTTGGAAAGACGCACACCCTCAGCCGGCTTCACTGCATATCGCGTGACAGTCGGACCGACCGAGACCTCATCCATTTCAAGGTGAATGCCGAAGTTCTGGAATGTACGCTTGATGATGTTTGCATTCGCCTTTATGTCTCCCACGCCCGGGCGTCCGCGATCAGCGCCGAGGATGGAGAGCGGCGGCGCCTCATACTCGGCATCAAAGTTCGCTATGCCCGTTCCTTGGGCACCTTGTGAACGATTGAAGACGGTTATCGTCGGCTCGGTATCCGCTGAAGAATCATTTTCTCCCGGTTCCTCTTCATATGCGTCTTCCTCATCTTCTGGAACGCCGACGACGTCGGAAAACTCTTCTTCCAACTCCCCCTCTTCATCTTGTCTGCGTGCTGGCCGAATACGCTGCCACAGCGAGAGTACATTCTCGCCGAGAAGCACTCCAAGCGCCTCGAGATCCGCCACGATAGCGACGCCGATGGCGATAGAAGCGATAAGCAGGACGAGTGCTCCCCAGAAGCCGAAGAATCCGACGAGCATAGCTCCTTCCCACGAGCCGGCTTTCCCCCCAAAGTCTGAACCGGGAAAGAGGCCCGCAAAGGCGAGAATCGAGGCGAGTGTAATGAGAAGGCCGGAGGCAGTAAGAGGCTCAAGCGCTGGACGTCCGAATCCCGCATACAGACCGACTGCTATCAAAGCGAAAGGAAGGAGAAACGCCCCGATCCCCACGATGGCATAACTGGTAGTGAATACGATAGTCCCGACCGGACCCGCAGCGCCGAATATGGAAAGAGTGAGCAAGACACCCGCAGCGAGGAGTACAATCGCCGAAGCATAGCGAATGAGCATATCGTATTCCTTGACTTCTTCCTCTCGCGCACGCCCTCTCTTAGCGCCATTACCGTTTCTGCCATTGCCGCGACTCATGATGCACACAGTATATCACCGCTTAATACGAGAGCTTAGCAAAACTAGGGTGGAGAGGGCATGTACGGGTCTCTACGGAAGGATATTTCACGACCACTGTTCATTTCCCAAGTTTCCTATGCATCAAAACTAGCTGCAGAGTCTTCTTTTGGTGCTCGTTTGGGCTTGCAGGGAACACCTCTCGGGGTATACTGTCCGATACAGTATGAGACAAGGACAATCATATAAAGGTCAAAGCACTGAAATACGTAAAATACAAACAAGTGTAAGACATGGGCAAATAGATGATATTGTCCTAGAAAAGAATATATTTAATAACATATTTGAAAAGGACATACGTAGAGTCTTTATATATAAGAAAGCTGAACGACTCGCAAAAGCAGTTCACCTTATTACACCGGCGTTCGAGAGCTCAGTGTCCTTGAAGAATCGTATTGACGCCATTGCTATCGGACTTATAGATGCGGCGATGCTTCCACCCGGTGCTGCTCGCGCCGTGCTTTCCCATGAACTCCTAGCCCTTTCGAGCTTCCTTTCTTTGGCGCGCACGAGTCACTTGCTTTCTTCGATGAATGCCGAGCTGATTACCCGAGAGACGCATGCGCTCCTGCAAGAAATCGCCTCCTATGAAGAACCAAGGCTCTCTCTTGATGAGACACCGACGCTCTCTGTTATCGCAAAGAATACGCTTTCGCAAACGATGAGAGAGGAGTCGAGTCACACGCCGAGGCGACAACAAGACCGCCAAATCAAGACTGTTTATAAAGGTCATTTAAAGGACATAGAGCCGACACCTGAAGGACGAGTAAAGGACAGACAACAGGCAATATTGTCCGTTATAGGGACTAAAGGTATAGCGAGCATAAAGGACATTTCTACACTGGTGCGCGGTGTCTCAGAAAAAACTATCCAGCGCGAACTTATGGTTCTCATTAACACAGGGAAAGTGCTGAAAAAAGGAGAGCGTCGTTGGAGCACTTATTCTATCGCCTGATACGCAGATTTTGTAATATTTTGACTTGGGACCTCGTATTTGCTACTATACTCCCCGTGATGGCGACTAGGACATAAGGGCGAAAAAAGAGGCCGTTTTCCGGTCTTTTTTCCGTTTCTTACTTTCTATCGTTATCCACATGGAGCCCCTAGGAACAGGCTCACCCGCTATATACTAATCCTAGTCCTTGCGGGGACGCTTTTGTTCCCCTTGGGCGTACTTTGATAACTAAATAGTCTCGTCACAACGAGACATCAACCCTTGCCAACTAACCCATGGCGTACTGGTCGATGCCGTGCGCTGTGGGGTAGTGTAAAAGTGAACGTGCGTCAGGTTCTCTAAACTCGTGCGAAACCAACATTGATTATCACGTGCGTCTAAAATCATTAACAATTGTTATGCAAACGGTAACTACAAAAGCGATCGCGAAGGTCGCAGCAGTGGCGACCGGACTCGCGATGGCAACTTCGATGCTCTCGCTTGCGCCTATGGCGCATGCGGCGTCGTTGACCGACGCACAGGTCCAGTCGATTCTCTCGCTTCTTACTTCGTTCGGTGCTGATGCATCGACGATCGCAAACGTACAGGCATCGCTTACAGGCGGTACTCCGGTATCGACTGGCGGCGGCTCGGTTTCATCTAGCTGCTCGTTCTCGAGAGACCTTACGGTCGGCTCGACGGGCGCAGATGTCACCTGCCTTCAGAATGCGTTGAAAGCAGGCGGTTACATGTCAGCAAACGCGACGGGCTACTTCGGTGCCCTCACGAAGGCTGGTGTAGTCGCATGGCAGACGTCAGCAGGTGTTTCTCCTGCTGCCGGCTACTTCGGTCCTAAGTCGCGCGCTGCATTCGGTGGTACGACGACAGGCGGTACTACAGTACCTCCGGTGAGCGCAGGCACGGGCAACGGCCTTAAGGTCATGCTCGCTTCTGACTCTCCGAACAATGTCTCGCTCGTGCAGGGCCAGGCGATCGGCGGTCTTGCGAAGTTCACCTTCGCGAACCCGACCGGTTCTGACATCAAGGTCACAAGCCTTGGTTTCAAGCGCATTGGCGTCAGCAACGACTCGACGATCTCGAACGTCTACCTTTACAATGGGGCAAAGCGCCTCACTGATTCGGCAGGCGTGAGCAGCTCGGCGTTCAACTTCAACGACACAACGGGACTCTTCACGGTTCCGGCAGGCCAGACCTACACGATCTCCATCCTTGCCGATATCGCGGGTTCCACGTCCGGTCAGCAGATCGGCGTGCAGCTTGTGTCGGTCTCATCGAGCGGTACGCTTGATTCGTCTGTAGCGCTTCCAATCACTGGAGCAACCCAGACGGTCTCCGCTGCGACACTCGCAACGGTTGCGTACGCTACATCCGTGCTTCCGTCCGCTTCGTCTGTGATTCCCCAGAACGACTATACGGTCTGGCAGAACACAGTAACGATCGGCACGCGCGCGGTAACGATGAAGTCGTTCCAGCTCCGCAACATCGGTTCCATCGACGCGACGGACATCATCAACTACCGCCTCTATGTAGACGGTGTACAGGTGGGAACGTCGCTCGCAGGGCTTGATGCAAAGGACAGCACGATAACGTGGGACCTCTCTGCAGCACCGGTCCGTCTTGAGACGGGCGGTCGTGTGGTCAAGGTCGTTGGCGATATCGTCAACGGTTCGGGCAACACGTTCCAGTTCTCGCTTCGACGCGCTTCTGACGCGCAGATGATCGATACGGATCTTAATCAGCCAGTCCTCGCAACCGGTAACGGCTCCAGCTCGACTGGTACGTTCTCCGCTCGCGCAGCGACCTCTGCGACGATTTCTTCGGGAACCGTCTCGGTCACAAAGGCTGCAAGCTCTCCGTCTTCGAACGTTGCAGTCAGTGCATCGAACGTGAAGTGGGCAACCTTCGAGATGCGTGCGGCCGGCGAAGATGTCAAAATTGACAACCTCGACGTCCAGGCGCTCACGACGCTTGACCACGGCCTCGACAACGGTAAGGTCTTCCTTAACGGTGTCCAGGTCGGTTCTACCAAGGACCTCACTGATGCTACGAACGTGAACTTCACCTTCGGCTCATCCTTCATCCTGAAGGCAGGACAGACGGCCATCGTTGACATCTATGCAGATGCCAAGACGACGACCGGCGCTTCCTACGCCGATGGTGACTCGGCCCAGATACAGCTCTCGTACACTTCGGGAGCTGCGAACGGCCAAGGACAGAACTCACTCTCGACTGTCGACGTACCGGGTTCGAATGTGACGGGTAATTCCATCACGATCTCGTCCTCGGCGGTCACACTGACGAAGTACTCCGGCTACGGCAACCAGACCATCATCGCAGGTACGCAAAATGCCCGCCTTGGTGCGTTTACGCTCTCGGCCGGCGCTTCGGAAGGAGTGAATGTCAACACAATCTCCGTTACGCTTTCGGCAAATGAGTCCGCGTCTGTGACCGACCTCATGCTGAAGGACGATGCGACGGGTGCCCAGATCGGAACAACGAAAGTCACTCCGGCCTCCGGCAGCTCTGGCAACTCGTTCTCGGTGAACCTCAACATTCCGGCTTCCGGAACGAAGGTCATCAACATCTACGGAACTGTGAAGTCCGGCAGCGAGGCTGGTCCGTGGGCAGCAAACGTCGATGGTTCGGGTACTGGTGCCTCTACCGGTAGCGCCGTAACCTTCGGTGATGCAACCGCTACAACCGCAACGCTTCAGACGATTACGCTCGGTACTGCCGCCCTTTCGGGTGCAGTCGGAGTATCGCCGGATGACACAATCGTGGTCGCTGGTTCTACGCACGTGAAAGTCGGCTCGTTCGACTTCACATCGCAGTACTCATCGTTCACGGTTGATAAGGTCAATATCAAGATTCCGAATGGTGCCGCAACGTCGGTCACTTCGGTCATCTTGAGCTACCCGAACGCAAGTGGCACGCAGACGGAATCGACAGCAGTTCTTGCTCTCCCGTCAACGTCGCAAGTCTATGCAACGGCGACCTTCACTGGCCTCTCGTTCTTCGTCCCGAAGAACACCACGAAGAAGCTTGATGTCTATGTCAGCGTTCCGACGATCGAATCCGGCGCTACGTCCGGTTCTGCGATCTCCTCGGTTCTTGACTGGAACGAAGGCTTCCGCGCGACTGACTCTGCGGGCACGGCAAGCACTACCATCGCGGGCGCCGACCTTAACGGTGCGGGCACGACTGGTAAAGGCACGCTCTATGTTCGCAAATCAGCCCCGACAATCTCTGCAGTTGCTCTTGACAGCACGGCCCTTACCGGTGGTTCTAACCAGGTACTCGGTCGCTTCAAGGTAACGGCAGACGCGGCTGGTGATATCGGTTGGGCAAAGCTTGCCTTCAACATCAACAAGACTGCGGCGATTACCATCGGCGCAACCTCTACGGTGAAGTTGTGGCAGGGCTCCAACTCTATCGGCGGTAGCTTCGCAACCACAACGGCTGCGACGATCGGTGCAGCTCTTGAATCCTTCCCGGTTACTGCGGCAGCAGGCGCAAGCAACCTGAACCTCGTCTTCACTCCGACTTCGGAGCAGACGGTTCCGGCTGGCACAAGCCTCACGTATGAACTCCGTGGCACGATTGCTGGTGTGACAACGTCAGGACAGAACGTCCTCGATGTGTCGATCGCAAATCCGCAGACCACGGCTTCTACGACTGCTACAGCAGCTCAGGTCGGAACTGATGCGGGCACAACCCCATCCTTCACTTGGACTGACAAGTCGTCGATCTCGACGGTGCACAGCACGGCTACGTCCGACTGGGCAAGCGATTACCTCGTGAAGAATCTTCCGCTTACGATCGGAACGCGTTCAGCGTCTATCTAAGCCTAGGTTCATGATCTCTTGCGCATAAGCGCTTGAGATTCCGGCTCGGAGAATCGGTCCGAGCAAGCAAAACCACCCTTTCGAGGGTGGTTTTGCGTTTTATGGTATGCTTTCGCCATATGAATAGGACGGGTTTGTATATAACCGGGGCTCTTGGAATCGTGCTCGTTGCTGCCGGTCTCTATCTTTCTCTGTCGTACACACCCGCTACGCCTCCCGCCGTTCCTTCTGGGACTGATTTTGAAATTACAAGCGCGACTTCTTCTGCACAGGAAACCCCTTCGATACAAATTTCGAATCCAGTACTCGAAACCAAGCATCCTCAACCGCTTACGCTTGCGTCCGGAGATCAGATTGTGTCCTGGGATTTCAAAGGAGCCTATTCGGATACTTCGGAGCTCATCTCGAAAGCACATCAGGAGATTACGCGCCTATCGGATCTCATCGGGAAAGGGGTGAGTCCCGACATGAACCTCTATGTGAGCATCGCCAATCAGTACGATTTGCTTGGAGACGGGAAGCAGGAGTTCACCTTCCTCAATAAAGCAGTACAAGCTGGCGGAGAGACGGCTGGTCTTCCTTGGTATAACCTCGGCGTTCTTATGGAGAAGCTCGGTGCTCTCCGTACTGCACAGATAGCGTATGAGAAGGCATCATTGGTACAACCGTTCCTGAAACAATATCAATACGCGTATCTCTCATTTCTCGTGAGAAACGTGCCGAATGAAAAAACCGCTATAGAAAAAGCATTCACGATTGCACTTAAGAATCTCGGGCAAGACTCGGAAGTGCTCATACTCCGCTCGGATTGGGAACAGCAGTCATGAGATACCGCTTGAAACACTTATTCCCGTATGTGCTCCTTGCACCCGCCGTTTTGCCGCTCGTCTATATCGGAGGGATACTTTACCCGTATGTCGCGCCGAAAACGTTCCTGCTTCAGGGCTTTGGGATCCTGGCACTCGCGATTTTCACCTATCTGAAGCTTATTGGGGAGCCTTTCTTCTATGGGCGTTTGAAAACCCCCGCAACGTGGATTCCTGCGCTTTTGCTCCTCGTCGCGTATGTCACTTCGTTCTTCGGTTTCGATTTCTATCATAGTTTCTGGGGTATTTTTGAACGCGGCGATGGGCTCTTGACCTCCACGGTCGTCACCATTTTCTTCTATCTCATCGTGCTTTCTGCCGACCGTGCTTTTCTGGAGCGATTCGCAAAGACGGTCGCTGTCGTCGCGGGTCTCGTCGCGGCCATAGCCGTTCTTCAGTGGATAACAGCGGCCGTTGGTGGAAGGGCATGGTTCTTACCGCCGGTTACCGGCCGTATCGGCAGTACGTTTGGGAATGCGGCGTTTCTTGCAGGGTATCTCGGCATGTCTTTCTTCATCATTTTGATTGTGCTACGGGATTCGCAGGGTCTGTGGCGTCGTCTCTATGCGACGGCGGCCGTTCTCTCGGTACTCGCAATCGTCCTTGCTGCAACGCGCGGTACGATACTCGCCCTCCTTGGTGCGGGAGTCGTTGCTCTCGTTTTTGCTGCATGGAAAGGGGAGGAGAAGATACAGCGTATCGCACGGTATGGACTCCTTATCCTGGCCATTCTTGGTGGTCTTTTTTTCGTCTTCCGCAGCGAACTTGCGCAGAGCTCCTTTGAGCCTGTAAAACGCATCGCCTCCATTTCGCTCTCCGACGGAACCGTCAGTAGCCGTCTGTTCGTCTGGTCGCACCTGACGCAAGAAGCATTGCAGCATCCTCTTTCTGGCTATGGAGCGGAACATATTGCACGACTCTTCGACAAGGTCTATGACCCGGGTAAAATCGTTGAGCAATGGTTTGATCGTTCGCACAACGCCTTCCTCGACTATTTCGTGCAATATGGCGTGTTCGGCTTGGCACTCTATATGGCACTTATCGGCGCATTTGGTGCCTTCGCTTTGAGATTATATCGGCGCGAGGAACGCGGTCTCATGAACGTCGGTCTCCTCTTCTCCCTGCTCATTCTTACGTACGCAATTCAGAACTTCTTCGTTTTCGATACACCGTCATCACTATGGCTCTTGTATGCACTCTTCGCACTTCTCGTCGTCCTCCTCTCCGATGATTCTCCCGTTCCGCTTTCGCAGAAGCGTGCACCGCCTATAACGGCAGGAATTGTCTCCTTACTTATTGCATTTCTTATCGTGCCGGCCGTTCTGATGCCGCTGTACGCGAATATCCTGCTGACGAAGGGGTATCGTCTGCACCTCATTGATGTGAATGGAGCGAACACACTCTTTACGAAAGGACTTGCGCTCCATACGTATGCCAATCTGGAATACGGCTATCAGGCGTATGATATGTTTACGGCCCATCAAGTGGTACAGCTTACGGGAGCGAACCGCGTGGCCGCTTATGACTTCGCGCTTTCTACGCTGACGACGAATTTCGAACGATATCCGTATGATGCACGAACCGCGACCTATCTCGGACACGTTATCGATACGGCGCCGCCGGAAGTCGTCGTGGATGACACCTTCGATAGGAAGGTATTGACGCGGGCCCTAGAATTGTCGCCACTACGAGCCCAGGCATGGTACATGACGGCGAATATTTATCTGCGGCAAGCTGATCGTCTTCCACTCGGCAGTGCGCTGCAGGGAACGTATTTTGAAGAAGCAATAGCCGTACTCAAGACATACGTGCAGAAAGAACCCATGCTCCCTGTGCCGAGGTACGTTCTTGCGACACTGTATTTCAAGCTCGGCGACAGAGTCGCTGCGAAAGAATGGGCCGATAGTGCCTTCCCTCTATACAAAAATTCGGATCCGGCGGCGGCCGGCCCAGCAGTGAAGTATTATATTGCGATAGGGGATTGGAAACATGCCGTTCCTTTTCTTGCGGATCTGGTTGCGGAGAATCCTTCCGACTACGATGCACTCTATGATCTCGCAAAGGTAACGTATCTTGCTGGCGATCCAGCCGCCGCATTGCGGATTGTCGAGAAACTGCGGACTGAAGATCCTACGATGCTTGCGACCGACCAGAACTTTCTTGCCGCCATCACTACCTATGCACAATCAAAAAAATAATCGCGATACTGAACGGAAAGCTCTTCCTTTTTTCATTGAATTCGTAAAATTCTCTTCCGGATTTGCCGCCATCGTTGCGGCGGCCCTCCTCACGCTCCACGTCGCTTCCGCCGCGATGCGTTAGACAAAAAACTTGCGATGAGACTCTGCAACTGGTAGAGTGCGCCTTGTACGAACCGAAGACCGCTGGCGATTATAAGTCCGGCGCAGGGAGACCACATAACGGTCGAACTCTCCTTTATTTCGTTCGTATGAAATAGCATATGGCAATATCAAAAGATAAGAAGCGCGCGATACTCGCGAAGCTCACGGATGCGCTCAAAGAAGCGACCTCGGTCGTGTTTGTTGGCTTCAATAAGCTTACCGTGAAGGATGCATCAAGCATGCGTAATGAGCTTTCGAAAGCTGGCGTAAAATACTACGTCGCGAAGAAGACTCTGCTTCGCCTCGCGCTCAAGGAGCTCGGGTACGAAGGTCAAGCCCCAGAGCTTCCTGGCGAAGTTGCTATCGCGTGGACAAATGACGACATTACAGCACCCGCTCGCGGCGTGCATGAATACGGCAAGAAGCTAAAGGGTGCGCTCGCGCTCCTTGGCGGCGTATTTGAGGGAGCATTTCTCGACGCAAAGCAGATGATTGGCATCGCGACGATTCCGCCGCTGCCCGTCCTGCGAGGTATGTTCGTCAATGTCATCAATTCGCCGATACAGGGATTGGTCATCGCTCTGGATCACATTAGTAAGAAAAAGCAATAATTATGGATGAAAACAACACAGTAGCAGTCGAAGGTTCCGAGACTCCGGTCGAGGTACCGAGCAAATTCAAGAAGCTTGTCGAGGAGGTTGAGGCTATGACGGTCGTCGAACTTTCCGAGCTCGTGAAGGTGCTTGAAAAGAAGTTTGGTGTGAGCGCTGCGGCCGTCGCGGTAGCAGGTCCTGCAGCAGCCGGTGCGCCGGCTGAAGAAGGGAAGTCGACTGCGGATGTCGAACTGACGGACGCGGGCGCGAGCAAGATTGCCGTCATCAAGGCGGTGAAGGAAGCACTTGCTCTCGGTCTTAAGGAGGCGAAGGATCTCGTTGACGGCGCCCCGTCAATGCTGAAACAAGGCATGAAGAAGGAAGACGCTGCTGAGCTTGCAAAGAAACTCGAAGCGGCTGGAGCGAAGGTGACCTTGAAGTAAAAAAGTCTCGCAAAAACCGGCCTCCGCCCTTGGCGGAGGCCGGTTTTGCTTTTGGCGGGAGAAGCGTCTACACTGGCAGGATCCATGGACCGGCTTTCAAGACTCTTCGGATCACCCGCTCGCCTGAAAATGCTCCGTTTGTTTGTATTCAACCAAGAATCAGCCCTTACCCTCGCGGAGATTTCTATCAGGACGAAGCTTGGGAAGGAAGCAGTACGCCGCGAAGTCAGCGAATTGCTCGCCGCGGGTTTGCTCCGAAAGAAGGGAACGCGCGCCGCGGCAACGTATCGGGTCAATCCGAGTTTTGAACACCTCGCCGCTCTCGATACCTTCATCCGCGAAACTACTGCGGTGCGACCGCGCAATATCATCGCGGCCTTGAAGCGTGCCGGTACGCTCCGACTCGTCGCGCTCTCCGGGCATTTCACCGGCATCCTCGAACCTCAGGTTGATCTGCTTGTCGTGGGGGACCATTTAGATGAACGCACCCTTGCAAGTGTCGTGCATGCCCTTGAAGCCGAGCTTGGTCGCGAAATTCGCTACGCATCTTTCTCGACGGCCGACTTCCGCTATCGATTCGGGGTGTATGATCGCTTGTTACGGGATGTTTTTGATTATCCACACCGCCTTCTTATCGACAAAATAGGGCTATAAAAATGCTACAATTTATGGCAGGTGCTCGCATATTAGCCGCATAAAACAAAGCATTATTCATTATGGTGTTTACCACTTGGGCGGATGTATTGAGCCAGTCTTTCCAGAATCTTTTCTACGGACTGGTGGCATTCATCCCTAATTTAGTCGTTGCAATCGTCATCTTCATCGTCGGCTGGCTCGTCGGCGTCGGTCTTGGCCGCGTCGTTACGCAGGTCATCAACGCGCTTCGAGTCGACCAGGCGCTCAAGTCGACCGGAATCGAGCGTGTCCTGTCCCGCGCCGGCTTCGAGCTGTCGTCCGGCAAGTTCCTTGGCATGCTGGTTGAATGGTTCTTCGTAGTTGTCTTCTTGGTGGCAGCGCTCGATGTGCTCCACCTGACGACGGTGAACCTCTTCATCAGTGACGTCGTCCTTGGCTACCTGCCACAGGTGATCGTAGCGGTCCTGATCCTGCTCGTAGCGGCGGTTGTCGCTCAGGCAGCGGAACGCGTCGTCTTGGGTTCGGCAAAAGCCGCATCCCTTCATGCAGCCGGCTTCCTTGGAAAAGTGGCGCGGTATGCGATCTGGATATTTGCCCTCCTCGCAGCGCTTGCGCAGCTGAATGTTGCGACAGCGTTTGTGCAGACTCTCTTCACAGGCGTCGTTATCGCCGTATCGCTTGCAGTCGGTCTCGCCTTCGGGCTCGGCGGCCAGGCATCGGCAGCCCGCTACCTCGAACATCTCCAGTCGGAGATGAAGGACTAAGTAAAGGAGATTTTCTCGCAAAACTGCCCCTCCCGGGGCAGTTTTTGTATAAGGTATTGACGCCCTGGGCACCCTCCTCTATACTCTCCCTACGTGTCTACGAACCGAAAACTTCACTTTTTAGGAGCGGATAGGCCGTAAGGCCTCGGGTGCACAGAGCACACGAAAACCGCCCCTTGGGGCGGTTTTCGTTTCGGGAGAGGACACTGATTTTTGACATACGAATACGCATAGGTAATTGAAATCTCCACGGCTCACCGCCGCGGAGTATCAAAGTGCAGAAATAATGATTGTGGTATTCAGGTCTCCGTACGAGAGACATAAGAGTACACGGTGGATGCCTTGGCCTAGGACGGCTAAGAAGGACGCGACTAACCTGCGAAAAGCTTCGGGGAGGCGGTTTGTAGCCTGTGATCCGGAGATGTCCGAATGGGGAAACCCTACAGTGTTGAACTGTAATCCGCGGGGTAACGCCTGCGTGAAGCGAACCCTGGGAAGTGAAACATCTCAGTACCAGGAGGAAAAGAGAACAATAGGTGTTGCGTTCCGTCGGCGCGTATGTTCGTGCTGATGGAACGCAACACTCGTGATACCCTAAGTAGCGGCGAGCGAAAAGGGAAAAGCCCAAACCACTTTCTTCGGAAAGCGGGGTTGTAAGATGCGAACAGCGTACTTGTACGCGAAGAGTTATCAATCGTCTATATAGCGGAAGCTGCTGGGAAGCAGCGCCCCAGAGGGTAATGGCCCCGTACGCGAAATGTATGACGACTCTTGTTTGTATTCTTGAGTAGCTCGAGACACGAATAGCTCGAGTGAATCTGCCGGAACTAACCGGTAAGGCTAAATACGTCCTATGACCGATAGCGAACTAGTACCGTGAGGGAAAGGTGAAAAGAACCCCGAGAGGGGAGTGAAATAGAACTGAAACCGTGTACTTACAAGGGGTCGGAGCGGATGCTTGCATCCGTGACGGCATGCCTATTGAAGAATGAGCCGGCGAGTGTGTATATCTTGCGTAGCTAAATCCTTCCGGGATGGAGCTTAAGGGAAACCGAGCGTGAATAGCGCATTAGTAGGATATATACGACCCGAAGCCAGATGAGCTTGCCATGAGCAGGGTGAAGTTTGTCGAAAGACAGATGGAGGCCCGAACCCGTAGGTTGTACAACGCCTTGGGATGACTTGTGGTAAGGAGTGAAAAGCTAATCGAATCTGGGAATAGCTGGTTCTCTCCGAAACAGCTTTTGGGCTGGCGTTGCCGTTATGTGTGCGCGGGGGTAGAGCACTGGAAGGGACCAACAGGGAGAAATCTCGTGGTTCCTATCAAACTCCGAATACCGCGCACTCGGGCAGCAGTTAGAAGGTGGGGGCGAAGCTCCATCGATCAAGAGGGGAAGAGCCCGGATCGCCACTTAAGGCCCCTAAATCGACGCTCAGTACATCACCAAGGAAGTGAGGACTCATAGACAGTGAGGATGTTGGCTTAGAAGCAGCCACCATTCAAAGAAAGCGTAACAGCTCACTCATCGAGAGTCCTTGCGCCAAAGATGATCGGGGTTAAGCGTCGTGCCGAAATTGCGGGTTTGTATTTGTTTAGATAGATACAAGCGGTAGGAGAGCGTTCTGTTCGCGCTGAAGCTTAAGGGGTAACCCATGGTGGAGCGTACAGAAGTGAGAATGCCGGTACAAGTAACCACAATGCGGGTGAGAACCCCGCACGTCGAAAGACCAAGGTTTCCTCAGCTATGGTGATCAACTGAGGGTTAGTCGGGCCTAAGGGGATGGCGAGAGCCGCACCCGATGGACACAGGGTTAATATTCCCTGACCGTTTCTAGAGGCAATGGAGTG
>JAHFMN010000001.1:242384-255215 GCA_023264445.1 Candidatus Kaiserbacteria bacterium | reverse complement strand
TCTGGGCCGCAACTTCCTCTTCTCCAGGATTTGCATGGACACCAACTCAGTACGCTGGGCAGAATGTGAACGCCACCACCACCGGCCTCTGGCTCACCGGCTCTCCGCTCTCACTCATCGCCTCCTCCACCTTCTTCACCTATGCTTCAACCACCCAACTCTCTGTCTCGGGCAATACGTATTTCCCATCCGGCATCTGGAACGGCACCGGTTCTGTCGGAGTGGGGACCACTTCTCCTTGGGCCAACCTCTCTGTCGAACTTGATACGAATAGTCCGAACTTCGTCGTATCCAATCAAGGAAGCACGACGCCATCGCTCTATGTCGGAGGAGTAAATCAAAATGGCTTTGTCGGCATAGGAACGTCAACGACGCCTTCGCTTGCAAGACTCGTCATCGACAATGCGATTTCAGGTTCCGGTTCTGCCACGGCCGTGGCCGGTACGCACGAGATGTATACCTTTAATCCGACCACGGCGAATACACTCCAGGTCGGTAATCGCTTGGTCGTCCTGAACACTCCTTCCGGAACGAATGCGACCAACACCGCCATCGCCCAGATAGTACGCGTCATCGATAACACGAGTATTTCAAACTTGGTGCGCGGCCTTGATATCACGTCAAGCGGCGGCACCAATACCTATGGCGTGAATACTGGTCTTCGCTCCACCGGCCACACCTTCGGTATCCAGGGTCTTACGACCGGACTCGCAGGAGGCACCTCAACGCCAGCTGCTCTCTACGGAGAAATCACCGGAGCAAACCAGGGGGATGCACTCCGCCTGTACAGCACGAACATCGCGTCCACTTCGCAGAACATGGCGCACTTCTATCAAAACAATTCTGCCTTCGCTGGTAATGGACTTCTCATGAACTTCGCCGCCGGCAGCGGCTCGTTCACCGGAAACTTCATCGACCTGCAATACAACAGCGCATCCCAATTTAGAGTGTCGACATACGGCACGACCACTATCGGGCAATCCGGACAGACAGCAAATACTGCCGGTCTCCTTATTCCGTTCGGCAGCATCTGTGTGGACAATGACGGAAGCTGTACCGGTACGACGACCGGTGCGGTCGCCGCGGTCTCGTTCCTCACCGGCCACACAAACGACATCGCTGAATACTACTTCTCGAGCGATGCGCTCGAGACTGGCGACATCGTGTCAGCGACGGGCGGTGCAGGAATTGCAAAAGCAGATGCGGCTCAACCGGCCGTCATCGGCACCGTCTCTACGAAGCCAGGCTTGTCGCTCGGCGCCGAGCTGGCCATACCGGATGGCGCTTCGCGATATCCGATCGGACTTTCCGGGCGCATTCCGGTCAAGGTCTCCACGCAAAATGGCGCCATTCATGTCGGAGATGAAATAGCGCTGTCGGATATTCCCGGAATCGGCATGAAATACGGCATCGCGACCGGCACTGCGATTGTCGGCATCGCGCTCGAGAGCTTCGACGGGACCGGAGAGTATTTGTCGGACGAAGTTATTTCTACGGAGACGACGAAGGTTCCTGATGGAGAACCGGTATGCACGCAGACCGTTGTACATAATGATGGCAAAGCTGGCGGCGGGGCAGACATCGAGGGCAGCGGAAGTTCCTCCTCCGCAAGCGCACCGCAGGATTCCACAACCGAAAACTGCGTGCAGAATTATGTCTCATTACCTCCTCAAAATAAACCGGCAGTCTCTGATTCTGTAAACGGCGACTCGGTCAAGGTAGGGAAGATCATGATGTTCATCAGCTTGAGCAGGCCGAAGATTGCTGCGAGCCCGCTCTTCAGCACCGATTCTTCAGGAACATGGTACATCGACGAAAACGGAATCGTACAAGCGGGAACCATACACACGAAGCAGCTCCTGGTGAAAGATTCGATTGAAATCGGAACACCGGAAGCGCCAATCGGTATGACGCTCTACGACACGTCCACCAAAGAGCCGTACTGCTTCTCCATCGTTGATGGTTCTATCAGGACCGCACCGGGGAGGTGTGTCGCTCCAGACACTTCAACGCCAGTCTCCCTGCCGCTTCCATCCGCTCCAAGCGGCGGAGGGGGAGTCGCTACGCCACAAGAGCCTTCATCCGATAGTACGCAATCAACTAGCGAGACTACCACTAGCGTAAGCACCACGGATTCGACACCGGTACCCTCTACAGATACTCCCACCGAAGAGGGAAGTTTGCCGCCAACGGATACACCTCCGCCAACTGATACTTCTTCAATAGACACGGCAGTAATCAATTCGACTGCGAGCGCTCCGACACCGACCGAACCGGCTAGTGCTGACGCAACAACACCATGATATTTACTCGCTTTTCTATCTCGCTTATCCGAGATAATCACATAAACTTGCATATTCTCTCACCAGAGAATCTGTCAGGCCCTTTTTCCTGTGAACGTAATTATGGACACAATCGTTCGATAAGCAGGGAAGAAAAATGGAGAAAACAGTTATTTTGTCCACAGTGTACGCCATTTTTCCTGCATCGGAGAAGACTCATCCGTACTACACTACACAAACGGTGTAGTCCTCTCTCCCAATAATCTTATGTTCTTCCTGAAAAAAGATTCCATAACAAGATGCAAGCAGTTTCTTGCGTCTCTCACCATCATCGCGGTGCTACTGCCCTCGCTTGCGGTATTTCCGCAGACGGCTCATGCCGCGACGTCAGCAATCCGGCAGGAAATCAATATCACTACCCATTATCTCTATGCTCCCAATAACAACTACGCTACTTCCTCCGAGATTGTTCAGTTCGATCCCGCAGACTACAACGGCGAGACAATCTACTTCGAAGTAGTCGCCTCAACCTCTGATGCGACAGCCGCAACCATAAAACTTCTGAATGCCACCAGTTCGGCGACCGTCGCTACAATCACCATCAGCAACGGAAATACCTACACGCGCTATCGTACCTCCTTCACCGTTCCCGGAATGGCAACGGAATATAAGATATTGCTCGGAAACGAAAATACCATCAAGGGCGTGGTGAATGCACGTCTCGTCGTGCTGCAGAGCGCCTCTTCCATTACGCTTACCGAAACACAGATTGAAATAGGCAGCTACGAAACCTACTCAAGCACGGCAACCTCCACCTTTACTGCACCAAAGTATTGGTACTATGACGCCTCAAAATGGGACGGTTCACCAACCTTCTATGCAGAAGCAACCTATAACATGGTCGTCGGTGTCGCCTCATCAACGAGCTACGACACCGCTGGAACATATACGGTCATCTTGCCTCTCGGTACTGCTTCTACTTCGGTTGCGTTGTGGGGCGGCGGCGGCGGCGGCGGCGGTGTGAATGCAACCGGCGATGCTGGCGATGGCGCTGCTGGTGGCCAATTCGCCTCCTCTACGATTCTCGCTACTACAACCATGCATACACTTATTGTAGCCGCGCAGACAGCCGGTGGTAACGCGACAAGCGGCGGTCAGGGTGCGACCTCGACATGGGATGGCGCAATGGTTCTCGCCGGCGGCGGGAATGGAGGAAGGGTTGACTCAGTTGCGTCTACCACTGGGAACACTGTCGGGTGCATAGGAAAGATCTGTTTTGCAGGCGGCAACGGCGGCATGGGCGTTCCTGGCGTTTATGGTGGTGGTGGCGGCGGCGGTGCCGGAACGAGCGGTGCGGGAGGAAGCGCGACTACCTCGGGTAATGCCGGCTCGGGTACGGCAGTGGGAGGAGGATATGGCGGACAAAAGACAACCTCTGCGCGCAATGGATTTCCCGGTCTCCAAGCCGGCGGCGGCGGTAGTGGCGGACTCTCTGCTGCTGGTAGCGGCACAAATAGAGTCGGCGGCGCCGGTGCGCCAGGTAAAGCAATCATCACTAGCTACATGGGCACCACGACCATCGCTCTTCAGGAAGATGATGGGGCCTTCGGTGCTTCGTGGACGACCATAGCGACGATTGTAGGGAATGGGTTTGCCGCTACTTCGACCCGGGTGCGTTCTGCCGCCTTTACTCCTACCCACGGGCATAATTACCGTCTTGCCTTTGCGAATGGTAAGACCGGAGCAGTTTTTGCTATTTCGAACGCGAAGATAATCATTGACCAGACCAATCCGACTAAGCTTGAAACGCAATATCTCGTCGCTCCGAATCTACTTCCCACTGGTACGGCTATTCAGCCGTACCAGACGTACTGGGATCCAACCGAATGGTCTGGAATCAGTACAACGTTTATCCATGAAGCGGACTCCATCTCGGGGGGAACATCGGACGTTAAGCTTCAGATAGGCACCACCACGCAAAGCGACATCACCAATTCCTCTATCACCGATATCATCCAGCGAGAACAATCGGGGAATATGACGATGCCTCTTGTGGCAACCACCACTCTCGTCATCGCGACAGGAAATAGCAATGATATCTATGTGTCGCGCATCTTGGTACAGGTAGGATCGCCTCCATTTTTCGGTACGCTGTATTCAGACCAAGGGGTGACGCCGCTCACCACCGCGGGTCTTGTAGTGAAGCTCGTGGCGGGGACGACCACGCCCGGGGTCTTCGCCACGACGACCTGTAGCGGCTGCGGCGGCGTCTGGCGTATTCCGAGCATCGGAGGCTTATTTGCCGGGGAGAGACTCCTCGCCTTTATTGACGGAGGTTCCGGAACCTATGGCGCTACCTTCACTAAGGCATCAAGCACGGACCCTATCTCGAATTTCGATATTTTCCAGAATCGGCTCATGGTAAAGCATGAAGGATTTACTGGAACCTCAACCACTAATGCCGATCTCGGCTTCTACGACGGCGATACTGATACGGATATCCAGTACTCCGTTGACGGCTCAAATAATCTCTCCGTCAAGGCAGGGGAGGAACTCTACATCGCTCCCGGGGCGGAGTTCGCCCCCGGTGGGACGGTAACGCTTCATGGTAATGCCGCGGTCTCTCCCGACGGTGACTTTCACCTTGCAACCGGTCTGCGCCAAGACGGCGTGTCCACCTCCTCTATCGCATCGTTCGGGGCGAATGCGCTCTCGCTTGCCGGAAGCTTCTTCGCCTCTTCCACCTCCATCTTCAATCAGACGGGAACCACGACTTTCACCGCGACCACCAGCGGCAAATCCATCTTCGCTCCTTCGGCGTTTCGAAACATTCATTTCAATAGTTCAGGGGGAGCCGGCCGGTGGAAATTCGAGGATAATGCCTCCACTACCGGCAATTTCCTCATTACTTCCGGCAGACCGACCACGAGTGCCAACACCGACCTCACCATATATGGCAACTTCATTAATAACGACGTATTCACTCCTCCAAATTCTAACAACGTCTATTTTGCAGGCACCTCTACTACACAAACTCTCTCTGGTACACTGACCGGTTTTTCCGGCGTTGCCTTCTGGGGCGGCGGCACGAAGACTTTTTTAAGTACTGCTACGATATCCAACGATTTCACCATCAATTCGGGAGCGACTGTTGTTGCTCCCTCGTCTCTCACTATCGGTGGCAATTACACCAATAATGGTTCTTTCATCGACAGTGGGGGTACCATCACCTTCAACGGTGCTGCCCAGGCTCTCGCAGGTACGATGAACACTAGTTCCACCGACTTCGCCACCACGAGCTTCACCGGAAGCGGCACGAAGACTTTCTCTAATAACGCCTCCACCACCGGCTTCACCATCGCTTCAAACGTCACGGTCGCTGCACCTTCGCTCCTTACCATTTCCGGAAATTACACCAACAGCGGAACGTTTACGAGCAACGCTGGAACGGTGTTCCTTGGAGGAAGAGGTGGTACAGCTGTTTCCGGCACGTTGACCGGTACTTCGGCATTTGGAAATGTCGTTGTTGCCCCGCGTGCATCGTATGGCACCGGCGCGGATGGCTCCGTCACGATCTCAACATCAAAGAATATTAATACGAGCGTCCTTGGCTCAAATCGAAGTACCTATGCCGATGCAACGACCACGCCAGTTATCGGAAATCCTACAGCTTCTGCAATTTCCACCGCTAGTACCGATGGATTTGCGGCAGGAGATGAAATCCTCCTCATCAATCTTCGTGGCGCTGCGGGTGACACGGCGGACGTGGGGAATTATGAATTTCTCACCATCAGTTCCATAGATGCAAACGTCATCAACACGACGAGCGCAATTCAAAAATCATACGACGGGACGACTTTTTCAAATCAAAAAGTCATGGTGCAAAGAGTTCCGCAATGGACGAACGTCACCATACAAAGCGGCGGTACGCTGACCGCAAACGCGTGGAACGGCAGTAAAGGTGGCCTGATCGTTTTCCGGGCGACGGGTACAGTGACGGTGGAGAGCGGCGGGGCGATAAGCGCGAATGCACTCGGATATCGAGGTGGTGCGGGCGGTTCTCTCGCTGCCGGCATGGGAATTGACGCCGAATCATATGACGGCGCTACTGGGGCAGGAGCAACGGGCCGTTACTCTGGTCAATCTACTGGTGCGAGTTCTGGCGGTGTCACGACTGCCGGCGGTGGTGGCGGCTCCGATGATACTGGCGGCGGCGACGGTTCTGAAAGCGGCGGCGGCGGCGGCGGCGGCGGGCACGCAGGTGGTGGTGGTGGAGGAGGTGGAGGCGGAGACTCAAATAATGGCGGACGCGGCGGCGGAGGCGGAGGCGTTACCGATGTAGTTGGCGGCGGTGGCGGTGGCGGCGGTTGGGGGACTTCAATTCCAGCTGCCGGCGGAGACGCTGGCAACGCAGGGTCAAGCTCGACCGGCGGCACCGGCACCGGCGGTACTGGTGGAGCTGTGGGAAGCGGCGCTACGTCTGGTGGTGGCGGCGGCGGCGGCCAGGATTGGGACGGTGGCGGTGGCGGTGGCGGTGGCGGTGGTCTTATCGGCAATGCGAGCTTGACCCAGCTTTTCTTTGGCGGCGGCGGCGGTGGTGGCGGTGCTTCTGATGGTTCAGCCGCCGTTGATGGAGGGAATGGTGGTGGCATCATTTATATAACTGCTCCTATAGTCACGGTGAGCGGTACTATTACAGCAACAGGGACAAATGCGACAGCTCCCGCAAGCGATGGTGGCGGTGGCGGCGGCGGTGCCGGCGGTAGTATCTACATCGGTGCAGACGTGGCTACCCTCGGTACATCGCTTGTGAGTGCGACATCAAGCTTGGCCTCGGCAGCATCGGGCAAGCCCGCCGGTGCTGGCGGCGGCGGCACCGGTCGTGTCCGAATCGAGGCGAACATCATAAGCGGAACCACGGACCCAACAGCATCAATGGCCAGTTCTACCTCCGTGGCAACTCCCATTTCCAATACGGTGACTTTCGGCAGTAATGCCTCGACGACCAACTTCACCATCATGGCCAGTTCGACAGTCGCCGCACCCTCGCTACTCTCCATCTCGGGCAATTATACGAACAACGACTCCTTTACTAAAAATACGGCGGCCACCAGTACGATATTCTTCTCTGGCACGAACCAAACGCTCTCCGGTACGATGAATACATCTACTACCGGATTTGCGACGACGTCATTCATCGGAAGCGGCACGAAAACTTTTTCAAATAATGCCTCCACTACTGGTTTCTCCATCGCTTCCGGCGTTACGGTCGCCGCACCTTCGCTGCTCTCCATCTCTGGTAATTACTCCAATAGTGGTTCGTTCACCAACGCCAGCTCTACCTTCTTCTCCGGTGCCAACCAAACCCTTTCCGGCACGATGGATACTTCTGCCACCGATCTCGCTACGACGACTCTTATGGGTTCTGGCACTAAAACGTTCTCCAACAACGCCTCAACCACTGGTCTCACTATTGCCTCCGGCATCACGCTTGTCGCACCCTCGCTACTCTCTATCTCCGGCAATTACTCCAACAGCGGGACCTTTACGCATAACTCAGGGAAGGTATTGCTCGATGGCACTATACTGCAGACCCTTTCTGGTTCTTTGGGCGGCGGGGGGACGTCCGCTTTCAATGACCTTGAAATTAGAAATACGGCGGGTACTGGCGGTGGTACCCAATCAATCGCTTTTTCAGCTGCTGCTTCCACGACCGGCACCTTTACCATGGTTGCGTCAACGTCGGCAAAATTCCTTGCGGGTCCCACCGCGACGTCTTCCTTCCAGAACGTCAGTTGGAATGGGGGCGCGGACACCACACGCGTCTGGCTCCGGTCATCATCTCCCGGAACGACGTGGGGGCTCGCGGTTCCTGGGACGCGCGTCGTCTCATATGTAAACGTGAAAGATTCAAATGCCTGCTCAAACAACGCATATATTGGTGCGACCGACGGTACGAACGTGGACATCTCCGGGAACGCCTGCTGGGACTTCACGGCACTCCAGCCGAGCATAACGCAGCTCCACTACCGCTGGCTGAACGACAATGGACTCGAGAGCGCTAATTCAGCGGCGACCTCCGAGGATACGGCACTTTCTTCTGGAGTGTATCCCGGAGATAAGAAGCGCTTGAGGATGGTGATTTCAAATGCCACGGCTTCTGCAAGCAATATCACCTACCGGCTTGAGGTCGCCTCGACCACCTGTAGCGATTGGTACGCGGTTCCGGCGAGCGCGACGACGGAGCACTGGACCATGACTGCCTCTGGATATGTTGGAAACGGAGCGTCCACGACCGACTCTTCGTTTCTCACGAACCCATCGGAAAAGACGTTCGTACCGGGCTTCATGATGAGCTCTGCGAATCAGACGAGCGCGCATACGCTTTCTTCGTCGCAATTCACCGAGCTTGAATACTCCATTAAATCCACGACAAACATAACGACTGGAACCTTGTACTGCTTCCGCGTGACAAACGCCGGTTCAGCGACCAACTTCACCTATACCCAACGAGCAGACATAACCGTTTCAGCGGAGGCCGCTCGTCCCTCCGTTGGTGGTGGAGGAGGTGGGGAAGGAAGCGGCTCCGGCGATACCGTAACTGGCGGAAGTGGTGGAGGCGGCGATGCTCCGCCTGGAGAGGGCAGCGGCAGCGGTGGAACGACGACCGGCGGTAGTCCTGGAGGCGGCGGCGGCGATGTCGGGTATCGAGGCAGCAGATACAATCTCGCATCTCTCACCCACTTCGCAGATCAGACGTTCGTCAATGCGATTTTTGAGATGATGAATCGTGTGCTTCAATAGGAGAGTATGAAAGCTCGAACCCTAATGATTCCAATGGTGCTCGCACTCTTGCTCACCGCCGGAGCAGCGTTTTATTTCTATCAACAGCTAAAGGAAGCAAAGCCAGACACGACGGCTGTCGCCGCACCGGAGGACGTCGCAAAAATAGTCGCGAAGGTCGGAAAACTCATCCTGCTTCCTGAAGGAGAAGTGCCAAGTGTCGCCACGGTTTCCAATCCGGAGAAACTGCGTGACCAGCCATTTTTTGCGCATGCGAGAGAGGGGGACCAAGTACTGGTGTACACCACAGCACGGAGAGTCTATCTGTATGATCCGGTAGACAACATTCTCGTAAACGTAGCACCGCTCTCGGTCGAGGCGTCCGCTCCTTCCTCTACAAGCGGCGGCTAGGCCAATATGAATCGCTTCTTCATCGGGTTGCTCGCCGTCATGACGGCGAGCATTGTTTTTACCATGCTGTTATATCGGACACCGGATGCAGCAACAGCACAATTCGGGGATATGTCCTTGAGAGTGGAATATGCGCTTACTGAATCAGCGCGGGAAAAGGGTCTTTCCGGCCGTGCCCACATCCCTGAAAACTATGCAATGCTCTTTACTTTTCCGAACGCGGATTATCAGGGTTTTTGGATGAAAGATATGCTCGCGCCAATTGATATTTTCTGGCTAGACAATAAAGGACGTGTCATCTCAATCATTTCGAATCTTGCGACCTCAACTTACCCAAATGTCTTTTATCCTCCCGTTCCGGTGCAGTATGTCCTTGAGACCGCTGCGGGCTTTGCACGAAACCACTCCATCACCATCGGTACGCCGCTCCTATTGAAAAATTTCCCAACCGTTTTGAAGTAGCACTGTCCACAGGGTCTTTCGCCACAACAGGAGTAAAATACATCTACCTTATTAAAAGTTTTATCCATTCATAACTGCTCTTTGACCTATGCCAAAAGTTGCCAAAGTTTCCGTTCAAACGAAGGTGCTTGAACACCGCGCGCAACAGGTGCCGGCAGCACCGGTTTCGAAAGAAACGATTCGGTATCGCACGATGGTCCCGCAGATTGAAAAACGCGACGGACGACTCCTCCCGTTTGATTTCGACAAGATCGCCGCAGCGGTGTGGAAAGCAATGGCTGAAGCAGGGGAAGGCGGGCAAGATGATGCGACGCTCGTAGCGCATCAGGTTGCGGGTGAGCTCGGGCGATTCGCAAAGAAATATAAGAGCTTCCTCCCAACCGTCGAGGGCATCCAGGACTCGGTGGAGAAATATCTCATCCTGAATGATTATGTGAAGACGGCGAAGGGTTATATCCTCTATCGCGATAAGCGTGCACAGCTGCGTGCGGCGCACGTTGATATTCCGGCACATGTACAGAAGCTTGCTGAAGAAAGCAGAAAATATTTTTCAGGCAACGCACTTGGCGAATTCGTATACTTGCGTTCCTACGCGAAGTGGATTCCCGAGGAGGGTCGTCGCGAGACGTGGGTAGAGACGGTTGACCGCTATGTGAGCTTCATGCGTGAGAACCTCGGAACGAAACTCACTGAAAAAGAATATGCAGAAGTGCGTCTCGGTATCTTGAAACAAGAAGTCATGCCGTCCATGCGGCTCATGCAATTTGCGGGCGAAGCGGCACGCCGCTGCAATGCGTGTGCATATAACTGTACGTTTACTGCACCAGTGAAGCTCGAAGATTTTGCCGAAATTATGTACCTCTCCATGCAGGGATGCGGCGTCGGATTCGCGGTAGAGAGCCAGAACATCGAGCAGCTCCCGCAGATTAGGAAGCAGATGGGAGAAAAGCTGCAGACACACGTCATCGCCGACTCAAAAGAGGGCTGGTGCGATGCACTCACGCTTGGGCTCAAGACGTGGTACGCGGGCAAGGATATCACTTTTGATTTCTCTCTCATTCGTCCGGCAGGCGCTCGGCTCAAAACTATGGGTGGCAAGGCGAGCGGTCCGGAACCGCTTCAGAACCTGCTTGCATTTGTGCGCGAGCGCGTGCTCCGACGGCAGGGCCGACGCCTGCGCACCATCGATGCTCACGATGTCATCTGCAAGATTGGCGAATGCGTGGTCGCAGGCGGCGTGCGCCGCACGGCCATGATTTCGCTCTCCGACCTCGATGATATGGAGATGCGGGATGCGAAGAAAGGCCAGTTCTACATGACCGATCCACACCGCGCTGTAGCGAACAATTCCGCAGTCTATGAGACCCAGCCGACCAATACCGAGCTTATGGACGAATGGGTCGCTCTCATGAAAAGCGGGAGCGGCGAGCGAGGCATCTTCAACCGCGGCTCGCTCGCAGTCACTATGCCAAAACGCCGCACGGATTTTTTCAAAAAGACCGGTTTTATCGGAGAGGACGGCGTCGTGCATGGACCGATCGGCACGAATCCGTGCGCCGAGATCATCCTGCAATCAAAGCAATTCTGCAATCTCTCCGAAGTCATCGCTCGCGCACATGACACGGAAGCAAGTTTGTTGCGCAAGGCACGCCTCGCCTCCATCCTCGGCACCTACCAGTCCACGCTGACAAAGTTCGGCTATATCTCAAAGGACTGGACCGACAACTGCAGGGCAGAACGCCTGCTCGGCGTCTCGATAACGGGGCAGTGGGACTCTCCGGTGGCACGCCAGGCAGAGGTGATGCGCAAGATTCGTGATATGGCAGTAAAGACCAACACCACCTATGCGAAGCGCTTTGGCGTGGAACGCTCCATGGCAGTGACGGCAGTGAAGCCCTCCGGCACCGTCTCACAGACGCTCAACTGCGCCTCGGGCATTCACCCGCGTCATGCGCCGTACTACATCCGCCGCGTACGCATCAGCGCAACTGATTCGCTCTTCAAGCTGATGCGCGACCAAGGGGTTCCGTATTATCCGGAAGTGGGGCAGTCCATGGAGGAAGCAAACACCTATGTATTTGAATTCCCAGTCAAAGCGCCTGATCACTCAAAGGAGGCGCGCTTCAAGGATAACCTAACCGCTCTTGAGCAGCTTGAGTACTGGAAGAAGGTGAAGCTCAATTTCACTGAACACAATCCCTCGGCAACCGTCTCGGTGAGCGAGAATGAGTGGATTGGCGTCGTTGATTGGATACAGAGAAATTGGGACATCATCGGCGGACTCTCATTCCTCCCGCGGAGCAATCACGTCTACCGACTCGCTCCGTACGAGACGATTACGAAAGAAGAATATGAATCGCGGATGTCTCGTTTCCCTACGGTTGATTATTCTAAGCTCGTGGCCTATGAACGGCAGGATGAGACGGAGATGAAGAAGGAACTAGCGTGTGCCGGCGGCACGTGCGAAATAGAATAAGAGTAAGACGTCAAAACATTCATCTGCAGCGTTACTCGCTCCGAAGCAGCCCTCACCGTATGTTTAATACGGCTCGGTTTGCTTCTCGCTCGCGCCTTGCATCCGAAACCTTTTGACCGTCTTACCTATGTATCTAAAAAAGAGCAAAAACCCACGCAGGAGCGTGGGTTTTTGCATTTGTTTGGACCGGATCGATAAGCCGAATTCTGTCGCGGGCAATCATTTATCTGGTCCCGTTATTACTAGCGGGATCGAGCGGCACCCCGCCGGCGCGTAGCGCCGGCGATACGGCCTTGCATGCGGGTAAGGATTTATTCGTTGCACTCCCATCTCTCGGTGGGATTCTCCCCGAAGGGAGCCTCCGGCTTTCGCCATTGGCGTCACTGTAGGCACCTCTATCCTTGCGGACGACGGGTG
>JAHFMN010000001.1:29706-242374 GCA_023264445.1 Candidatus Kaiserbacteria bacterium | reverse complement strand
ACCCGCTACCTTTCTGCCGATTCTGCCCACCGAAGGAGGCTACAAAATTGAGCATCCAAAGTCTGTCGAGGGATGAACCCTTCGCTTCACTCAGGACGCTCGATTTTGCAACTGCCTGCGGCAGGCAAAATCGGCGCATGTTCGGACTTTCCTCCCCGTGAGATAACTCGTTGGAATTATCTCACGGGGCGATTGCCCAATCCGGTCCGCGCACATTATACCACATTATGTGTTGTGGAGGAGTCCGCTCGACAAGAGTATGCATGCGATATACTGGACGGCATTACCATCGTATAACCGCAACAGAACTTACCATGCCCCCGTATCAATCAGCAGTTACCGCAGTTACTCCACGACGACGCTCACTTGAAACGATCAGCGTCCTCGCGCTCTTCGCGACACTTGCCGTTTCGCTATTTGCATTCATCCCTTCCACTACGGTGCCGCTTGCGGCGACGAAGACCTTTGTGCTTGCCGCCGGCGTACTTATTACGCTCGCACTCTATATCCTCGCGCGCCTGGCGCGCGGAAATGTGATTCTTCCGCCATCCATACTTATCGGTGCACTCTGGCTTCCTGTCCTCGCCTACGTACTTTCATCTGTTTTTTCCGGCATTCCGTTTACGAGTGCACTCTGGGGAACGATGCTTGAGTCGGATACGCTCGGCTTCATGCTCATCGCGGCCGTTCTCGGCACCCTCGCCGCACTCATGCTGCGACACCTCGAACAGATACGCTTCTTCCTACAAGTCTGTGCCTGGGCGTTTGGTGCGGTGGTCGCCGTCGAGCTCTTGATCGTCATTGTCGGACAAGTCGCTCCAAGCACCATCTCCCCGTCCTTCTCGGTCGTCGGCTCCTTCAGAGACCTCGCCTCTCTCCTCGGTCTTGGCGTTATCGGCATTCTCATCACGCTGCGCGAGGTGGAACTTTCTGAGCGTACGCGTCGCATGCTTCTTATAAGCGGTGCCGGCGCGCTCGTCCTTATTGCCAGTGCAAACGTCTCTCTCGTCTGGGTGTTGCTCGCCCTCGCATCGCTTGGACTCTTCGTTGAGTCGGTGATGCAACGAAGATCTCACACGGCAGACAGCGACCTCGACGACATCACGGTCATTGACGAACAGCCGCTCACAAGTGAGGAGGGAAGCCGTTCGCTCGTCTTGCCGCTCGCCATACTCGCCATTTCCCTGTTCTTTCTCATTGGCGGGACGCTCGGCAGCGCTCTCGCGCAGACGCTCCATGTGAATGAACTGAACGTCCGTCCGTCCTGGCAGTCGACCTACCTAGTCGCACAAAAGACGTTTTCCACCGCTCCGGTCTTCGGTACGGGCCCGGGCACGTTTGGAGTAGAATGGCTGAAATACCGCGATGCGGCGCTCAACTCAACCGTCTTCTGGAACCTCGACTTTTCCTCCGGTATCGGCTTCATCCCGACATCCGTAGCGACGACCGGGCTCGTGGGCGTACTCGCATGGATCGCATTCTTCGCGCTGTTTATCTTTTACGGCGTACGGATGCTCGTCCTGCGCACTCCACAAGACACGTTTGCCCGCTATGCGGCACTGCTTTCCTTCATTGCATCAATCTATCTCTTCGTTCTCGCGATCTTTGATCTGCCGAACGTCATCATATTGGCGCTCATGTTCCTCTTCGCCGGCGTGTTCATATCGATGACTCGCTTCGGCACCGGAAGCAGTCAGTTCGGCGTCATCTTCTCGCGAAGTCCGCGACTCGGCTTCATCATCGTCTTCTCACTGACGATTCTGCTCCTGGCGTCAGTCGTGACCGCCTATGCGCTCGTCGGACACTATATCGCCACGACCCAGCTCGCATCGGCGAGAGCCGCTTTTGCTTCCGGCAATCTTGATGCAGCCGATGCAGCAGCGCAGACTGCAATCTCGTTTGCACCTTCTGCTGGGGCGTATCAGATTTCTGCGAGCACCGCGCGCGAACGTCTCGGTCAGATAGTCAATTCTACGACGATGCCGCTTGCGGAGGCTCAGAAAGCATTTCAAACAACGCTCTCTTCCGGCATCAGTGTCGCTCTTACCGCAACAAATCTTGCTCCTTCCGATTACCAGAATTGGCTCGTGCTCGGGAACTTGTACAGTCAAGCGGTCCCACTCGGAGTAACTGGCGCATATGACAGTGCCAAGGCTGCGTACGCAAAAGCGCAGGAGCTCAATCCGACGAATCCGCAGATACCGTTCATCCTTGCACAGCTCGATGTCGCCCACAGAGATATCAAAGCAGCCAAGGAAGACCTCAAAGCGGCCATCACGCTCAAGCAGGACTACACTCCCGCCATCTTCCTTCTCTCACAGCTTGAGGTCCAGGACGGCAATGTAAAAGAGGCGCTCGATGCCGCACTTGCCGCTGCGTACTTCACGCCGAACGATCCGAGCATTCTCCTCCAGGTCGGTATCTTGCGAGCGGCGTCGAACGACCTCCCGGGTGCCGTCGAAGCCCTTTCCGCTTCCATCTCGGCGAATGGAGAATTCGCGAATGCTCGCTACTTCCTGGCAGCAGTCTATGCGAAGCAGGGGAATATGTCGGCTGCGCTTGCACAACTGCAGGCAATCGCTGCGCTCTCAAGCGAGAATGCAACAACAATCGCTCCCCAGATCACAGCCCTAAAGTCGGGCAAGAATCCATTCCCAGCGAATCTGCTCACGATACCCTCGACGCCATAAAAAGATTCCTTCCTGCGTTCGCTCCGGACAAGTAAACTCACTTTCCGTTCACTTGGTGCTAGCCAAGAATGACGGTACTATAGAGCGATGGTTCGATGGATTTTCGAGCGTATCGCGGCACCTGTACGCGGCCTGCATCAGGCCGCGTACTTGCTCGCGGCGCTCACGCTCGCTTCGCAAGTACTCGCTCTTCTGCGCGATCGGGCGTTCGCGCACGCTTTCGGCGCAGGCCAGGTGCTTGACCTCTATTACGCTGCGTTTCGCGTGCCAGACCTTGTCTTCGCGCTCGTCTCTTCGCTCGTGAGCGCCTACGTGCTCATCCCCCGCATTACCGGCATGGATCGGGAAGCAGTGCGGCGACTTCTTTCCGAATCCGCGACCTTCCTCTTCGGTATCGGAGGGCTTGTCTGTGTAGTGCTTGCAGTCTTCATGCCGCAATTTCTCACCTTCCTCTATCCGAGCTTTGCGGCATCCACACAGCAATCCGAATTCATCCTGCTCGCGCGCATGCTGCTCTTGCAGCCGCTTTTGCTCGGGCTCTCGGGCATCCTCGGAAGCGTGACACAGGTACATCGGCGCTTCATGCTTTTTGCAATCTCGCCGGTCCTCTACAACCTCGGCATCATTATGGGAGCGGTATTCTTCTACCCCGTGTGGGGGCTTCCCGGTATTGGTGCCGGAGTCATCATCGGCGCGCTCGCGTATCTCCTCGTCAATATTCCAGTGATTATGGACGCAGGGGTCATACCGCGCTTTCGTTTGCCGCGGTTCGCACTCATGATGCCGGTCATACGAGATTCCGTACCGCGTTCGCTTGCGCTCGGGATGGGTTCCATCACGGCACTAGTTCTGACAGCATTTGCTTCAAGAATCGGCACGGGTGCAGTATCTGTCTTCACCTTTGCCGGAAATTTACAGGCAGTGCCACTTGCGCTTATAGGCTCCTCCTACGCAGTGGCGGCATTCCCAGCGCTCTCCGAAGCGTCTGCTCTCGAGCGGCGCGAAGAGTTTACCGGCATCCTTTCAGCGAGCGCGCGGCACGTCATTCTCTGGTCAATGGTATCGCTCGGCCTCATCGTGGTCTTGCGGGCGCATATCGTGCGCGTGATTCTTGGGACTGGTGCATTTGATTGGAATGCAACGCGTCTGACTGCTGCTCTTCTTGCCGTTCTTGCGGTAGGACTTGCGGCGCAAGGACTTGTGCTTCTTTTTTCGCGCGCGCTCTACGCAGTGCGGCAGTCCTGGCGGCCGCTCGCATATCAGATCGCTGGGGGCGTTCTTTCCGTGCTGCTCGCTATGTTCTTTCTTTCAATGCCGGCAGCAGGGTTTCCCGCTACATTTGCCGCTTTCCTCAAGGTCGGCGACGTTCCCGGTACGGCTATTCTGCTCGTCGCGCTCGCAGCGACGCTCGGGCAGATATTTCTTGCCCTCCTTTCACTTGTGGCAACTTGGGCTATTTCTCCCGGCCTCGCGCGTACGCTTATTCGGCCGCTCACTGATGGCGGTGTCGCCGCTCTTACAGCCGGTGCCGCTGCATACGGCACACTCGTTATCGAAGGAGGTATTGCGCCTCTGACGACGCTCGCCGCTGTCTTCACAGAAGGGTGTATTGCGGGCATCGTCGGTCTTTGTGCTGCGGGACTGACGTTATTTTTTCTCGAAAATAAAGAATTTCTCATCGTTGCCGATTCTATTTCGCGCCTCATTCGCGTACCGATGAATCGCACGAGCGCACTTGCACCTTCTGCCGAAGAGCCCGCACAACCGTGATAAACCCGAAACTCATCCGCAATTTTTCAATCATCGCCCATGTGGATCATGGCAAGTCGACCCTAGCCGACCGTTTACTGGAGCGCACGGGGACCATTCCAGAACGGATGATGCGCGACCAGGTGCTTGACCGGATGGATCTTGAGCGTGAACGCGGCATCACCATCAAGATGCAGCCCGTACGGATGCAATATCGCGAGTACGTCCTCAATTTAATTGATACGCCCGGACATATCGATTTCTCCTACGAAGTCTCGCGCGCACTCCATGCAGTTGAAGGAGTCCTTCTCCTCGTTGACTCCACACAGGGCATTCAGGCGCAGACCCTGACGACGCTCGCGGCCGCGCGGGCGCAAGGGTGCACCGTCATCCCCGTCGTTTCAAAAATTGATTCGCCTGCCGCACGCACTGACGAGGTAAAAAGCGAACTCGCGCAACTCCTGAATATTGCACCCGCAGAGGTGCTTATGGTGTCAGGAAGGACAGGAGACGGCGTGGATGAATTGTTAGAAGCCATCATCAAGCGCGTGCCGCCTCCGCGCGAAGGAGGCGAGGGGGCAGTCGCCGGAGGCGAGGAACCGCGGGGACTCATCTTTGATTTTTCTTTTTCCAAACATCGCGGTGTTGCGGTGTACTTGCGCGTGTTCGATGGCACCTTTAGGAAAGGGCAGTCGCTTGCCTTCCATGCGGCAGGAAAAGAATTCGTCGCGCTTGAGGTCGGCATCTTTGCTCCGGAGGAACGTCCGGCCGACGCGTTGTCGGCCGGAGAAATCGGCTACATCGTGACGGGCATCAAAGAGCCGGGCGTCGTGGCAGTTGGCGACACTATCGGTACGGCAAAGGGCGCTCTTCCGACACTTCCCGGGTATGAGCGGCCGCGTCCGGTCGTCTGGGCCTCGGTGTATCCAGAGAGTCAGGACGATCTTCCCATACTCCGGCAATCGCTTCTGCGCCTACGGCTTTCTGATTCGTCGCTCTCGTTTGAAGAGGAGTCTTCAGGTGTGCTTGGCAGGGGATTCCGTTGCGGCTTCCTCGGGCTTCTGCATCTTGAAATCGTCACCGAGCGCTTGAAGAGGGAATTTGGCCTTTCGCTTGTCGTGACGATACCGACGATTTCCTACGTGGTGACGATGGCAAACGGAACGCGCGAAGTCATTTACACGCCATCGCGGTTTCCCGAGCACGGCGAAATCACGCAGGTAGAAGAACCGTGGGCGCGCGTCATCATCATTACCCCCGCACACGCAGTCAGCGCGCTAGTACAGATGCTCTACGACCATGAGGCGATTACCATCGGCACCGAGACGTATCACGACGGTCGCATCGAGATTATTGCGGAGATGCCGCTTAGAGAACTCATGCGCGGCTTCTTTGATAAGTTGAAAAGTATTTCCTCGGGGTATGCATCGCTCTCGTACGATATTCTTCCCGAACGGAGCGCCGATGTCGTCCGGCTCGATGTGCTCGTTGCGGACGAACCGGTGCTGGCGTTTGCGCGCGTGGTTGCGCGCAAGCGAGTCCAGGAGGAGGCAGAGAAGATGGTGGAGAAGCTGCACGGACTTCTTCCAAAGCAGCTCTTTGTCACGAAGATTCAGGCGAGATCCGGTGGACGCATCATAGCGTCGAGGACACTCTCCGCGATGCGCAAGGACGTGACCGGGTATCTCTATGGCGGCGACGTCTCGCGCAAGAAGAAGCTTCTCGAGAAGCAGAAGCGTGGGAAGAAGAAATTGCTGGAGCGGGGGACCGGCTCGGTCAATATTCCTGAAGAAGTATTCATGAAAATGGTGCAATCCTCCGCCGAATGAGGACTTGGTATACTAAAAAGGATGCGCGCAAAACAGTGGCGACAAGGGGTTCTCATCGGCATCCTGCTGCTCGTCGCTTTCTGGCTGCTCTCGCTCATCTGGGGGCTCGTCGGAAAGGCACAGATAGCGGTCACGCAGGCAAACGACGCAAAGTGGCAATACGAAACGCTTGAGGAGCGCAAAGCAATGCTTCAAGCGAACGTCGCATCACTGCAAACCGAGCGCGGGAAGGATGCAGCCATCCGGACGGCCTTTGGGGTTGCGAGGCCCGGAGAAGAGGTTATCGTGGTAGTGCCGCCTGAGCAAAAAGCGCCGACAACGACACCCCCGTGGTGGCAGAAGATATTTGACTGGTTCTAATTGCGGGTATGGTTTAGTGGTAGAAGTCGACCGACTTCCAACCCCGTTAGATAGATGCGGAATTGGTTTAGTGGTAGAACAGTTGCTTCCCAAGCAACGGGCGGGAGTTCGATTCTCCCATTCCGCACAGATAAATAGATGAATATCTAACGGGGCAAGGGTTGAGACCCGAGTCCGATTCCCGGTACCCGCACTGCTATTTCTGTGGATAACTGTAGGTGGTATACTTCCCGCATAACACTACGAACATGGACAAAACCATTACTATTTACAGCACACCGACTTGTCACTTCTGCCAGATGACCAAGGATTTCCTAAAGGAAAAGGGAATTGCCTATACTGATTATAATGTTGCGCAAGATCTGGAAAAGCGCCAGGAAATGATACAGAAATCCGGCCAGATGGGCGTACCGGTCATTTTTGTCGGAAACGACATGATCATCGGTTTTGATAAGGAGAGGCTCGTGTCCTCCCTCGGCATTACCGCATAGCCCTAGCCCCCTTAGTTCAATGGATAGAACGGCTCACTCCTAACGAGCTGATTCAGGTTCGACTCCTGGAGGGGGCACTGTCAGTGTGCAATTCTGTGACTTTTTACGTCAAAAAGGCCTGTTAATAACTTATTTTTATCAAAAAAACCGGGCTATGATCTTGGTATCCATGGAACCCGAAGATCTATCGACGGGGCAGGTAATTATGAAATACGTCTCCAGTGCATGTATCTTCCTTCTCGCATTAGCGCTTGTCATCTACCTTCTTAATTATAAGAATAGCCACATAGTGACGGATTCAGGAATACTGCAGCCGCTTAACAGTCAAACGGCGGCGGCGGTTCTTAACTCGCTTTCTGCAGAAGAGCGTGCACAGCTAGCTCCCATGCTAACTCCCACCACTCCACAATGAGTAGGAAATTTTTTGCAAGCAAGTTTGGGAGGTCAGCACAGCCTTTTCTTGTTATCCTCCCGATTCTTTTCTTCAGTTTCTTGCCAATTACCGCCAAAGCGCAAATAGGAGGCGCCGTGACGGGAGGAGTCAATATAGGTGGGGCGACAACGGTGAGCGGCGTACTCTCCTATTCGCTACTCAACCCATATCCTACCGGATCCCCGGTCACCATCTCTGGAAATATCAATCCCGCATACAACTTCCTCGTGATGTGGTATGTGCTCGACTGCCCGTTAGCGACCACCCTGCAGGAAAGCAATTTTGAAGCATGTAGTGCGTACCGACACCAAATTGCGCCCGCAAACGCCTTTACAGCAAACTTAGGAGTATTGGCGCCTGGCGATCACAAGATTTTCTTTGCCGGAATCAGCCAAGGTGCAATCTATCAAGGAACACCGAGAACATTTACGGTTGCTAATCCTCCATCTTCTCCACCGCCCACGACGACGACCATAGGAGCGAATCCGCCGACCATAGATAGCTTTACTGTTTCTCCATCGTCAGGAATCTCCGTCGGAGATACGGCAACCATAAGCTGGTCTACAAGCAATGCGGCCTACTGCGTACTGAACGCGTACGCCGATTATGAGCTCGTGTACAACTCGAATGTTGGTTCCAGTATCGCTATTGCACAACGTCCGACTTCTGGCACCGTCTCGATGAAGCTCTTAGGAACTTTTTTTAATCCTATCCAGACGAGGTTCATAAACTTCTGGATTATGTGCAATAACACCGTTAATTTTCAGCTGGTGCAGGTTAAAAAAATAGTAAGCGTACCTTTCTTGCAGGCACCAACCGTAACGGTTCAAGCAGATACTCAATCAATACTTACCGCTCCTCAGTCCTGCACCTCCGCCGCAAATGCTTGCGGACAGACCAACACCGGGACCGTCATCAATGGCTCGTGCAGCGCTTCAATTCCTGCGAATCCAGCCGGCTACGACACGGTCTGTACCTCCGCCGCAAATGCGTGCGGTCAGAGAAACAGCGGCACTATCGGTTGTAATGGTTCGTGCAATGTCTCAACTCCCGCCAATCCTCCTACCTATGGTTCCAGTTGTACTTCCGCCCCGAACGCCTGCGGGCAGACCAATTCCGGCACGACTGGGTGTAATGGCTCTTGTACGGCAGCAAAGCCATCAGATGCAAGTTGTCCGGTGACACCTCTCGCAGTTGTTTCTTGTACCTCCGCCGCAAATGCGTGCGGACAGACCAACACCGGGACCGTCATCAATGGCTCGTGCAGCGCTTCAATTCCTGCGAATCCAGCCGGCTACGGTGCGGCCTGCACCTCCAGCCCGAACGCCTGCGGACAAAGGAGTACCGGCACCATCGGATGCAACAGTTTGTGCAGTGCGCGAACACCTGCGACCCCTGCGAGCTATGGCACGGCCTGCACCTCTAGCCCGAACGCCTGCGGGCAGACCAATTCCGGTACGATAAAATGCAACGGCTCCTGCTCGGCCAGAAGGCCTTCCAACGCTTCTTGTCCGGCCTCTACTCCTACTGCATCTACTGCCGCTACCGCTGCACCTACTGCCGCCCAATCCTGTATCTCCGCTGCAAATGCCTGCGGCTCCACCAGTACCGGTACGGTAGTACATGGTGTTTGTAATGCAGACGTACCGGCGACTCCAGCCGGCTACGGTGCGGCCTGCACCTCCAGCCCGAACGCCTGCGGCATGACCGATGTCGGCACTATCAGTTGCAATGGTTCCTGTTCTGCAGTTGAACCCTCTGATTTGGAGTGTCCAATAGTAACGTTAGTAAATATCTCTCAATCTTGTACTTCCGCCCCGAACGCCTGCGGGCAGACCAATTCCGGTACGATGGATGAGGGAGTATGTGATGCGGAAACACCGGATGTTCCAGCCGGCTACGGTGCGGCCTGCACCTCCAGCCCGAACGCCTGCGGCCAGATTAGTACGGGTGCCATACAATGCAACGGTTCCTGTTCTGCACAGAAGCCCAGTGATACAAGCTGTGCATCCCCGGAGATAACCTCTGTAAGTGCCATTTCCTTGCAAAAAACTCTCCCCACCCCAGCATTTTCTGCGTCCCCATCCTCCATTCGCTACAATGGTGCATCCACGCTCTTGTGGTCGGTCGCAAGTGCGACTTCCTGTACGGCCTCGGGGGCATGGAGCGGCACCAAAACGAGGAGTGGCACCTTCTCTACGGGTAACTTAACTGACGATCAGACCTATACACTCACCTGTACCGGTGCAAATGGATATCAATTTACGAAAAGCATAACGGTTGCTGTCGCTGAACGGGCGCGTTCATCTATCGAAGTACAATTAACTGCGAACCCTTCCTCTGTTTCTCCCGGCGGTTCCACTATCCTCTCGTGGAATGCGACATCTCCTGCGACTTCCTGTACCGCAACGGGGGATTGGAACGGCATCTTCTTGCCTACTTCAGGTCTGCATCAGTTCGGCAACATTACTTCAACAAAAGTATTTACTCTCTCGTGCATGGGTGGCGGCCAGAGTGCAAAAGTATCTCTCAAGGTCCCTGTTTCTACCCAAACGGCAACCAAACCACCAAAATCCACAGACGCATCAACACCGCCGACACCAGAGACTCCACGCGCTCCATCAGCATCGGAAACAAACAATCGGGCAAATGAGACCACCACTACTCCAAGCATCTTCACCGATATGAGAGTGGGTTCTGAAGGTAATAACGTGCTCATCCTTCAGAAGATTCTCAATAGTGATCCCGCGACGCAAATCGCTGATTCGGGCCCCGGCTCTCCCGGAAATGAGATAACGTACTTCGGTCCTCGCACAAGATTTGCCGTCATAAAATTCCAAGAGAAGTACCGTGATGAGATACTCGTGCCGAATGGTCGAACCAAGGGCACTGGCTATATAGGATCTTCTACGATACAGAAACTCGAAGCATTAAAAGCCGAGCTTGGACTCTAATGCTGCTCATATCATATGGATCCTGAACTGAAACGGACGCTTGAGGAGCTCCGCGTACTGACAAAAGACAACCATCAGATGCTCCGTGCCATCCGCCGTGATCAGTGGCTCGGTTTTGTGGGGAGAGTCGTCGTTTGGATCATCGTGCTCGCTCTGCCGCTCTATCTCTATCAGCAATACCTGCAGCCGTTCGTCTCGCAATTCTCTTCCACTATCGGGATACAGAATTCTGGTCCCTTCGGTTTCCCGACTTACGCTGAATTACAAAAGCTGATAAACTCCTATAAAGGCGGTCAATAAGCCGCTTTAGAGCGCTTGGATAGCTCAGTTGGTAGAGCACTTCCCTGAAGAGGAAGGGGTCCCCGGTTCGAGCCCGGGTCCAAGCACACCATGTTTCAAGGACTCTTTGCATGGATACGGCAGTACGAGCGGCATCTCTCCGGGGGCGCGATGGTTGCCGGATTCATTGTCGATAATCTGGTCTTCGTGCGTGTCGATCTCTGGCAGACGCAAGTACTCTTCGCTGCGTATGCTGCCGTGTGCTTCATCTCGATTCCGGTTCTGCATTGGATAGAATCGCGTCCAGATCCGGGCCTTATACTTTCTCGTCTGCGTCTCCTGCTCCCCATCGCGGTCCAGTTTGCGCTTGGCGGATTCTGGAGCGGCTTTGTTATTTTCTATGGGCGTTCCGCGGTCCTCGGTGCCTCATGGCCCTTTCTTCTCTTCCTTTTCCTCGTATTCCTCGGAAGCGAATACTTTCACCAATATCACGCCCGGCTCGTGTTTACGAGCGTCCTTTTCTTCTTCGCACTCTACTCCTATGCGATTTTTACTGTGCCGATATATACCGGTACCATAGGGACATTGACGTTTCTCGAGAGCGGCGTGCTCGCAGTCGTCGTGTTTGCGATCTTCACCGCCTTACTCCGAAGACTCGCGCGTGATCGTTTCCTTGCTGATGTCTGGCGGGTTCGCGTGGGCGCATGCGTCGTACTAGTCCTTATCAACCTCTTCTACTTCACCAACCTCCTACCACCTTTGCCACTCTCTTCCTCGGCGGCCGGCATTTACCACTCGGTGTGGCGGGTCCCGGGCGCGTATCTTGCAACGAGCGAACCAGAGCCCTGGCAGGTCCGGTACCTAGGTTTCTCGCCGACCATGCATCTTTTCCTTGGGGATTCGCTTTCCGCCTACAGTTCTGTCTTCGCACCGACGACGCTTCGAACGGATATCGTGCATCGCTGGCAGCGATATGATGAGGTCAAGAAGCAGTGGATAATCAAGGCATCAATTGCCTACTCAATCGCCGGGGGTCGCGACAACGGATATCGTGGCTATTCCTCGCTTCCGATAACCGAGGCGGGGAAGTGGCGGGTGGATGTCGAGACCGTTGACGGACGTGTCATCGAGCGATTATCTTTCACGGTTGTCATACAAACAGAACGGCCGCTTCAAACGACCGTTACGCTCAAATAATTCCTCCGCATTTATCCTGACTTTACGCGCAGTTTGGTCTGTTTTGCTTTATCGAGTTTTGGGAGGATGATGGTCAGAAGGCCATCCTTAGCGTTTGCGGAGGAACCCTCGACGTCTACTTCTTGCGGGAGCATGACCGCGCGCGAAAACGAACCCCAGAATAGTTCACGAGTGAAATAATCAGGACCGGAGACTTGCTCGCGCTCCATGCGCGAGCCCTCGAGCTCAACTCGGTCGCGGCTTATGGAAATATTGAGTTCATCAGGTCGGACACCTGCGACGAAGGCGCGAATGATGATTTCATTTGCAGTCTGATGTACATCGATAGGGAGCTGACCCTCGCTTCCTGGAGCATCATCCTCGAGCGGCGCTGGCCGCGATTCCTTGCGTGCAGTCGAAGAGGAGGCTGGCGTTTCGTCTTCAAACGAATCGAAAGGATCATTAGCCGAAGCACTGCCGGAAAGACGTTCAAAGAATGAAGGCTTTTTGTTCATAATGACTGCGAATTATTAGGAAGATTGTGGTACTGGAAATATTTAAGCACTTCGAATGTCGCAAAAAAGACAACGGCGACCATCCAGACGAGGAAGAACGCAGCGAGCGCGGTCGAAGCACCTGCTTGTATGATAAGCGTGTTAAACGCAGTGTGCAATGCTATGGCGAGGATAAGTCCGAGTGCCGCAGCGCCGGCACGTCCGACAGGATGATAGGTTGTGGAGAAAGCCAGAGAGAAACCGATTATGGAAGAAGCGACGACATGAAGTAGCGTGGAGCCGAGGAAACGCAAGTCGCCCGTGAAGAAGCTTGCCGCGAAGTGCCCGTCTGAGAGCGGCGCAAGCAAAAAGAGCATATTCTCTGCGGCGGCAAAGCCAAGCGCCACCGTAATCAGATAGATGACATAATCAGGCGCCTCGTCGACCGCATGTCTCCATAGGATGAATATCGCAGCCATGACGTATTTCAATAATTCCTCAATAAGCGCCCATGCGGTCAGAATCGAGGTATTGCTTCCCAGGTGTGCCTTCGCATACTGCTCGAGCGGGAGCGCGCAGGGTACCGCTAGCATCCCAGCGACGAAGGCAAGCGCGATAAGCGTACGCGGCTCCGGGCAACGAGAGTCTTCTTTTAGGAGGAAATAGAGCCAGATGAACGAGGGTAGAAGCCCGCCCAAGAATGCGTAGCCGAGCGTAGTGACCGTCATGTCTCTCGTATTGTAGCAGGCCTTTCGTCGGCTGCCGGTGTGCGATAGCGCTCCGGGCCGCTAAGCCAAGTCTTACTATCGCACACCGGCAGCCGACTCCGGCCATCGTGCAACCATGAGGAAAGCCGAATCTTTGGTCGGCATCGATTGCCAGATTTCTTCTGTGATGAAGGGCATGAAGGGGTGAAGGAGTTTCAGAATCCGAGTGAGCAGGAGCAGGAGCAAGGCAGCACGAGATTGTGTAGCACCTCCATCAGTTCCCGCAAAAATTGGCTTTGATTCCTCTAGGATTTTATCAGCGAGTTCGTGCCACACATAGTGGTAGATTTTTTCAGCGGCCAGATACACCCGATAATTTTCAATATCATCAGTAATTTCTTTTGTGAGCGCTTCAACATCGGCAGCCAGTTGTGCATCCTTGGGGGTCAGTGATGCCTCGATAGATGCTCCTTGTGTATTTTCTAAAATAAACCGAGCGACGTTCCAGAGCTTGTTCGCGAAGTGCTTATAGCCCTTTATCTTCTCTTCGCTGATGCGCATATCGGTGCCGGGCGTATTGCCGACGATGAGCGCCATCCGCGCGGCGTCCGCGCCGAATCTCGCGGCGATATCGATCGGGTCAATGCCGTTACCAAGTGATTTACTCATTTTGCGGCCTTTTGCATCACGAACGGTGCCGTGCAAGTACACGGTCTTAAAGGGAATCGTACCCAGCGTGAATTCGGTCATGAGAATCATGCGTGCGACCCAGAAAAAAAGTATTTCGTACCCCGTCTCAAGAAGGTCGGTCGGATGATATGTGGTGAGATCATCTGTTTGTTCCGGCCAGCCAAGCGTGGAGAAGGTCCAAAGACCCGAAGAAAACCACGTATCAAGCGTATCTTCATCCTGCACCCACCCGCTTTCCTTTGGTTCGATGCCGATCTGCACCTCCTCGTCTCGATACCATACGGGGATGCGGTGTCCATACCAGATCTGTCGGCTGATGCACCAGTCGCGCAGATTCTCTATCCAATGGAAGTATGTTTTCTCAAAATGCTCGGGAATAATCTTGATAGCCCCGGAACGTACGGGTTCTAGCATGAGCTCCTTGAGCGTTTTCCCACGACCAGGAACTTCTTTGTTTACATCAACCCACCACTGCAATTTTGGCAAAGGTTCTACCACGCCTCCCGTGCGCTCTGCCGTCGCGATGTTTTGTACGGTATCCTCTTCTTTTTCAAGAAGGCCCTCATCTTTGAGCCATTGCACGACCAATTCGCGCGCCTCCGCGACCTTCTTCCCGTTGAGTCGACCGGGGACAGTCATCTTGGCAATCTCATTTATGACGATAACCTCGTGCGAGAGCTCATGCCGATCGGCGATATCCCAGTCGGTCTGGCTATGAGCGGGGGTGAGTCCAACTGCGCCGGTGCCGAAGGCAGGATCGACCGCTGTATCAGCTACTACCGTTATATGGATAGGTACGTCGCAAAAGACGACATCATATTCTTTTCCGACAAAGGACTGATAACGAACGTCGTCCGGATGGACGGCGATGCCGACGTCGCCCACCTTTGTTTCAGGGCGGGTCGTAGCGATAGGGATAGGGAAGTCCTTCGCATAACGGAATGTGTAAAGCTTTCCGGCCCGTTCCTCATATACGATTTCATCGTCCGAGATAGTCGTCTGGCCTTTCGGGTCCCAGTTTACAATGCGGAGTCCTCGGTAAATGAGTCCCGCATCATACATCTGCTTGAACACCGCGCGTACCGCGCGAGTGCGGGTCTCATCAAGTGTGAATGCCTCGCGCGACCAATCAAGCGAGGCCCCCATCGTCTTCAGTTGGCCCACGATGGTATCGTGGCTTTCGGCAGCAAACGTTTCAATACGCTTCAGCAATTCTTCGCGCCCGAGATCGTGACGGCTTTTATCCTCCTCTTTCTTTATCTGCTTCTCCACGACTGACTGCGTCGCGATAGCGGCATGATCGGTACCGGGAACCCAGAGTGTGCGAAAGCCCCGCATGCGCTTGAAACGGATAAACACGTCCTCGATCGCAAGCATAAGTGCATGGCCCATATGGAGCCGCCCAGTGACGTTTGGTGGCGGGAGAACGATGGAATACGCTGGCGCGGTTGCTTCTGTGGCCCCCTGCTTCACGCACTCATCTGGGTTGAAAAGCCCGCTTTTCTCCCACTCTTTGTAGATGCGCGACTCGGTTGCTGCCGGGTCGTACGGCTTCAGGAATTTCTCGTCCATTGACTCAAAATATAGCATTCCTTGAACGATTGGCCGAATTAAGGCATAGTGGTATCGGGTACTTCCGGCCTAAGAGGAGGGAATGACATGGCGAAGGATTCGAATGCAGTAAGCGCAGCAGAACTGGAGCGCATCATCAAAGATGCGGCGGGAAAGAGCCGTACCACCGTCGAGGCAAGACGGAATGTGATGGGGCAGTTTTCTCCCGAGCCGCTCGTCTGGGTGGTGCACAAAGGCCTGCAATGCGAAGTTTTCATCCGCCCGCCAAATGGCGATCTTCACAGCGTCATCTGCGATCTTCAGCGGTGACGGCTTCGATGTAACCGGCAGGGATTCCCTGCCGGTCATTATTTTGATGCAAGCGAGAGGTTGCCACTTGCCAAGATATCTTTCGCCACGTCTTCACGTCGCGCACGATAAAAACCGGCAAGCGCAATCATGATGGCGTTGTCGGTCGTGAGGGAAGCTGCAGGGATATGAAGCGCGACGCTTGGATATTCTTGGCTCATTTTCTCTGCGAACGTGCGGCGGATGTGCGTATTAGCGGAAACGCCGCCGCCGATGACGAGCGTACGTGCGTTTGTTTCAGTAAGCGCGCGCGATGTTTTCTTCCACAACACATCAGCGACGGCATTTTCAAACTCGTGTGCGATGTGTTCTTTTTCCTTCGCGGTGATATCCGTTTTCGCTTTGAGCATATATAGAACTGCGGTCTTGAGCCCTGCAAACGAGAAGTCGCACGTCGCATCATGCAGCATTGGCCGCGGAAGCGTGATGTCGTGCGTGCGCCCTTCGGTGCGCACTGTTTCAGCGAGACGCGAGACTTCGGGACCGCCCGGATAGGGCAGATTAAGCATGCGCGCGACCTTATCGAATGCCTCTCCCACGGCGTCGTCCCGCGTCTGACCGATGATTTCGTACTGCAGCCACTCCTGCATCAGCACGAGCTCGGTGTGTCCACCCGAGATGAGGAGCGCAAGCACGGGCAACTGTGCATCTTTAATTTCCAAGGTTCGACCTTGGAAACGTGCATTAAGGTCGGACCTTTCTGAAGCGAGAGCAGAAAGGATGTGACCCTCCATGTGATTGATCGCCACGAGAGGCGTATCCCAGAGGAGTCCAAGCGCTTTTGCAAAATTAATCCCGACCCAGAGCGCCGGCTCAAGCCCGGGACCCGCTGTGACGGCTATTGCGTCAATGGCGGGCGGTTCGCATTCAGAAACAAATGCAAAGAATTGCTCCTCGAGCCCGGGTTCACGCTCAAGAATCTTCGCAATGGCCGAACGCATCTCTTCCGGAATTACCTGCATATCTTCGTGCAGAAGTTCCGCCTCTTCGAGCGCTGCTTCAAGAATCGGCACGAGATTCTTCGCGTGCTCGCGTTTTGCAAGAGCAGGGAAGACACCGCCGTATTCCTTATGTATGTCTATCTGCGAGAGAAGCGCATTCCCGAGTACGGTAAACTCGGCATGCTGTTCATCACCTTCTGCTTCGACAATGGCTATGGCCGTCTCGTCGCAGGAGGTCTCGATAGAAAGAATTCTCATTCTTCGATCTCAATCCATGGCATCTCTGTGCCATTTCGAATAAAGAAACCGGCGGAGCCCGGGTGCCCGCCACCATGGTATTTCTCCGCTATTTTTGAGACGTCTACCGTTTCGTCGGCTCGTATGGATACGCCAAAACCGTCTGGATGCGCGGTCACGACAAGCGCAATAGGTGGCAGTTTCGCATACAGTTCATGCGCCACGTAGGAACGCATGGTGATAGAGGGGAGCGTCGTGGCAAAATAGCATTCGTATCCTTCAAAGCGCACTTTCTTGGCCGCATCAACCGAGAGTTGTGCGAGTGCTTCAAAATACTCCGTATATTCGGATGCTTTTTTAAGGAGTCGTTTGCGCGATATTTCCGAGTCAAGTGCGTGAACAATCTGGTCCCATACTTTGAAATCATATGGCTGAACCTCAAGATACGAGAACACATCGCGCGTGTCCGGAAGCTCGTATCGATACAGATCGCCATCCTCAAGATGCTGGAGAAGACGAGGAATCGGCGTGTCGGGGTGGAAGTAGCTCCATGCGATAGTTGCACCAGAATGTTTCTCGTCGAACACGTGCTCCGGTATGCCCTCGACCCGCGTACGGGCGCTTTCGTGGTGGTCGAGAACGACGAATCGTTTCGTTATCTGCTTGAGCCGTTCAAGCTCACCCGGGAGCTCATAGCAGAAATCGAGCAAGAAGACCTCACGCCCATCGACGTTTTCAAGAACGGAATCTCCGTAGCCGACGGGGATGTATTCGGCCATGTCGCCATACCGCTTCCACGCCGCGTAAGCGGCGCCGAAACCATCGGGACAATTCTTGTGATAGAGGACGACTATCTCCTTCCTGTTCATATAAACAGTCTACCTCCAATCAGATAAGCCGCAATTTTCATAACGCCTCCGGGTGCTTCTTTGACCATTCATAAAAAACGACTGCGGCGGAGACGGCGGCATTCAGCGATTCGGTTCGCTTATGCATGGGAATGGAAAGCGTTGCATCGCATACCTGAAGTGTCTTTTCTCGAATGCCGGCCCCCTCGTTCCCGACGACAAAAGCAGTGGGAGCATCAAATACATCAGTTCCGAGCGAGACCGACCCCTTCATGGCAAGGCCGTAAATCCAGAATCCCTTTTCCTTCAGCACGTGGAGCGTCTGGTTCACGTTCCCGATTGAAACAAGCGGAACGCGGAAAACCATTCCCGCAGACGCCTTCACAACCGCTCCGGTAATGCCCGCCTGATTGTGCTCAGGAATGAGGACGCCCGAGAGACCGAAAGCGGCGGCGGAGCGAATAATGGCACCGACGTTATGCGGATCCTGCACTTCGCCAAGAACGGCAAGCGCCGGGTTCGCCTTGGTGTGCAGCGTCGCTAGGAAATCATCAAGCGATATGAGAAGGGCAGCGGGATCCATGAGGGCGATGACTCCTTGATGCACAGCGTCCCTGCCGACCAGCACCTTGCCAGAGCCCGAGGTAAGCGAGGTAGTAGGAATGTCGTGTTTCGTCAGGAGCACGCGCAGCTCCGTGTCCCGCAAGTCAGGGGCAAGAAAAACCTTCCGGATGACCTGCGGGGCATTCTGGAGCGCTTCCAGAAGCGCGTGCTTGCCGTAGATATAGACCTTCCCTTGGGAAGCTTTCCTATGTTCTGAAGTACGCCTTGGGGCGTGTTTTGAATGCCGTTTTGGTCGCATGGTGCGCGGTGAGGGATTCGAACCCCCGACATCTACAACGTCAATGTAGCGCTCTACCAACTGAGCTAACCGCGCGTTCTCGGGACTATACCACGACACAACTTCTCTTGAAACACGAGGATAAAAAAGGACACGCACCCCGAAGGATGCGTGTGGCACTGCTCGCGAGATTCAGGGTCGGACCGGAACCTTCTCCTCTTCCATGATTCTCGCCCAGTCGAATGTGATGTGTCGGTCCTGACCATCATTCGCCGGCGTTTGCTGATCGGGCGTTGCCGCTTTCCTGACTATCTGCCTAAGCGGCTCCAAGAAGTTACTGACAACCTCCTCATTCATCATTCCCTCGCTTTGAAAGAGCTAAAAAAACAAAAGAGGCCATCGCTGGTCCTTTTGTCCTTGCACTATAACCTATGATGTGCGAAAAGACAAGTCACCCGCCATACATACGCGCTCTGCTCTGAAAGCGAGAAGATCTATCTGGACTCGCCGCTAAAATCTGGTTCCACAATACCCCACTGCATGCTCACAGGGTTAAGCTTCAGGTATACACTTTTACCAATTGATGGCCGTGTCGTCATCGCTTCGCCGGAAGCGCGATCGGCATAATTGAAGACCACTACATACTTGTGTTTTGGATTTTGGCTTACATTTGTAGATTGGGGAGCTATCCGGTCTCCCAGCAAATACGAATCCGAGCCCACGTATCCTTGATTGGTGTTGAGTGCGGCAACTGCATAAAAGAATGTTCCCGAACCACCCCTCTCTTGGGTCAGAATAAATGCAATGTCTTCGCGGCCGTCACCGTCGAGATCGGTCTTGAGTTCATTACCGAAATATCTCGTGACAACCTTGGAAGCCGAGCCGGGTGCAGCTTCCGTTTCAGCGACACCGTCTTCAAGCCTCACCTGCTGGCCTTCGATGGTATACACAGCGTCTCTATAGTCGGCCTCCACAGCAAGCCGTTTCTCGCTATGGGAGCGTACATTGAGAAAAAACAATCCTCCGATGAGGGCAACGGCTCCAATAACGAGAAGCGTCCTATTCATACATCTAAGTATATCAGTTGATTCTCATTCGTCCTCACTCTGGATAAAGTTTTGATTTGTGACCCTACCGGGAGTCGAACCCGGGTTTAGAGCTTGAAAAGCTCTCGTCCTAACCGTTAGACGATAGGGCCGTGTTGCTTGCACACGGCCATACACTCTTCGCCTCTCTCGGAACAAGCAAAAATCTCGCTTGTTCTCTCGTTCGGCTTGATTGTAGGGCCTCAATGAAACCTTATCATTTTCGGGCTGAAATGCTAGAATCGCGGCACACGGAGAGGTGGCAGAGTGGTCGAATGCACTGGTTTCGAAAACCAGCAGGGGCGAAAGCTCCTCGTGGGTTCAAATCCCACCCTCTCCGCATCGTTGTATACTGACCGGAAACAATGTCGATTGACTTCCTTACGGAGCTTATTCTGCAGTATCGCTATTGGATACTGATCCCGCTTTCTCTCATAGAAGGGCCTGTGGTCGCATTTGTCGCCGGCATGCTCGCCTCGCTCCACTATTTCAATCTGTATTTCCTTGCGGCATTATTTTTCGTCCGCGATGTCGGTCTGGACGGCGTGTACTACGCAATCGGTCATTTCGGCTCCCGCACCGCTTTCGTCCAGCGCATGCTTAAGAAGCTTGGCATCACGCCGGATGATCTAGAGCGGGTGCGAATCTTGTGGGAGAAGCGCCCCGGCTGGACCATGTTTATCGGCAAGCTCTCCTATGGCATCGCGTCAGCGTTTATCGTGGTCGCTGGAACGGTCAGCATGCCGCTCCGTACCTTTTTCAAATACGCGAGCATCGTCGCCGTGCTCCAGTACGGCACGCTCCTGTTCCTCGGATATTATCTGGGTGAAAGCTTCGGAGGAAGCATCGCGCATATGATCAGCAATGTGCAGTATGTCATCGCTTTCGCCGCTCTCGTCATCTCCGGCTACTATCTCATCAGTTGGCGCATGCGCAGAAACCTTCTGAAGAGTAAGGAAGTAGAGAAGACGGAATCATGAAGCGCATCTTGTTCGTGACGGATGCGTGGAAGCCGCAAGTCAACGGCGTGGTGCGCGTGCTTGATGCGCATGTGCGCTTCCTCAAGGCAGGCGGGTATGACGTCATGCTCATCGAGCCGGGGCAATTTATGACGCTGCCGTTGCCGTTCTATCCGGAAATCCGCCTGGCACTTCTTCCTCGCCGCCATGTTGCGCGAATGATCGAGGAGCTCCAGCCGGATGCGATTCACATCACGACCGAAGGCCCGCTCGGGTGGGCGGCGCGCTCGGTATGCCGTGCGCGGGGCATACCCTTTACGACCTGGTACCACAGCCATTTCCAGCTCTATATAGACTTACGATTGCGCGGGCTCTTGTGGCCCGTCCTTGCCGCTCTGCGGCGGTTCCATTTTGCCGCTGTTCGCACGATGGTCTCAACCGAAAGTCTGAAGAGGGAATTGGAATCGGTTGGCTACACAAATGTCGTGGTCGTACCGCTTGGTGTCGATGTGGACCTCTTCACTCGCAATCCGAATCCTCCTTTGCCTCCACTGCCTGCGCCGGTCTTCCTCTTCTTTAGTCGCCTTGCGCCGGAGAAAAATCCGGAGGAATTCCTCACGCTTGATTTGCCCGGAACGAAACTGGTCATCGGAGATGGCCCCAGCCGAGCGAAGCTTGAAGCACGCTACGGAAAGAAAAATATGTTTGTCGGCTACAAGCATGGCCAGGAGCTTGTGGACTGGATCTCGCTTGCCGATGTGTTTGTCTTTCCTTCAAGAACCGAGACCTTCGGCCTCGTGTCTCTCGAAGCGCTTGCCTGCGGCATCCCGGTAGCGGCGCACAATGTCATGGGCCCGCGCGACATCATTACAGAAGGGAAGGACGGCTACTTAAGCGATAATCTTCAGGAAGCCGCGCTCAAATGTCTCTCGCTTTCGCGTGACAATTGTCGCGCAAAAGCAGAACAATACTCTTGGGAACATGCGACCGATATGTTTATACACAACCTCGCCGTGCGCTGATTGACAGTTGTATACCTCTAAGGTATAAAAAACTCGGCTGCTCTTTGATTCCAAAGAGACCTTTCTATTTTGGGGGACCGGGTGAAACGTAATGCACTGTATTGGGAGGCGTTCTGGAGTCTGGTCGGTGGTGTGGTGCCGTTTTTCAACCTCACCGTGTTGCCGCTCGTGTATCTTTTGCCGGGTTTCGACGTCTGGCTGACGACGGTCGGAGTGCTGTATTTCAACGTCTTCGGTGTGCCCCTCTTGGTATGGATCTGGCTTTTGATTGTCGCCGGCTCGGAGAGGTACAGTGAGTGGAGTCTGGGCGAGCTCATCAAGGTGGGGAAGTCGCTCGCGCTCTACGGGAACCTATTCGGCCTTCTATATGTGACTGGTCGATGGTTCGTCGGATGGATCGTCATGGTATCTATTGTCCTCTTACCGAACAAGGACTGACCGCCGAGAGAAGCGCCTCGCTTCTCTCGGCGGTTCTCTCTTTTTTATCGCACGACGGACCACTCCTTGTATGCGGCCTTACCGCGGAGTGCGACCGAAAGCCCATTCTTCATCCAGATGCCATACGTGCGGAGCCAGCCGATTTTGTGCGGGCGCCGGAGGGAGTGCCGCACGCAGAGCTTGTAGTAGGAGAATGTACGGCCGAAGGACGCAAGCCGCCGGAACATCTCATTGTCTTCTCCGGCGGCGAGCTGCTCGCCAAATCCGCCGGCCTTTCTAAAGACATCCGCGCGCATCATCTGGAACTCGCCGGAGGAGTTTCCCGAGCGAAAGACATTATTTGAAATGATATAGAACCAGTTGAGCGGCGCGCTGAAGAACGCATCTACAAAGGAATGGTTCTCGGGCCATGGCTTGAGCGGGACAGTCATCCCGACCAGTTTCTTATTTTTCTCAAACGCCGCTACCATCTCGGTAAAGAATGCCTCTGGTTCGGGAATAAGTACATCGGCGTCAATGAAGATCAGATACGTTCCCGTGGCGCGCGCGGCGCCGGCATTCTTTGCTTCGCCGAAGGTCTGGCGGCGCGATTCACTCCACACAGTTGTCTTCGCGCCGTGGGCGCGCGCGATGTCCAGTGTCCTATCGGTACTGCCGCCATCGGTGATGATGATTTCGTGCGGCACCTGGAGCGTCTTTAGATTTTCGAGCGTACGCTCGAGGAATTGTTCTTCTTTTAGTGTCGGGATGATGATTGAAATGACGGGCATGATGATTACTGCACCTTGATCCAGAGATAGATATCTTCAAGCGCTTTGACGCCGTCTCCGGCGGCGATGTTGTTTTGGTGGTAGAGCTCGTCCGTGCAATCGCCCGCAGCCCACACGCCTTCAACACTCGTACGCTGATTATGCGGGTCGACCTTGATGCGCTTTATCGAATCAAGCTCCACAAGTCCTTCGGCGAAATCGGTATTCGGGATGACCCCTGCTTCTACAAAAATACCGGTAACAGGAAGTTCTTTTACCTCGCCCGAATCCTTATCGCGGTATTTCATGCCAGTCACGAATTGTTCGCCCATGACCTCGGTCGGTTCGGCGTTCCTGATGAGGTGCATGTTTGGATGTGCAGATGCCTTTTTAACAGTGACGGCATCAGCTTTGAATTCCTCATGCCGATGGATGAGCGTGACCGATTTTGCATAGGCAAGAAGCTGAAGCGCTGTTTCAAAGCCGGCATTGCCTCCGCCGACCACCGCGACGTCCATTCCAGAAAAGAGCGGTCCATCACAGGATGCGCAATAGGTGACGCCCTTATTCTCGAATTTCTCCGCGCCCGGTACATCAAGCTTGCGGCGCCCAGCACCTGTGGCGACTAACACCGCTTTTGCGCGGTACCCGTCGCCATTTTTCACCGTTGCTTTAAAAGCGCCTTCAATCTTTGCAAGCGAGGAGACACGCTCGCCAAGGGCGAGCGTGACGATATCGCCCTTTACCGCATCCAGATGCGCTCGGAAGAGCTTCGCGAGTTCACCCCCATGGACTCTCGGCGACCCTATCCAGTTCTCAATGCCTTCCGATACGACCGATTGCCCACCGATTTCTTCCGCGATGAGGACAGTCTTCAGGTGCTTACGGGCCGCATACACTCCTGCCGCGACGCCGGCGGGCCCGCCGCCGATGATGATGAGGTCGTACATTATAGAAGATTATATCAGAAAACCGCCGGCAGGGGCGGTTTTCTGCTGTTCGAAATGATTGATTGCGAGCGGCCCTTATTTCTTGTGTCTGCGTAGGAATGCAGGAATCGCTCCCCAGGTCTCGTCATCTTCTGGAGCAGGAGGAATCTCTTCTCGCTTCTGGGGCGTTGCGGTGACGATAGGGTCTTCTTTCTCCTGCTTTTTGGAGCTTTTCGGCTCATCTTCTTTCTCCTCGTGCTTGCTACCAGCAGGACTGCCTTTGACGGAGAGAATCTCATGGTAAATACGACCGCGCTCTTCCTCACGCTTTTCCACTGGCATGGAGAAGAGGGAGCGCTCTGGGCCAGCATGCGCAGAGTGAGAAGGACTCTCCGGGAAACCGGTCGCGATGACAATGATGCGCAATTGTCCTTTCTTGAGCTTCTCGTCGCGCATGATGCCGAAGATGACCTTCGCATTCTTGTCCACTGATTCGTTCACGACCTTTGCAGCCTCTTGCACCTCCATGATGCCGAGGTCGTCGGAGCCGGCGACGACGAAGAGGATGCCTTTTGCACCGGAAATAGAGACATCCAAGAGCGGGGAATTGACGGCCATCTGGGCGGCTGCCGTGGCGCGCCCGTCGCCCTCGGCGATACCGATGCCCATGAGTGCCGGGCCGGCACCCTCCATGATGGCCTTGATGTCGTTGAAGTCGGTATTAATCTCGCCCGGCGTCGTGATGATATCGGAGACACCTTCCACCGCCTGACGCAGAATCTCGTCGCACATCGCGAAGGCATGCTTTGCGGAGGTCTCCGTATCAACGATGGAGAGCAGTTTATCGTTTGGAATAACGATGAACGCATCCACTTCTTTCTTCAGTTCGGCAAGACCGCGCTCGGCAATCTCTTTGCGCTGTGCGCCCTCAAAGGAGAATGGCTTCGTGACGACTGCGATGACGAGCGCGCCGATTTCTTTCGCAATTTTTGCGACGATGGCGGATGCGCCGGTGCCGGTGCCGCCGCCCATGCCGCACGTGATGAACACCATATCGCTTCCGGAAAGCGCTTCCTGGATTTCTTGCCGTGTCTCTTCTGCAGCACGCTTGCCGAGCTCGGGATTCATACCGGTGCCGAGCCCACGTGTGAGATTCTTGCCGATGTGGATCTTTCGCTTTGCAAGCGAGCGGTGGAGGTCCTGTGCGTCGGAGTTGACGGCGATGAATTCAACGCCGCGCACCTTTGAATTGATCATGTGGTTGATGGCGTTCTTGCCGGAACCGCCAACACCAACGACGCGAATCCGTGCGAATGTCTCAATCTCCGGTTCAACGCGTTTGGACATACTGTGCAGGCAATAGTATCAGACTTGCGCTATATGCAAATATTGACAATCCGAGGAAGCAAATCCTCGTTTAAGGCAGGAATTGTTGAAAAAACTTCCCGAATGAAGCCCCGATGCTTCGTTTCGGTGCGTTCGTATCACCGGTGAGCCCCCAGAGTGCAAGACCGTATGCGACCGCCCATGTCGCGTCACGAATCTTCGTATCGGTGGTGATGCGGAACTCTGCGAGGCGTGATGGAAGCTTGAGTGAACCGCGCGCAATGTCACTGATGGAACCTACGCCGGCGCCGCCACCGGAGATGATGATGCCGGCGGGCAGAGGACCCCGGCGGTTCAGCGATTTCAAATGTTTGTCGATGAGTGCGAACATCGTATTCAGACGGCTCACGATAAGATCGTCCACTTTTTTGCGCGGATACATTTGCCCGGAAAGACGTCCAAGCTTCACGCGCTCTGCTTCCTCAAGTGAGATGCGAAATCCAAGTGCGATGTCGTCGGTGATGTGGCTCGAGCCCATCGGAAATACCTTGACCGACACCGGAATACCCTCGTCGTAGACGACGATGGAGACTGTCTCCGAGCCGATGTTCGCGAGCACGCATCCTTTCATCTTCTGATCGCCTTCAAGGAGGACGTAGGAGCCCGCAAGGGGAGACGCCATCTGATCGATGACCTCGATATCGGCATCTTCAATCGCCTTGGCAAGCACATCTTCATGCTGGGCGAGGCAAGTGATGAATAAGTAGTCCACTTCAAGTCGGACGCCTTTCATGCCGAGCGGGTCGCCGAGCACTTTGCCATTATCAATTCGGTATTCAAGCGGAATGCTGTGGAGGACATGACGATTGAGGAAACCGGGCGCTGCCGCCTCCCGGGCCGCTTGCCCTGCCTTCTCGATATCAAGCGCCGTAATTTCTTGGTCTGCGCGGGAGATGATGGTGCTGCCGGTCGCGCGCGCCTCATCTAGTGAGATGCCGCCGACGGCGAGGAAGGCGGAGTGTATCGGGACGCGGGCAGCATACTCCGCCTCCTTCTTTGCTTTAAGGATGCTCGCGGACACTTCTTCCTTATTGACGATGTAGCCATGCCGTAGGCCCTTTGACTCGGCGAGGCCGGTGCCGAGGATGCGGAGCTGCCGCCCGCCGCGTTTATCGGAGAGTTCCTCGACGACGACCACTTTTACTTGGTACGTCCCGATGTCGATGCCGGTTGCGATGCGTCGTGCCATGAAGCGGATATACGCGCTCGCTACCCTTGGCGAATTGTGCCAAGACTTTTCGTTCCCATCGTTCCATCGTACCACTATGCACCCTTCCTTTTATATGCAGTACACCGTGGATAAACAAAAGGAGCAGGAAGTCAGAGGAGGAGAGTTGAAAATCAGGAGCCTGCTTCGCCGCTTCGCTCGGACAGATGATGATTTCCCCGCTCTTCTTTCCAACTACATAGGAAAGCACGTTCGGAATGTATGTTTTATTGCGAAGCTTTTTATTTAGTGCGCGTGCCTGTGTCGGGCCGACGAAGGCAAGCGAGATGTCCCAGCCGGGGAGCAGCTGCTTGGCAATAGCCGTAAACGCAGTACGCGGCGCCCGCAGGCGCCGCGTCGTGTTCTGTATGGAAACTCCTGCCATCCGTTTAGCGCTTTCCGCCCTTGCGCGTCTTCTTGGCTGCCGGATCTATCTTGCCGAGCTTCACGAGCTCGTTGTACTTCTCGCGGCGGACTTTTGAAATGAGGGCGCGCTTGTGGCCCACGTTCTTCGACTTGGAGCGCTCGAAGTAGCGGCGGTCGCGCATTTCGCGCACGAGACCAAGCCCCTGCGCTCTGCGGGTAAAGCGGCGGATAAGCGCGGTAGAACTCTCGTTCTTTCCGCGCCGTACCTCGACTCGTGTGCCTGCGGTCATGATGAAAAAGATTCTAGCACAGCGAAGTGGACATTGTCCATTCGAGCGATGCATTCTCAGGCAAACGACTTTAGGCGTTCGGCGAGGCCGGCAAGTGGAAGAGTGGTCTCTTCTTGTGTCTTGCGATTGCGGAGGATGGCGGAGCCTTCAAGTGCTTCCTTGCGTCCCATGATGAGGAGGTACGGGCTATCGCGACGCTCAACCTTGTGGAGCTGCTCTGTGAGCGATTCTATGCCGATGTCCTGCGTGAGCGAGAGTCGTACGCGCCTGAAATCTTCTGCGAGGCGGATAGAAAGTCGCTTTGCTTCATCGCCGATATGTACGAAGGAAAAACGTAGTCGGGGATGCTTGGTTTTCGCCAGTGCCATACCCTCGCTCGCTATTGAGAAGACGGCGCCGGTCGCGCTCACCGGCGCAGAAGGGAAGAAGTGGCGCGCAAGATCGTTATAGCGGGAGCCCCAGGCGACGCGTCGCCCACCTGCGAGGATTTCGAAGCAGGTATCGTTCCAGATGCCGCCACGACTGATAAGGCTGCGCGCAAGCTCGTATGGCGTCTCGGTCATCTCCAGATATTCGAGCAAGTCTTCAAAGCGTTTGCGGCTCGCATCCGAGAGATGTTCGGTCGGTGCCGGCAAATCATCGGCACATTCCCGCGCGATGGCGAGCTCGGCTGCCGCAAATGAATCGTGCTTAGCACAGGCGACGCATTCTTCCGGAAGCGTGTGCGCGCGTTTCTTAAAAAAGTTCCCAAGCTCGCGCGCATAGCGCGCTCGCGTCTCCTTGTCGCCCATGGAATTGATGCGGACCACCGGCTCCTCGTGGAAGAGGTCGCGCGTAAGCGCGATGAGTGCGCGGATGATGACGGCGTCTGCGAGCGCGCGATCGGTCCCGAGCGCGTGGAACTGTATGGTCGCTTTTTTCTGCGCGGCGCGTCCGGGGGCGATGTTCGTATGCCAGATGAAGAGCGGCTGGCGCGGGTTCGGTGCGAACTCGATGTTCTGGCACTGCTTCAGGAAGCTTGCGATTGTCTCCCCAGTCGAATCAAGCGAGAGAGAAGAAAGGGCTTCCGGCATTCCGGGCTTCGCGCGCTGCTTCCCGCGCTTCTTTACCGTGAGCATCGAGAGCGGTGTAAAGCCATAGTATTGGCCGACGGCATGAGCTTTATTGAAAAGTTCCTCAGCCGGAATACTTTCTCGCATCATGATGCTATTGCGAACGTCGTACTCGTCGCATACTGTGTAGCACCGGGGAAGAATCCGCTCTTTGCGATCGGCAAGAGCCGCAGGTCGACGCGGCCGATGATGTCTTTCTTCGGCAACGGTCCCCAGACACGGCTGTCGGAAGAGTTTGGCCGATTGTCGCCCATGACGAAATATTCTTCCGGATTCAAGACGACGTTTTTGGTATAGGTCGCATCTTCGTTCACGATGTAGGGCTCGGTAAGCGCCAGTCGTTGCCCGTCGGCGGTGAGGACGGAGACAACACCGCTTTTGATGAAGACCGTTTCTCCGGGGAGTGCGATGATGCGCTTGATAAAGAAGATGGAAGGGTCGCCCGGATAGCGGAAGACGATGACGTCGCCGCGCTTGGGCGCGCTGAATCGGTAGAGAATCTCGTCGACGATGAGATAATCAAGATTCTCAAATGTCGGATGCATGGATTCGCCATCCACGATGAACGGCGAGACGATGAAGGCGCGGATGGGGATGACGACAACGATGATAAGGAGCACGAGCGTGAAAAGATCTTTTAGCAGACCTTTCCAAGTGTCAGACATGGAGGCATTGTACTCGTTCGTTTGTAGTACGCAAGCCGGAGGCATAATTGCCGGAGGTGTCGCGAGTCTGCGAGCGGCATATGGTAGTATTTTTCGCATGGCACTCGTCATCGTCGGGCTCGGGAACCCGGGAAAAGAATATGAAAAGACGCGGCACAATGCCGGACGAAGCACAGTGGAGCTTCTTGCGAAGCAAGAAGGCGTTGATGGGTTCGTTTTGAATAAAACTGCGAAGGCGCTTGTCGCCAAAGGCACGGTCGGCGGAGGAAATGCGACGCTTGTCCTGCCGGAGACAATGATGAATCTTTCTGGGAAAGCAGTCGCGGCATTTGTGAAGAGCCCGAAGGCGGCAAAAAATCTTTTAGTCATACACGACGATCTCGATTTGCCGCTCGGTACGCTCAAGATGGTGTTCGGTCGCGGAAGCGGCGGGCACAAGGGAGTAGAGAGCATCATGCGCACGGTAAAGACACAGGACTTCGCACGCATTCGTATCGGCATTTCAGGAACAGGGAAGAAGAATCAGGCGAAGAAAGTATCAGGCGAAGAAAAAGTGATTAAACACGTGATAGGGAAATGGAAGCCGGGCGAAGAAGCAGTGGTAAAAAAAATATTGAAGAAAGCCGCCGAAGCGGCGCGTCTCTTCGCCGCTGAAGGGATTGAATCTGCCACCCAGTTTGCAAATACCCGTTAATTTTTAATTTGATTGCCAGGTAAAAAAACACCCCGCGGGGGCGGGGTTGTGGTGTGGGCCTGTGATTAGGCCGGTACCGGAATGCTCTTCAAGAGCTGCAGAGCGATGGATGTATCTCCAGTCCGGATGAGTACTCCCTGGAAGAGCTCGATGATTTCAACCGGCAGATCGTCCTTCACCCACGGCCGAAGCTGTTCGGGCTTCGCCCGCTCGCAGTGCTGCATTAGGATGTGCACGTAGAGCGATTTTTCTTCCGGCATGAGCTTGCGTCGCTCATTGACCAATGCATGGCCGGATGAATGGCTCGTGAGGAGCTTGATGTTTCGCGGAGTCGTTTTTCGGCCTGACGACTGCTCTTCCTGCTTGAACACATCGCAGATGAAGGCAAACGCCGTGACGATATTTCCCTTTGCCGCTTCAAACGGGCGAAGGTCGAGCGTCCAGCGTCCTACCACCCACGAGAAGATGAGCTTCTTGGACTTCTGCATGCAGAGCTCGTTCTCCAGGTACGACATGCAGTTGGTCTTTTCTTCCCGCTGTCCCACGAACCTGTCCGGCAAGCGCCAGTAGATGTCGATGAGCTGCGGAAGAATGACCGCCTGCCGCTCGGGCCATCCGAGACCGCTCTCATCGGCCAGTTTCAGATACAACGAGAGCGCCTGGAAGCACACGGCGTCCGCGTTTTCCCAGACGTCGCGATGCCGCGCTTTCTCGCACTTCGCGAGAGCGTCGTTGATCGCTTGTCGGAGGAGCGCAATCGCACCGACTTTCCCCGCATCGACGAGCAGACGCGTCGCAAGCGCGACGGAAAGCTCCATCGCCTGCTTCGGCGATTCTTCGCCGCTAAAACCAGGAGAAGATGGCGAAAGGAAACCTCGTACTTCTTCGAGCAGTCTGCGCCGCTCGAGCTCTGTAGCTCTGTCCATCGTAACCTCGCATCAAAAGGGCAAAAACGCCGGGCTCACCATACATCTTTATTTCCAATATGTAAAGAAACGCGGCGCCGAAGGCGCCGCGTCATTTCCCCTAGCGGAGTGTGAGTGCGATTTCGGAGGCTCTCGGAAGCGAAGCAGCACGGCAATTTTTGCGCCGTAAGGGTCTGCGCGAAAATTTGCGAGCTGAGAGCGAGCGCGGCCTCCCGCAGGGGAGGCCGACGCGTACTCCGAAATCGCACTCACCGGAGCGTTTATTTCTTCTTTCCTGCGTATGTGAGCGTCATGCGCTGCTCCTTCGGCTCAAAGAGAGCGATGGTGAAGGGATACGTCTTACCAAGCTCGAGCGTCTCGCGCAGTTGTGCGGGTGATTCAAACTCGCTCACGTGCACGAGGCCCGCGACACCTTCTTCAATAGATGCAAGCGCGCCGTGCTTGTTGTACTTGATGATGACGCCCGGCACTTCCATACCCTTCGAGTAGCGTTCGGCGGCGGTGTGCCACGGATTCTCTTTCAGTGCCTTGATGGAGAGGGAGATCTTTCCATCCTTTATCTCAATGACCTTGACCCTGACCTTGTCGCCGACATTGCAGAACATGTGCGGATCCTCCACGAGACCCCAATCAAGCTCGCTGATGTGCACGAGGCCTTCAAGCCCCGGCTCAAGCTTCACGAAGACGCCGAAGTCTACGACGCCGGTCACTTCTCCCTCCGCGATGTCGCCGACCTGATACTTATCAATGAGAGACGCCTTCTCTTCGGCCTCGTTTTCAGTGCGTTCCGAGAAAATGAGCTTTCCTTCCTTTGCGTCCGCAGTGATGATGCGCACCGAAAGCGGCTTGCCGACGAGCTGCATGAGTTCACCGAGAATCTTGTCCTTATCGCCCTCCGGCACGCGCGGGTAGTGCTCCTTGGAGAGTTGTGAAGCGGGGAGGAATCCTTGGATGCCTTGCCAGGAGAGGATGAGTCCGCCCTTGTTCGCTTCTTCCACCGTGAGCGAGTATGCCGTCTGCGAAAGAATCGCCGTTTCCGCCTCGCCCCAGATAGCCGCTTGGCGTGCTTCCTTCAGGGAGAGCTCGATGTAGCCATCGCGCCCAGCAGGATCCACGACCTTTGCACTGATAACGTCCCCCGGATTCGCCTTGCGCAAGACGTCGGCGGCGTTTAGATATTCGCGGCCATAAATAAGGCCGGTACCGAACGGCGGCAGGTCGATGTAAACGCGGCCGCGATTCATCGCGATGATAGTGCCCTCGACGAGGTCGCCCGAGGATGGCGGAGTCGGGATGGAATCAACAAGGCCAGCCATCGGGTGGCCTTCGGGCAAATGAATAGTCGGAGTAGGCACAGCGGCCTTCTTCTCTTCAGACATGTATTAAAGCGGTGCGGATTTTCGAAGCTGGTACTCGTGCCTTGCAGCGCCGAGGGTTAGCCAGTATCTACTTTTCCTGCACGCGATGTGGGGACTATAGCATAGGAGAGGTTGATTCTCAATAGAATAAAAAAAGGGGTCCTCACGGACCCCTTGAAGAGGGAAGATCTGATGGCTCGGGATTCAGGCGCTCTTCGCCTGCCCCGGCTGTCGCTCGCGTTTCATCGACACCTCCTTGTTAGAAGGTATAGCGGTGGACGCCGATCCTTGGTAAGGGGGCATCCACATTTGACTGTATCAGAGTTATTTTTCGGCTCAACTGCGTTTCGCAAGTCTTGTGCACAAAAGGAAAAGCGGCCATCCCGTAGGATGGCCGCGTTCTTGGTTAGGGCTGGCAGTGTTGCCGTATTGCGTTGTCAGCCCCGCGCCGCCCGGCGATGGTCAGCCGGCGCCGGTCTTGACCGCGCGGCCGCCGTGGCCGAGCGCGTTGTCGATCGCGTCCTTGTCGCCCTGGATGTCCATAAAGGTATTGCGCGTTGCGCTCAGTTGATTCGTCATCGAAGGTCCGTGCATGAGACTTTCTCCTTTTTAATTTGCGGGAGACGAGCCCAAAGTTTTCGAAATGTTCCTCGAAACGTCTGCTAGACATTATACACCCACCTCGTCTATTGTCAATAGCCCCCAAATGGTCTTATAAAAGAAGATCAAAAGGCGCTTTCATACACGCGAGTTTTATGCTAAAATAGGGGCAATTATATGGTCATAACCCACCACGGCGGGCAGTGTTTTAAGGTGACGTTTGGCGACCTCACGCTCGTCTTTGATCCCATAGCCAAGGGCGCTTCGCTCCCTGCTGTCCGTTTCGGCACGGACATCGCGCTTGTCTCGCGCGACCACCCAGACATGAACGGTATTGAAGAGGTGAGCTACGGCGAGAAGAAACCGTTCGCGATTACCGGCCCCGGCGAATACGAGCGGCAGGGTGTCGTCATTCAAGGATTCCTTTCAAAAAGCAAATACGGCCTTGGAAAAGGCGAGACCGAGGCCGTCAATACCATCTACAGCGTAGAACTGGAGGACATGACACTCGTGCATCTGGGCGCGCTTGCCGATGCTGAACTTTCCAAAGAGGCCCGCGAAAGTATTGATGAGATAGATGTGCTTTTTGTGCCGATCGGCGGCGATGGAGTGCTCTCTCCTGCAAAAGCGCATGAGCTTGCAGTGTCGCTTGAGCCAAAAATCATCGTCCCGATGCACTGGAGCGGCATAGGAGAGCCGAAAGCGCTCGATGCCTTCCTGAAAGAGGCGGGGAACGGGAGCCAGAAAGTAGACAAGCTCACCCTGAAGAAAAAGGATTTGGCCGGGCTGGATGGAAGTATACTGGTGGTAACACCCTAATCGGCCATGAAAACTATTTTTGATCACATTGAGCTCGTGAAGGGGAAGCCGCATCACATCCGCAAGCAAGTTGCGTTTGCTTCAGCGACTGTCGGCGCAGCATTCATCGCGCTTGTATGGCTCGCGGGTTCTTTAAGTACGGGCGTGTTCTCCATCCAGGAATCTTCATTTGCCGGAGCAACGGGGCAGGAACCGAGCGCGGTGGCGGGGGAGCCCGGGAACCAGAATCTTGCAGGTGTGGGCGCCGCTTCCGCGCTCCCAGAGTCTGTAAATACGCCTGCGCACATCGAAATTATCGACGCCGCATCTCCATCAGTGAAGAAGCAAGCGGAGCAGACGACGATACCTTTTTAATAGGTTCATCGAATTATCATGGCGCGCGGGAAAGAAGACATGAATAAGGATGGAGTAGCTCCCGTTGCTGCAAACGTCATCAGTCAATCGATCGTGAGCGAGATGCGCACGTCGTATGTGGACTACGCGATGTCGGTCATCACCGGGCGTGCTCTGCCGGACGTGCGCGATGGATTGAAGCCGGTGCATCGCCGCATCCTCTATGCGATGAAAGAGCTCGGACTTCTGCCGGGCGCGAAATTCCGCAAGAGTGCGCTCGTGGTCGGCGACGTGCTCGGTAAGTACCACCCGCACGGCGACTCTGCCGTCTACGACTCGATGACGAAGATGGCGCAGGATTTCTCTCACCGCTACCCGCTCGTGCTCGGACAGGGCAACTTCGGTTCTATTGATGGCGATTCTCCGGCGGCGATGCGCTACACCGAAGCGAAGCTCTCGCGTATCGCTGAGGCGCTCCTTGCTGATCTTGAGAAAGAGACTGTTGCATGGAATCCCAACTACGACGCGACGCGCGAAGAGCCGAGTGTGCTCCCCTCGGCATTGCCGAACTTGCTTTTGAACGGGACATTTGGCATCGCGGTCGGTATGGCGACCGAAATCCCGCCACACAATCTCCGCGAGGTAGTCGCGGCGACCGTGCATCTCATCGAGAATCCGGACGCAACGACGGAAGACCTCCTGCAGCACATCAAGGGTCCTGATTTCCCACTCGGCGGCGTCGCTTTCAATCAAACCGACATCCGGCATGCCTACAGCACCGGCAAAGGCCCTGTCGTGGTGCGTGGGGAAGCGGAAATCATTGACGACGGCAAGAAAGATACGAGCATCATCATCAGTTCCATTCCTTATCGCGTCAATAAAAGCGAACTCATCATTCGCATGGCCGAACTCGTCGGCGAGAAAAAGCTCGAAGGTATCCGCGACTTGCGCGACGAATCGGCCGGCGGCGACATCCGCATCGTGGTTGAACTGAAAGGTACTGCGCATCCGCAGGCCGTTTTGAATGCGCTCTATAAACACACGTCGCTCGAGAGCACGTTTCACTACAACATGCTTGCACTCGTCGATGGCGTCCCTGAGATGCTGTCACTCTCGGGCATGCTCGGTCATTTCCTTACGCATCGTCAGGTGGTGGTAAAGCGCCGCACCGAATTTGATCTCCGACAAGCAGAAGCACGCGAGCATATTCTTCTTGGGCTTTCCAAAGCACTCGATCACATCGATGAAGTCATCGCGATTATCAAGAAGGCGGCGGATGTCCCCGCCGCATCGCTCGCACTCCAGAAGAAATTTGGCTTTTCAGAACTCCAGGCGGCGGCGATTCTCGAAATGCGCCTTTCCAAGCTCGCCGGGCTTGAGCGCAAGAAGATAGAGGACGAGCTTACCGAAGTGCAGGCGCTTATCGCAAAACTGAAGGACATTCTCTCTTCCGCGAAGAAGATTCTCGCAGTGGTAAAGAGAGAGCTTGAGGAACTTGCGGAGAAATACGGCGATGATCGGCGCACGAAAATCGTGAAGGGTGGCGTGCAGAATATTTCTGCGGAGGATCTCGTGCCGGACGAAGAGTCCATGCTCGTGCTGACCCAAGGCGGGTACGTGAAGCGTACGAATCCGAGCGAGTATCGCCGGCAGAAGCGCGGCGGCGTCGGCGTCGTCGACATCGCGACGAAGGAAGAAGATGTCGTGACGCACTTCCTTGTCGCCTCGGCACACAGCGACCTCCTATTCTTCACCAACTTCGGCAAGGCATATCAGATAAAGATGTATGACATTCCGGAGGGGAAGCGCGCGACCAAGGGCAAGTCCATCATGAATTTCCTCCCGCTCGCCGGCGAGGAGTCGGTGACCGGCGTGCTTGCTGTGCCTAAGGGCGCGGCGCTTGAAGCGTCATCCATCGTCTTCGTGACGCGAGAGGGTGCCGCAAAGCGCGTGGCGGCAAAGAGTTTTGCAGACGTACGCCGCTCCGGCATCATCGCCATCAACCTCAAGAAGGGCGACACACTGGTCTCTGCGAATCTTGCGGGTAGAGATGACACGGTCTCGGTAGTAACCGCAAAAGGGCAGAGCATTCGTTTCGAGGCGGGAGATGTGCGCGAGATGGGCCGCACCGCTGGCGGCGTGCGCGGCATGAGCGTGAAGAAAGGTGACAAAGTGGTCTCAGCGGAAGTGATTCCGGCGGCGGCAAAAGATGCATCACTTCTGGTTATCATGAGCAAGGGCTACGGCAAGCGTACTAAACTTTCTGAATACAAAATCCAGGGTCGTGGCGGTTCCGGTATCAAGACTGCGGAAGTGACGGCGAAGACGGGAGAAATCATCGGTGCGAAAGTGGTTTCCGGTAATCTTGAAGATGAAGAGCTTGTCGTCGTCTCCAAGAAAGGGCAGGTGATACGCACGAGCGTCGCAGAAATCCCTTCAATCTCGCGCGCGACCCAGGGCGTGCGCATCATGAAGATGCGCGAGGGCGATTCTATCGCCTCGATGGTTGCGTTATAGAGCATTGTCTAACCCTAACCTAGGAAGTATTATCTAGACGGTCCGAACTTTCCCAAGGGAGAACCGCATGAACGCCTTCGAAATGCTCGCAGGGGAAACGTATATGATTGAACACTCCCCGAACTGTCCGATGCCGTATCTGGTTCGGGTTGTGACACCCGGCACCGGCTCGCTGGATCGTCTGCACACGGGGCAGACGATGGATACCTTTGCGTACGGGCACACGCCCGAGGAGGCAGCTGCGGTGGCTCTCGAGAAGAAAGCGCACATTCGGTGGAGCATGCGCAGCCAGACCAGTCAGCCAAGCGTGTCACGAAGTAAGATGGTGCACTAAGCACACAGGCCGCCCGGAGGAGCGGCCTGAATCATTTTCATATGTTAATTGCGCGCCCTCGGAAGAGGGCGCGTGCTATTTTATACATATGAGCGCTACGTTTAGTTCTCCAAAAGAGAACGTCCTTCAGCTTGGTCTGCGGGACGGCATGAAGGTCGGTGATTTCGGTGCAGGTTCAGGCCACTACGCGCGCGCCATAGCACCCATCATCGGACACGGTGGAAAAGTGTATGCCGTTGATATCCAGGAAGACGTGCTCAAGCATCTGAAGTTGAATGCGCACCAGCACCACCAGAACATTATCAATACGGTCTGGGGGGATATCGAGAAGCCGGGCGGCACGCACCTGCGCGACCAATCACTCGATGCCGTTATCCTCGCAAACACACTCTTTCAGGTAGAGAATCGTGCCGGGCTTCTCGCGGAGATTAAGCGGGTCCTGAAGCCGGGCGGCAAGCTCATGCTCGTGGACTGGGCCGGCAGCTATGGCGGCATGGGTCCGGTACCCGAGCAGGTCATTACCGAGCATGAGGCCGAGGATTTCTTCATCGGCGGGGGCTTCCACAAGACGAAATCATTTAGAGCGGGAGCGCATCACTACGGTATTATATTTACAGCGCCATGAAAATTTCTCTTTTCCAAGGCATCCTATTCGGCATATTCGGTCTCGCCGCGCTCGTCGGTCTCTTCGTCTTCGCCACCTATACGAGTAACAATGGCAATGCAAATGCCGTAGGAACCGTCGTCATCTGGGGGACTCTGCCGAAAGCAGGAATGGAATCGGCTCTCGCAGCCGCTACACGCGCTGACCAATCGCTCAAGTCGGTCTCGTATGTACAGAAGGATCCGTCATCGCTTCCGTCAGATCTCGCCGCCGCCATTGCTACCGGTAATGCGCCCGACCTCGTCCTCGCTTCGCAGGAACAACTGCGCACGCTTGCGAAATTCATCACGCCTATCGATCTCTCAACGCTCCCCGTGCGCACCTTTACAAGCGCCTTCCTCGAAGGGGGCAGCATCTTCACCGCGCCGGGCGGCTACTACGGCGTGCCGTTTCTCGTCGACCCGCTTGTGCTCTTTTCTAACCGCTCCATTCTTTCAAGTAGCGGCATAGCGCAGCCGCCCACGACCTGGGAAGCGCTGGTCGGCCTCGTCCCGAAAATTGCGGAGCTCACCCCGACGCGGCAAGTGACGCGCGGTCTGATTGCACTTGGCACCTATGACAATGTCCACAATGCGCGCGGAATACTCTCTGCGCTCTTTCTGCAGCAGGGAGTCCCTCTCTCTTCATATGCGGCAAGTGGTGTCCTCTCGGCAAGTCTCGGCGTAACGGCACAGACGAGCGGCCTGCCTCACGGACCGCCCGTAGTCGGCTTCTACACGCAGTTCACCGACCCTTCAAAAGTCTCGTACACCTGGAATGCATCGCTCCCTAATTCGCAGCAGGCATTCCTTGCAGGAGACTTGGCGCTCTACCTCGGATATATTTCTGAAGCGCGCTTCCTGCACGCTGCGAATCCAAATCTTAATTTCGATGTCGCATTCCTGCCGCAGCCGGCAACAGCAAGTATAAAAAGCGCCTACGGCCTCATGTATGCATTTATGATGCCGCGCGGGGCGAAGAATGCCCCCGGTGCGTACCAAGCGGCGATACTGCTTGCAAACCAAGCTGCACAAGCAGCTGTTGCGGCTTCAACCGGACTCGCACCAGCAGCTCTCGCAGAACTTGCTACTACTCCTGCCGATCCGATAGCAGCCATCGGATATGCTGAAGCACTCTACACACGCGGATGGCTGTCCCCAGCGCCTGCGGCTACGGACGCTGTCTTCTCGGGTATGATTGGGGATGTGATAAGTGGTCGCTCCTCGCTTGAAACCGCACTCGCCTCCGCCGAGCGTTCCTTAAACGCTCTACTGCAACAATGACACGCTCTTTCATCATTGCTATTTTCTTTCTCGCATTTGCCCCCTTCGCATTTGCCCAGACCGTTACGAGTGGAGGCGGAAATAATCAGACCGTTACGAGTGGAGGCGGAAGTAATAACGGTTCCAGCATTCGCCTCATTAACCCATTGAGTGGAGTCGATTGTAGCCAGAGTAATGGAAATTGCTTGGAATCATTTCTCCTCAACATTCTTGCCTTCGTGATTCGAATCGGCAGCATCGTCGTCGTCCTGATGGTGGTGTATGTGGGGTACCTATTTGTCGTTGCACAAGGGAACGAAACGAAGATTATCGAAGCACGAAAAGCACTTCTCTGGACGGTTATTGGCTCCCTTGTATTGCTCGGGTCGCAGGCGATAGCCATGGCCATCAAGGCAACTGTGCAAGCGCTTGGCGGCTAATTATGAATCTCTCTGGCGGCACGAGCTTCAAGGATTGGGTTGGAAGCGGCAATACCGGCATCATCGGTTTGGTTAACAACTTCGTTGTGCCCGTCATTTTTGCCTTCGCTTTCGCGGCATTCGTCTGGGGCATTATGAACTATTTCTTCCTCCACGTCGACGATGAGAAGAAGCGAGCGGAAGGGCGGTACTTCGTCCTCTGGGGCCTTATCGGGATGGTAGTTCTCTTTTCGGTCTGGGGATTCGTGAATATACTGTTATCCACGCTCGGCGTCGCACCTGCTGCCTGACGTGTCATACTTACCCTATCTATGACTACTACATCAATCACCCGCACCGCTCTCGCATTTCTCGCCGCCTTTACTCCGGTAGCTGCGCTCGCGCAGGGTGTAGGGATTGTTCAACAAAATTCCGGGGGAACCTGGGGCATCTTTTATAACGCCGGTACCGGCTTCGGCGTCTGCACGACCACTATCTGCGGCGTCGCACAGAATATCCTCTACATCATCAACGGCATACTCGTACCAGTGCTTTTCGCTCTGGCATTCATCGTCTTCCTGTATGGCGTCGCGGATGCCTACATATTCAGTAGGGGGGATGAAGAGGCAGTCAAGCGCGGACATAAGCTTATCCTCTGGGGTATTATCGGTTTCGTCGTCATGGTATCGCTCTGGGGGCTGGTCAACGTCGTCGCGAACACCTTCGGCCTCGCCGGCTCGTACGCGCCCCCGACTCCGAGGTCGTTCTAAATCACTACACTATGAAAAAAATCTCGAGACTCGTAGCACTCTTCACGCTTATAGGTGCCTTCGGCGCCCCAATTGCGGCCTTCGCGGTTGATGCAAGTTGCGATTATCCCGGTGCGACAGGGAATCAGTGCATCCAATCTTCAGTGGCCGGTCACTGCAACGTTTCCGGTATCTGCCAGCCAGATAGTACGACAGGCGCGGGCAGTGCGAACCTACAATGGGCTACTTTTTACAAAGATCTCATTACGTCGTTCATTAACGAAATCCTTGTCCCCATTCTCATCGCCGTTTCCTTCATTGTCTTCCTCTACGGTGTCTACAAATATTTCATCCTTGGCGCTGCCAGCGACGAAGACCGCAAATCCGGTCGGCAGTTCGTCCTTTGGGGCGTTATCGGTTTCGTCATCATTGGCTCCTTGTGGGGACTCGTCAATATCGTGAAGGGTACCCTCATTCCCGCTACGGGGGTGAGCAACAACGCGCCTCCGGCGCCGAGGATCTAGGATTGTCCACACAAATCCTCGGAGCACGATTGACCCTGCCCCTAGGGGCGATACAATAACAGCGTTATCCACTTACCCTTACTATGAAAAAAGCTCTGATAAAAGTTACTGCCCTTACTTCCGGAACGCTCGCAGCTCTTGCGCTGCCGCTCGTCTCGTCTGCCGCCATCAGCAATGTCTCCGATGTCGGTTCCTTCGTCATCAATACCATCAACAATATCCTCGTCCCGGTCCTCTTCGCGGTGGCGTTCATCGTCTTCCTCTGGGGTGCTTTTGAGACGTTTATCTGGGGAGCAAATAGTGAGGACGTGAAGGAGAAGGGTAAGAATCTCATGCTTTGGGGCCTTATCGGTTTCTTCGTGATGGTCTCCGTCTGGGGCCTCGTGAATATCTTTAGCGGCACGGTCAGCTTCGGCAACAATACCGGCCCTACAGGCGGTACTCCTTCAGCTGGTGTCCAGGTTCACTAATGTTTGACGCTCTCAACTCGTTTCTCTCGAGGGTCGTCGTTCAGATAATTAATCCCATTATCCTGCTTCTGGCAGCAGCGGCGTTCGTCGTCTTCCTCTGGGGTGTGTTTGAATTCATCAAGGGTGCTGGCGATGAAACGAAGCGCGTAGAAGGTCGCCGCGCCATTCTCTGGGGTCTTTTGGGACTTGTCATCATCTTCGGCGCATACGGCGTTATCAATATCGCGCTCGGTTCTTTCAGTCTGCCTGCGCTTACTCCCGGGACCATAGGCGGTCAGTAGAAAAAGAAAAAAGCCGACCGGGAATCGGTCGGCTTTTGCGCTGGACTTCCAGCAAAGAACTTACTTCGAGACAAAAGCATAGGAAAGGATGTCTTTGTCCTGTGCCTCGTTCGTCACGTAGTATTCCGTGACTGCTCCTTCGGGACACGTCTCCTTACCGAACGAAGCACACTCACGTCCGTCTGCATATACCGTGTGAAGCTGATACTTGTTTCCAGCAACCACGATATGATGCATGCGAAGCGGTAGCGGTATCCGTTTGGAAGTTCCTCCGGGATCCACAACGAGTTTCAGCCACGTCGACCGCGGCGCACTCGCGAGCGGAACCTCTGAACGCGTTGCACGTTCGGGAGGCTTAGACGGAGTGCCCGGCTCCCAGATGATCACAGCAAGGATGGTTACGACCGCAAGCGGAAGTGCAATCCACGTGGAACCCTTTTCCACGACGCCGAAAATCTTCTGACTCTCAGCGACAATTTCCTTCGGTTTTGCTCTTGTGGTCATGTTCAGCTCCTTTCGCGGCTTGAGAATGCTCCTGCCACTGCTTTCAGAACGTCTGCAAGCGCAGGGGTGACGTCCAGCACCTTGGTTTCCTGAATCACGTTTTTCGTTACCCCTTTACCAGCAACCATCAAGACACCGTCAAGGGCATCCTTGCTTGTGATACTGCCGTCGCCCTGCTTGATCGCCTCGGCCGTTTCCTTGTACTTTTTCATGACCTGATCGGTCGAGCGGGCCTTCTGGTAGTCCACCTCGAAATCAACGTCGGCGATGGTGACCAACATGATGCTGATGCCGTAGAACGCCTCCAGCTCTTCCTTGCCCGTTGACCCGTCTGACATCTTTATCGGGACGGTGGCTTCTTCCCGGAAGTGCTTAAACAGATCTTCCTCGAGCTCGGCTTTTTTTGCCCTCTCTCGGATTTCTTCCGAGTTCATGTCACGAATCTTGAGGGCTAGGAAACTGCTTGCCACCTCGTTGAGACCCTTGTTGATGGTCTCTTCGTCAACCGCGATATAGGCAGGCAATTGTTCCACCGACGAACGGTACTGGAGCGACCACTTAACGATGATAACGGGACCGTCTTTGCAGGGAAATGTCTCCTGCTTGTCGTCCGTTTTCATCGTCCGCAGATTGATATAGTTGCTCTCCTTGACTTGTTCCCATGGGAAACGGAAATGGAGTCCCGTCCCGTAGGCGTTCATATCTCCTGTAAGGAGGTTGACAGCTACGAGTCCCGTTACTTCAGGAACCGAAACCATGAAGAACTTCAATACCTTCCCATTTGAGTACAGCCATAAAGCCGTCCCGAGACCAAGTCCCAGCACCAAATAGTGCTTGAGAAAGAACGCTGCGGGAATCGTGATTGCAGTGACGATGATAAGTCCTGCGCACACGGACACGAAGAAGAAGAAGAATGCTTTCCGGCTCGCGAAAGCCTGAATGAAGTTTTCGATCGGTGTCATGATTATCTCTCCTGTCTCATCGACGTTGATTGGGAATTGCAATGAAAAGACCTTGTTACTGCACACTATAATACACGAAACTATAGAAAAGTCAAGTGCTGGGGAGAGGACTCGAACCTCCATGGGTTGCCCCGCTAGCTCCTAAGGCTAGTGCGTCTACCAATTTCGCCACCCCAGCGAAGTGAGGGAATGAGGAAGAATGTCTTCATTCTTCCTCATCGCCCGAACGAGACTGGAGTATGCTTACATACCCCAGCGTATTGAAACTATAGCAAGTCGAACCCTTTTGTGCGCCTACCTGGGCTCGAACCAGGGACCGTCTCCTTAAGAGGGAGCTGCTCTACCAACTGAGCTATAGGCGCAAAGTGAGGTCAAAAGAACGTTAGTAATCTAACATTCTTTTGCGCCGAACGCAGCGCATATATGCTTACATATAGGCGCAATGCTTTGAACAGTACACGATGAACGCACTCGCTTCAATATGTTTTTGCGTATTCCGCGAAGCGCTTCATCAAATCAAGAGTAATCGGACCTGGCGCTCCGGAGCCGATAGTCTTTCCATCCACAGTGATGATGGGCACGATATCTTTAAACGACGAGGTGATGAACACTTCATCTGCGTCGAATAGTTCATCAAGCGGTATTACACGTTCCTCTCCCGGATACGCACCTTGCGCGAGCTCCAGGGCGACCTTGCGCGTGATGCCGTGCAGTATGCCATCCTTTGGCGTTATGAGCCGTCCATCTTTCACAATGAAGACATTACTGCCGGTGCATTCAAGCACGGAGTCGTTTGCGATATACAATATTTCGACTGCGCCCGCTTCCTTCCGCTTTTGTTGCAGAAGCACGGCGGTGATGTAATTCGTTGTTTTGTATTCCGGCAGGAATCGTTGATGCTCATGCGTCTGCATGGACGCACCCTTTGTGTAAAACGCTTCCGGGAGCGGCACTGCTGGTTCAGCAGTGATGAAGATCGTCTCGCGCCCCACAACGTGCTCAATGCCGCCATCGGCCTCTCCTCCCGTAAGAATCATCCGGATCGTCGCGCGTGCTCCAGGGGAGTTGGCGGCGATGACTGCACGCATCGCTTCAAGCACTTCCTGTTCGGAGAAGGGAAGGGAGAGGCGAAGCGCTCGTGCAGAATTTTCAAACCGTTTCCAATGATCGCTGAAGCGGAACGGTTCACCCTGAAACGCGGTGATGCCCTCGTAGATACCGAAACCGCGCGTAAGCCCGAGGTCTATGAGACTCACCCGGGCGTCTTTTAAAGGCACCAAGGAACCATTGAAATAGCAAATTGCGTCAGGCATCATGTTCACTACTATATCAGTACCGAGAGTGAGACTCGAACTCACATGAGAGTTTTTAGGCTCTCTCAGGATTTTAAGTCCTGTGCGTCTACCATTCCGCCACCTCGGCATTTCTCCAGGATACAACGTTTCGTGCTTGAGGCCCGGGCGGGAATTGAACCCGCGCATCGCGGTTTTGCAGACCGCTGTGTTACCACTTCACCACCGGGCCGTCGCTAGATGATACTACTGTACGCTTCCTTCCGAAAGCGACTGCTCGCCGTTATCAAGGAGGAAGTCGATGCGTGGGAGGCGCAGTCGCGCATGCGTTTTTAAATAATCCGAGAACGCTTCACGTTGGCGTTCCAGAAAGGCAAGCGCCGCCTGAGCCTTCTCTACAGGGAAGACACTTACGAAGACCATCATGCGTTCGCCCCCGAAGGGGGCCCCTTTGGGGCCATGCGCGGCACTTTCTGCACGGATAACTGTGATAAGCGATTCAGTTCCGGCCTCGCGGGCGATAAACTGCGCCGCCTCGCGCGCCACGATTTCTAGTGCGCGATTCTGCGAGGAGCGCCCGCCTCCCGTTTCTCTCCTGGGAATCATGATTCGATGATGGTAAAGGCGACGAGATCATCGCCCGGAGCGGCGTGCTCGCGTGCTTCGATTTCAGTACCGAAATCACCCTCGGTTTTTATCTCCTTTACATCCGCCCGCGCCTGCTGGAGGTTCTTGATGCTTCCTCGTGCGACTTCAATCTCGCCCCGCAGTATCTTCACGCGATTACCGACGGTAAGTATGCCTGATGTGTGGCGCGCGCCGAGTACCTGCTTCTTCGCACCTGAAGAAAACAGCTTCAATATGCGCGCGCGTCCGAGCTCTTGCTCGCTCGCTACCTTCGGCACGCGCTGTGCAAGCAGCTCCACTACCTTCGCTGATAATTCATAAATGATGGAAAACGTCTCAATGGTAATCGCATCGCGTTCGGCAAGCTCGCGGGCAATGGCATCTGTCCCGACATTGAATGCGATGATGATCGCACCCGAAGCATGCGCAAGCTTGACGTCATTTTCCGAGATGGATCCTACGCCCGAAGAAACGATGCGGATGGAAGCGCGCTCGTGGGTTATCTTTGCGAGTTCATGTTCGATAGCATCGACGGAGCCGGCGACGTCCGCCTTCACCACAAGCGGAAGCTCGACGATACCCTCCACCGCCGCACTGCGTTCAGGCCCCACTGCGAGTTCTTTTGCATTTGTCTGCGCACGTGCTTCGGCTTCCTTTTTTGTTTGTGCGATGCTGAAAAGCGAACCGGCTGCGGGCAACTTGCTGAATCCGGAAATGCGCGCTGGCTCTGAGGGCCCTGCTTGTTCAATTCGCTTGCCGCGGAAGTCTTCAATGAAGCGTATCGGTGCATACGCATCACCTGCAACGACGAATCCTTCAAGCGTGAGCGTGCCGTCCTTTACGATAAGCGTCGCGGAAGCACCGCGTTTTGGGTCTTGTGTAGACTCTAGTACGAAACCAGTTGCGGGAAGTGAGGGGTCGGCGGTTACCTCAGCGAGATCGGAAGCGAGGAGAACCAGATCAAGAAGTCCTGGTATGCCTTCGCCTGTCTTGGAGGAAACGAGTGCATAGGGAATGTCGCCGCCCATGCCTTCAATAAATATCTCGTGCTCAAGCAAAGAATTTTTCGTGTGGTCAATATCCGCATTGTTCTTATCTATTTTTGTGATGGCGACTATGAAAGGGATTCCTGCCTCCTTAATCGCGGCGAGGGCATCAAGGGTCTGCGGCATCACGCCTTCGTCCGCAGCAACGACGAGAATGGCAATGTCGGCGGCAGCCGCACCGCGCGTACGCAGTGTCTTGAATGCCTCATGCCCGGGCGTGTCCAGGAAGGTGACGGCGCGGTCGTTGTGGAGCGCTATGTAGGCGGCGACATGCTGGGTGATGCCTCCCGCTTCGCCGGCAACGATATTCGCCTTTCGGATGTAATCGAGAAGGGAAGACTTGCCGTGGTCTATATGGCCCATCACCGCGATGATGGGCGGTCGTGTCTGCCGCGCCATAATGGCTCTATTTCATCACAAAAATGACTTATGTGCAATTGCTCTGGCCCTATGAAATGAAAACACCGCTCGGTATTTCCGAACGATGTCAGATTTTGAAACAAAGGTACGGTACAGAACTGCATCCGATCCCGGCTAGGGAGGTGCCAGCGAAAGCTCCAACGATGAAGCCTCGCCCGAGGACTTCAGAGAAGAAGCGGCCAGCGCCGGGATCGGACCATACAAAGGGTAAGAAAAAGAGCTGATTCTGTCAAATTACGCTAGAATGAAATTAATGTGGTGGCAACGAATTAAGGAAGCAAGAACATATCTTGATAACGCCGCTGGCGTAAGAGGTAATCCGTCTTCACCTCACGAGGAAGGAAGGCATGCGAAGCAGGTGCTTGAAGAGGCGCGTACGAGCATTGCACGGCTTCTTGAAGTGCAGAGCGACGATATTATCTTCACAAGTGGGGCGACGGAAGCGAATGCTCTTGCAATACTGGGGTCCGCTCGCGCACGAAGCGCGCGAGGCACAGGCAAGATTCACGCTCTCTACCTGCCAAGCGCGCATGCGTCGGTGGTGGAGAATATGAAATTACTCGCCGAAGAAGGTGTTGCCATAGAGGAGTTGCCGATACGCGATGCTCAGGTTGATATCGAGCAGCTCACAAAAATGCTCCGGAAGGAAACATTCCTTGTCTCAATGGATGCAGTCTGCGGCGAGACGGGTGTTATCTGGAATACGAGAGAGGTGAAGCATGCAATCGGGCCGGACGTACTCTTGCATGTGGACGCCAGCCAAGCAGCTCTCACCGAGAAGATGCTTCGCGCGCACTTCGGTGCGGACCTCCTTACGTTTGATGGTTCAAAAGTAGGTGCACTTCGCGGTATTGGCGCTCTTATCGCACATCGCACTATTCCGCTTATTCCTCTATATAAAGGCGGCGGGCAGGAACGAGGACTTCGTCCAGGGAGCGAAGCGCCAGAACGTGCGGCGAAGTTCGCGGCCGCGCTCCGCGCGGCCGCGGCCAGTCGGGAAGCATTTCGCATCTCTGCCGCGTCAATGCGTGCAGAATTCATGGAGACAGTGATGCATGATATTCCGCGTGTCTTTATAAATGAAGGTCGCGCGCAGGCACCACATATCCTTAATCTTTCGTTCATGGACCGCGACACCGACTATCTGGTGGCGCTTCTCGATGAAAAAGGATTCGCCGTCTCGACGAAGAGCGCATGCGAAACGGATTCAGAGGAGGGCTCACGGGCAGTGTTCACCCTGACTGGCGACCATGAACGTGCTCGCGCGACCTTGCGAATCTCCTGGGGACCGGGCGTCAAGCGCAGTGAATTAACACGTTTTGCGAAGACGCTTGCGCGCGAGGTGTCGTTTATTGACAGTAGCGGTCAAAGGTAGCATCATAGCTATATGAACATCGAGGAACTGTCAAAATCTCAGCTCATATTGCTCACCATCCTCGTGAACTTTGTGACCTCGGTTGCAACGGGTATCCTTACGGTTTCGCTTCTTGACCATGCGCCGGCTTTTGTGACGCAGACGGTGAACCGTGTCGTTGAGCACACCATCGAGACTGTCGCGGCTGCGCCAACTTCGATCATTCAGTCGCCCGCGCCTTCAAATCAAGACCTCGTGACGGCAGCTATCGGAGCAGGTGCAACTCGGGCGGTCGCCATCTATGCGGCGACGACCGGTACTTCATCGCCAGCTATTACTGTCGGCACCTATCTTCCCAAGTCGCGTGCGGTCGCCACCGCTGCGCTTGATGCGTTGCCGAAAGAGGCGCTTATTGAATTCTCCAACGGCTCATACATTCCTGCGTCGCTTGCGCACGAAGGCGGTGGCATCACGATCTATGGTTTTTCAGACACCGCAGCATTGCCGAAGGTGAGCGTGCCGATCCTTATACCGTCAGGCGAATTGCGCCTTGGCGCGACCGCGCTTGCGATTACTGCCGACGGCTCCGCTGCGACTGGCATTGTCGCCCGCATAAGCTCAAAAGGCATCTTCACCACGCTGCCGGATATAGGCGCCGGAAGCGCGGCAGTTGATCTCTCGGGCAATCTCATCGGTATCGGTGCCGGTGGAATTGCCGGATTCCTCATCAGCACGGACAGGATAACTGCGCTGCTTACTGCAACTTCGACGACTGCAACTTCCACCAGTACAGCGAAGTAATAATTCACATGCCTCCTTTCAATAACTTCACTACCAAAGCAAAAGAAGCCGTGCGTAGAGCGCACGAACTCGCGATAGAGCGCGGGCAGAATCATGTGTCTCCGCTCCACCTGCTTGCCGCACTCGTGCTTCAGGAAGAATCTCTCGTCTTTTCCATGCTTGATCGCATGGAAGTCGACACCATCATGCTTGCCGACTCGGTACTGGAGAACCTCGAGGCGCCCGAGAGCGCATCGGTACTCTCGCCTTCCTATCAGATCTACCTCACGCCGGACCTCGCGCAGGCGCTTGAGGCGTCCGGAAAGATTGCAGCGCGGATGAATGACACGTTTGTCGGCACCGAGCATTTGTTTCTCGCCGTCATAGAACATCCAGGTCCTGCAAACGATATCCTTGCGCGTTTCGGCATCGGGCGTGATGCAGCACTTGCCATACTCAAGGAACTCAAGACCTCAAAAGATGGTCAGACCGCAGAGCCGAAGCGCTTCCGTGCCCTTGCTAAGTATGCTCGCAACCTCACGAAGCTCGCATCCGAGAATAAGCTTGACCCAGTCATCGGCCGCGATCTTGAAATCAACCGCGTTATCCAGATACTTGCGCGGCGCACGAAGAACAATCCGGTGCTCATCGGTGAAGCAGGCGTGGGAAAGACTGCTATCGCTGAAGGGCTGGCCGCACGGATGGCGGCAGGCGACGTCCCAGAATCGCTGAAAGGAAAGGAATTGCTTTCGCTTGATCTCGGACTCATGATTGCCGGCACTAAATACCGTGGCGAATTTGAAGAGCGCATGAAGAACGTGATGAAGGAAGTAGAACGCGCGGAAGGGAAGGTGATTCTCTTTGTTGACGAATTGCACACGCTCGTCGGCGCCGGAGGCGCCGAGGGCTCACTGGACGCCTCAAATATGCTCAAGCCTGCGCTCTCGCGCGGAGAAATCCGCGTCATCGGCGCAACGACGCTGAAGGAATATCAGAAGTACATCGAGAAGGATGCTGCGCTTACGCGCCGTTTCCAGTCGGTCTTCGTGCGCGAACCTTCGGTGGAAGACGGTATTGCCATACTTCGCGGGCTTCGCGACAAGTATGAGCTCTATCACGGCGTACGCATCACCGACGGCGCTATCGTTGCCGCAGTCGAGCTCTCCTCGCGCTACATCAGCGACCGTTTTCTGCCAGACAAAGCCATTGACCTCATCGATGAGGCCGCGAGCGGACTGCGCATCGCGCTTGAGAACAAGCCGCCGCTCTTGGAAGAGACTGATCGCAAGATACGTCGCTTAGAAATTGAGAAGCAGGCGCTTCAGAAAGACGTGGAGGGAGAGCATGGAAAGGAAATCAAAGAGCGCATCAAGGCCATTGATAGCGAAGTCGCAGATTTGAAAGAAAAGACGAGCGAGCTCGAGCTCAAGTGGAAGAATGAAAAAGAAGTGCTCACGAGCATCCGCTCCAACAAGACAGAGCTTGAGTCGCTCAAGGTGCAGGCCGACAATGCGGAAGCCGCCGCCGACCTCGGCACCGTCGCGGAAATCCGCTATGGCCGTATCCCGCACATCCAGAAGGATTTGGAGACGAAGCTGAAGCGCTTGAAGACGCTCCAGAAGTCGCGGCGCGTGCTGAATGAGGAAGTAGCCGAACAGGACATTGCCGAAGTCGTCTCGCGTTGGACGGGCATCCCTGTCTCAAGAATGCTTGAGGAGGAGGTGGCGAAGCTCGCGCGCATGGAGGAGGAGCTCAAGAAGAGCGTTATCGGCCAGGATGCGGCGGTGAAGAAGGTGACCGATGCTGTGAAGCGCTCACGCGTCGGCATTTCAGACCCGAACCGCCCCATCGGTTCCTTCCTCTTTCTCGGTCCGACCGGCGTAGGGAAGACCGAGCTCTCGAGGAAGCTCGCGGAGTTCATGTTCAATGATGCCGATGCACTCGTGCGTGTGGACATGAGCGAGTTCATGGAGAAGCACTCGGTCGCAAAGCTCATCGGCGCGCCGCCCGGCTATGTGGGCTATGAAGAGTCGGGTTCGCTGACCGAGCGCATCCGGCACCGCCCGTACGCAGTCGTGCTTTTTGACGAAATCGAGAAGGCGCATCCGGAAGTCTTCAATATCCTGCTTCAAGTACTTGACTCAGGTCATCTTACCGACGGGAAAGGACGCAAGGTCAATTTCAAGAATACGATTGTCGTTCTCACGAGCAATATCGGCGGCGAGTTCATCGACCGACTCGCGCATATTGGCTTCGGCTCGGCCGGCGCGACCGATGCATCCCGCTATGAGGAGACGAAGGAGAAGGTCATGGAGGCCCTGAAACAGCACTTCCGCCCCGAGTTCCTCAATCGCCTTGATGACATCATCATCTTCGATGTGCTCGCGAAAGAAGCGCTTGCCAAGATCGTGGATACGCAGGTGGAGGAGGTGATGAAGCGTCTCTCGCAGAAGCGAATCGCGCTCTCTATAGACCCTGCTGTGCATACCTGGCTCGCGGACAAGGGATATAACCCGCAATATGGCGCGCGTCCGCTCCGCCGCACGATACAGGACAAGATACTCACGCCGCTTGCCTCGCTCATGATTGCCCAAGGGGTCATGGAAGGGGGTACGGTCACGGTTTCAATCAAGAATGATGAGCCGCATTTTGAGGTTACCAAGAAGCGCGCGCCGCGGACGGCGCGCGCAAGCGCCAAAGAGAGCGTCGTTGCCTAAATCCGGCATTTCTGCTACGGTAGTCGCATGTCACAAGACCGCCTGCTCCGGCTCAAGTCTACGAAGTCCAGTCATGTCGTCTGGACGCGTAAGAATCGGAAGACCACCGAACGCAAAATCGAACTCATGAAGTTCGATCCCACCTTGCGCAAGCGCGTCCTTTTCAAGGAGACGAAGAAGTAATCAAAAACCGCCCTTCGGCGGTTTTTGATTTGACGGCGGGCCCACCCTGACTCGAACAGGGATCACGCGGTTTGGAGCCGCGCATTCTACCATTGAACTATGGGCCCTTTGCGCGTTCACTTTATCACATTCTCAAAAAAAGCTCGTGCCGTTGCATATATCTTTCGGGCGATTATCACATCATAATATTCAATGTGTATGCACCCAGGGTATTCATTCTTTATTGTTTTTGCTGTATGCGGTTTCCAATAAGTTTTTGAGAATTGCTGTTCCGGAATACCGGTTACGTCTGACCAGAATTTTCTCTGCAGGGTCTGATTGTGGTATTCGTGGAGGTGCATTCGGACTCTAAATTTCCGTTCATCTAACTCAAGTGCGCACCGCATCAGTCTCATAAATGCCCGTATTAATTGGGCATCGGAATTAGAAAATGTGAAAGTGGTATCATTCTTGTCTTTCTCTCCCTCGCACCAGTAAAGTAATGCGCAGGACAGAAGTGCAAGATTGGGAGTTACATCCAGCGTTTGAATCATCTCGTGCGCCTCATTTTTTGCAGCCGAAAGTTTCGTTCTCGTCTTTTCAACATTGGTCTTTTGTGCGGCTTTCTGGCCAGCTGTTTGAAGACTCATGATGCGGGCACGAGCTTTAGGCGAAAGAGAGAGGTCACGAACCCAGAGTGAGACAGAACTTTTCGCAACTCCGACACGCGCAGTGATCTCATTCAAAGTCATTCCTTCGTGACGAAGTTGGATTGCATGCATTCTTTCTTTTCTCTTCATGAACCCATTATAGCAGGCATAGAACCGTTTCTTTAATATCTCGGGGAAAAGCTCTCCTGAACGTAGTGAAGGGCGGTATGATATCAACATGCGTTTTTCTCTCCTTGCCGTTGTATTCATAGCGGGCTCGTTCGCATTGCCGCATGCTGCGCATGCGGGCATACCGTTTTTCGGCCCCATCATTCCAAACGAACAAATTACCGTTAACGACGTTGTCACCAATCAGAATGTGTGTGCCGCAAGTTGGACCATGCTCATCATTGTCATCAACAACATCATCAGTCTTTTCATCACGCTTGCCATCGTCTTTGTCATGCCACTCATGCTCGCCTATTCCGGATTCCTATTTGTCGTGAACCCAGTGAATTCAGGCGGCATCAGTAAAGCGAAGGGAATTCTTACCAGTACCATTGTCGGCATCGTCATTGCTCTTGCGGGCTGGCTCATCGTGGATGCCATCATGGCAGCGCTGTATAACGCAAATGCCCCAATCGGTACCTCTACGCTTGGTACATGGTCAGAGCTTGTCACCGGCAACCCAAGCAATCTCTGTATTCCACTTGCAGGAAGTTTTGCTCCCGCTGTAACGCCTCCACCGGGCGTGCAAGTAGTACCGACAGCAGACTGCCAAGCTTCATACGCGAGTGTTCTGCCGGGGATCAATGTGTCATCAAGCGGTAATTGTTGTGATCGAAATAATGGTAGTTGTACCTCTCTTGCAGGCATGTCTGCCGCAACAATTTCCCAAATCGTTAATGTAAAAAATAGATGTGGTGCAACTACTGTTACTGGCGGTACCGAAGTGGGGCATTCAAGTGAAGGAGGAGCAGGTTCGCACAGCAGTGGAGTAAAGGTGGATATCGGTCAAAATGTAATATCCTGCATTCTAGGAACCAATGGTAGTGCATCCGTCAATCCTCCTTCGTTTGGTCAATCACAAGTAAGGGATAGATGTGGGAATATTTATACTTGGGAGGGGAATCATACGGACATCTATGTGCAGTCTTCTTGTTCGTTCTGATTAATACAGTGAATGTCCTAATTTACGGAGCCATGCTTTCTGGCGGCGCGCATACTGCCAGAGTTTCGCTGAAAGAGTAGGGAGGAGGGACGATTCGGTGCGCTCTCCGCGCAGGTATTCCCCGACGATTTTGTATTCAAGCCCGAGCTCATTCAGGCGAATATCGCCGACCTTTTCTCGTACACGGCGCACCTCGTCTATGAGCCCGCGCTCAAGCGCTTTTGTGAGCCGCGCGTCAATGCGCGCACGCAGTTCTTCGCGAGAGGGATCAATGATGACCCATTCAGCTTCATATGCCGGCGCAGACGGAGTCCGAGCCGGAACTTCTCCTTTCGTTTCGATAATCTCAAGTGCGCGGACGAGTCGCCGCCGGTTCTGCGGGTCAAGCTCGGCCGCACGGCGTGCGTCCATCTCTTGGATGCGCGCGTACAATTCCTCGGTCGGAAGCTTTTCAAGCTTTTCTCGCAGTAAAGGATCTTCTGCAATCATCGGGAGGCCATGCAGGAGCGCATCAAAATAAAAGTGCGTTCCCCCGACGAGGATGGGCAGCTTGCCGCGAGCGATAATCTCGCCGATGAGTCGCTTCGCATCAGTTATGAAATCTCCGGCAGAATAGTTCTCCTGCGGATCACGGATATCAATGAGATGATGCGGTATTCCCCGCATCTCTTCGTGCGAAATCTTCTCGGTACCGATATCGAGTCCGCGATATACTTGCCGCGAGTCGACCGAAATAACCTCGCCGCTCCGCGCAAGCGCCTCGTGAACGGCACGAGAGGACTTGCCAGAAGCAGTAGGGCCGGCAATACAGAGGATTTGTACTTGCATTAGCGGCGATGGTATCATGTGCCCTACGTAATCCAAAAACGCTTATGAAAGAAACAAAAAGCAACTATTGCGAAAATTGCGGCGAGTTCCATGATGCGGTGCGCGACTATACCTCGCAAGTGAAAGTAGGGGAGACGGTGCCTGATTTTGAATTTGAGGCCTATCACGCCGAAGAGATACAGACAATGAGCTTGTCAAAGCTGCGTGGGAAGTGGGTCGTACTGGTCTTCTATCCTGCAGACTTCACGTTCATCTGCCCGACCGAGCTTGAAGAACTTGCGAAGCTCTATCCGAAATTCCAGGCCGCGAATGCCGAAATCATTTCAGTCTCTTCTGATACGGTCTTCACGCACAAGGCGTGGCACGATACATCGGCAGGCATCAAGGAGATCAAGTATCCGATGGCGGCAGATCCTTCCGGCAAGCTCGCGTACGCGTTTGGTGTGCTCATTGAGGGCGGCGAAGCGGCATTCACTCCAGACGAAGGGCTCGCGCTCCGCGGCACCTTCATCATTGACCCAGCAGGCATTCTTCGTTCGATGGAGATAAACGACAATTCCATCGGTCGCAAGGGAGCGGAGACGCTGCGTAAGCTTCAGGCCGCGCAGTATGTGGAGACGCACAAAGGTCAGGTGTGCCCGGCTTCTTGGGAACCTGGGGAGGATACGCTCGAACCCGGACTTGATCTCGTCGGGAAGCTCTAGAACCCATTATTCGTTATGCACTCGAGACTCTAGGGAGTCTCCTCAGGACGCTATACTTGACGGTATTAGTCATAAAACAGTAATAACCGTTCATGAACCATCATATTAATCCTTCGAAGGCCGGACTTGCCGTCGGTACGTTTATGGGTCTTCTACACCTCGTGTGGGCGGTTCTCGTTGCGTTTGGATGGGCGCAGTCGCTCGCTAATTTCTCTATGTGGGCGCACATGATCAAGGTGTCATACGCCGTCCAGTCCTTTGATTTCGGTACGGCGGTGATACTAGTCATCATGACGGCGGTCGCAGGATACGTCATCGGCTTTGTTTTCGCACGTATCTGGAATCGAACGCATCGCGGCTAACGAGCATTCGCGAAGGGAGAGCGTCATCTGCTAGAGTGTCTGGATGACGCAGGCAGAGGCGCTCACGATATTGAAGACTGGTGCGAATGTCTACCTCACCGGCGAGCCGGGGAGTGGGAAGACACATACCATAAATGCTTTTGTTGACTGGCTCCGTGCCTCCGGTGTTGAACCATCAGTGACGGCGGCGACCGGTATCGCGGCAACGCACGTCGGCGGCATGACGCTCCACTCATGGAGTGGTATCGGTATAAGCGAATCACTCTCGAAAGCGGATGTAGATCATATTGCGGGCAAGGAACACATCGCCCGCAGGATAGCTAAGGCAAGCGTGCTTATTATTGAGGAAATCTCAATGCTCTCCTCCGCGACCTTCGAGATGGCGGATGCGGTCTGTCGTGAGGTGCGACGCGTCGACAAACCATTCGGTGGACTTACGGTGGTCCTGGTGGGCGATTTCTTCCAATTGCCGCCGGTCTCGCGAGCGCGCGCGGTCGAGTTCGCCTATGCATCGAGCGTCTGGCGCGATTTGAATCTGATTACATGCTATCTGACCGAGCAGTATCGGCAGGATGATGCGACGTTCCTCGATGTACTCTCCGCAATACGCGCGGGGCAGGTTGAAGAACTGCATTATGAGGAGCTTATGGCACGCCATGTGGGAGCGGAAACGCATCCCACAGATGCACCGAAACTCTTCTCGCATAATGCCGACGTCGACCGCATCAATAGCGCGGAACTCGGGAAACTTCCGGGGAAGTCAAAGAAGTTCCTGATGAGTTCAAAAGGGAAGGATTCGCTCTGCGAGGGACTCAAACGTGGTTGTCTCTCTCCTGAAGTGTTGGAGCTTAAAGAAGGTGCCGCAGTGATGTTCACCAAGAATTCCCCGCAAGGGAAATTCGTCAACGGCACACTTGGTGTTGTGGCCGGTTGGGGAGCTGATGGCATGCCAGTTATCGAGGCGAAGAATGGATTGACCATAACTGCCGAGCCAATGGAGTGGCAGCTCGAGGAACAGGGCAAGGTAAGAGCCAGTATCTCCCAGATACCACTCCGGCTTGCCTACGCGATGACAGTGCACAAAAGCCAAGGGATGAGCATGGATGCAGCGATAATGGACCTCTCAAAGGCATTTGAATATGGACAGGGGTATGTCGCGCTTTCGCGCGTGCGGCGACTCTCGGGCGTGTATCTCACAGGCCTTAATCAACGAGCGCTTGAGGTGCATCCAGAAATATTAGAGAAAGATAGGAATTTCCGTGCGGCATCGGAGGCGGCGCAAGAGACATTTGCGGCAATGCCGGAAGCTGAAGTGATTGGGATGCAGAAAAAGTTTGTAAAGGCGATGGGTGGCGCATGGATGGAGAACGCGGCAGACGACAGTCAGAAGAAGGCAAGGGGGAAATCTGCCGCTGGTTTACCCGGTCGTCTCGCCGAGACGCTTCAAACCGTGCGGGATTCAAAAACGTTAAAAGAAGCAGCGAAGCAGCGCGGTCTTGTCGCTTCAACTATCGTGACGCACCTGGAGGAGCTTGCCGAGATAGGGAAGCTTGTCCGCGCCGACTTCGCTCATCTTATTCCGCTTGATATCATCGATGAGATACACGAGGCGCTCGCGAGCGAGAACGGCGATCGCCTCTCTCCTATTTTTCACGCCCTTAATGGCCGCCACTCTTTTGAGACCATCCGCCTCGTGCGGCTTATGCGGTAGTTAAAAACGATTCAATAAGTTTGACGGTCTCCGCTGGATTGTTGACGCTCTTCGTCTGGATGTCCGTTTTGTATACGGCTTCGTCATTGCCGCCTTTTACCAATTCATCACCGACATATAGCGCTTCTGACTCGGCAATGCCAAGCCGATCGCAGAGTTTATGGATGCCATACGCTTTGTCGATACCGCGCTTGGTGACATCGATTGAGGTTGCACCGCCGATACCGACCGAGAACTCTGGCAGTCGTGCGGCGATATTCGCTTGAAGTGCATGGCGCTTTGTGTGCGTCGGGTCCCATTCTTTTTTCTCAACCAAGGGTGCCTGCTGTCCAAGAGCAGAAAGCGTTATTTGTCCGCCACGATATTCAATGCGCTCCCCCCATGCCTTTGTCGAAAAATCGATAAGACCGGTTTCCTTCGCGGCTTCACGCATTGCGGTCTCGATAGTATGGACTTCTTTTTCCGAAAGGCGCTCTTCATATATTTTTTTCCATTCTCCCGCATGGTATTCGTAAAACGCGGCGCCGCTCGTGGGAAGAAGAGAAAGATGTGAGAGATTCGCTTCATCTGGAAGTGGTGCGATGACTTGCTTCATGAATTGCGGGAGCGCGCCGCCGGAAATGACCGCAACGCGGGTAACGGCAAGCAGTTGTGCGAAAAGCGCCGCCATGTGTTCAGTAAGCGGTTGCTTACTCTCTACAAGCGTACCATCAAGGTCAAAAATGATGAGTTTAGTCATAGCGATTCACCCACAATGGGGAAAATTGGAGCACGTGTCGCTGCATCCAGCGCTGCAGCGCACTCACTCTCGCCAGCGCAAATTGCGGCGCAGCCTCCCCTCGGCGCCGCAATTGCCATGCTGCGCCGGCTCCGAGAGTCTCCAATTTTCCCCATTGCATATTCCACATCATGAAAGAGAATCAAGAATATGCGAGAGCGAGACGGTTGCGACGCCGAGCACCTTATCGGCCGCGCCGTAGTAGATGAAGATCGTATCGCCGCGGACGACCTGTCCGCACGAGAATACGACATTATCGCGCTCGCCGTGCTTCTCATACACTGTCTCCGGAACAAGAATGGGCGCATCAAGACGAGCCTTTACCTGCAAGCCGGAGGAGTCGAGGCGGGCAACGCCAAGCCCGTATACGCCATTTTTCCCGATGCCATGATAGATCAAGAGCCAGTCATCTTTTATCTTGATTGGTGGTCCTGCGATGCCGACTTTCAGGTCATCCCACGCGCCATCGCGCGGTTTGAGCACTTCTACACAACGGGCCACGCGCTCTTTGAATGAAAGATCGTCGATGACCGCCGCGCACATCTGGTTCCCGATTCGATGATAGAGCACGTACCGTCCGTTTATTTTCTCGGGAAGGAGACAGATATCCTTGTCGTCGATCCCTTCGATGGTGACGAGTGTAGGCATGCTCCAGCGGTCAAAGCGTTTCGCAAGGAAATCTTCGCGAGAGATCGAGGCAATAACGCCCTTTACCTTTCCGACATCACCGGCAGCGACATACGTCATATGTATCCGGTCGTCAATCATAACTACGCGAGGATCTTCGCAGCCGGAATTCGCATGCGAATGTTTCTGTTCAAAGTCTGCGCGCGGACGATATACCGGCTCCGAAAGACGTTCGTCTATGTGGATGCCGTCCTTTGATCGAGCGTAGCCGATTGTCGAGACATGGTCGATGCTCATGGCTCGATAGAGAATATGAACCGAGCCATTGATATCGATAGCAGCGGCATTGAAGGTCGCAAGATTCTCGAAGCTCTCGCCTTGCGGACGCAGAATGGGATTCAGGACCGAGCGGGCGCACAAAGATTTTGTCTCACGTTGCAGCGGGGCAGTGCGCGACTGGTTAGTAGCGGGGATGTGTGCAGTTTTCTGCAGTGAGGCGTGTTCTCCATGAAGAAGCGCCTGCAGAAAGGCATCAAGCGGAGCGGATGCAACTGAGACGGTCATCTCTCCGCTTCCGTAATACACATAGAGCATCCCCTTCACGACTGTCGCACCGCATGCGTAAGCAATCCCAGGCTTCCAATCATTTTCATAAGGGGCGTCTGGTTCAAACACGGGTCCGGCGGCGCGCGCAAGCACGTTGGAAGGGTTGGCAAGGTCAAGGAGCAATGCACCTAGCTTGTAGCGTGTTGGTTCAAGCGAATCATGCGCATGATAGAAGACAAGCCAGCCAGCAGCTGTGTGTATGGGCGGAGGACCGGCACCGAGCACGGTGGTATCCCATGCGCTCTCCCTGGGTGGCAGGTTTGTACGCGGCCCCGACCAGCTTTCTATAAACGGTTCTTTTCCCCCGACGTCTTCAAGGTTATCCCGGTATGCGATCTCAATCGTTGGTGCAATGCTATGAAGAACGGCGAATTTCCCGTTTATTTTTTCAGGAAACAGAACCCAGTTTTTATGTATCTGACCCGGTGGGGAAAGGAAGGTGGGCGGGCTCCAGCGGTCAAAACGGTGTGCGAGAAAATCATCGGAAGCGATGGAGGCGACAGCGACCCGGATCATATCGCTCTCATCAAATGCATAGAAGGAGAGATAAACCCGGCCTTCAATGAAGACCATGCGTCCATCCTCACACCCTCCCCAGCTCCCGCCGGAAGCATACAGGCTCGGTGCGTAGCGCATCTGCGAGGGTGCCTTCGCTGCGTGAGGATATTCGCTTGTATAGCTGGGGTCTGCGAGCCGCTCATCAAACGTAATGCCGTTTTTCGACGATGCATATCCGAAACGCGAGATGCCATCATGCCCGATTGCGCGATACAGGAGGTGCGTTCGACCGCCTAGGGCGAGCGCCGCTGGATTAAAGACCGCCCGGTTCTCCCATTCCCGTTCAGTCGGTTTCAGTATTGGATTTGCACGCGCCCGCTTAAGGATGAAATTGTCTCGCCGAGACGTGTAAAAAAAGGCGCCCAGAATCGCGCCGACGATGAAGAAGGAAAAAAGGAGTGCAATGATATTTGCAAAAAAAGAAAAGCTCATGAGAAAGAAGCATCTTTACAATACCATTCGCGAAGCACCGCCCGGTGTGCTATATTCGCCGGTATGTTGGTAAATGTGTGTCTCGCGAAGCTGCATCGGGCGACCGTCACGGACGCCGATTTGAATTATGTCGGTTCCATCACGATAGACGAGGCACTGCTTGAAGCGGCGGGGCTCCTGCCCGGGCAGATGGTACAAATTACAAACGTGAGCAACGCCGTCCTCTGGCGCACCTACATCGTGAAAGGAAAGAAAGGGAAGGGAGAAATCATCCTCAATGGTCCGCCTGCTCGCCTCTTCCAAAAGGGCGACAAAGTCATCATCCTCGGTGAGGCATGGGTGGAGGCGAGAGACGCGGCAAAGATGAGCCCGACCGTCATTTTTATGGATGAGAAGAACAAGATTACGAAGATAAAGAAAGGTTGGCGTCCGGACTAGGTTAGGAGTACACTTTCCGCCAGACCGCTCTTTCACATCAGAAAGGGCTTTTTTCTTTTTCGGAAGGAGTCACGCATGGACACAAACCAGGAATTACTGATGGAACGGTTTCTTCAAAGGATTCCCGACCCATCAACCGTACGTCTCGTGCGGGTTTCTCCCGAGTTTCCGCCGGAACTCAACCCTTTTGCTCCCGACGGCATCGTCATCAGAGCAGCAGGCGTTCCGGGCGAAGCGCAGCATAGCAAGTGGATCATCGCTCGTGCCGCAATCGGAACGGGAATTGCCTTGGAGCATATCAATCGCGACACCCGCATCATCGAAGCAACGAGCGGCAACACCGGCGAAGCTATGGCGAAGATCTGCAATGCGCTTGACCTCGACTTCACTGCAGTTATGTCGAGCGATGTGCCGCATGACAAGATCGATGCGATACGGACGATCGGGCGCCGCACCAAGGTCCATTTGCTTTCCGACGCCGACGAAACGACGGTTGCCTATGCTCGCAGGCTTGGTGCGCAGGACGGCTGGTACAACCCCTGTCAGTACGATAGGGCGTGGAACTGGCAGGCACACCGGCAGCATCTTGCTCCGCAGTTATGGTCGCGGGCAGGCCGGATGTCGCTGCTTTTCGTTCCGGGAGGAACCATGGGAACGAGTATGGGTCTCGCAGCGTATGCGTGTACCGATGCTTCGCTCAAGCCCACGGTCATACCGGTATTGTGCGCCGAGGGAGAAGAAATCCCCGGAGCGCGCACTCTCGCGAGCGTAAAGAAGGACGTCCGACAGCCATGGAGTCTGTTTTTCAAAGAAGAGGCCCTCCAGTTCGGCAGTCGGCATGAATCCTTCCTTCTTAGCTTTCTCACCTGGCCGTTTGTCATGCCGCATCTGGGCCCTAGCTTTGGCTTAGGCATTGCCGGCGCGTTCCGGTTCCTCCGGAGACATAAGAGCGCTGGGACATTGGACCAGTTCAAGGACAGGGAGGATGGGAAGATTCAGGTGGTGGTGTTTGGACCGGATGACTGCCGCCCGTACCTCTCGCTGTATCTCGGCGAGCTCAAGAAAAAGGAACTTTCGGTGGTATCGCCTCCGTCGGATTTACTGTCGGTGCTTGATACGTAAGCACTACAGACGACCGGCTGCCTCTTGGCAGCCGGCTTCTTTTTTTTGCATGCTACCATTGGGCTATGAAAAATAGTTCGCTCTATCTCCGCACCGTCGTTTTCGGTATCAATGACAGTCTCGTCTCCACCGTCGGATTCCTCGCCGGTATCAGTGTTGCGGGTGTGCCACGCGCAACCATCATACTGACCGGCATCGTGTATGCATTCGTAGAAGCGTTCTCGATGGCGATGGGAGATTTCCTCTCCGAAGAATCGGCCGAAGAGTACGAGAGCGGGAAAGATGTTAATGACCGCCCTTCCATAATTGCGGCGGTCATGATGTTCGTTTCCTGCGTGCTCGCATCCTTCATCCCGATCATCCCGTATTTCTTTTTCTCGGATGGCACTGCGCTCACAGTATCGATATCGGCATCCGTTCTGGGACTTTTCATCGTTGGGATGGCGAGCGCTCGTTTCTCTCGATTGCCGATGCTCTGGCGTGGTGCGCGGATGGCGCTCCTTGGTGGCGGCGCAATCATCCTCGGAGTCGCTATCGGTTTGTTCATGCCGGTAGTCTGAATGATTATGACTGTCGACACACAAATTCTCTTTTTTCTAAATGGTCTTGCGGGGCGATCACCTGTTCTTGATGGAATCATCGTGTTCTTCGCATCATACCTGGCGTATATCCTCGTCATAGTTCTCATCGCCTTCCTGTTCTTCTCCGCCTATTCCAGGCGCGAGAAGATCGAAATCTTCCTCGTGGTGTTCGCATCGGGCGTGATTGCACGACTCGGCATTACCGAACTCATCCGCTACTTCTACCACCGCCCGCGACCCTTCGATGCGCTCCCGGTCCACCAACTATTTACCGACACGGCATGGTCGTTCCCTTCGGGGCATGCCACGTTCTTCTTCGCATTGTCCATGGCGCTCTATTTCTACAATAAAAGGTGGGGAATCGTCTTTCTCATAGCGACCGGCCTTATAACGATGAGCCGCATCATCGCAGGTGTCCACTACCCATCGGATATTCTTGGTGGAGCAGCAATAGGTGTTTTGTGCGCGTATGTAAGCCATTTTTTTGCCAGCAGGATGGCAGCAAAACCGACTGATTAGACCTATTGACAAAATAATGTCAATATGCTACTATCTCAGATAACGAGGTAGCGAATAGCTATTTCGGTAACTTACACCAATGACTATCTTAGGAGCCCTTATGGGGTTTTTGCTTTTGTCCGGCGGCATGCAGCCCGCACGCTCGGTGGCGTCAGTGCTACCGACGTATGCGGTGACGCTTACCGCCTATAACGCCGTGCCGTCACAGACTGACAGCAATCCATTTGAGACCGCCTCGGGCGCGTACTCGAATCCGGAGGTTGTCGCGGCACGTTCCCAAGACCTCGGCGATGAGTTGCCATTCGGTACCATCATCGAGATCGATGGATCCGACATCTCTTCTGAAAACACGTGCGGCTACGACGTCGTCGCTCGCCGCATCGGGTATCGCGTTATCGCCGACACGATGAACGCCCGCTACACTAAGCGTGTCGACCTACTCTTCAACACGAAGGCCGATTACGCTACGACTGACAAGGGTATGAAAAATGCAGCCGAGATACTCGGCATCTGCAAGGGTATTACGGTCCGCGTTGTGGGGCATGTGAATATCAATCGCATTCCAAAGACGCAGGCCGAGCTTGTCGCAGTAGTGAATAGTATGGGTAAAGATCTTGCCGTCAAATAACTGACTACCTAAGAAAGGGCCCCGCTTTAGCGGGGCCCTTTCTTTTTGTGAGGTATCCTTAAGCGCATGAGGCGTCTCACGCTTGAACAATCGGGACTTACCCGAGAGGAGTATCGGAAGCTCGCGCGTCTCACTACTCCCATCAAGATACAGGATTTCCTTGACTCACTTCCTATGAACTGGGAGAAAAAGGGTGATACGCATCTATCGCCGCGCCGGGTCTTGCGGGAAGGGAAGGCTCACTGTATTGAGGGTGCACTCCTTGCCGCAACGGCGCTCTGGATAGCCGGCGAGCCGCCTGTCATCATGAATCTCTCTGCGCGGATGGGGAAAGGCGATGATGATCATGTCGTGGCGCTCTACAAGCGCGGGGGCCGCTACGGCGCCATCAGCAAGACGAATCATGCGACTATCCGCTTCCGCGACCCGGTCTACCGTACGCCGCGCGAACTTGCACTCTCGTATTTCCACGAATGGTTCATGAACTCCACAGGAGAGAAGACGCTTGAGTGCTACAGCAAGCCGCTCGACATGCGCCGCTTCGGTACGGATTGGATAACGACAGAAAAAGACGTATGGGAGGTTGATGATGCACTCGCGGAGCGGAAGCACTACTTCCTCGTCCCGAAAGGGAACTGGCGCCATGTCCGCGGAGCCGACTCGATGGAACTCAAGGCGGGCCGGCTTATCGAGTGGCCTGAAACCGATTCCCGAACCTAATTTTCAGACGCTTTGCGGACGATGAAAAACGGCGTCATTTCGCTGTCTTGGCCGGCAGGGTTGTCGTGTAGAAGCTCGCGAATGAATTTTTCAGAAATTGCGGAAGTCGATTTCCCGAGCGAGAAGGCACCCCGGTAGTTCGCATCCACGATGACTGCTTCAACTCCGAATTTCTCCTTGATGTCCCTTGCCACTCCGTGCGGGTCATGGGGCGCCCGCTTTGCGTAGTCTTTAAATTCTTCGATGGTCCACGACATCGGACAGTCGATGGATTTTGCTTGTTTGCCGACGAGATAATAAAAAGCGCCCTTGATGCCGAGCGGGCGCGTGATCGCCGAAACCGCTGCTGCAAAAACCGTGCGAGGATATCCTGCCTCTTCAATGAGAAGCTGCATCGCCGGTGCCGTACCGTGCCCGAGACCGCGGAATTGCGGCGTGCCGGCATAATTCTTCACCTTGCTCGAGAGGAGGCGCGCGAGCCACGAGGTCTTCACGGCATCGCGGTGGATGATGCGGCCCTGCGTGATGCAGACGACCTTTTCGCTCACGAACAAGATGTCCCCGGGTAACAGATGCGGCCGAACGTATTCCTCAAGGAGAGCGTCCAGATTGTCGGCAACTGTTATGAGCCGCGTTTTTATAGGGAGTCGCAGGTAGGGAATGCCTGCAACTAAAGTCTCAAGTTTTTTCCCTTGATTTGGAGCAAGTTCGGCGAGCATGAATGGCAGCAGTATACCTTACGCTCTTTTGGCACGCATGTTAGAATCGAAGGACATGAAAGGATTTCTTACGGATATCGAGCAGGCGACCAAAGAAAACACAGATTACCGCCGTGTCCTCTACACTGCCAAGCACAGCCAGCTGGTGCTTATGAGTCTCAATCCAGGAGAGGAGATTGGAGAAGAAGTACACGAACTTGATCAATTCATACGGTTCGAGGAGGGCGCGGGGCAGGCGATACTGGACGGCGTCGTGCATGAAGTAAAGGGAGGCGATGCAGTCGTTGTACCTGAAGGCACGCGGCACAATGTCGTCAATACCGGCTCGGGCGTCATGAAGCTCTATACGGTGTATGCGCCTCCGGCGCATAAGGACGGTACGCTCGAGCGGACCAAGGCGGACGAGCACGAGGAGCATTTTGACGGCACCACTACCGAAGCATAAGACTGAATATATGCGTAGAAAAAGACCGGACTATCCGGAGCATGTCGTTGTGAAGCGTGCGAGTGCCGGGCTCGGGCTTTTTGCAGCGCGTCCGTTTAGGAAGGGGGAACGCATCATCGAGTATGTCGGGCGCCCTCTCTCAACCGCTGAGCAATACACAAGTCGTAGCAAGTATCTCTTTGAGGTGAATAGCCGTAAAACTATTGATGGTTCAATGCGCCAGAATGTCGCGCGCTACATCAATCACTCCTGTCGCCCTAACTGCGAGCCGGAGATAGAACGCGGGCGAATCTTCATCGATGCAATCAAACCTATTAGGGCGGGAGAGGAACTCTCCTATGATTATGGCGAAGAATACGTCGACGAGCATATCAAGCCCTTCGGTTGCCGCTGCGCAAAATGTCAGGAAAAGAAAACGCCCCGCTAAAAGCGGGGCGTTTTCTTCAAGAGCAAGATATTAGATCTTGCTGACGTTCGTGGCGTTCGGGCCTTTTGGGCTGTCGCCGATTTCGAACGAGAGCTTGTCTCCTTCCTGGAGCTCATCGAACGAAATGTTCTGGAGCTCGTTGGAATGGAAGAAAAGGTCTTTCGAACCTTCAGGTGCTCCGTCGACTTTGATGAAGCCGAAGCCCTTCTCGTTCTTCTTGATTACTGTACCGTTTTGCATACTGCAGTGATAGATTGTGTGTGACTAAGGTATCAAATCAGTAGCCGAAGAGAGAAGCTCGATCCCACTTCTTTGGATCCAGCGCTGGTTGATGGACGTATCGTAGCATCCCATCCTCTTTCCGTCAATATGGTGCTCATGTGCGCATAAAAATAGAAAGCCGCTCCTTGGATTGAGCGGCTTCCCGGCTCCACAGGGTTCATCCGATCAGATGGTCTTGCGGAAGCTCGCGGTCCATCAAGATCAGGAACTCATCGAGTTCTTGAACGGTGACCCCTTCGATCACCGCGGCGACTGCCTCGAGGTGACCTCTTTCTCGGGCGATGAAGGGGGATATGGGGATCCCCTTACTGTCGTCGCGATTGTAGCGATCGACCAAACTACTGATCTCGGCCATGCGTTCCGGTGCCATAAACCCCTCCTATGCACTGTTTGACTGCGAAATGGGATTCCAGACGCGACAATAGCTTGTTTTCCTACCTTTGACAATGCTCTCTGCATCACAAATCGGGGAATTCTGTAGGAAAGAAGAATACTAAAAATGTAGTACACTGATACGAAAGTATGTTGGTGCAACTCATCGCGCTTGCGCTGCTTGCGGCCATAAGTCTGTTTCTTTACTTTCCGCTCAATGGTCGGGAAGGGCGTCTGCAGACCAGTCCATTCGTGAAGCATATTCCCTTCATTCCGGCCTTTATCGTGCCATACCTTGGATTGTTTCCGTATGTGGCGTTCTCAATGCTTGCACTCCTATTTTTCACCCCCGTCGCGGCACGGCTGTATGTGAGTCTCATATTTAGCGGCATTGTCGCCGCGCTTATCTGGTATTTTATGCCGACCACCATCGAACGCCCGCTGCTTGTCCCGAAAGGACCTCTTACTAAGACCATCGCGTGGATGTATCGCCTCGATCCGAGCGACAATGTCTTCCCGAGTGCACACGTGTTTACGGCCGTGCTATGCAGTTACTATCTCACTTTTGCCTTTCCGCTCCACGAGACGCTCATATGGACGTGCGGAGTGACCATCGTGAGCTCGACGCTCTTCGTCAAACAGCACCACATAAGCGACCTTGTCGCCGGCATCGCGCTTGCGGCCGTCTCTATCGTCTTCTCGTACTTTATTCTCGGCGGCCTTTCTTAAAATGAGGAGGGGCGTAGCCAGTCCATGACCTTTTTACGGTGGACATTCAGCGACCATACTCCATCTGGCTTGAAGAGATTTTCGTGAGTGTTTTTAAATTGTTTAAGCAGCACCAGTGATGCTCGGGGAAATGCAGGAGAAAGGTTTTCGTTGTAGACATGTAAAAAATCAGCAAGCGAACGTGCCTGCTCACTCCGCTCCCTATCCAAATCCCTGGTTTTCATTACCCCTAATATACCATAGATTCTATGGATTGTCAGCTCGTGTAGCTTGAGAATATTTGAACCCGCTGTGATTCTCTTAGATTAAGAAGTGAAAGCCGCCCGATGTATTGGGCGGCTGGAGAATGCAGATGTGAGGATCCAACCATGATGCGCTTTGCGTGCACGTTTAGGTTAGATCAAACTTCGATGGCGAGGTAGTCGGCGCACCCGAAGATGCAGTGCTCCGCATCGGATACGCCAAGTTCCATCGCACGCTGCTGTGCCTCTCTCACGCGACTGTCAACGTCGGCGTCCGTGGCCGAAGGATCGTGATGCGTAATGCCGAGCCTTACTGCTCCGGACTCCTTCATGACTTCCGCGCAATACTCGGGGGTGCCGTGGCCAAAGCCCGCTGTCTGAGTCATGTAGACCTCATTGGCGTACTGGCCATCCTGGATCAGGAGATCTGCACCACGAACATGCTCGAGCAAATCCCTGGGCAGGCTCGCCGTATTTTCGTGGTCTGTGAGGAACACGAATGTACGGCCAGTCGGCTTCTCTTCGAATCGGTACGACACCGTGTATTCGGGATGCTCGGTCTTGTACATCAGGATGACCAAGCACTCTTCAACAGGGTAGTGTCCATCGCCAAGCTTGAGCTGCTTGTGCTCGGCGACGCGCTGGCGGTAGCGGTGGATATCCAAAAGGTGAAATCCCGCCTTCGGATGCACCACCATCACCTGCGTACCGACATGGTATAGCGGCGTTGTCTTGATATGATGCTGGACCTTTACGAAGCTCACCGGAAACAATGGCGGCTTCATGAGATCCCTAAACACTTCGAGCGGCCCGACCCCGTGCTCCTTCGGTCCCCAGATCCTGACATCGGTCATGGGAATGAAGGTATGCGGAGCCAGGAACAGACCCTGGGTGTGATCATGGTGCCAGTGGGTATAGATAACCCCCACCTTCATGATTTTTTCAACCAGGAGTGCCCTCGAAAGCGGTACGAACCCACTGCCTGTGTCCACCGCAAGCGCCCACCCGGAAGGCAGGCACTCAGACTCGACACGCAGACAGGTCGTGTTGCCCCCGTAGCGTATCGATCTTGCGTCGGAAATAGGTGTCGAACCGCGCGTTCCAAACAACGTGACTTTCATTTCGTTTCTCCAGTTCTGCACGACTTATAAGGCAGATCAGAGGGTTGAGTTATCACAGAACACTCTCCAACGTTATATAACTATGAATAATTGACTTTGTCAATTCCTAGGTACGTATCCCTGACTTTATGGTTGAATGTCGTACCACGACTGTAGCCAATCGCGCATAGTGGTTATTTCTTGCGTTTGTGCACCAATAATGTTCTGCGCCATCCCCTTGATTTCAGAGTGCTTTGCCTGTTGAAGTGCCTGCTGCGCCATAGCAACAGCACCTTCGTGGTGGACAATCATTTCCTGAATAAATGCCCTATCGAATTCGTCATCCGTTTTACCCTCAAGCTGAGAGGTCATACTAGCCATCGCATTCGACATTGAGGAGCCGTCAGGCATTACGTGGGTTGCTGTAGGTGCTTTGTTGACAGCAATCAAGTACCCGCCTCCAAAGCCGATAATAAGAGCGACAATCGTTGCAATTACAGTTGGGTTCATATATGCCGAGTATATCAAAGTGGGTGAATTAGTTCGAACGTCTTATCCTGCTTGGCGCATATCTCGCGTGCGCTGGATTTACAGAATAGAGCACAACTCTGGCACCTCTTTATATCCCCGTAACGTTAAATGCTTTGCCGACGGCAAAGGTGATGCTCATGGCAATAAGGCCCCCGAGGACAACGCGGATTACCGCCCGGGTTTTATTGGCGCCGCCGGCATAAGCACTGACCGAGCCGGTTATTGCGAGCGCGACCACCACCAGAGCAAAAGTAACTGGGATGCGCCACTCAGGCGGAGGGAAAATTATGGCGAGCATCGGAAGCACTGCTCCGGCAAAAAAAGATCCCGCCGATGCGAGCGCGGATTGCCATGGTCTTGCCAGTTTTTTCGGGTCAAGGTGGAGCTCGGCCTCCACGTGCGCTGCAAACGCATTGTGCGCCGTAAGTTCGCGCGCTACTGTCGCCGCCGTAGCTGGTGAAAGCCCTTTTGCTTCGTATAGCGTGGTGAGCTCTTCAAGCTCACGGACTTTGCGCGTAGCCAACTCGCCCCGCTCTTTTTCTATCAGCGCTCTCTCGCTGTCGCGTTGGCTGCTGACGGAGACATATTCGCCAGCTGCCATGGACAGAGCGCCTGCGAGCACGCCGGCGATTCCCGCGGTGAGGATGGCGCTTGTTGAGTCAGTCGCTCCCTCGATGCCCACCACGAGCGCCGCAATAGAGACAATGCCGTCGTTGGCTCCAAGGACCGCCGCGCGCAGGCGATTGAGCTTAGCCCCAACGCCACCAGGGGTGTGAGGCTCGACTGGGTCGATGGTGGTAACGATCGAGGAATTCACCACACGAGGCATACTAAAAGTATAGCAACTAAAAACGTCGTAGTGTACCGAGGAGATAGTGAATGACTGATGCAAGGATAGTCCAGTAGAAAACGAGATAGATACCGATAAATGGAGGCGGCGGGTCTTCTTTCAAAAAATTAATCTGTGGCAGAGCCAAAGGACCTATCAAAATTACCTTGATGGGTAAAATAATTGTGGACGCAGTACGCTTCCAAGCCACTGGTGAGTCACCACCAGTTCTAATGACAGAGTCGGGGGCATTAGGAAATCCTCGTGGGCCTGTTGTTCCCAAAAGCGAGGTAGTAATAAAAAGAAAGGCAAACCCAGAAATGATGAAGAGAATAACGAAGTTCGTTCTTGAGATATTCATAAGACAATTACAGTATATACAACGCTAAATCCATTGCGTTGGTTACGAAAGATTTGCTCCGCGGGTAGGATTCGAACCTACGACCAACTCGTTAACAGCGAGCCGCTCTACCACTGAGCTACCGCGGAATGAGACTTACAAATGCGTTCTATTGAGCTATCCCGGAATGTTCTCAAACACGCGCCGCGGAGCGGCGCGTGTGGGTATTCTAGCCGATTTGCTATACTTTTCCAATGCTCATTTTGTATGTAAAGACTGGATGCTTTCATTGTCGCAAAGTACTCGATACGGCAAAAGAGCTCAGCATCTCGTTTGAAGAAAAGAATATTGCTGATTCAACGGTTGCAGCGGAGCTTGTTGCACGAGGAGGGAAGCGCCAAGTGCCCTATCTCGTCGATGCTGATCGGAATACTGAGATGTATGAGTCAGAAGATATAGCCGCATACCTACGCGAGCACTATGTCCACTCTTCACCATAAGCAAAAATCAACTGTATCAATTTTGAACCTATAGGTTCAAAATTGATACAGTTGCGACGATAAAGAACGACGAGCGAAAATCTGACAAGCAAAACATGTATATAAAGGTAATTGTTGCGCCGAGCGCCAAGCGCGAGAAGGTGGAAGAGAAGGGAGAGGAGACGCTCATGATTTCGGTCAAAGAGCCCGCGAGCGGGAATCGAGCGAATCAGCGTGTGCGCGAGATTATCGCAGGACGATTCAACGTGCCGCTTGGGAAGGTGCGCATACTGACAGGGCACCATTCCCGCGCTAAAATGGTAAGTATTAGCAACTAGCTTCATGCATATGCGCATTACTCTACAAACAACTCATTATGAAGACCTCGCGCCGGCTTCGGCACAAGCAGTGGAAGAGAAGCTCGCGCCGATAGAACGCCTTCTGGGGGATGATGCCACCTCCGCCCTTCTTTTGGTGGATGTAGAACACGCTCCGGCGGAGGGGCGCTCATCCGAGCCGTGCCGGATGGTAGCAAATCTCTCGGTGCTCGGAGAGGTGTTCCATGCCGAAGCAGTGAAGCCGACGCCGGAGAGCGCCGCAGACCGCGTGCGCAGTGAATTGGAGAAAGAAATACGCCGTGCCCGCGGCAAATCAGAACATCTTTTCAAGCGCGGCGGCCGCGCTCTGAAGAATATGCTGCGCTTCGGGCGCTAAGCGCTATACGCCATCTCGCGTTTGCCTTCGGGAATGACGCGCTCGATGATGAACTTTCCGTTTGCAAACGATGCCTCGGTTATCTTCATACGTTTTCCGTTTTCAAAAAAGTAGGTGCCGATAGAGTCGGCATAGGCGCGATATTTATTCCAGTTTTCTTCGGCGGGAGCACCAAGTGAGAGAAGTCCGTCTTCTTTCTTTAATTTCCTCGCATGCGAAACATTAGCGGGGTTCTGAGGTGCCGGTGTAATGGTGCCTGAGAGATAGGCGGGGAGCGTGTCAGCAAGCAGATTTGCTCCGAGCAAAATAAGGCGCGGGCGTAGCTCGCGCGCAGTCTCTTCTGGAGTGATATCTAGTGCGGCCTGCGCGATGATGTCGCCTGCATCGAGCTCTTTTACCATCTTCTGGACGGTTACCCCTGTCTCTCGTTCGCCTGCAAGGAGCGCCGCCTCAAGCGGTGTTGCGCCCCGATATTTCGGCAGAAGGGAATAATGCACATTTAATACGCCGAGTGGGAATGCAGTGATGAGTTCTTCAGGAAATATCTTGCCGTAGGCGACGACGATGGCGTAATCGCATCCGCATGCACGAATGGCGGCGATAGCATCGGCGTCAAGCGCCGGGGGCGTCAGTAGAGGGAGATTGTGCGCAAGTGCGAGTGATTTCGTCGGCGAGGGAGTGAGCGCAAGGCCGCGGCCTTGCGGCGCATCCGGAGATGTCACGACGAGCGAGGGAGTGAAGCCACGCTCGATGAGTATCTCGAGCGTATCGCTCGCGACCTTCGGCGTACCGAAAAATGCGAATTTATGCGGTTGGTGCATGCTGAATGTGGATGAGATGCTCCGCGTGGTCGATAAAGAGGATACCATTCAGGTGGTCCATTTCATGCTCGAATATCTGCGCCATGATGCCCCCGCCGCCGCGCTCAAATGTCGTGCCATCCATGCGCTTCGCGCGGATCGTCACGCGCTCATGCCGGTTCGTCGTGCCGTAGACACCGCGCACCGAGAGGCATCCTTCGTCCACCTTTGCGCGCTTGCGGGAGGTCTTTATGATTTCAGGATTGATGTACAGCTCGATTTCAGTAGGAGGCGGTGGGGGAAGTGGTGCACCTTCCGGAACGCTCACTGGCGGTAGGGTGCGGTCCTTCCGGACGATGAATAGGCGATAGGACACGCCGATTTGCGGCGCAGCAAGCGCGACGCCCTCGATTTCCTTGTCGAGGGCTTTCTCCATATTCTTAATGAGCTGCAAGAGCTCGGCAGAACCGAAAAGCTTCTCTGGCACCGGCTCTGCAATCTCGCGCAACACCAGCGCGCCATCTTGCACGATTTCTTTCATGTGCTCTAGTATAGCACGTTTTAGCGCTGAGGATGCTTGGTCGGATCGAGCTCCCACCAGAATTTTTTACCGAAGTTTTTTGCTTGGCTGCAGACGCTCTTGAGGTAATACAAATCCTGCGTGGGTATTTTTTCCAGGACTGTCCCGAGATGTGCCATCGTCATGGGCGCGAGCCCGTCTTGTTTGCGCGAATAGTTCAGGTGCCGCTGGAAAAAGCGCATCAATTCGCCGCGTTCGGTCTGACGCTTTCTCCCTTTCGGCGCTTCTGCCGCTTTTTTCTTGATATCAGGGAGAATGTCGCCGATGGATTTCATGTCGCTTCAATGGATGCACCAAGCGCTCGTAGGCGAGCGACGAGATCTTCATATCCGCGGTTGATACTGTAGACATTCCGGAGCGTGGAGCGGCCTTTCGCACCGAGCATGGCGACGAGGATGATAGTTGCGGGGCGAAGCGCAGGCGGGCAGATGACTTCAGCGGCCTTGAGGTGCGTCGGCCCTTCTATCGAAATGCGGTGTGGGTCGTGGAGCGTCGTCCGCGCTCCCAGACGGTCAAGCTCGGTGTAATAGATGGCGCGTTTTTCATAGACCCAGTCGTGAATGAGCGTCGTACCTTTCGCCTGCGTCGCGATAACGGCGAAGAAGGGAAGATTATCTATATTGAGGCCAGGGTAGGGGCGTGCATGAATCTTTTCAGGGAAGGCAGTGAGTTCCGATGCATGAAGTTCTATATCGACGAGCTTCGTGATGCCATTTTCGGACGTGCGGGATTTAGAAAGCGAGAACATAAGTCCCATCTTTCCAAGAAGCAGAAGTTCCACTTCAAGGAATTCTATAGGCGCAGCGGTAATCGTGATGGATGAGTTGGTTGTCACGGCGGCCGAAATGAAGAACATGGCGTCAGTGGGATCCTGCGCCACGCTATAAGAAACGGTCGTATCGATCTGCGCGATGCCGGTGATGGTGAGCGTCGTCGAACCGATGCCATCCACGGAGACGCCGAGCGCGCGCAAGAAGCCGCAGACTTCCTGCACCTGATAGTTTGCTGATGCGTATTTGATGACCGAGGTTCCGGGAGCGCGCGCGGCCGCAAGAAGCGCATTGATGGTCGCAGTATCGCTCGACTCATACAAGACGACCTCGGCCGGTGCGAGCGCGGTATGAGAAATGTGGTAGCTTTCGGAGCGCGCCTCTATCATGACGCCGAATTTCTCAAGCGCCATCAGATGCGGGCGCACGGAGCGCAATCCAAGCGTGCATCCGCCTGATTGCGGCAGCTCAAATTCCTTGAAGAGATGGAGCAGAGGGCCGATGAACATGAGGATGCTGCGCGTTTTTGTCGCCGCGATGCGATCGATTTTTTCAAGCGAGAGATGTTTGGGCGGCTGCAGGACGACATTCGACCCCTGCCAGTCTACCGATACGCCGATAGAACGCAGCACTTCAATAAGACGATTGACTTCCTCTATTTTTGGCACGCGTTCGAGCGTCGTTTTCCCCGCGTTCAGAAGGGAAGCGGCGAGAAGGGCAACGGCGCCGTTTTTGGAACGGCTCGTCTCGACCGTTCCGGAGAGGCGCCGATCGCCCTCGATGATGAAATTCATCTCTCCTTGCATAGCGTCATCGTACCACCAGCCGCGGGCTTTTGCCCTGTGTACGACGACGCGCTACTATGGTGGCAATGTCCTTCTTTTCTCCCAAGCTCGGCATTGACCTCGGAACGACCAATGTGCTGGTCTTCGTGCCCGGCAAGGGGGTTGTCATCAATGAGCCATCGGTCGTCGCGGTCGGCAAGGAGCACGGCAAAAAGGGCGGTAATAAGATTCTCGCCATTGGTGCGGAGGCGAAGAAGATGATCGGTCGTACGCCGGACGACATCCGGGCGTATCGCCCGATGAAGGACGGCGTCATCGCGGACTACCGCATCACCGAGGCGATGCTTCGTTATTTTATGAAAAAAGCGCTCGGTCGAAATCCTTTCAAGCCGACCGTGCTCGTCTCCGTCCCTGCGGGGGTGTCCTCCACCGAGAAGCGTGCCGTCATCGAGGCCGCACTTAAGGCCGGTGCAAAGAATGCGTACGTGGTCAAAGAGCCGATACTCGCAGCCATCGGTGCCGGCATTCCCATTCACGAGCCGATGGGGTGCATGATTGCGGATATCGGCGGCGGCACCATAGACGTTGCCGTGATTTCTCTTGGCGGTATCGTCGCCTCAACGAGTGTGAAGTGCGCGGGCGACCGCCTCGATCGTGCCATCGTGGACTACATCAAGAAGCAGCACAATCTCGCTGTCGGCGACAAGACTGCGGAAGAAATAAAAATAAAGATCGGTGCCGCGGTCCCGATTAATGAAGAGCTCACACTCCCAGTCAAGGGGCGTGATCTTATGAGCGGGCTCCCGCGCACGGTTGATCTCTCAACGAACGATCTCGTCACCGCGATGGCGCGTGAGCTACGCGAGATGACGCAGGCGATCCGCAAAGTGCTCCAGGACACTCCGCCCGAGCTTGCTGCCGACATCATCGACAACGGCATCATCCTCACTGGCGGCTCTTCCCAACTCCGACAGATGCCTGAGCTCGTCTACCGTCGCACCGGTGTTACTGCTAAGCTCGCGAACGACCCGTACTACTGCGTCGCGCGCGGTACCGGCATCGCACTGAAGCATTTGGATACCTATCAGAAGAGCATCATTGCGAAGCAATGAAAAGACAGCACCACGCGTTTGTTATAGAAGCGGAGGAAGAAAAGGGAATCGCGACTGTGCTCGCGTGGGTGAAGGAAAATCTCGGGATGGATGTGAAAGCAAATCCAGATATCGTGACACGGCGATACGGACTTCTGTCAGTGGAAGACGCGCGGCAGGTCGCAGACCTTGCCGCCGGTGCGCCGTTTGTGGGCGAGCATAAGGTGGTCATCATCGCGGCGAGTCGCGCGTATCACGAAGCGCAGAATGCATTGCTCAAGGTTTTTGAAGAGCCGCCAAAGGGTGCCTACTTATTTTTAGTATTACCGTCGCTTGGTGGGCTCCTGCCCACACTGCGTTCTCGAGTGCAGGTATTGGAACAAGAAGGCAGAAGCAGCAAGCAGGAACTCAATCCAGCAGAAGCATTTCTAAAAGCGAGCAAAGAGAAGCGCAGTGCACTCATCAAGAAGCTCACGAGCGGGAAAGACGAAGAAGAGCGGCGGGAGCTCCGCGATGAGGCGGTCGCCATCGTAAATGGCATCGAGGCGACGGCGTATGCCGCGATGAAAAAGGATAAAAATAAAGCTGCCGCTGAATTGCTTTCAGACATCGCAACCCTGCGGGGCTACCTGTACGACCGAAGCGCGCCCTTGCGGATGATCTTGGAGCATCTGTCTCTCGTCACCCCCAAAGGTTTAGTCTGAGTTTGGTATAATCAGCTGATGGCGTACGATTTCTCAAAATTAAAGGCTGATATCAAAGAGACTGAAGAGTGGCTCGCTCGTGAGCTCTCCGGAGTCCGTACCGGACGTGCGACGCCTTCTCTGCTTGATGGCGTGAAGCCCGAGGCATACGGCGCACGCACGCCGCTACGAGAGCTCGCTTCCATCTCGGTTGAGGATGCACGCACCCTCCGTATCATCCCGTGGGACATGAGTATTCTAAAGGCACTTGAAAAAGGTGTCACCGAAGCGGATCTCGGTGTGGGCGTCGCAACTGATGATCAGGGACTGCGTGTATCCTTTCCCGAGCTTACGAGCGAACGGCGCATCCAGCTCTCAAAAATCGCTGGCGATAAGACCGAACAAGCGAAGGTGACATTGCGTTCGCATCGTACCGAAGCTCTAAAGGTGCTCGAGGTCGCAGAAAAGGCCGGCGGTATGGGAAAGGATGAGTTCGCACGTTTGAAAGTCGAATTGCAGAAGCTCATTGACGCGGGCAATGAAGCGCTCGCGGCAGTCCTCGAGAAAAAAGAGAAGGAGATAGCTCAATAGGAATGAGTGTCCTGATTTTCATTGTCGTCATCGTCGCGCTCATCGTAGTGCATGAGTTCGGGCATTTCGTCGCCGCGAAGCTTACTGGCATGCGCGTAGACGAATTCGGGCTCGGGTATCCACCTCGCGCGCTCACCATCGCAAAAGTGGGTGAGACTTCCTACACCCTCAACTGGCTGCCCTTCGGCGGATTCGTGAAGATTTATGGAGAAGACGGGGAAGGACAGGGTTCCCGTGCATTCAGTAGCAAGAACCGATTCGCGCAAGCATTCGTGCTTGTCGCCGGCGTCGCGATGAATCTTCTCTTTGCCTATGTGCTCGTGACCGGCGCGCTTATCGCTGGCACGCCGCGCGCACTTGCTCCAGAGGAGATCCCAGTAGCGCAGAGTGCCGCACTCGCCGTGGCGGATGTACTTCCTGGGAGTCCAGCCGCTCATGCAGGACTTGTCCCAGGCGACGCCATCCTCTCTGCGGAGGATGGGCATTATGCGTTCTCGGGCGTGGACCCGGCTGCATTTACCGAATTCGTCGCAAAGGGGAAGGGAAATGCCACCATTATGCTTACCGTCCGGCACGCAAGCGGGAAAGAAGAAACGCTATCTGCTCGACCTGAGACGGGACTCATTCCATCCGACTTAACGCGGGCGGTGCTTGGTGTTGAAGTCGCCACTATCGGCGTCGTGCCGCTTCCATTTGGAGCGGCAATTACAGAAGGTGCAATTCTCACTTGGGAGATGACCAAGATGACCGCAGTCGGACTCGGACATTTCTTCTACGGCATCTTTACGCTTTCGGCCGACCTCTCGCAGGTCGCAGGTCCCGTCGGCATCGCGGGCGTCGTCGGCGCGGCATCGGGACAAGGCTTCGGCGATCTCTTCTCCATCATGGCCATCATTTCCATCAATCTCGCACTCATCAATCTCATCCCCGTCCCTGCGCTCGATGGGGGTCGGCTCCTCTTCGTCATCATTGAAAGCATCATCCGCCGTCCTATCAAAACGAGCGTCGCTCACTCTATTAATGCCATCGGCTTCGTCTTCCTCATCCTGCTCATGGTCGTGGTCACTGCCCACGACATTTTCAAGATTGTAGGCTAATGAGGTATTGACTTTATATATAAAATAAAGTACTATTTTTCTGGTTTGCTGTTTGAAACCGAGGCCCGACCGTTCGGGATGAACGGTCGGAAATGTACTAAGAAGGCGGGATGCCTTCTCCTCAAAAGGAGTTTGCTATGTCCAAGTATCATGTGCAAGCAGTGTTCGAGCAGTTTCCGTGGCTTAAAGAACACCTGAAAGACTATGAAGGGCTCCGTAACGCAACTGTCTCGCGTGCTGACACCAAGATCCTTGATTTCAGCGCTGGTTGTTCGGAGGGGAATGTGTACATTCTCTTATGGTGCAGCCAGATATTCCTGTTCAGTCAGGGAGGGGATCTCGTCGCGAAACACGAGGGAAGGTGGTATCACCCCTTGCTCTTCTTCTGGACGAGATTTAGGAAAACAACGGTGCGTGAAATGCTCATTAAGCTTCAGACGCAAGCACATGCCGTTAGCTACATCGTTACGATTGATCCATTGGGGTGCGTCGTTTATAAAAGCCCCAAGGGCGGGACGATAGAAGGACTGCTTCAGCAAGCTGAACAAGAAAAAGCGGCTGAGCGCAGGAGCGCACGCAGGAGCGCACAAGAGGAGATACAGAGACTAGCTTCCTAGAGGAGAAGTCTTCAAAGTCCCACAAAAAAGCCCGTGCTTCTCGCGGGCTTTTGCTTTATACTCATTCCCATGAGACAGTCGAAGCTTTTTACGAAAACTCGGCGCGAGGCGCCCTCCGACGAGGTTGCGAAGAATGCTCAGCTCCTCGTGCGCGCCGGATACATCCACAAGGAGATGTCGGGCGTCTACTCGTACCTTCCGCTTGGCTTGCGGGTTCTCAACAACATCGTCCAGATCATCCGTGAGGAGATGAACGCTATCGGCGGGCAAGAGCTCATCATGACCGCGCTTCAGGATAAAGAGCTCTGGAGCCGCACCGACCGCTGGGACGATGAGAAAGTTGATAACTGGTTCAAGACATCTTTCAAGAGCGGCGGCGAGACGGGACTCGCAATTACTCACGAGGAGCCCCTGACCCGCATCATGACCGAACACATCTCCTCATACCGCGATCTTCCGGTGTATGCGTATCAATTTCAGAACAAGTTCCGAAATGAGCTTCGCGCGAAGTCCGGCATCATGCGCGGCAAAGAGTTCCTGATGAAGGACCTCTATTCATTTTCAAAAGATGAGGCGGAGCATAAAGCGTTTTATGACAAAGCGCGCGAAGCGTATATGAGGGTATTCAGTCGAGTAGGCATTGGCGCACAGACGTACGTCACGTTTGCTTCGGGCGGCATCTTCAGCGAATTCTCGGAAGAATTCCAGACGGTCTCCGAGGCAGGTGAGGACACCATTTATATAGATGAGGGGAAGCGCATTGCGGTCAATAAAGAGGTATGTACCGACGAAACGCTTGCGAAGCTCGGACTTGAAAGAAATAATCTCGTAGAGAAGAAAGCCATTGAAGCCGGGAATATATTCAGTCTGGGCACACGCTTTTCCGAACCGCTTGGCCTTTCCTACAAGGACGAAGCCGGCGCGGAGAAGTCGGTCGTCATGGGCAGTTACGGCATTGGGCCGACGCGCCTCATGGGCATCATCGTGGAAATACTTGCGGACGAGAAGGGGCTTGTCTGGCCCGAAGGCGTTGCGCCGTTTGTATATCACCTTGTCTCACTTGGGCATGATGGCGATGAGATTTCCAAAACAGCAGACGCGCTGTATACCGACCTGGCACAGAAAGGCATCTCGGTGCTCTACGACGATCGCGACCTCCGCGCAGGAGAGAAATTTGCGGAGAGCGATCTGCTCGGTATCCCGCATCGCATCGTGGTCGGCAAGGACGCGGTTGCCACCGGAGAGTTTGAAGTCGTGAATCGCGCGACCGGAGCAGTGGAGAAGATGCCGCACGCGAAGCTGGTCGGCTAGGGTATGGCGAAGTTTTCTAGAAATCTGCTTTTCAGCAACGATATAGCGATAGACCTCGGGACGACGAATACGCTCGTCTATGTGCGCGGCCGCGGCGTCGTCATCAACGAGCCATCAGTCGTTGCGGTCAACGATAAGACACATCAGGTGGTCGCAGTGGGGAAGGAGGCGAAGACGATGCTCGGCAAGACGCCCGCGCACATCCGCGTCGTGCGGCCGCTCTCTCACGGCGTCATCTCTGACTTTGAAGTGACTGAAGAGCTGCTCGCCTATCTCATCAACAAAGCGCAGCAAAGCCGGTTCCGGCTGTTTGGCCCACGGGTCGTCATCGGCGTGCCGACAGGGGTGACCAACGTGCAGAGCCGCGCGGTCCGAGATGCCGCGAGAAACGCCGGCGCGCGCGAAGCGATCATTCTTGAAGAGCCGGTTGCAGGAGCTATCGGCGCGAAGCTGCCGGTCTCAGAGGCGGTTGGCACGATGGTACTCGATATCGGCGGCGGCACGACCGACATCGCCGTCATCGCGCTTTCAGGCGTCGTTGCCGCAAAGAGCTCGCATGTAGCAGGCGACCGCTTCAATGAAAACATCATTGACTTCGTTCGCAGCGAATTCAAGCTCGGCATCGGCGAGTGCACGGCCGAGGACGTCAAGATAGCCATCGGGGCAGTGATGCCACTTTCGGAAATACTTTCGCGGAGCGTCCGTGGGCGCGATTTTGCGACCGGGCTCCCGCGCGAAGTGATATTGAATGACGCGCACGTCCGCGAAGCAATTGCCCCTTCGCTCGATGCACTCATGGATGCCATGAAGGAAGTGATAGAGGCGACGCCGCCCGAACTCCTTTCAGACGTGCTACAGCACGGAGTGACGGTCTTTGGTGGTGGCGCGCTTCTGCGCGGCCTGCCGCAGATACTAGCGAAAATGCTCGGCGTGCCAGTACGGGTCGCAGCCGATCCGCTCACGGCGGTCGTACGCGGGGTGGGCATCGTGACCGAAGATCCCGCAACCTACGCTGATTTTTTTGTCGATGAAGAAGACATACTTAGCGAAGCGTAATGCGCTCCTCTCGCCTGGAAACGTCTCGTGGGGGACTCTCGCGCTTGCCTGCGCTATCCTCGCGCTTCTTTTGCGGTTGCTTGCGCCAAATATATTCTGGCAACTGTTTACCCCGGCGTTTCGCGTGGGAGATTCCATCGCTCTTGCGAGCCGTACATTCCTCAACGGCTTTAATGATATCGCCGCGCTTGCCGCAAAGAATGAACAACTGCAAAGCGAAAATGCCGCGCTCGCGAGCGAGAACCAAGCACTTATAGAAAAAGAAGCCCAGCTCAAAGCACTTCTCCCCACCTCCCACGCTGCTTCTGATGTTCTCGCCGGCGTCGTCGCCCGCCCGCCCGAGAGCCCGTACGATACGCTCGTCGTCGCCGCAGGGTCGCAGGACGGCATCGCTCCCGGCTACGAGGCATTCGGCGAGGGAGGCGTTCCACTTGGCGTCGTCTCTTCCGTTACCTCCGGCTTCTCCCGCATTACGCTTTTCTCGGCGCCGGGAGCCGAGACGCATGGGTGGGTCGGACATAATGCGCTTCCCCTCACTTTGCTTGGCGCAGGTGCCGGAGCAATGACGGCTTCACTTACGCGTTCTGCGAGGGTTGCAGCGTCTGACGTAGTATTTGTTCCCGGCCCGGGGATGCTTCCTATCGGCAGTATCGCGCGCATTGAGAGCAATCCATCGTCTCCCGGCATCACGCTCCACATTAAGTCGGCAGTAAATCCTTTTTCCATTACGTGGGTTCTGCTTCGTGATACGGGTGCAGCAGTACGTGATGCCTTCACAGCGGCAACTTCAACACCATGATACGAAACGGCATACTTACCATCACCACGTTTATTTCAGTCATACTGTTCCCGTGGCCTTTGACCGTCCTCCTCGCTCTTATCACTTCGTTGTATGAGCCTCTAGTACCGCTTGCCGTAGGACTTTTCGCCGATACGCTTTTCTATGTGCCGCAGGCGGGACGATTTCCGATATGCACGCTTCTTGGGTTCCTCACATCCGTCATGGCCGTCTTCGTGCGCCGTCAGCTTAGGGCGAGCCCCGTTAGATAATCCCTTTTATAATTCACGTTTATTTCTTGAACTGAAAGGTCTTTTTGACGAAAAACACATAACTTTCGGTTATCTAACGGGGCGAGTATGATGGGGTGATGCTCTGGCGGCGGAAAAAGAGGCTGAATTTGGAAATTGCACCCGACGAGATATTTCTTGACGCATCGAATGCTCCCGCATACGAGCGCGCCCGCTTCGAGGGCCGGCTCGAAAAACCGCTCTCGCGCGGGATCTTCGTCTCGCTTGGAGCGGTCCTCTCGCTCCTGTTTCTCGTTCTTGCTGTGCGTGCATGGCATCTTGAAATAGTAAACGGCGCCGCATTTGCGGAAGCGAGCGCGCACAATAGTCTCGAGGTCACGACACTGTTTGCGCCACGCGGTGTCATCACGGATGTACACGGTACGGTGATTGCCGAGAATACGGAGAGGGAAGACGGGAGTGTCGTGCGCCACTACCCATTCCCCTCTTTGAGTCAGATCATCGGATATGTCTCGTATCCGAAGAAAGATGCAAAAGGAATCTATTATGATACGAGCGAGACCGGTATTGCTGGTCTTGAAGCTGAATACGATGAACTTCTCGCTGGGAAGAACGGGCAGCTCCTGACTGAGAAGGATGTACGTGGCGCCATCCGCTCTGCAGGGACGGTCGTCAAGCCGGAAAATGGCAGCACGTTGCAGTTGTCGATAGACGCTGCGTTGCAGAGACTTGTTGCACGTGCGGTTGCAGATGTGGCGAGTGCAAAAGGATTCATCGCCGGTGCCGGCATCATCCTCGATGTGCATACTGGCGCGGTGCGCGCAATCGTTTCGTACCCGAGTTATGATCCAAATGTCATGTCGACCGGCGGACCCGCCGACACCATTGCGAGCTACAACAGCAATCCAGGACGTCCGTTCCTCGACCACGCCATACAGGGCGTGTATGCGCCCGGGTCTGTCGTGAAGCCGCTTGTTGCCTCCGGTGCGCTCACCGACGGTCTCATCACGCCCGACACCATCATCAATGATCCCGGCTCTATTTCCATTCCGGATCCGTATCATCCTGGTAAATCATTTATTTATAAGGGGTGGCGACCGCTCGGTCTGGTTGACGTGCGTAAAGCAATCGCATGGTCTTCGGATATCTTTTTCTATACGGTCGGCGGTGGTTTTGAGGGCCAGAAAGGACTCGGCATTGATCGCTTGGATTATTGGTACAAGCAATTCGGCCTCGGCAGTGCGACGGGTATTGACCTCTCGGGAGAAGCAAACGGTCTTATTCCGACACCCGATTGGAAAAAAGAAACATTTGATGAACCGTGGTATCTCGGCGATACGTATTTTACGGCAATCGGCCAGTACTCAGTGCAGGTGACGCCCATACAGATGGCGCGTGCGATAGCCGCAGTAGCAAACGGCGGGAAATTATTTACGCCGACATTGCTTGCAAATCAGACACCTTCCTATACTACGGTGCCTGCAAGTGCTGCTGCGCTCCAGGTCGTGCGAGAGGGTATGCGGCAGGCCGTCACAACTGCGCTCGCAGGTGCTATCAATCTTTCCTATGTGCATGTTGCTGCAAAGACCGGTACGGCGCAGACCGGCGTTCGTAATCAATATGACAATTCATGGGTTGTCGGGTTTTTCCCGTACGACCATCCACAATATGCGTTCGCCGTGGTGCTTGAACGCGGTCCAGAGGGCACGGGCGAACAGGCGGTGAATGTCATGCGCGACCTCTTTGATTTGCTCTACGCCGAAAACTCCCCGTACGTTGGCGGCACGTCTGCGGCAGACATGTCTAGGTAACTAAGAAAAGAGCGAAGCCACCCGGAGGTGGCTTCTTTGGTAATCATGAGCACTTCGCCGCTTCGGTCAGGTGCGAAGTCAGCACCGTCGTCACCGTATTGATCATCTTCGTCCCGACGCCGGTCTGTATCTCGACGTTGGTGAACTCGATGCGGTATCCATTTTCACTTACCGCAAGGAGCACCTTCCCATGTGTGCCGGCTGGGATGAATCCTTCGGCGCTGAACACACGGTCCGTAGTTCTGATTTCTGTTCCGGGCTTCATGAGACCTCCTTGACTGTGCACCGCTGATTGGATGTTGCGCCTATAGCTCTCCCGTGGCTTATCATGCGCCTTCCCTAGGATTCTGCAATCCCTATTGCACTCTTGCGTTGCTTGGGTACAATGCGCTCACGACCTATGACTGATCCGCAAGAAATCATCGTTTCGCAGGAAAAGTTCGACGAGATGATAAAAGAGCTCGAGCACCTGAAGACCGTGCGCCGTACCGAGATTGCAAAGAATCTCGAATACGCTAGATCGCTGGGCGACCTATCCGAAAATGCCGAGTACCAGGAGGCGCGCGATCTACAGGCCGCGACCGAAGAGCGGATCAAGAAGCTGGAGGAGTTGGTGAAGAACACTAAGATTATCACCGACGGAAAGAAGAAGAGTGAGGTTTCCTTCAATTCAAAGGTTTCTATTAAAAAAGAGGGAGATGAAAATGTACATGAGTACACCATCGTCGGCAGCGAAGAGGCCGACATGCGCGTGAAGAAACTCTCGCACGTCTCTCCGCTCGGTGCCGCCTTGATGGGGAAGAAGAAGGGAGATGTCTTCACATTTGAGACTCCGGGAGGGAAGCAGACCTACACTATTGAGAAAGTAGCGTGAGAGATTCAATGTCGCAATTTTTGACCTATAGGTCCAAAATTGCGACAAGTAGGCAACGTATCTTTTTCTGACCTGCCGATGCGCTTTATATGCTAGGATTTCAAAATGCTTTGGGCTGATCGCATAGCGGGTGAGATACGGGATACACGCAAACCTCGTGATGGGAAAACGTTCCTGATTCGCGACGAAAAGACGCTTTCAGGGCGTGTGCACGTGGGCTCAATGCGCGGCGTCGCCATCCATGGCCTCATCAGCGAGGTCCTTTCCGAATACGGCATTGCAAACGAATATCGCTATGAACTCAATGATTTCGATCCGTTTGATTCCATCCCGAGCTATCTCGACCAGGAAAAGTTTATAGAGCACCTGGGCAAGCCGCTCTATGCCGTGCCGAGCCCTGAGTCAGGATTTGCAAACTACGCAGAATATTTTGGGGCTGAATTCACGGGTGTACACAAGAAGGCCGGCTTCGCTCCGGCATACTATCGCGCCACCGAGTTTTACCGCTCCGGAAAGATGGACACTTATGTTAAGACTGCGCTCGAACGTGCGAAGGATATCCGCCGCATCCTGAAGGAGACATCGGGCTCTGATAAGGACGAGTCATGGCTCCCGGTATCGGTTGTCTGCGAGAACTGCGGAAAGATGATGACGACACGCGCGCACGACTATGATGGCGAGACGGTCGGCTATACCTGCGATCGTAGTCCGGACGAGACGGTGCCGTGCGGGCACACGGGCCGCGTCGCGCCATGGAAGGGCGCGGTAAAACTTTTCTGGAAAGCCGACTGGGCGGCGAAGTGGAGCGCGGTCGGCGTCGACATCGAGGGCGGTGGGAAGGACCATTCGACGCGCGGCGGTTCGCGCGACGTCGCGAATCATATCTCCCGCGAAATATTCGGCGCAGAACCGCCATTTGATATGCCGTATGAATTCTTCCTCGTCGGTGGCCGGAAGATGTCTTCCTCAAAAGGTCGTGGCACAAGCGCGAAAGATATGGCAGACCTGTTCCCGCCAGAGCTCTTCCGTCTTGCGCTCATCGGTAAGGACATTCGCGAGCAGATAGACATCGACCCTTCAGGAGAATCAGTGCCGCGCCTCTACGACTGGTATGACGAACTTGCGGAAGGCGTGCGCGAAGGAAAGGCAGATGACTACTCACGACTCTTTGCACTCTGCGAGCTTCCGGAGAAACGCGCCGCGCTTATGGCACCGTGGCAGATGCGCTTTCGCGAGGTCGCGTTTGTCCTCCAGATGCCGCATCTCGCACTCGCTGAAGAAGCCGTGCGAGCAAAGGGAAGCCCGCTGACCGAAGACGAAAAACGCGCGCTTGAAGAGCGCGCGCGGTACGCGAAGTTCTGGCTCGCTACCTATGCACCCGAAGAATTTAAATATGAATTACAAAAGGAGATGCCGCAGGTGGCGCTCTCTGATGTTCAGAAGAAAGCGCTTGGAGCGCTCGCTGATTATCTACAAGCAGGAAAGCGCACCGGCGAAGAGCTCCACCTGCGCTTACATGAGTTAAAGACCGAAATTCCCATACAGCCGAAAGAGCTCTTCCAGACCATGTACCGTGTCTTCCTTAATCGCGATTCTGGCCCCAAGGCCGGATGGTTCCTCGCCGGCCTCCCGCATGATTTTGTCGTGGAGCGTCTTGGTGAAGCAATAAAATAGAACCTGCTATCGTCGCAAAGGCACCCTCCAAGGGTGCCTTTTGCTTGTGGATAACTAAAATAGGGTGGTGGGGAGGAGTGGGATATAATCCACTAGTGGTAAGTGAAGTGGGAGAGGGGAGTGGTGGCCTCCTCCCGCGCCGCGAAGCCATCTTCCACAATGTTCCTCGGAGAATACCTACACATTTTTGATTCCAAAAACCGGATTTCCGTGCCCTCTCGGTTTCGGAAAGATCTGGGCCGTGTCGTCGTCGTGACGCGCGGCCTCGATCATTGTCTATATGTCTATTCTCGAAAGGCGTGGGAGAAGCAAGCTCAGGCATATGCGAGGGAAGCAAATGGCAATGCGGCACAGCGCGGTCTCGCACGCCTTTTTCTTGCAGGTTCTTTTGAAGCTGAAGTCGATCGCTCGGGCCGGGTGCTCATTCCTGAAAATTTGAAATCATTTGCGTCGATTAGAGAGAAAGCGATTATTGCTGGTGTCGCTGACCGCGTGGAGATATGGGAGGAGGGCGCGTGGAAGCGATACACGACCGGTATCGAGCGCGATGCCGATACATTTGCCGAGAAAGTCGGCAGTACAAACTGATATGGAGGCCCGACACGAGTCTGTACTCATGAAGGAAGTGCTTGATGCACTCTCCGTTGCGCCGGGCGATACGGTTGTGGATGCGACTTTGGGTGGAGCAGGACACTTCGCATCGCTGATCACTCTCCTAGGAGGAGATGGCGTCATCATCGGCATTGATGCCGATCCGGCGGCGGTGGAGCGGGCGCGTGAAGCGTACGCGCGCGATCGCCGGCCCGAGCGCCCGGTTGCGCATCTGGTAAACGATAATTTTCGCAACCTCTCGCGCATTCTTGAACGGCTCGGCATCGGCAGCGTTGATGCCATCCTTTTTGATCTCGGGTGGAGCGGGTATCAGATCGCCGCGCCGCGCGGCTTTTCATTTCAGAATGATGAACCGCTTCTCATGACGTACGGCGAGGGAGGTGAGACGGCGGCCGACATCGTGAACTCCTCTTCCGAAGAAGTGCTTGCCGATATTATTTTTTCTTATGGAGAAGAACGCTACTCGCGAAGCATTGCGCGCGCGATCGTCGCTGCGCGCGCAAAGAATCGGATACTCACCACCGGCGCTCTCGTGGAAGCCGTTCTTGCTGGCACGCCGCGCTCGTATCACGATCGAAAGATTCATCCGGCCACGAAAACATTCCAGGCGCTGCGCATCGCAGTAAATGATGAAATCGGAGCGCTTCGTGATGGTCTTGCTGCCGCGCTCACGGCGCTTGCTTCGGGCGGGCGTCTCGCCATCATCTCCTTCCATAGCATCGAGGACCGCATCGTGAAGAATGTGCTTCGCGATGCGGCATACGCGGGATTGGGGGCAGTGACGCCGAAAAAACCGATCACTCCTTCACGCGAGGAAATCCTTACGAATCGTCGCGCACGCAGCGCAAAACTGCGCGTATTCGAACGAGCTGCCGCTTCTGCGGGGATGGAACAGGCAGATTCAATCCTCCCCCTCCATTCCTATGCTTAATACGATGCGAGTACACCTCCCATATCCGCCTGTCCCGCTCTGCGTGGGAATTGTCGGCCTCCTCGCAGTCCTCTACATCGGTCTCATCGCCGTCGTGATGAGCTATGCGGCGCTCACGGTTGAATTCTCCCAATCGGTGCGAAACGACGAATCGGCAGTCGCAACTCTTGAAAAGCAGTATCTCGAGAACGTGGCGCTCATTACCGGTACGAATTACGCGGCCGAGGGCTATGCAAAGCCCATCGCGACGGCATTCGTGCGAGCGGAGAGCGTGACCGCCCTGCGGTAGGAGATCATTATGCGCGCGCAGTTCCGTTTCCGCCTGCGCCTCGTCCTCGTTTTCGTCTTCCTCGTTGCGCTAAGCATCATCGTTCGGCTGTATTTCATACAAATCGTCCGTGGACAGGACTATGCGCAAAAGGCTGATCGGCAATTTGCTTCAGGTGGAAGTGGACTCTTTGATCGCGGATCCATTTATTTCACTCGCAAGGACGGCACGCTTATCTCCGCAGCGACGCTTGCAACCGGCTTTCTTGTAGCGATAAACCCACAGATTCTTAGCGACCCTGAAGGCGCGTATGCTTCGATAACAGCCGTCGTTCCCGGCCTACTCTCGCATGACGCGTTCCTCGCGGCCGCTTCGAAGAAATCGCAAGTCCATATCGAAATCGCGCATCGTCTCTCTGACGAAGAGGGAAAGGCGCTCGATGCGAAACACATCCCAGGTGTACAGGTACTGCGCGAGCGATGGCGGTTGTATCCCGGAGGTGCGCTCGCTGCACAGGCAATTGGCATCGTGTCGTACGGCTCGAGCGATACACTCTCCGGCCAGACTGGCCTTGAGGCGACATACAATGATTCACTCGAACGCTCGGGGGACTCGCTGTATAAGAATTTCTTTGCGGAACTTTTTTCAAATGTCGGTAATCTGCTTGTCTTGGCGCAGGATGCGCGCGAGGGCGACGTCATAACCACTATCGAGCCGGAGGTGCAAACGCGCCTTCAGGACGACCTCACGAAAGTTACACAGCGCTATTCGAGTAAAGAATCGGGGGGAATCATCATGGATCCCACGACTGGTGCGATCCTTGCGTTTGCAAGCTATCCGACCTACGACGGCAATAATCTGCAAGAAGTAGATCCGACTCTGCTCGGCAACCCACTTGTGGAGCACGTGCATGAGTTTGGCTCCATCATGAAGCCTCTGACGCTGACCTCGGCGCTTGATGCAGGCGTCATCACGCCGGAGACGACCTATACCGATACGGGTTGTATCACCGTGAATACCGCAAGCATCTGCAACTGGGATTTAAAGGCGCGCGGCGTCGTCCCGATGAAGCAGGTCATTGTGCAGTCTTTGAACCTCGGCGCGGCATGGGTAGCGACCGAGCTCGGACAGGATTCCTTCCGAGCATACTTTACGAAGCTGTTTGGAACGAAGACAGGCATTGACGTGCCAAACGAGGGACATGCGCTCTTGAGCAATCTCTCGAAGCCCCAGCAGATCGGCTACGATACGGCGGCTTTCGGACAGGGTATTGCCGTAACGCCGATACAGATGATGCGCGCGCTCGGTGCGCTCGCAAACAGAGGCACGATGGTGACGCCGCATTTGGTACGCGCCGTACGTCTTAATTCGGGCATAGAGCGCACGCTTGACTGGGGGAAGACGACGCAAGTTTTCTCATCGACAGCCGTTCGCGAGATAACGAGCATGATGGATGCAGTCGTTGATGAGAAACTCAACGACGGCAAGGCAAAGATCCCCACTATGTCGGTGGCGGCGAAGACGGGTACTGCCCAGCTTACGATGCCGGGCGGTGGATACTACACGGATCGGTTCTTCCATTCGTTTGTCGGGTTCTTCCCTTCCTATAACCCGCGCTTCATTATCTTGCTCTACACGAATGACCCGAAGGGCGTTACCTACGCTTCAGAAACCCTGAACTCAACTTTTCTCGACCTTGTGCATTTCCTCATAGACTATTACGCTGTACCTCCTGACCGTGGCCTGCCGGTACAAGCAGGCGTCGTCTCGACACATTCGGGATAAGCGAACATCAATCATGAAAAGCATCCTCAAGCCAATTGTCGTTTTGATTCTTGCGTTTTTTGCGCACGCCGTCATACGCCGATACCACCCGCGCATCGTGATGATCACCGGATCAGTGGGGAAGACATCGACGAAAGATGCGGTAGCGGCAGTACTCGGGACGCGCCTGTATGTCCGGAAGAGCGAGAAGAGTTTCAATAGTGAGTTTGGCGTGCCGTTCACTATTTTGGGGGTGGAGAATCCTTGGAAGAATCCTTTTGCATGGTTCTCCCTTATGAAAAGGGCGGTGGCACTCCTGGTGTTACCGAATCATTATCCAAATATGCTCGTACTGGAGGTCAGTGCGGACAAGCCGGGCGACCTCGCAGGCATACTGCGCATCGCAACACCGGACATGGTGGTCGTCACTCGCTTGCCAGAGATACCGGTCCATGTCGAGGCATATGCTTCACCCGAAGCAGTACGAGAAGAAGAATTTTCCCCGGCGTATGCGCTCCCGGCAAATGCACCGCTCATCGTCCTAGCCGATGATGCATATGCATTCGATAATGCAGTGCGCACGCCTGCCCGGGTCATTTCTTACGGCATCGGAGAGGATGTAAACACGCGCATAAGCGATGTTGATTTTTATGAGAGCGAAGGGAAGGTCGCTGGCATGCAAGCAAAGGTAAGTGCAGGGGGAGAAGAGGGTTTCTGCATCGTACGAGGTTCGGTTGGGAAGACACAGCTTCTTCCAGTTGCGGCCGCAGTCGCAGCGGCGCAGGACTTTGAAATACCGCTTTCGGAGGCACTCAAAGCGCTCGAGAGCTACGAATCCCCGCCTGGCCGCGGCCGTCTCCTCGCCGGAAAAAACGGTTCAGTCATCATTGACGATTCATACAATGCTTCACCAGCGGCGGTTGAGGAAGCACTTGCAACCCTGAAGGCATTCCCGCGAGCGAAGCGGCGTATTGCAGTCCTGGGCGACATGCTCGAACTCGGGCGCTACTCGGTCATGGAGCATGAACGTGTTGGTGCGCTCGCAAGCGCTTCAGCTGATCTCGTTGTTACGGTGGGAATTCGCGCTCGAGCTTTTGCTGTGCCGGCGAACGGCACCGAAGTCATACAGTGTAATAACTCATATGATGCTGCGCGTATCCTCCCCGAACAGCTTCGCGCGGGCGATGTCGTTCTGGTGAAAGGTTCGCAATCTATCCGCACCGAGCGCATCGTAGAGGCCTTGCTTGCTAACTCCGCCGATGGGGTGCAACTTGCTCGCCAAGAAAAAAAGTGGAAACAGAAAGTGTGACCCTAACGATACCAGATTCAAAACCCTTAGTGGAGCAATTGGAGGCAATCAGCAAGGCAGCCGTTAAGTTCGCTTCTCTCCAAAAGCGTGGATTTATGCCAGTCAAGCAGGAGTTAGAAATACTCCCCTAATAGAGTTAAAACTCCTGCTATTCTCCAATCAGTTGGCAATTACTCTCCCTGTACTTATTTCCAGCAATGATTTCTCGTAAACTCTCTGAATTATATTCATTCCCGGTCTGAAAGACATCTTTTAGTGCACTGTCTTGTGCATTTTCAAAAAGTCTACCCAGTATAAATTCTTCCGTTGGTCCTTGAAGAAGCATCGTGACTACAATAGGGACATTCTCAGATATGTCATCTCGCTGAATCTTCTCAGAATTCAACGCTTCAAGGAATGTCTTTCCTTGCGCATAGCCAAATAAGAAAAGTCTTTCTTGTTCTTCGCTGTCTCCCGTTACAGAAGCCCATGACGCACACTGAAATGCACTCCAAAGTTGACGTCCCATTACAGCATATTCTTTAGATGTTTGATTCGGTGTGGAAGTTGTCTGAACCGCATTATTAGTATCAAGATTTTTTGCACCAGTGGTAAAATAATACACACCACCCCCTACTATGACAGCTGTGATTAGTATAACGAGTCCAACATTTGGTTTTTCAGTATTCATAGAATCATCATACTCTGTTTTTATGGCTCTGTAGCCGGTGTTTCTTTTAAATAACGCCTGTCTTCTGGAGATTCCCAAAATGCTTCAACTTCTTCTTGTTTCTTCTTTCTTTCAGCCACCAAATCTAGATAATATTGGGGGTCAAGCATGTTAGCGAATCTATTTTCAATCTCTTCTATTTTCATGTGTGCTTCTCGTGTCTTTCCATAACGCTCATCGCTACTTTCTTTATCCTCATCCTCTAGCCAAAGATAATGATTGATATTCTTGCTACTTAAATTAAAAGCATAATCTTTCCAGTCCTCCGCTAACTGGACAAGTTTTGTCTGGTCGTGTTTGTATTTTTCCTTTAGCCGTATATACCAATCCCTCATCCTGGATACTTCTGGTGGATCTTTCTCCTCGCCAAAGGAAACTTTGTTTGTGGTTTGATATGACCTAAACATCACCTCTGCAAATTCCTCATATTTTTCAATTCGTTTAGTTGGTGCTTGTTGTAAAAGCAATTTACCAACATACCAGATTGCTCCAATTATTAATATTGTGTAAATAATGTCCATATTTAGTAGGGATCCCACACAGTATCCACTGTGCTTAGATTCTCTAGAGCGTATCCCATATCTTCATAGCTTGACCAAGCATAGCTCTGGGCGTCTTCAATCATAGAATTTGCTGAATCAATATTGTCGTTAGCTTCGCTTAATGCTGATTGATATTCATCTAACCGATCCTGCAAAATAGCGTTCTCTTTTCTTGAATCATGCAGTTGAAAATTCAATAGAAAAAGAACAAGCAATAAAAACCCAGCAATTATTTTGTAATTTGTTGCCTGTTCCATAGATAAACTGTAAGGAAAGTAGCACACAAAGCATAGTAGAAAGCAGTACCATCTCCATAAGGGTCAACCTCAAAATAGTCATTGAACAGGAAAATGTAGAGTGAGAATATAGCGATAATCAACAGGATATTTACCCAGCTCAATTTGATTCTCTCCCAGATCCATTTCATACGAAAATCATACCACAAAAGAGTGCTCTATTGCTTGAAAAATGCGGTAAAACATGGTAAGAGTGTATAATATTTCCAATGAAAATCCATGGCTTCTGAAGAACAAAAAGATATAACGGCTGAGAATGTATTTGATGTGAAGGTGGCAAAACTCGCCATGGATAATAGTCGCTTTGGGAGTTTGGTATTTGATAGAGCAAACGAGAAACTGTCCAAAGCACAAAGCTGGCTTAAAGAGGCATATGATTTGGGATATAAAGATTTATTGCTTCGGAGTGAGGCTGGTCAGGTGGAGTCTTTGATAAATCAACTGGTAGAGCATCTTCAATGGTTGCGTAAATTTGATATTGGAGCTGTCCAAAATGCTAAACAAGAGCATGATGCTTTTGAAGCAAGAGTAGATGGTTTTTACGATACTGTTTACAGACAGATCGTAATGGTGATTCTTACTTTTCTCCGTGAAGAAAGACGCAGAGAAAACCCAAACCAGCAACAGACCGATGAGGAAGTAAAAAAGGTTATCCAGATTCGTACAGATCTTGAAAATGAACTCAAAAAGGTGCGTGAGGAAACAGAGAAACTTAGAATCGCTGGGAAAGAAGTTGGCTCTGCAAAAGGAGAGCGTGCCGCTGTTCGTCTTGCATCACACTTTGACCTAGAAACAAGGAACTACAAGCAAGCGGCTGACAAATGGTTTTGGGCTGTGATTGCTAGCTACGCTATCCTGTTGGGCATTCTTTGGTATCTTGGCTTTCTTGCCGTCTCATACTTTAGTCAGGTTTCGGCTGTTCCAGGGACAGCAATAGATGCTGGTGCTATTTGGAGTATAGGAATCGCTAAACTAGTGATAATTGCTTCCCTCTGGTATGGACTTTCATTTATAGTGAAGAACTACAATGTTAATTCACATCTTGCCGCTGTGAATCGCCATAGAGCAGCAGTTGCTCGTACCTTGGAAGATTTCATTGCTGTTGAAGAGCAACAGGAAAAACCTCGTTTATCGGAAATGTTACAAAATGCAACGGAATCAATGTTCAAGCATGCGCCAATAGGTTTCGTATCTAAAACCGAGAAAGAAAGCAGTACGCCAGTATTGCAAATAGTTAATGATTTAATGGGAATAAAGAACCAGGGGTAATTGTTTAGAGATGTAATTGATTATCGTCTGCTTTGTAGATTGGATTATTGGGTTTATAAACCAAAATTTCAAACTTGATATCTTGATTTATTAATCAGTTTTTCAAAACACGACTCTCTTTGATTTATGGATTAGATAAATTGATTTTGAAGTCTATGTTTTATTGTTTTTTAAACATTAGTTCGGGTTCTTCACTGTTATTGTGATTGATGCACTGCTGCTATTTCCGGCTTTATCTACTGCTGTAACTCTAAGGGTGTGTTCGCCATTAGAATACTTGGTCACATCAAGAGCAAACTTTCCATTTCCATAATTCCAATCATGAGCAGGAGCAACAGAAACTCCATCTACAAACCACTGGACAGTAGCCACACCAGAACCAGTATCACTGATGTAATTTGATTCTTGTATACCTGCAGTGCCATAGATACCATTACTGAAGAACTTGTTTGTCTTGAAGTAGTTTGCAAGTTTATTAAGATTTATAACTGGTGCTTGGGTATCAAGCACAGGCTGTGGTGGCTGATATAGAGGAGCTATGCTAGTTTCTGGTGCTACGGGAGCAAGAGCCAGAGACACGGCATTTATGGTTGCTTGGTCAACGCCGAATGCCATGAGAACGCTGATAATTGCATTGATTTGATTCTGCGTAAGAGTTGCTGCTGATACAGAGACTGGGAATATCATCAGAACCGATAGAATGAATGGTGCAAGATATTTCATAGCATTATTTTTTACTCTGAGCACAGAAACCGTTTGAAACAAAAGATTCTGTCCCTAGCGTTACAGCCTCAATGTAGCTCTGGTCTAAGTTAGATGTCCTAAACAAGATCCCATGAGGTTCTTTTGTCTCAAAGGTCGTAAATTCACCAGACTGTGAGAGATTCACGTCATAAATATCACAGGGCTGATTATCACACCGAGCCATAAATAGACTATCTCCACTCTGTTTTCTTCCTAGAAGCACGAAGACATTTGCCTCCACATTCTTACACCCGTCTACATTGCAATAAGATTTCGTGCTGGGTACACAGTACAAGTCATGCGGAGGTAAACTCGGTAGCATCCGATTGTATAAACTGGTTACTCTAGTCAAGGTGTCAGTTTGTTCTACTTGTTGTGCATTTTCAGTCGTTGAGGCATCTGATTTTGATTGAAAATTGAAGTATGCGGAAACCGCCAAAAGAACTACCAGAGTACCAACTACTCCGTATGTGATTTTTGCGTCCATAACTATGTCCTATGTTTTTCTAATAAAAGCAACACAAAACCCGCCACCACGAACCCTTGCGGGTCTACAGGAGTTTCCCCCTGCAACATAGGACATGCCGTGATGACGGGTTTTCCATGTCCTATGATTTTGAGACCATGCCAGCGGCAAGCCACTGGTTTAGGTCATATAGAAGTTTACCCCCATAAAGACGGTAGAGCAAAGCAACAGCTCAGGTCTTTTGGTAGATTTCCCATACGAGCTTGTCAGCCGGCTCGTAAATCATGCCAAGTAAAACAGAGAAATTCCGATTGTTATTTTTCAACATCTTCTTCCATCTGTGGCGTTGAAAGCGTAGTAGGATTATCGCCCAGCCCTTAAATTGTTTCTTTTCAGATGGGTCTTTTGAAAATTCTCCTGCTTTATCGGCCATTTCCATCGTTGTGAGCTCTTTGTCGTTGAAGTGTTTTTCGTGGGTGTGTCTTCTCCTAATTTCCATAAGAGGATCTAGTGACAGCATGAATGTTCTTCTAGCCTTTCGCAAAGATTCTATTGTTGTTGTATTGCAGCGTTTTCTGCCACCTCGCTTCTCTAGATAACTAACCAGTCTTCTGACTCTCTCATTTAAAATATAGACAGCGGCTAGGTAGTTCTCTATATGATATGTGAATTGATCTACTCGTGAAATTCCTCTTCTTTCAACAGCAGAATTTGTGGAAGATAGCCAAATAGGATATCTCTCAAGTCTGGAGTGGGCGGATTCAACCTGTGCTAACCAGCGTCCATATTCGCTTAAAACCTCCTGTTTGCGAGTCAAGGGCTTATCTCCAGATAATTTCTTAAGTGTCTGGATTGCACGATGGTGCTTGAAATACTTCTCTACACACTCCTCTCGTTTCTTAATTAGTGCGATTTGTTCCTCCTCGGTCATGCAGAACTGATTAAATGAAACGCGCAACTAAAATAAACACAGAGTTCTCTTACTTGTGCTTTTTATGCAACCTCGGAACATCTCCGTGACCTGCTTTGGGAACATGCTCAATGACATATCGTCCCGGGCTTCTCTTTGCTTGTGCAACGGGAACAAATTCCCCAGTAAGAGCATCTCGTCCAAGCTTGAATGACTTTGAGTGCTTGCCGCTTGCCATATTGGATTTCTTAGCTGGTAACACCCCCATTTTATCCTAATTTTCTACAAAAGATATCTGTAGAACTTGCACCAAAATATTGATTTGTTAAAGTAGAAGTGCCAGATTCGTTCTGGTAAATGGAAAACACTTTTATTGACACCATCGGGACAACCCGACGCATGAGCTCCTAGACCGGCTGAGTTGCTATAACTTCCGGGGTCAGGAAAAAAGTCCATGCAGCTTGGTGAGCCCTCACGGGAGCCAGGACTGATCGGAGACAGCTTAATGCCTTGAAGTGATTACCTCGTTAGCTCCATCCATGGGGCTGGTAATCGCTTTCGGACATTAGGCTGTTTTCATTTTTGAAACAGCATATGTTCGGGGCAATAAGTTCATTATGTTTAATCCATTTGAACGAAAGAGATTGAAGGATATTCTCCTAGACAGAACAAAACGCCGCTACTCCAACGAAGAGAAGGAGGCACTTATTGACGGCATTATCAATTGCGTGGTGGCTCGCTCATACAGCCGTTAATTCAGAGCCATGCTTCTCCCTCATGAGAGGGAGCGTATTAAAAATGCGCTTCTTCAGGCTGGATTATCGGGAAAACAGATAGAAGATGGCGACCTAGTTGATAAGTTCTTCGCTGTAGCTGAAGAACTTCATAGAACTTGGGTACGCCACACACCTAAACACCCAAAACTGGCTCCTAAACAAGAAACAGAGTGTGGAGAGGGACGGAGCCCACCGGATTAGGTTTTTGGGTTTATAAACCAATTTCCACCCACTAATCAAACTTCCCACATCTTGCCTCCCCTTGATTCTTTCGCAAAAACGAGCGGAAATTAAGGGAGGCGTGATAAGGACTATATCGCTATGGAAAACTTAACATCAGATAAACGACCAAGAACAGCAATAATCTATGTGCGTGTATCGTCTGAGGAACAGACTTATAATTTTTCCCTAGCAGGTCAAGAGAAATCCTGCAGAGAACTTGCTAACCGTGAGGGGTTGAAGATATTGGAGATCTTTAGAGAAGAAGGGGTTTCTGCAAAAACTCTTGGGCGTCCAGCACTTGCTCGCATGCAGAGGTATTGCCTCAGCAACAGAGACAAGGTCGGCTATCTCATCATCTACAAAGTAGATAGATTCGCTCGCAATTCACTGGACTACCACACCATTCGCAAGTTCTTCAAAGATTATGGTGTGGAGTTGAAATCAGCAACGGAAAATATTGAGAACACACCACAGGGGAAATTCTCTGAAAGTATCCTCGCAGCACAAGCTGAATATGATAATGCTGTGCGCTCTGAAAGAACCACGGCGGGCATGCGAATGAGAGCCTCTGAGGGTTATTGGCCTACTGGGGCTCCTTGGGGCTACAAAAACATCATAGTGAACGAAAGGAAAATTATAATTCCACACCCAGAACGGGCACCAATCGTGAAATTCATTTATGAGGAATATTCAAGAGGAACCATTACTTTCAGAGAACTAGCTCGCAAGATAAGGAAAACTACAAACGCTCGTAGCAAACACGACCTTCAAATAAGCAAGCAGCTTGTTTATAGAATTCTGAGAAATCCTGCCTATTACGGCAGAGTTGTGATTCCAAAACTTGGTGTAGATGTGTTAGGCAAGCACACGCCAATAATTTCAGAAGAGCTGTATGAGCAGACGCAGTGGATCATGAGGGGAGGAGACAAGAGCAGAAAAGCCCCTCGCAATCGGAATAATCCTGACTTTCCTTTAAGAGGATTGAAGTGCGGCTATTGCTGGAGACACATGACAGGAGGTTTTGTAAAAGGAAGGACTAAGAAGTACGCCTATTACAGTTGTATAAATCCAGAGTGCCCAAAGAAAGGAAGTGTGGCAAAGGAAATATTTGAGAGAGACTTTACTGAGTATGTAAGAAACATTACCCCAAATGATGCTGTTCTCAACGCTCTTGTAGAAACATTGCTGGTAGTTCATGAGAGGACACAGAAAGAAAATGTCACAGAAGCACTCAAGATTAAGCGCACATTGAAGAAGTTAGAAAAAGGACTGGAGAATTTATTGGAACTGCGTATGGATGGTGTTATTGATAATGTTGATTACATGACGCAAGCAGCAAAGCGTAAAAACAACATCCGTGAGATGGAGGAGAGATATCGGGAACTTGGCAATCCAGAGTCTTCGGTAGATTCAATGCTGGAGTTCGCTGTGGGGGTGGTGCGAGATTTCCAGAATCAATGGAAAGAATTGGAGCCTGGTGAGCTGAGAGTTTTGTTGCCACTCTTCTTTCCTCAAAACCTTGAGTACCAGTATCCTGGATTTAAAACCGCTGAATTATCACCTATCTACAAGGTAAAAACTCCATCTGATGGTGGTTCAAATCGTTTGGTGACCCTACAGAGAATCGAACTCTGATTCCATCCTTGAGAAGGATGTGTCCTAACCGTTAGACGATAGGGCCTCGTGTGTTGTATACCAAAAAAAATGCGGGGAGGGAAGTATAAAAGATGACCGACACATTGCTGTGTCGGTAAGCGTGGCCAATGGCCCGCAGAATTTCATACCAGCGAGAGCTCTCGCTGGCGCGTACGCTCCGCTTCCTCTTTCCGTTTCAACTCCCGAATCTTGCGCCTTGCGGCATTCGGCAGTACGGCCCAAAGGTGCGTTCGGCGCGCCTTGCCGGTGTCTCCGCGGCAATCCTCTTCGGAATATATTGCCGCGCTGACACCGCTCTTTACCTTTCCCTCATCGGTGCCCGCCACTTCAAGAACCTTGGCGAGCAAGATTTTTTCTGCTGGGGTGAGCATTTAAGCCCTCCTATGAAGTTATCCTGCTCCGTAGAATAGCAGGTATTGATATATTTGTCAAGCAAGCACATTATCCACAGCCTAGCCGTAAATGGAATCGGCGCCTTGTATGGTAGGCGCCGATTTTTCCCCTTCTGGGATAGGGCAGGGACTAGCTAGGAAGTGCGCGACTTACTGCCTGGTTGTTCGGCAACCTCCGGACGATGATTCTCGTGCCGGTCACCGACTGGACAGCTTGAGCGAGCCGCGCGGCGATTTTCTTCGGAGTGGTATCTCGGTCGGTTTCCCTGCGGGCCGCTGGACCGATGTAGGAAACCTTGGAATTCCCGAAGCCGACACGACATACGCCGACATGCCCGAGTCCCGCAGTATCGTTGAGACGCATCAACTCAGCGCATTGCGTGCGCGACATTGGACGCTCCACCCAGACCCCGACATGCACTTTCCCGCTTGGTGGGATGAAGTCCGGATATACCGCCACTCCGCCGATCTCGATCTGTTTCTTCGTCATTTTTAAACCCCTTTCATTTAGTTGTAGATGGGACGTAGCCGGTAGGCACGCAGTCGCGCACTCAATGAACACAGCCACTGATACTATATCACAAAATGCTGAGAAAGCTAGACTACGAGAGCAGAGAATCTACGATAGCTTTGACGTCGCCGCCGTCGGCCCTGCCTTTAAGTTCCTTCATCAGGGCACCGGTAAATTTGCCGGCATCTGCTTTACTCGAAACGCCAAGCTCGGCCATCTTCGCTTTTGCAATGGGCATGATTTCCTCGCGGCTCATCATCTGGGGGAGGTAGGAATCAATGATGGCAAGCTCGGCTTTCTCGGGCTCCGTGAGTTCGGGGCGGCCGCCTTTCTCAAACTGCTCAATGGAGTCCTTGCGCTGGCTTGCCGCACGCTTCAAGACCGCGAGCGCTTCATCGTCGGTCAGGAATTCGTCTGGTTTTCGCTTCTTGGCGACGACTTCATTCGTCATCGCAGCGACGAGCGAGCGGAGCGTTCGGAGCCGTACTTCGTCGTGGGCGCGGAGTGCCTCGGGAATGGATTTCTTCAATGTTTCGTGGATGGCCATAGTGTTGGTATTATACACGCATGGATGTTCTCACACTACTTGCCGCCCTTATTCTCATAGTGCTTGTTGTCGGCTTTATCTGGCTACGCAACAGTATGACAAAGCCCGGAGAGTCGGGCGGAATGGTGCTCCTCCAACAGCAGATGCAGGAGCTCGCGCGCACGCTCGATACGCGCGTCTCGGAGTCCTCCAAGGCGATGCAGGACAACGCGCACCGGCAATTCACGGAGTCTAATCGGCTTATCAAGGAAATCACGACCGAGCTGACCTCGGTAAAGGAGATCGGCCGCCAGACCCAGACCTATGCAGAGCAACTCCAATCGCTCCAAGACCTGCTGAAGAATCCGAAACAGCGCGGTATCCTCGGCGAATACTATCTCGAGACGGTGCTGAAGAACGTCATGTCGCCGCAGGATTATCGGATTCAATATCCGTTTAAGAATGGCGAGGTGGTAGACGCCGTCATCGTCATCAATAAAAAGCTGGTGCCCGTGGACTCAAAGTTTTCGCTCGATAATTACAATCGGTTTGTAAGCACCCAGGTCGGAAGTCCCGAGCGCGTGGTGGCTGAAAAAGCTTTTGTAAATGACCTCAAGATGCGCATCACCGAGACGGCAAAATATATCCGCCCCGAGGAAGACACGATGGATTTCGCCTTCATGTTTATCCCTTCCGAGGGTATCTATTACGACCTCCTCACCAATCAGGTCGGCGCTGGGGAGGAAGAGAATCTTATCCAGAGAGCCGCGAGCAGATATAAGGTCATCATCGTCTCACCCACCTCCTTCCTCGCGTACCTCCAGACGGTCATGCAGGGACTCAAAGCCATGCAGATCGAAGAGAAAGCCGTAGATATCCAGAAGCGGGTAGGGGAGCTCGGGAAGCATATCGGCACCTATGAAGAGTTCTATCGAAAGCTCGGTACCTCGCTTGGAACGACGGTGAGCCACTACAATGCCGGCTATAAAGAGCTTGGCAAGATAGACAAAGACGTCTACCGCATCGCCGAAGTAAAGATAGGCATTGAGCCAGAACTCCTCGATAAACCGCTCGCGACAGAAGAATAAAAAAACCGCCACAGAAGAAGATTCGAGGGGGGAGCTGCGGGTTTGGACTCCGAGCCAACCATCTTCTCTGCGGCGATGAATCCGGGCGTTGTCACCCGGAATTGCGCTGTGATCTGATCCCGGCTCATCTCTTTCGAGCGGAATAGAGTACGGTCTGCGCTCCGGCAGCGTAGCACACATGCACAAGATATGAACATTTTGACGAACAGTAATTTTCTCGTATAGTGGAGTCTGGTCCATTGGATACAGGAGGCAGAGATGCCCGCAACCAAGAAGTGGTTCATAGAAGCAACGGGTCACACGAACGAGGTGATCGCCACGGAGTTGGGAGCAGAAAATGCCCATAAGGACGTTCTGTGCCAAGATGGAAAGGTGCGCGATCTCTGGGCGTGCGACTATTCCCTCATCCCGAAACTCCTCAAGAACGAGGCGTCGGGCCAGCTCGAGTTCAAGGTCTTCTTCAGGGAAGGCATGTACGGTCCCATCAAGCCGTGGCCCTTCTTGAGGAGGAAGCGAATGGGTCTCGCGGAGGCGGTAGAGAAAAAGGTGGTCAAAAAAGGCCGAGGAATGCGCGCGGCCAACGCAGTATGACTTGCGGCAGACTTTCATTGGCGGACTCCGGTCCGCCTTGTTTTTTTACCGCTTGAATGCTATAGTTCTCCCACTATGGAAGTGGCCGTAATCAAGACCGGCGGGAAGCAGTATGTCGTCTCTAAGGGCGACACTATCGCTATAGAGAAGCTCCCGGGGGATTTGAAGAAAGGTGACACAGTTGTCTTTGACGAGGTGCTCCTCGTCGACAACGGCTCGGACACGACCATCGGCGCGCCTGTTATCAAGGGCGCGGAGGTCAAGGGCACCGTTGTTCTCGCCGGATTGGATAAGAAAATTGAGGTGGTGAAATATAAGCCGAAGAGCCGCTACTATAAGCGCAAAGGCCACCGCCAGCCGATCCTGAAAGTAAAGATCGATTCGATCTCCTAACTTTTCAACACGAGAGCAGACTTCATTTGAGGAGGCTTTTGCCTTTCTGTATTTAATTTATTTCTCTAGCTTTATAACAATATGCAAGTAGGACGTTGGAATCATCAAACGGGAGGCAGTTCTCATGGCGGTAGTTCAAACCGACCGTATTCGCCGCGTCCGTCCGGACGCGGCGGTGCAGGCCCGAGTCGCTTCGGTAGTCGAAGCGGAAGCCGCTTTCCGTCTCGTGGCGGGTATGGTGCACGTGGCGGTTTCGGTTCTGGCGGACGCGGGGGAGGGAAGCGCGGCGGTTTCGGTGTCTTCGGCGAGACCGAAAGCGAGATCGCAAAGTTTATGAACAAGACGGTCGTCACGACCGAGGAGCCGGTATTCGTCCCTGAACACACGTTCTCCGATTTCGATATCAATCCGCACCTGAAGGCGAACGTGCTCGCACGCAAGTACGAGAACCCGACGCCGATTCAGGACAAGGCGATTCCGCATGCGCTTCTCGGCCAGGACGTCGTCGGTCTCGCAGAGACTGGTACGGGCAAGACTGCGGCCTTCCTCATCCCGCTTATCGATAAGGTGATGAAGCAGAAGGGTGAGCGCGTACTCGTCATGGCGCCGACGCGCGAGCTTGCGGTGCAAATAGAGAAGGAACTCGCTGGTTTTGCCAAAGGCCTCGGCTTCCGCGGCATGGTGGCCGTCGGTGGTGCAAATATTGGCCCGCAGATAACCCAGCTTAAGCACAACCCGGCATTCGTCATCGGCACCCCTGGCCGTCTGAAGGACTTGCTCGAGCGCCGGGCGCTCGTGCTCACTGACTTCGGCACGGTTGTCCTCGACGAGGCAGACCGCATGCTCGACATGGGCTTCATCGACGACATGCGCCTCATCCTCTCCAAGATGCGTAAGGAGCGCCATACGCTCTTCTTCTCTGCAACGATGGGAAAGGATATCGAGAAGCTCATCGGCGACTTCCTTTCGAGTCCGGTCATCATTTCAGTTAAAACACGCGACACATCAAAAAACGTCGATCAAGACGTCGTGCGCATCCCGCGCGGTAAAGACAAATTTGAGGTGCTCGCCGAACTTCTCAAGGACCGCGAGTTTAGCCGCGTCCTCGTCTTCGGACGAACGAAGTTCGGTGTGGAGAAACTTGCTAAGGCACTCTCCCGCCTGCATGTCCACGCGGAGAGCATCCACGGCAATAAAACCCAAGGTGCGCGCCAGAGGGCTCTGGAGGCCTTCAAGGCGGGGAAGGTGACGGTGCTCGTGGCGACCGACGTCGCCGCGCGCGGCCTCGACATCCCAGCTGTCTCGCACGTCATTAACTACGACCTCCCGTCTACGTATGAGGACTATGTGCACCGCATCGGCCGTACCGGCCGCGCCACGCTGAAGGGCAAGGCCCTCACCTTCGTCCAGGAGCGCTACTAAGCCCGTATCGATACGGCAATGTATCAATTTTGAACCTATAGGTTCAAAATTGATACATTGCGAAAGCGTGCGGATCTGGTGTCGGATTTGATGAAGCTCTAGGCTTCTTTACGGTTCGTGAGAGCGGCGCGGAGGGTCTCGGCGTCGGAGTATTCAAGCTCGCTACCGGTCGCGAGACCGCGACCAAGTTCTGAAATTCGCACTTGCTCGCGCCAGGGCGCGAGCAGTTCGCGCACGCGGTCGCTCGTGTGCTCGCCCTCGCTCGTCGCGGAGAGCGCGAGGACGATTTCTTTCAGCCCACTTTTCAATCTTTTCTCTACTGTTTTCAGTAATTCTTTTTTGCGAATCGCTCCCTTGCCGGTGAGGGTGAGCACGCCGCCGAGGACGAGATAACGGCCGCGATAGGTGCCGGCGCGCTCCACGGCCGCGAGATCTTGGTCTTTCTCCACGAGCATGAGCTGCGCGTCGTCGCGTGTCTTGTCGGAACAATAATTACACACAGAGGCGGTACTGCCGTTATAGAAGCGCATGCACTCGGAGCATTGCCGGACATCTTTCCCGAGCGATGCGATAAGTTCGGCGAGCTTCGCGCGCTCGGCGGCAGGAGCGGCGAGAAGATAGAAAACGAAACGCTTACCCTGGCGCGGCCCGATGCCGGGGAAGCGTGCAAGCGCTTTCGCAAGTTCGTCGATGTGGTCCATAGATTACGCGGGTAGCGGGATTTTGAGGTATGCATCGCTTGTCCAGTCCATTTTCAAAATTCAGCTGCAAGCTCGCCAAAGTCCGTGGTATCCATCGGCTGGAAGGTCGCGCGCTTCTCGTCAAAGTAGAGTTCGGTCTTGCCGGTTGGACCGTTGCGGTGCTTCTCGATAAGAATCTCAGCGATATTCGGCCGGTCGCTTTCGGGGTTGCGCTTGTCTTCGCGGTGGATGAACATCACGACGTCTGCGTCCTGTTCGATAGAGCCCGAGTCGCGCAGGTCGGAGAGGCGCGGTCTGCCGCCGCGCTGCTCCACGGCGCGCGAAAGCTGTGAGAGCGCGATGACCGGTACTTCAAGCTCGCGCGCAAGCGACTTGAGTGAGCGCGATATCTCGGTGACTTGTTGGACGAGTGAATCAGAGGCCTTGGTGGAGGTGGGCGACATGAGCTGAAGATAATCCACGACGATGAGCCCGATGCCGCGCTCACGCTTCAGCCGGCGCGCGACCGCACGCATGGCGAGGATGTTGTTACCCGGCTTGTCATCAATATAAATTGGGGCCTTGGAAAGAGATTCAAGTGCATCGCGTATACGACCGAAATCCTCTTCCTCCTTCACCTGGCCGGTGCGCAATTTCCATGAGTTGACGAAAGATTCTGCCGCGAGCATGCGGTCAATCAGCTGCTCCGAACTCATTTCAAGCGAAAAGATGCCGACCGGGACGTTGTGGCGCAAGGCGGCATTTCGGGCGATATCAAGCGCAAGCGACGTCTTTCCCATTGAAGGACGCGCGGCAAGGATGACGAGGTCGGAGGGATGGAATCCTGAAAGGAGATTATCGAGAGCAGGGAAGCCTGAAGGCACGCCGCGAATACCACTCTCTTTCTTAGAAAGCGCCTCGATGCGGTCCCATGCTTCATGCACTTTGTCTCCGATGGCGGTGAACTTGTGTGCGGCCGAAGCATTTCCGATGGCATAGATGCTCTTTTCGGCTTCATCGAGCACCTCCATCGTTTCGCGTGCTTCGTCGTAGGCCGATTCGGTGATGCCGTAGGCAGCGTCGATGAGCGCACGCATCAGATATTTCCGCGAGACGAGATCGGCATAATGCGAGAAATTCCCGGGCGCTGGTGCCGAGCCCGCAAGCTCGGCAAGATAGCTCCGGCCGCCGGAACGTTCCAAGAGTCCTTGGTCCTGTAGACGCTGCGTGAGAGAGAGCTGGTCAATGGGCTCGCCGCGCTCGGCAAGCTCGCGCATCGCGCCGAATATGAGTCGATGTTTTTCCGCATAGAAAGAATCCGGACGGATGAGATCTGAAACGTCGTGAATCGCATCCGGCTTCAAGAGAAGTGCGCCGAGGAGTGCACGTTCTGAATCAAGAGATTGCGGAGGAACACGCCCTGTAACGAATTCAGAAAGCGGAATAGGACTTGGATTACTTTTCCGCGTAGCGGTTCCTTTCTGGTTTGAGTCGGTGGCCATTACGACCAATTGTATCAAAGAGTTGTCCGAGTCAACACTGGTCCTTTCGGCCCGTCATCCACACGATATCCACTGTGCTCGATATCGCCCCGGATGCGGTCGGCCTCGGCGAAGTCTTTCGCGGCACGAGCCGCTTCACGGCGAATGAGCAGATTCTGGATCTCTCCAGGTACTTCTGCTTCCTTTACCGTGCGACTGGCGGGTGGGTGGATGAGTGAAAGGCCGAAATGTGCTTCGGCATCCTCCAGAAGACCCCATTTCTCCTCAGGCGTGTATTCCTCGCTTCTGAGCGTGTCCCACAGGATACCGAGCGCTTGCGGTGTCGCAAGGTCGTCGCGCATGGCAGCAAGGAAGCGTACACGCGCTTCGGATGGTGCGTTCTTCCCTCTTGATTCTTCTGCAAGCTCGCGGGCGATTCTCCAAAGCCGGTTCAGCGCTTCGGATGCGCCAGCGAGTGCATCCCATGAGAAGGAAAGGGGAGTGCGGTAATGCGCCTGAAGAAAGAAGTAACGCAGCGCGAGCGGGTGAAATCCTTTTGCACTGACGTCGGGGAGAGAAACGTCATTCTTGAGTGACTTCGCGACCTTTTCCCCGAATACTGTTAGGAAGGCATTGTGAAGCCAGTAATGCACGAAGGTACGCCCGTTTGCGGCTTCGGATTGTGCGATCTCGTTGTTGTGGTGAGTTGAGATATGGTCCTCGCCGCCCGTGTGGATGTCGATCTCTTGCCCGAGTAACGAGCGCGACATAGCGGAGCACTCAATATGCCAGCCTGGATTACCGCGCCCCCATGGGCTGTCCCATTGCTGAAGATCATCCGGCTTTGCCATGCGCCAGAGTGCAAAATCGTTTGGATGACGCTTGTCTTTCACAAGCGGCACGCGCGCGCCCTCTTTCAGTTCAACGCCTTGCCGATTGCCAAGTTTGCCATAGGCGGGGAATCTGCTGGTGTCGAAATATAGGCCGTCAGGTGTGCGATATGCGAAACCCTTTTCTTCAAGAGTTTTAGCGAGCGCAATCTGCTCGCGTATGTATTCGGTGGCCCGTGGGAAATTGATGTCTCGAGTATTGATGCCGAGTTCGTCGATATCTTCAATAAAGAGCTTCGTGTATTGATCAGCGATTTCCTCTGGCGATTTCTTTTCCCGGCGCGCGCCCACTTGCATCTTGTCCTCGCCTTCGTCCCCATCTCCAACCATATGCCCGACATCGGTGATATTGATGACGCGGTGCACGCGGTATCCAGCAGCGGTAAGGACGCGCGCAAGCGTGTCGGCAAAGACATAGGCACGGAGATTGCCAATGTGAGCGCGTCCGTAGACCGTCGGTCCGCAGGAATACATCGTTGCAACGCCCGGCTTCTGGGATATGAAAAGCTCCTTTGCGTTTGAGAGCGTGTTGGTAAGAAACACCTGTGTGTGCGCACGGCGCACCGTGTCATTTCGTTTTCCGAAGATGCGCGCAATCCAGCTCATGCACTAAAAGATCCAGCGCTTGCGGCTAAAGTATACCAACATGAGCACGACGGTACTGAACATGAGGCCGATGATAATCCAGAAAGCGTTCGGATTTTGTTCAAGCGGCGCACCCGGTGCATGTATGCCGAAGGTAACCGCGATGAGCTCGAGCGGCAGTATGACGACCGTGATGACAGTCAGCGTCTTTATGATTTCGTTCTGGCGCGCGCCGAGGAGCGCGGCATTGGTTTCGCGCAGCTCGGCTGCAATCGCGCGGTAGGTAGTGACTAGTTGAGCGACCTGGGTGCGTTCAGCAAGAATGCGCTGACTGCGTTGCCCAAAAGAAGGACCGAAAAAATCGCGCTGCCCAAGCGTTGCAAGGAAACGGATGAGAGATTCTTCCTGATTCGCGAGCGCGGCCTCCAGGTGCAAGAATTCACGGCCGATTTTTGAAATCGATTGCACGGTATCACGCTCGCGTTCATCGAACATAGTGTGCTCGACACGGGAGAGACTCTCGGCGGCATGGTCAGTATGATCGCGCACCGACGTATAGAGGTGCGCAAATAAGATCTCGAGCAGGACATCGGTGGTAATTGCAGAATGATTGCTGACGAGTTTCTGCGCTTCAAGTAGTTTTTTCAAATGATGCAACGGAACGATGACTTCATAGCGCACCGTCACGATGAAATTACTACCGATGATGAAGTCGATTTCTTGGACTTTCGTGTCACTGCCCTCGGCTTCATGAACAGGGAAATGCAGAACCAAGAGCGCAGCACCTTCATCCTCGGCGACAAGCGGCGATGGGGTAGGGGAGAGGAGTTCAGTCTCAAGACGCTCACTAATAGAGAATTCGCGTGCAATATCTCGGACCTCTTCCACGTTCGGTTGCTCAAGGTCAATCCATATACCACCGGAGTACTCATATCGGAATACCATATTCTCTAGGATAGCATGCGTTTTCTACGCCGTTCCACTCGTGTGATACAATCCGTGATTATGGACTCGCCGGAAGCACATCGCCGCGGTCGCACGGTCGCGGCGCGCGGCATCTCTTTTGCACTTGTAGCGGCGGTCGCCTTTTGCGCCGGATTTGTCGCAAGCGGTAATGGCTCCACTGCTGCGGTCATCTCGCATATCCCGCTCATCGGCGACGGCCTTGATGCAACTCCGGACCAGAACGCCGACCTCACCGATTTCTGGAAAGCATGGAACACACTCGAAACGAATTACGTCGTCACCCATGCATCCTCAACTCTTCCAACGGCAAAAGAGCGGGTGCTCGGTGCTATTTCGGGTCTTGCCACTTCCTACGGAGACCCGTATACCGTTTTCTTCCCACCGAAAGAGGCGCAGGCCTTTGCCGAATCGATTTCAGGAAGCTTTGCAGGTGTCGGCATGGAAATCGATATAAAGAACGGCATTCTAACGGTCATCTCACCGCTCAAGGGTTCACCGGCGGAAGCGGCGGGCATCATCGCAGGCGACCAGATTGTCGCTATCGATGGAGAATCAACTGATGGCGTTGCCATCGATAAGGCCGTAACTAAGATCCGCGGTCCTGTCGGAACGACAGTGGACCTTACCATCGTCCGAGGTGGGAAACCGCTTAGTATAAAAGTAGTTCGCGAAACGATACAAGTACCCGAAACCGACTATGGCATTGATGAAGCAAGTGGCGTGTACCATATTGCGCTGTATGAGTTCACTGCCAATTCAGCCGTCTTGTTCAATCAGGCATTCGCACAGTTCCAAGCATCGGGTTCGCGCAAGCTCGTCATCGACCTGCGTGGCAATCCGGGCGGCTATCTTGATGCGGCAGTCGACATCGCAAGCCACTTCCTGCCAAAGGGCGCACCGATCGTAACGGAAGACTTCGATGAGAAGGAGCCGAACAACGTGCATACCAGTTTCGGCTATGCCGACCTGCCGAAAGGTACGAAGATTGTCGTGCTTATTGACGGCGGGTCCGCCTCCGCTTCCGAAATCTTTGCTGGAGCGCTACAGGATCATAAGGTGGCGACGATTATCGGTTCAGGCTCCTTCGGCAAAGGGTCAGTACAGACATTGCTTGATCTGGCTGGCGGGTCGCTCAAAATAACGGTGGCGCGCTGGATTACACCTGCCGGCCATTGGATCATGGGCAACGGTGTTGTACCCGATATCTCCATCTCGTACGCACCGGCAAAAGCTGCGGGAGAACATGACTCTCAAATGGCGCGTGCGGTACGGTTTTTGACGGAAGGAAATTAAGTATTTCGGTCAATTTGCGGTCCGGCTCACTTTGCAGTAATATCAAGCTATATGAAGGTTATTTTGACCAAGGACGTAAAGGGCGTGGGGCGCGCGCATGCAGAGGTCGTCGCAACCGACGGCTATGCGCTTAATTTCCTCATCCCGAAGCGATTTGCAATTCCTGCGACGCCTACAGCACAGCGGGAGGCGGAATTGCGCCGTAAACAAGCGACGGACCGCGGAGAGCTGGATGCCAAACTACTTGCGCAAAATATCGCTGCTCTTGCGGAGACTCGCATCGTGATTAAGACAAAAGCAAATGAAAAAGGCCATCTCTATGATGCGGTAGGGAAGTCAGAAATAAGCATAGCTGCGAAAGAGCAGGCACGCATCGATCTCCCTGAAGATGCCATCAAGCTCGAGAAGCCGATTAAGGAATTGGGAACGTTTAATATCGCAGTCTCTGCTGGCGATACGTTCGGCACATTCTCCATCATCATTGAGGCGGAGGCATAACAGCCCCATGACTCTTGCAGAAGCTCTCGCGGGAAAGGAAATCCCAAAAGAGATACGGGATACGCTCGTGCTGGTCGACATCCCCTACCTTTCTTTTGGCGGGGAAGTTCGCCAAGGTCAGCTAGTGGTTCACATAGAGGTCGTTGAAGAAGTAAAGAATATCTTTTACACATTGCAGGAGGCCCGATTTCCCATCCAAGAGATGGTCCCGGTTGTCGCCTATGGATGGGACGATGATGTTTCTATGGAAGCGAATAATACGTCTGCATTCAATTACCGCGTTATTTTCGGCACGGACCGACTGTCAAATCATTCATACGGGCGTGCGATAGACATCAATCCGGTCCAGAATCCATATACCCAGCGCGACGGCATCGTCGTGCCGCTAGGTGCACAGTACGATCCGGCACAGCCAGGAACGATAACAGCCGACATAGCGGCTGTTATCAAATCATATGGCTGGGAATGGGGAGGGGACTGGAAGGAGAGGAAAGATTGGCAGCACTTCGAAAAACCGCAACAGAAACGTTAGACGACGTCCGCGACTTTCTTGGAGATGATGCGGCCGGTAAAGCTAGTCTTGCGGCGCGTACGGAAGGAGACTTTTCCAGAGGCAAGCGCAAAGAGCGTATGATCCTTGCCAACTGCGACGTTTTTCCCCGCCTCGATTTTTGTGCCGCGTTGGCGGACGATGACCATGCCGGGACGTGCGGAGGCGCCATCAGCAAGCTTCACTCCGAGGTATTTCGGGTTGGAATCGGTGAGGTTTTTTGCTGAACCGCCAGCTTTGGTTGATGCCATACGTGATATCTTTTACGTGATGATTATAGCAGATGTGCGCGAAAAATGCAAAAGCTTCATCGCGCGCATACCGCGGGACTTGCTTACGGTCGGCATTCTCGTTTCCGCCTCCGTTTCGAGCTTCGGACTCGGGTATCTTACGGGCCTGGACGAGCGGGCCGAAAGAGTTCCTGCGCCCGGAATCGTTCCGCTTGCTGCAACTGCGGTGGCAGGGCAGTTCGTCGCTTCAAAATCGGGGACAAAATATTATCCACCAGGATGCGCTGGCGCGAACCGTATTTCAGAGGCAAACAAGGTGTGGTTCGCTTCTGCCGCAGAAGCAGAAGAAGCTGGTTATGCTCTCGCTGCAAATTGCAAATAATTTTTCTCTGATATCATTACTATCTATGAATGATGATCTAACACGCGATGCGCCAATTATGGAAACAACGGCCGAGCGGCTTGCGAAAGTTGTGCATGAAGGACAGCGTACGATGCCGGAGGATCGTCCACTGCTCGTCTGCAAGCCGAAAAAAGTGGAGTCCTGGCGCGTGTTCAAGATCATGTCGGAATTCATAGAGGGATTTGACATCATTCGCCGCCACGGCCTTGCCGTATCCTTCTTCGGCAGCACGCGTACTTCTCTAGAAGATGCCGCATACAAACATGCGGAGGAACTCGCGGGCCGATTGGCAAAAAAAGGTTTTGCCGTGATTACCGGCGGCAGCTCTGGCATCATGCAGGCCGCGAATAAGGGAGCGTTTGAGGCAGGCGGCGTATCGGTCGGGCTCAATATCAATCTGCCGGATTCCCAGGTCTACAATCCCTACCTCACCGAAAAATTTAGTTTCGATCATTTCTTCGTACGCAAAGTGATGCTGACCTACGCCTCTGAAATTTATGTCTATTTTCCGGGTGGGTTCGGCACGCTGGACGAATTTTTTGAAATCGTGACGCTCGTGCAGACCAAGAAGATCCGTAAAGTGCCTATCCTCCTCTTCGGTAAGAAATTCTGGGAACCGCTGTCTGCGTTCATTGAAAAGGAGCTGTATCAGAAACGTGCAGCTATCGATGAGGGAGATATGACACTCTACACAATCGTGGATACGGTGGACGAAGCTTATAACTACATCGTCTCAAACGTTTCTTGCTAAAAAGCAAAAAAGAAAAGGAGCAGGGAAGTGAGTAATCCTAATTTGACTCCTTTCCGCATGATATCCTCTTCCCCATGGCTATGAAAAATTACTCAGCAAGGCGTCTGCAGATGTATGCCTTCTGGACCGGGCTTATGAGCACTCTCATCAGTCTGGTGCACGTCGTAATCATCGCGTTCAAAAAGTAGGGAATAGAAGTTATTTTAATTTTCCCGGTTTTTAGGGTCTCTCGATGGTGGGGGATTCTGTATCTAATGTACGCACAATATATCTTTTGCGCAGAGAGCTAGAGGCTTCTGCGCAAAAGATCGGCAACATTTTCCAAACGTCAAAAAGCACGTTCGTAAAATATTGCCCTGTACAGTCTTTATCTTTTGTTAACGTCTATGATGGGATATGGACCGTAATCCATTGCCAGATTTGTAAAAGGAAATGAGAGAGATAGAGGATAGTGGATTGGCCGGCTGGAGAGTTGAAGACGGCCTGGATTGAGATGCCGAAGAATGAGAGCGCAAGGAGGAAGATGAGTATCCAGACTATGAGATTCAGCATGGTAGGGACAGTATAGTACAGCGCAGTGGTGGTAGTATCTCGGCATGCCGAGAAGTTCAAGCGCACTCACACATTTCAAGCGTGTTGACCCACATTTCTATAGGGCGACAAAAGCACACCACTCTTCCCTGCCAACGCAACTTCCAGAGAAAAAGACCCGCGCACAATTATTTGAATCATTAGTACGGATTGTTATTTCGCAGCAGCTTGGCACTGCTGCTGCCCGGAGCATCTTCCTCCGCGTCAAAAAAGCTTGCAAAGGCAAGCTTGCTCCGGAGTTGATTTTGAAGACTCGCGTTTCTGCTCTCCAATCAGCTGGCCTCTCGGGTGCGAAGATAAAGACATTGAAAGCAATTGCGACCGTCGTACAGAAAGGTACATTGGATTTGCTTGAACTGAAAAAGATTTCTGAAGCAATTGCCGCCGAGAGGTTACTACAGATATGGGGGCTTGGACCATGGTCGGTGGAAATGTTTATGATGTTTTCGCTCGGTCGGCCCGATGTCTTTTCTCCGGGCGATCTCGGCCTCATTCGTGCCATTGAAGCCATCTATGGCCTGCCGAAAGGTGCTTCACGCGAAAAGCTTCTCACCATTTCGCAGCGATGGTCTCCGTATCGCACCTTCGCTTCCCTACTCCTCTGGCGCACTAGAGATACGAAAGCGGGTTGAGATACGCCGTAGGACTTGCGGCGACTGTTTTAATGCCGGCGCAGCGCACAGAGCCGAGTGCGCCCGCGTCCACGACCTTGATGCCGGTTGTGTTATAGACACCAAAGTGAAGATGGGGACCATAGGCATAGCCAGTATCGCCCGAGAGCCCTATCACTTGCCCGGTACTCACCGTGTCGCCGGGGTGCACATATACGTATGAAAGGTGCCCATAAATAGTTGAGAGGCCGTTTGCATGCTTAATGAGCACCCATTTGCCGTACTGGCAGCCGCTTCTTACTTGTACGCTTTCGGTATCCAATACCATTCCCATGAGAGCAGCTTTGACCGGCGTACCAATAGAGGCCTTGAAGTCTACGCCGCCGTGCGTCCCCGAGACATAGAGGCGTATCGCATCCACTGTCTTTCCGAAGTATTGAGTAATGGTTGTTTGTGCAAGCGGCGGGAACAATATACCCGAATGTGCAAATGGCACCGACGAGGGGTCAAGCGCCTGGCGCAATTGTTCCTCATAGCGGAAGAGCTGATTCTCAAATTCGGTTTGCTGGGTGCGTTTCTGAGCAAGAATTTTCTGATATGCGCTCTCTTGATTCTTAGTATCAGCGAGGAGTTTCTGCTGTGCTGCCTTGGATACCTCTACCGACTTTTTTTGCACCGCCAAATCACTCTGAAGTGCGACAAGCTTCGTCTTCTCCTTCGTCACTGCATCGCGATTGGTTGAGAGCTCGGTACGTACTGCGCGCAGACTCGCGATGTCGTCTCGCAGCGCGCGGTTAAATTGAAGTGCAACATCAGTCGCGTGCCACGCGTCACTAAAGGTGTCCGAAGATATGAGCGTCGTCACAAGTGAGGCGGACTCATCTTGTGCCACGATGCGTAGTGCTTTACCAATAGCCGTCTGGTTCTCAGCAATAGTCTCTTCTTTATCGCCGATAGAGTTGGTGAGCTCGCGAATTTCCAAATTGGCAGAAGCGATTTTATTTTCTGTAGCTTTTATCTGTGCGGTGAGCTGCTTTTGTGAGATGGTGAGTGAGCTAATTGCGGACTGGAGCGTATCCTTCTTTGGACCCAGAGCATCAAGCTCCTTCTGGTATGAAGCAATCTCTGCTTTGAGTGCATCAAGTTGTTGATTATTCGCTTGTATTTGCGCTTGAATATCTGATATCGCATCAGCGAATGTTAGCTGCGGCGCACCGAAAGAAAGGACTAAAAAAAGGAGCAGTGCGAAGCGATTCATCCCTCGAGTATAGCAATCGCTTTCTGGATGCGAGCCAATGATTCTTCGGGCCCCAGAATTGAGATGAGAGTGAAGGGGTCGGGCGAGCGCTCCTGCCCCGAGAGGGCATAGCGCAGCGGCCAGAGGACGGCTCCCCTGCCCCCTTTCCCCCTCGCCTCCTCCTCATCAGCGAGGGGCATAATCACCCCTTTTACCTCCTCGGCGCTTACCTCTCCCGGAAGGGCTTTTATGGCCTCCAGGAGGCCTTCTAGGGCGCTTTTGGCTACCGCTTGGCGCCCTGGCAGCTCCTTCGCAAGGAGCTGGTCCCGGGCTGGTTCCGGCGCTGAAAAGAGGCAGGAAAGCTCCCCATCGAGCATCTCCTGCACTTCACCATAGGTACGTGCGCGTTCCTGCAGAAGCGGAACAGCTTTTCGAAGTTTTTCCGGGCTATCGGAAGAAAGATTTCCTCGCGTGAGGAAATCATCAGTTGAGAGTTTGCGCATCCAGTGCTGATTGACCGAGAATAATTTCACTTCATCAAAGACCGCACTTCCCTTCTGCACGCGCGTGAGATCAAATGCTTCCACCAGCTCATCTCGAGACATGTATTCGCGAGTGTCTCCGGGATTCCAGCCAAGGAAGGCGAGATAGTTCAGAAGCGCTTCGGGGAGAATGCCTAGGAGACGATAGTCGGTAAGTGCCTTCGCACCGGTACGCTTGCCAAGCTTTTTATGCTGGCTATCCATGATGAGCGGTAGATGTGCGTACGTTGGAGTCGCAAAACCGAGCGCACGTGAGATGAGTAGCTGACGCGCAGTGTTTGAAATATGGTCTCCCCCGCGGATGACGTGCGTTACTCCTTCGTCGGCATCATCTACTACGACAGCGAAGTGGAAGACGGGTTCGTCGAGAGAACGCGCGATGATGAAATCACCGAGGTCGGTGACATCCGTGGTTATATCGCCATGAATAACATCGGAGAATGTGAGGCTGCCGCCCGGATTTCTGAAACGAATGACTTCTTCGCGATCTCCAGGTTTTTGCGGCGTTTCTTTTGAGACATATGCAGTGTCGGCGGCGATGAGCTTTTCCAGTAGCTCGCGGTGTCGGGAGCGATGTTCGCTCTGGCGGTATGTCGCATCGGCTGGGAGATTCAGCCAGGCAAGCGCATCAAAAATATTCTCCTCGTATTCGCGCTTCGATCGAGCAGCGTCCGTATCCTCAATGCGCACGATGAACTTCCCGCCGCTATGCTTCGCGAAGAGGTAGGCGAATACGGCAGTCCGGTAATTGCCGGCATGTAGGTATCCGGTCGGTGAGGGCGCGAAGCGGGTAACGACGGGGCTCACCCCGTTAGAAATAATCTTTCTTTGAGGCATGGAGTTGTCGTTCGTTTGATTCATATCAATTTCGGAAATTTCTAACGGGGCTCATGATTCGTGCGAGAGTGCAAGCGCGAGCGTCTCATGCGCTATGAGCCGGGCAGCATCTGGATCGGTAAAGCCGGCAGCAGATGCGCCCATGCGTTGTGCGAGCTGCGGATCGCTCACGATGCGCTGGATCTCGGAGACAAGTAGATGCGGCGTCAGGTTCTCTTCTTCAAGCACGACGGCAGCACCCGTCCGGGCATAGCTGTACGCATTGGTGCGCTGGTCGTGACTCACGGACTCGGGAATGGGGATGAGAATGGCCGGCTTCTTCCAGAGTCCTATCTCGGCAATGGAGTTCGCACCTGCACGCGATACGATGAGGTCGGCAATGCCAGCGGCGCGCTGTAGGGATATTTCGTTCATATAGTTCACGGGGTGGTATCGGCCTGCATGCGGCGATTTCGCAAGTACGACCTTCGCGACCCCTTCGACATTCTTAAAATGCGCCTGCCCTGTCTGGTGGATGACGTTTGTAAATAAGACCAAATCGGGTAATGCGGAGAGTACCGTCTCATTTATTTTGAGTGCTCCCAGGGAGCCCCCGAGAATGAGAATGGTCGGCACTTCCCTCTCGAGTCCGAGATACTGCGCCGCACCCTCTGGCTCAATCCGCATGAGTGCCTTCCTGATGGGGATACCGGTGCGCGCGATACGACTACGTACTTTCTCGGGAAAGAACGCCGCCGCACTCTCAAACGAAATAGCGATTTTTTTTGCCCATGGGGCGGCGAGCAGGTTTGCGCGCCCAGGCTTTGCATCCGATTCATGAATGATGATCGGGATGCCGAGGATACGCGCGGCGAGCACGGTCGGCACGCTACCATAACCTCCCTTGCTCATCACGACGTCCGGATAAAGGCGGAAGAGTGTGAAGAGTGCTGAGATTGTGCCGAAGAACGTGATGAATAGATCGGTGAAGTTGCGTAGCGAAGCATAGCGGCGCACCTTGCCTGCCGGTATGCGGATATGCGTGATGCTGTTTTCAAAAAGTGCTTGTTCGTCAAACGCATTTGGGGCGAGGTAATAGAGCTTTGGCGCCACGAGCCGTTCTTCGCGCACGAGGTCATTGATTGCTTCGGCAATGGCAATGATGGGGTAGAAATGCCCGCCCGTGCCCCCTCCGGTGAACGCGATGGTCATGATACTCAGTATACCTTATGCGCTTTTGCGATGAGCAGCGACGTTGAGAATGAGGCCGCACATAATGAGCGCCGCCATAAGTGCCGTACCGCCGTGGGAGACGAACGGCAGCGGCAGTCCGGTAAGCGGAATGATGCCGAGCATCGCACACATGTTGATAAAGGCTTGGAGAATGATGAGGAAGGAAAAACCAAGCGCAAGCAGTCCGCCGAAAAGGTCGCGCGAATCTCCAGCGATCACGATGCCGCGCGCCGCAAGCCCCACAAAGAGAGCAAGCAGGATGATTGCCCCGAGGAATCCTGTTTCTTCTGCGAATACGGCGAATACGGAGTCACCGGAAGGTTCTGGTAAGTAATTGAATTTCTCTACGCTCTGACCGAATCCCCTGCCGAGGAGTCCGCCGGAACCTATCGCGATGAGCGATTGCTGGATCTGGTAGCCGCTGCTGAGTGAATTTGCTGCGGGGTCCATGAAGGTCTTAACCCGCTCCAGCACATACGGGCGCACCATGATGATGGCAATGAATGCAAGCACTGCAAGGAGGCTGAGAATACCAAAATCGCGCCAGGGCGCTCCTGCGACGAAGTACATGACCGAACCGGTCGCAACGATGAGCAGAGTCGTCGAGGTATTCGGCTGGGCGAGCAGGAGAAGAATCGGAAATGAGAGAATAAGTGAGAATGGAATCAATCCTTTTTTGAGTTCAGTAAGTCGCTGCGCGCGGGGGGCAAGCCACCACGCAAGCACCAGCACAAAACCAATTTTTAGAAATTCTGCTGGTTGCACCGTGGTAAAGCCCAGATTAATCCAGCGGGTTGCTCCGTTTGCATGAAGTCCGATACCAGGGACAAAGACAAGTGCAGTAAAGAGAAGAGTCGCCGCATACAGAAAAGGCGCGAAGCGCTTCAGGTAGGAAAGAGGAATGGCGCGGGCGACAAAAAGTGCGAGGAAGCCAAGTCCGATACCGAGCCCTGCCTGCAAGATAATGTCTTGCGATACGGAATTGCTTTCTCGGGCTAGGAGGCCGAGCGCCGCGGAAGAAAAGATGGCGAGGCCGGCAAGTACGATGCCAAGCACAAGCATGAAAAACATGCGGTCGCCGGATGCGAGCTTCATGGCACGCGTGCGAGGAGCGCGATAGCGAGGCCAAGCACCCCTGCGATGATGGTGATGACCCAATACCGCATGGTCACTTTTGCTGCAGGCCAGCCGAGCGCTTCAAAATGATGATGAATGGGCGCGACGCGAAATAGTTTTTTATGGAAAACTCGTTTCCAGAAGACCTGCAGCATTGTCGTCGCGACGGTGGCAGTGAGCGGAAAAGCAACGATGGGAAGCACCGATACCCCCACGCCTTCCGCGAGCGCGTCTGAAGCAAACGCAGTCATCGCGAGGGCGAGCGTGAGTGCCATACTGCCGGTCTCCGACATATAGAATCGCGCCGGCGGAATATTAAACCAGAGGAAGGCGAGGGTGGCTCCCGCAATGGTAGCGGCACATGCTGCAAGCGATACTTGCCCCTCTCCCACTGCGATACCCGCATAGACCATGAATATGATGGCGAATACACCACCGGCGAGGCCGTCGAGGCCGTCTATGGTACCGCCGGCATAAATAGCGAGAGTCACGAATGCGAAGAATGGCACGATAAGCCAGCCGAGAATCAGTGGGGAGGCAAAAGGAATGCCGATAGCCGTGACGCCAAGCTTCGCGTAGAACCACCAGCCGGCGACAAGCCCGATACTACCGACGATCAGAAGGCGTCGTCGAAGAGAGAGTCCTCCTTTCCCGCTTGTAATTTCAAGGAGATCGTCGATAAGTCCTGCGAAAGCTCCTATCGCAAGCGCAAAGATGGGTAGCCAGGTCTCCTGGCGATTAATGAAATCAAGCATGGGCCAAAACGTGTCAAACGAACGGGCGAGGACCCAGAAGAGGAATGCGGTGGCAAGTACCGAAGCCCAGATGAGAATACCTCCCATGCGCGGCGTCGAGATTTCGCGCTCCTTGTGCAACTCATCGAAAATGGGAGTACCACCCCCGCCAATGCCATTCCCTTTTCCGGGGCTCTTCTTCCATGCTTTCTTGCGGTACAAGATGCCGGCCAGAAGCGGCGCGAAGACGATACCAAGCGCGAATGCGGTCGCCGAAGGGATAAGGACGCGGGTAGCTGTACTAATCATAAAGAATCAACCCCGGCGAAGTGTGCAAGCGTCGCGGCAACGAGCGCGGCACCATCGGTGAAGCGCGCTTTCAGGGACGAACCGAGAACGACGACTGCAACCATGTGCCGCATGCCGCTGTCAAAGACGAGAGCGAGGTTGCCGCCGGCGAGGTCAGTGTAGCCGGTCTTAGACAGAAGGAGGCGCGAAATACTTGAGACGATAGGGTCCGTATTTTTCAAAGAGAATGAAGTACCGCCTTCTGAAACGGCGTGTACGATGTTTTCCGTTGTCGCTGCTGCAATAGCCGGTGCTTGCTCGACAAGCGCTCCCGCTAGCCGCGCGAGGTCACGTGCCGAACCATAACCGCCAGAAACTGCAGCGTTCACATCAAGACCGCTGCCGTTTACCGCGTATGTTTCTCCAAGGCCAAGTGCTGCAGCAGCGCCTGCAAGCATATCAGTTTGCGAGATATTCTGACGCGAAGCGGTTGCTTCTGCGATAGCGGCGGCGCCGTCGTTTAGAGATGCAGTTAGGGTAAGTCGTGCAAGGTCATCGAGCGCGAATGTCTGACCGGCAGAAAACGCATGGGGTCCGTCAAGATGCGTTGCGAGTGCGGGAATGGTGATTGGCGTATCGGGAGAAAGTTTAGCGAGCGCCGCGTACACGGTCAAGAGTTTCGTGAGTGAAGCAAGCGGGAGCTGCGCGTCAGCATTTTTTGCGTACAAGACTTCCCCGGTAGTGAGGTCGTATACGATAGCAGCTTTCGCATCGATGGAAACTTGTGCGAACGCGTCTGGTCCTGTCGTAGCAACGACGGTTGGTGCGGGCGGAGCCTTCTGCTCGAAAAGCGGTATGAAGAGGAAGAAGGCGAGCACGCCAGATGCAAGCACGAGCGTAATGCCTGCTTCACGCATGAAGCGCATTCGGTGGGCGTATGCCTGCAGCTCAGAAGAATCCATACTTTAGAGTTATAGAGGAGCGTCAGCGTCCGCTGCTTCCTCGTTGATAATTTCCTGTGTGGCGACGGAAAGTTCTGCGGCACGTGGGAGATCCGTAAGCTGCGCGATGCCGAGATGCGCGAGCGCCTCGGTGGTCAGGTTGTAGCGTATGCGTCGCTTATCTTTCGGATCTTCCGTCCCCTCTATAAGGCCGCGCATGAGAAGAGTACGAAGCGATGCAGAAGAATTAACGCCGCGCACCCAGTCTACTTCTCCGCGTGTGGCGCCCGTCTGATATGCGATGACGGCAAGGGTCTCAAGACTTGCCTTCCCGAGGTCGCGCGCAAGCTCGTTCTCGCGAAGTTTCTTCACGATTGCAGAAGCTTCGGGGGCGGTGCGCAGCTCTACTTCGAAGTCGTTCTCGACTAGCATTACGCCGCTCCCTTTGAGCGAATCGGTCAGTGCTTTAAGTACGACTTTCACTTCCGATTCTTTCACCTCGAGGAGCGTGGCAAGCTGCCCCTTCGAAAGGGGTCCGTCAGAGGCAAAAAGAAGGGCGTGTGCGGCGGCAGGAGGCGTAAGCATTGGCTCTATTGTAGCTGCGCCGCCCCAAGGCGGCAACGCCTTCTTATGGGGACGGACATCTAGCCCATGAAGTCACGTTTGCGTCGGCGATATGCGAGCCATCCGGAAAGATTGGTAAATACATAGAGAACCAGTACGGCGGCCGCTATGACGAGAAGGTCATGCGGATGAAGCGGGTACGCAAGAAGCGCATATGAAGTAAGGATGCATGCTGTGATGGACAAGACGATATCGAGCAAGATGTTCGGAACGGTCTCACGTATACCGATGCATTGCTCATAGAGTTCCCATGCTACTGCGAGAGTAATGGTAAGCATGAACGCCGTTGAAAATGACACACCGATAAGCGATGGAGACATCCCCATCAGAATCCCGAAAAGAAAATGGGGGATGGACCAGAGGTCAAGCCCCTTCCCTTTCTGCCACCAATCCTTAGCCATAGTGTGGGACGGAAGCGGAGGCAGTGTGGCTGATGCGGATGTCGCCATGAGCATCATACTGTTCGGCCGCAACGGCCCCTTGCTTCACGAGTTCCAGAAGGGCGAGGAAGGAAATAATGACTTCAACTTTCTCCTTCGCACTTCCGGCGAAATCTTTAAATGAAAGCGTCATAGCGCTCTGCACCCGCTTCGCGAGCTGGTCCATCATCTCCTCGATAGTCACGAGCGGCTTTACACGAGCTTCAGGAAGCGCTTCAACTTCTGTACGTGCGGCAAGCATACGCGCAAGCGCTTCGGAAAGTGTATCGGGGGAAAGGTCGCGGGAGGGTGCAAAAGAGACCTCGGGCGCGCGCTTCCCTGCTCTCGCCATGACACTCCTTCCGTAGATGCGGGAGAGCTCGCGAGCGGCCTCGCGTACCTTCTCATACGCCGCAAGGCGCCGTTTCAAGTCCTCGACATCCGCATTCTCGTCATCAGAGAGCGTAAGATCAGGGATGAGCGACTTTGATTTGATGAGGAGCAGCGTGGCGGCGATCTGGATAAAATGTGCAGTCTGTTCTACAGGAAAGGATTCTTGCGCACGCACATGCGCGATAAAGTCCTCGGTGATGCTTGCGAGCGCGAGATCGTTTACAAGAAGTTTCCGTGTTTCTATGAGATCAAGCAGCACTTCAAACGGCCCTTCGTACGAATCGGTCTTTATTGAAAAGCCAGTCTTCAGGGCTTCAGTTTCCATTGGCTATTCGGCGTTGTCGGTCGTGTTGACCGAGAGCAATGTATCAATGCGATTGAGGTCGCGCGGGAAGGCCGATGCTTCCTTAATGTTGGCGAGTTCTAGCATACGCGCGGTGAAGCGCTCAAGGCCGGTAGAGCATCCTCCGTGCGGCGGCATGCCGTATTTGAAGGCCTGCAGATAAAAAGAGAATTTCTTCGGGTCCAGCCCACGTGTCTCGAGACGCGTGATCATCTCGTCATAGTTATGGATGCGCTGGCTACCGCTGTTAATCTCAAGACCGCGGAACAGGAGGTCAAAGCCGCGCGAGTACGGCGCCTCGCTCGAGTCCTCGTAGGTATAGAACGCACGGGTCGTCGTCGGGAATCGAGTGATGAATACGAAATCGGAATCATGTTCCTTGAGCGCCCACTCGCAAATGCGCCGTTCATCTTCCGGCTCCATGTCGGGAGCTTCCGAGACGCCGAGAATCTGCTGGGCTTCGCGCAGGGTAAGTACGGGGAATGCTTTTCCGAGCTTGGGAATAGTTGTGCCGAGCCGAGCAAACACTCCTGCATGCGTCTTCCCTACTTCGGCCACGACCTCGCGGATGACCTGTTCCAGAGTTTCCATGACGTCTCGCTCGTCCTTGATGAATCCCATTTCAAAATCCATTTGAGTAAGTTCAGAAATGTGCCGCGTCGTCGCGCTTTTCTCCGCGCGGAATATGCGGGCAATCGTGAAGGCGCGCTCGAATGCTCCGACCATGATCTGCTTATAGAGCTGAGGACTTGTCGCAAGGTAGGCCGTCTTGTCGTAGAAATAATCCACCTTAAACACTGCTGCACCGCCTTCGGCATCGCCGCCGGTGAGCGCAGGCGCCTGAAACTCGGTGAATCCTTGTTTTGTAAGCGAGCGGCGATAGGCATCCGCTATCGTGGCTTGTACGGCAAAAATATCTCGCTCTCGCTCGCTCCGGAGCGTAAGGGGGCGATTATCAAGCAGAGTATCGAGATTTACTTTTTCGTCTTTGGGGAATGGGAGCTCCTGCGCTTGCGAGAGGACGGCTATCGCCGTCGCTTCAAGCTCGACATTTCCGTTCACTCCTTCAACGCGCATCTTTTCCGGGCGCTCGTTCACGATGCCTTCAATGGAGACAACCCACTCGGGCCGTAGCGTCTGCGCCGTCTCAAGCGCTTCGGCATGATTTGGTAGGCAGACACTTTGTACCTTCCCCGAGCGGTCGCGTATGTCTAAGAAGACAAGCTTCCCGTGGTCTCGGCGCACATCCACCCAACCCGAAATGGAAACGGTCTTGCCGATATGATTTCCCAAGTCCCCGATAAGTGTGCGCTCCATGATTCCTATGCTACACCAATCGCGCGACGTACTTCTTCCATCTTCGCTTCGCTTACGGCGCGGGCCTCTATCTTCCCTTTCGCGAGGACTTCGTCCACGATACCGGAATCATTTTTAAGGGCTTCGTATTTCGCACGTATCGGCGCGAGATAGCGGTCGAGGTCCTCAACGAGTAGTTCCTTTAGCATCTTGTAATTGCCACGATGCTCGTCGTACAGTTTCTCGAGCTCGCCTTCACTCCGTACTAGTTTATGGATTGCGTATACATTTTCCGGACGATCGCCTGAAGAATCAGTCACGATGCCCATGACGCATTTTGTAAGTTCATCGCGAGAAGTGAAAAGCGGGATGACATTCCCATAGCTCTTGCTCATCTTCCTGCCATCAACGCCGGGGACGACTGCAACTTCGGGCATGATGTAGGGCTCGGGAAGCTTGAATACCTCCGTTTTGAACGTGCGATTGAATTTCTCCGCCGTATCGCGGGCAATCTCTATATGCTGTTTCTGATCCTGCCCCACTGGTACCACCGCGGCATCATAGAGCAGAATATCAGCCGCCATGAGCATGGGGTAATTAAAGGTACCCACATTTATTTCGTGATTCTTTGCTTCCGCATCTTTATAGGCATGCGCGCGCATGAGGTACGGCATCGTGGTGATGGTGTCAAAAATCCATGCGAGCTCGGTATGTGTGGGCACGTCTGACTGCTTGAAAAAGACGACTTCCTTCGGATCAAGTCCGATAGCCAGATATGCGGTGACGAGTTCGCGCGTGCGCTTACGCATCTCCTCCGCGTCCTGCATGGTGTTGAGGGCGTGATAGTTGGCGACAAATATGAAGGGCTTGTATTTCTCGCTCTGGACGAGCTCCACCTGCTGGCGCATCGCGCCGAAATAGTTGCCGATATGCAGGTCCCCGGTCGGTTTTACGCCGGAGACGAGGACGGGTTTTCCATCGGTCATACGAATTACGATACCACGCCTTGACATGGTTGCGAAATAACCTAGTGTTAGAAATACGTTCTTACTGGGAGGGGCACATGGAGAAGATATATAGTGACCTCGAGGTCATTGGGTTCATCGGGCGAACCTTATTCATCGTAAGCATACTGGGAGGCATCGCTCTTTGGTTCGTGGTGGGGATGCCATGGTAAGTATCCCTGAACCGCACACCCCGCTTTGGCGGGGTTTCTTTTTTGTGCGCCGGGTTGGATTCGAACCAACGAAGGACGATGTCCGACAGGTTTACAGCCTGTTGCGATTGACCACTCCGCCACCGACGCAATAGGGCAACTATAGCCGATTACGACTTTATTTCAAAACAAACGCGCCGACCTGGGGCCGGCGCTGGACTACGCACGCTTTCGTCGCATCTCATCGACTCTCCGCACCTCCTTGTTGAGCACCTCGATGTCGAAGTACTGCTTCGGCCTGATGATGCCGTAGACTCCATCACCGAGCATCGCGTTCAGAGGGGTAGCGAAAGAACCTGGACCTTCCCCGCTCGGTTGCATGGTCGTGTAGTGGGTGGACACGACCCAGAGCCACCATGACTCCAGATCATCCCCCGGTGCCTTTCCCGTCTTCGGCCAATCCTTCCCCTGACCGAGGAAGACCACTCGAAAATGCTCTGGATGGTTCATCCAGTGGATGTCATCTATGCGCATCGGAATAGGAAACCGAAACTGCATCCGCCCAAAGCGCCAGGAGACCTCTTCTCCGAAGTCCTTCTCCAGAAACCCCAAACTGTCACTTTCCCCGAACCATTGGAAAGAGACTTCCGGGTCATGGCCTTCGCGGAATGCGTCGACGAAGATGGTGGGAACTTCTACATTCGGTTCCCATACCTTGTGCTGCGGTCTAAGCAATTTTGGATCCATCGACCTCTCCCTAAACAGAACGGCGAATCTGCCAAATATAACCTACCTCGTAGGTCGAGATTGTCAAATATATCGCTATTTGAGCACTAGAATGAGGACACCCTGTTTGCCTTTGCGTACGAGCGCATAGCCTTTGGAAAGATCCCCGAGAAATACCTTCTGATCTGGATCTTCGATAGCTTGCCCGGAGAGCGTGATGCCCTTCCCTTGGATGAGACGGCGTGCATCACTCTTGGAAGAAGCGAGGCCTCCCGTAACGAGAGCTTCAGCAAGCGGAGAACCGTCCTTAACATCTTTCTTCATGAGCGCTACCGAAGGTGCTTCGGCAAGTGCGACGGCGAGCGCTTCGCGCGATAGCGCATCGAATGAAGTGTCGCCAAAAAGCGCATCGGTTGCGGCGGCGGCCTGTGCAACGGCGGCTGGGCCGTGGACAATTTCGGTGACGAGCCGAGCAAGCGTTTCCTGCGCTTGGCGCTCTCCGGGATTACGCTTGTGCAAGTCCATCAATATCGTGATTTCAGGAGACGAGAGAAATGTATAGATCTTCAGGTATTGCTCAATGCGGGTGTCCGGCAGGTTTATCCAGAATTGGTAGAAACGGAAGGGCGACGTCTTTTTCGGATCAAGCCATACTGCATTACCCTCGCTTTTGCCGAATTTCTTCCCGGTGGAGTCAGTGACAAGCGGCGTCGTAAACGCATACACGTCCTCTCCAAGTTTCTTGTGGATGAGGTCGACGCCGGAGAGGATATTCGTCCACTGGTCGCTCGCCCCCACTTGCAGATCACATCCGTATTTCTGGTGAAGCGTGAGGTAATCAAATCCCTGCAGAAGCGAATAGGAGAATTCAGCGTATGAGATGCTCTCGTCCGGCGTTTCGATGCGTTTCTTGATGAGGTCGCGCTTTATCAAATCGTTTATCGTAAAGTATTTTCCAATGCCTCGAAGAAACGGGAGGAGCTTCACGTTCGTCAGCCAGTCGGCATTATCAAGCATCTTGAAAGAAGTGCGGCCGAGGATCCTTTTCAGTTGAGTCGTGATCGCGCGGGTGTTCGCGGCGACGGTCTTCTCGTCGAGCATGACGCGCTCGCCCTGCTCTTTCGGATCGCCGATCATGCCCGTCCCTCCCCCGACGAGGAAGAGAAGCTTGTGCCCTGCATCAGCCAGGCGCTTCATCAGAAGGACGGGGACAAGGTGGCCGACATGGAGCGAGTCAGCAGTAGGATCAATGCCGAGGTAGACCGTGCGTGGTTTTGAAAGAATCTGTTCTGGTGCTGTGGAGGACTGTTCTATGAGTCCGCGGCTTTTCAGTTCTTCAGCGAGCGTCATATCAAAAATATAGCATTATTCATGGAGCCCAATATGGAGCTCATAGAGATGGCGGTAGATTCCATCGGGAATCTGGATAAGGTCGTCATGTTTCCCTTGTTCAACTACCTTCCCATCCTTCAGTACGATTATTTTATCGGCTTTGCGCACCGTGGATAGCCGATGCGCGATGATGAAGGTCGTGCGGCCTTGCATAAGCTCATCGAGAGAGGTACTTATGTATTTTTCAGTTTCGGCATCAAGCGCAGAAGTCGGTTCATCAAGGATCAGGATGCGCGGATTGCGAAGCATGGCCCGTGCGATCGCAACGCGCTGTTTCTGCCCGACCGAGAGCTTGATGCCGCGCTCGCCCACCTCCTGTTCGTATTTTTGCGGGAATTTCTCGATGAATCCGTCCGCATGCGCCTTCTTAGCAACCGCTTCTACTTCTGCATCGGTAACTTCCGGCCGTCCATAACGGATATTGTCCTTGATGCTCGCATTAAACAGGACAACTTCTTGAGGAACGACTGCCATCTGGCTCCGTATATCAGTCAGGTTGACTTGCCGGATGTCAGTACCGTCTATAAGAACTCTGCCGTGCGAGGGGAAATAGTAACCCGATATGAGTTCTGCCGAGGTCGACTTCCCTACTCCGGTCTCTCCGACAAATGCGATGACATCGCCGGCGTCTGCCTCAAATGAGATTCCACTCAATACTTCCGGTTGATCCGGTTCGTATGAGAAATACACATCTTCAAAGGCGACCCGACCCTCAAGATGAGGTAGGCGTACTGCCCCTGCTGGATTGTATTTTTCAGAAGAAGCACCGAATATATTTTCAGCTCTGGCTAGCGCGACAAGGCCGTTTTGCACTGTCTGCCACTGATGTCCGAGCGAGACGAAGGGGCCCATAATCATCCCGGCATACGCATTGAATGCGATCAGATCGCCGATGGTAATCACTCCCTGTCCGATGAGGTACACCGAATAAAAGAGGATGACCCCTTGCGTGAGCGTTACGATAATGCGTTGAAAGAAGTTGAGGTTGCTCCAAGCAAGTTCCATCCGATACCAGAGCGGCACCGCTTGCTTAAAAAAACCAGAAAAGATTCGTTCCCGTTCGTATTCTTCGGCCCCTGCTTGCTTCACAGTCTGGACGTTTGTGTATGCATCTTGGGCATCACCATACGCGCGATTCCACATCTTAAATCCCTCTTCTTGATATCGCGAAGTGGTGGGCAGGACACGAATAAGAAAAATAATATAGACAAGCACTCCGCCAAGCAGCACAAAAGCGAGCGATGGTCGTATTGAAAAGGAGATAATGATACCGACTACGACTGTGAGGAATTGGGGAGCAATAATGAGTATGGTGTTTACGAGACTCCCAAGCATCCAACCGGCTTTGCTTACATTGTCGGTTATTTCTCCGGTGCGCTGCTTTTTATGGAAAGAGACCGGAAGCGTAAGCAGGTGAGCAAAAGCCGTTGCTTGTACGCCTGCTTCAAGCCGGGTAGTCAGTTGGCGGGTCGAGCGATCCATCGCCCAGCTAATGCTATTTGCGGCAAGTTGAATAACGGCCCACAAAGTAAGCAAGACAAGCCATGCCGGATAAGAGCCAAGATTCGTGAATCCGATTGAATAAGGGGTGACGAGCGTGTCAAAAAATTTACCCGTGACATACGGGACCACACCGTTTGCAAGAGCGGCAACGACTTCTGCCGCACTAAGAGAAATAAGAAGTCCGCGGTACGGACGAAGCTGACGCCAGAGCGCTTTTTTCTTTTGTTCCCATGTGAATGTCTGCTTCTCTCCTGATTCAGTCACATGCACACAATAGCATTTCCCTTTCTAGCGGGCGATGAAGAAGAGGCCGATGGCGGGTGAAATAAACCACCAGAAGAAGTATTTGTCTGGCGCAAAGAGCATATCGATAGCGGGCGTGAATTGGTACACCGTCGTGATATCAAATACGTGATATGCAAGCGCAATGGGAAACGCCGCTCCGAGGAACGAAAGTATGATAAGCCCGATGTTTCCTACCGAGAGGAAGTCGGAGACGACGACGCGGCGCAAGACGACGTAGAATGCGAACCCGATTCCAGTATAGACTCCGACGTGTGCCAGAAGTGCCGTCAGGGGTGGCGCCGAGGGCAAGTACGAGAGATACGGAAACTGCGTGTAGATGGCGTACGCGCCGTAGTAGGAAAGGAGGATAGCGACGAGGGGCCCGCGCCCGACATACCACGCAAAGAGGAAGAAGAAAGAGAGAAGGATAATGATAATGAGGAAGTCGCTCGCGGAATTCCACGCGGTAAGAGCCGTATGGGTCGCGAGCGTATTCACTTGTGCAAGCGCTTCGGTGCCACCAGTGGAAGACATTAAGAACAGTATAACAAAAACAAAGCCCGCTAGCGGGCTTTGTTGAGGCGGAGGATGTTTGAACGTAGGAACTCGAGCACTGCTGGCAGTTCTTGCTTCAGACCATCGAGCACGATTCCGTAGTAGCTCACCTTGCCAGAGCTTCTGATCGTAGCTTCAAGCTCCGTGCTATACCAGGAATCGACGCGCAGAAGAGCATCGAATTGCTTCCAGAGATGCGACGGCATGGTTTCGCGATAGCGCCCCTGAACTTCCTTCTTAGAGTCGCCCTGGAGAGTCCCTTCGTAGATCAGCATCTTTCGTGCCACATGCATTGGTGCCTCGAGTGCCTTCTTGAGAAACGCTGCAAGCTTCTCATCGCCGAAGTACGTCATCTGGGCCAGCGATTCCTGCATGCTGTACATCTTCATCTTGATGTACGACTCGATCTCCTGGTCGACAGGTATCGTCGGCGCAAGAAGATCGACGAGATTGCCTTTGATCAGGCCGCCCGCATCGATTGATGCTTGCAAATGCCGGATGAACGACGTTCCCAGATGGTGCAGGCGCGTTCGGGCCAGCACCGTGTCGCAGGGTGTGAAGTTGATGGGCACATGCAATGCATGCGCCATCCGGTTGATGTTATGCATGATTCTCACTGCCTGACCTTCTCGAATGGTCTCGTAAATGACGACACAGTCGATATCGCTACGGATATTGAAGTCCCCTCGCACGACCGAACCGAAGAGTAGTGCGCTCACCACAAATGGCTCGCTTGAGAGCGACCTGCGCAAAATATCTGCCACGCGCTGGAAACTTTCCAATCTGGGGATTCTTCCGGTGCGGATAGCATCCCACGTAAATACCTGTCCCATACTCTTTCTCCTCAAAATGGGTTGGTTAACTGCCCGTGCAGAAGATACCGCACACCGTGCGGTATGTCGACCACTATTTCTGAACTGACTAGAGCCCCTCGGATTTCAAATCTTCAACACTCTTTTTGGCTTTGCCGGAGAGCTTGTGCGGAAGCGCTACTTCGAGCCGGATGATGAGGTCGCCTCGTGTGCCTTCAAGCGGGATGCCCTTGCCTGCTACGCGCAGAAGCTCCTCCGCGCGCTTCATCACGGGAATCTTTACCTCAAGCGTCTTCCCTTCCAGAGATTCAATTGAGACGGTAGTGCCGAGTAGTGCATCAGTCAGCTTCACCGGCAGATTCATGATGAGATTCGCTCCTTCGCGGCGGAAGGTCGCGTGCGGCTTCACGTGCACCTTCACGTAGAGATCTCCCACAACACCCGCCTTAATGGCCTCCCCTTGCTGTGGCATGCGTATCATCTCGCCATTATCAATGCCGGCGGGAATCTGTATCTTCACTTCTTCCTGCTTACGGCGAACGCCATGACCCTTGCATTCTGGGCACTTCTCCTTCGGTACTTTTCCGCTACCCTCGCAGACTGTGCAGGTGCGCACGCTCGTGAATTGGCCGAGCATAGAATTGCGCGTCTCGTGCACGCGGCCGCTGCCATTACAGGTCGTACAGGTCTCAAGCTGGGTACCCGGCTTACCGCCCGTACCGCGGCAGAGCGTACAGGTAGAAACTTTTGCGATGAGTACCGTACGAGTGGTACCGAATGCGGCGTCTTTAAATGGGATTTCCAAATCAATAGAGATATCGCGGCCGCGCGGTGTGCGCGCCTGCTGATTCCGGCCGCCACCGAAGATGTCTCCAAATATATCGCCGAAATCAAACTCCACATTCCCTCCGAAACCCTGCTGGAATTGGCTGAAATCGAATCCGCCGAAGCCCTGTCCTGCTTGCCCCCCTCTCGGTGCACCGCCCGGGAATGCCTGGCCATACGCGTCGTATTCACGGCGCTTCTTATCGTCGCTCAAGACCGAGTATGCCTCGGTGATTTCTTTGAATTTCTGTTCGTCGGTGCCGCCCTTGTCGGGGTGATATTTGTGCGCGAGCTTCCGGAACGCTTTTTTAATATCGTCCTGGCTCGCTTTCTTATCGACGCCCAGCACGCTGTAATAATCTTTTGCCATAATTTCCATCAGTATACTCTTGTTACTTTTTGTATGCAAAACAAAAACGGCACAGGGGATGTTGCATCCTGCGCCGCTGAGGTTGAAATCCGACCCAGTTCACCTTCGAATCATTTGGGCCAGGTCAGGATGGTTCTGTCTAAATTCGTAGGTCCCTATCGACATAAAGATGGAGAGACATACCCAAATGCCAACAAGGATCTTCAGCGTCGCTGGACGCTCCTCGATTAGAGCAATTAGCAACGTGATCGGAACAAAGGCGATTGCCGCAAATATCACGATTGGGAACATTCGTGCACTCCTTATAGAACGCGCTAGCCAACCTAGCTCGGTTGTATTATACAGAACAGATAGAAAATGTCTAGGACTTCTCTTTGAACTCGGCGTCGGTCGGACCGGCAGGAGGAGCATCAGGCGCAGGCGGCGTGCTGCCGTCTGCTGGTGGCGGAGTCTGGGATTGTTTCGCCATCGCCTCCCCTATTTTCGAAAGTGCCGAGGAGAGTGCCTCGGTAGCAGTCTTGATGGTACCGCTATCTTCACTGGCCCGTGCGGTCTTCAGTGCATCAATCTTGTCCTGCACCTCTTTCACTATTTCCGGTCCTGCTTTTTCTCCATGTTCCTTTATCGCTTTTTCGCCTGCGTAGACGGCTTGGTCGGCGATGTTGCGTGCCTCGACGAGCTCTTTGCGCTTCTCGTCGTCTGCCGCATGCGCTTCGGCATCGGCCTGCATCTTTGCAATATCTTCTTTGGAGAGCCCGGTGGAGCCCTCAATGCGAATAGACTGTTCCTTCCCCGTTGTCTTCTCCTTAGCCTTCACGGTCAGAATACCGGAGGCGTCTACGTCAAACGTCACTTCCACTTGCGGCATACCGCGCGGCGCGGGTGGGATACCGTCAAGCATGAATTTCCCGAGCGACTTATTATCGGCGCTCATGGCGCGCTCGCCTTGCGTGATGTGGATCTCTACTGATGGCTGATTGTCTGCAGCAGTAGAGAAGGTCTGCGAGCGACTCGTCGGAATCGCCGTGTTGCGCTCGACGAGCTTGGTGGCGACGCCGCTCATCGTCTCAATAGCGAGCGAAAGCGGGATGACATCCACAAGCAAGATATCCTTCACATCTCCCTGCAGGATGCCCGCCTGGATGGCCGCACCGATGGCGACAACCTCATCCGGGTTTACCGTCATGTTCGGCTTCTTGCCGAAGAATTTTTCAACGGCGGCTTGGATAGCCGGCATGCGCGTCTGACCGCCCACGAGGATGACCTCATTGATATCGGGGACCTTGAACGGCGATGCTTCCATCGCGCGCTTCGTGATATCCATCGCGCGCTGTATGAATTCGCTTGAAAGCTCTTCGAGCTTCGCGCGAGTCATCTTGATGAGTAGGTGGCGCGGACCAGATGCGTCGGAGGTGAGGAACGGGATATTGATTTCCGTCTCCATCGCGCTCGAGAGCTCAATCTTTGCTTTCTCGGCCGCCTCATCAAGGCGCTGGCGCGCAAGCGCGTCGGAGCGCACATCAATGCCGCTTTCTTTCTTAAACTCATCTGCGAGCCAGTTTATGATCTTCTGGTCGACGTCTTTGCCGCCGAGGTGCGCGTCGCCATCAGTTGATTTCACTTCAATCACGTCGCCGCCCACTTCGAGCACGGAGATATCGAACGTGCCGCCACCGAAGTCGAAGACCACAATCTTCTCGTCCTTCTTTTTATTAAATCCATACGCGAGCGCGGCTGCAGTCGGCTCGTTGATAATGCGCAATACTTCAAGACCGGCAATCTGGCCTGCAGCCTTCGTCGCACTGCGCTGATCGTCGTTAAAGTATGCGGGAACGGTGATAACCGCCTGGGTAATCTTCTCGCCGAGCTTCGTCTCTGCGTCGGCTTTCATCTTTCCGAGTATCATCGCGGAAATCTCTTCAGGACGGTACCACTTCTCCGTCATTTTCACTTCGATACCACCCTTTTCGGCCTTGCGCATCTCAAAAGGAACGGATGCCTTATCCTTCTGCACGGCTGGCTCATCAAAGGAGTGCCCGATGAATCGCTTGATTTGGAAGATAGTATTGAGCGGATTCGTGACCGACTGGCGCTTGGCAAGCGTACCGACGATGCGCTCACCGGTCTTCCCCACCGCCACGATAGACGGGGTCGTGCGGGCACCCTCTGCGTTCTCAAGGACGCGCGGCTCTCCACCCTCCACGACTGCCATCGCGGAGTTCGTCGTGCCCAAATCTATACCGAGAATTTTTGCCATAAATAATTAAAGTTTAGAAAGCTATTTTATACTTGTTGCTATGTGCTTGCAAAGTGCGCGACCCGCACCTTCGCCGGACGGACGACTGAACCATTTATTTTCCATCCTTTTTCCAAAACTGCAGTGATAGTGTCATCGGTTTCAGCACGGTCTGTATGGTCTTGTCCAAGCGCTTCGTGGAATGCCGGATCAAATTTTTCCCCTACTTTCCCAAGCCCCTCGAGCCCGAGCGAGGAGAAGGCGCTCTCAAGCTGTTTGGCGATGGCCATAAATCCCTCTGGGATGTCTCCGTGCTCTTTGGAGCGCTCAAGGGCGTCGAAGGCCGGTAGAAGCGTCTCGATGGCCTTTATCTTTCCGCGCAATTCCAAGGTCTTACCATCGTCGCTAAACCGCTTGAGCGCGTTTACATAATCGGCCTTCGCTCTCTGCCAGCCATCCATGTATTCCCGGCTTTCCTTGCGGCATGCTTCGAGCTCCGCGCGGAGTTTCTTGACCTTCGTATCGGCCTGCGCCTCCGCTTCCGGGTCTTCGACCTCGATCTTCACATCATCCTGTTCATCCATTTTCCTACTATGCCAGAAAGTCTTCATAGAGTCAAAACCTGGATGGAAAAACGAAACCGCCGGGGCGGTATTCGCCACAGCGGTTAGGACTCCCAGACTAAGACCTCCTCCATCCACCTCCATCCGTACTTACGGATATCCTCGTCCGGATGCTTGCTGAAGTAGTCGTTGAACTCTTTGCGGAAGAGCGGGCTCTGTAGCGGTTCACGTAGCAGGCTGCGTATCTGCTCACGCAGAGCCGCTTCTATCACTGGCGCCGCAAAAGAATATCTGCCCCTCGTGACCGCGAGCAGTTGGACTTCTAATGCGCGACAATAGCTACCCACCAGTATCTCCGTCCAGAAGATGAGCTGCTCCTCGTTCAAATGCAAAGCATACGTTCTCTCGCTCATGCTGCTCCCCCGATTGGTTTGTGTGGATACCTCTGTCTATTTAAATACCATTTAAATTATGAAATGTCAATACTATCTGCAGAAACATAAAGCGAAACCGTCCTCAACGGCTCGCGTTGGGACGGTCTAGACATCGTCTAGGGCGCACTGGTTTGAGCAGTAGACTGCGACATGCGCGGGATGGAGGGGTTTCTTGCAGCTGTCATTCATGCAGCGCCTCCCTCCCTGGTGGGTGTTCGGGATCAGCCACCCTTTACTGGCACAGGCCTCGCAGCCATGGCCTCCACAGCCGTCGCACTGGACGCTGTTGGTGGGATAGCCCTTGTCCTTCGGAATGTCCATCTCTGCCCTCCTTGGTTAATGAGTCGCCTGCGCCATCATTATGCACGAAATGATTGGTCATCCATCGATGACGAATGACTCAGCTTACCTGACGCGATTCCCCGACGCATCATAATCTCTTCCGGGATCGGCGTCATACTCCCAATCAGGATCACCGAGTCTTGGCTTTCTTTGCTGATTATCGCACTCGTTCAGAATGAGAGCAGAAAGCAGCAGCAGAACAACGAGCTTGAGGTTTGGAAATGCGGGCAATACTTTCATGTGTACTCCTCCAAGATTCTTTGTATTTAGGGGAAATTCCCCGTTTCCTTCATCCGAGGGGAATACTAGACCAGAGAATTATAAAAAGCAACTCATTCTACTAGTGTTTACGTTATAGAAAAGCAAACGAACCGGCTCTCGATTGCGAGAGCCGGTTCGTTAGTTTTTCTATCGCTTCGACCACTGTGGCGCTTTGCGGGCTTTCTTGAGGCCTGGCTTCTTGCGCTCTTTGGCGCGAGGATCACGCTTGAGGAAGTGCGCGGCCTTGAGCACCTTGCGAGTATTCGGCTCGGCCTTGGTAATGGCGCGGGAAATGGCATGACGCACAGCATCTGCCTGTGCGGCGATGCCGCCACCTTCCACGTGAGCATGAACTTCGTAGTGCTCCGCGCTCTCGGCGGTCGCAAGTGCCTCTTCGGCAATCTTTGCGCGCTCATCAGTCTTGAAATATTCCTTTGCGCTCTTGCCATTGACCATGACGCTGCCCTTTGCGGCTTTTATCATGCGCACGCTCGCGATAGCGGTCTTTCGGCGCCCAACTGCAGTGATGAAATGTTTGGAAGGCATAACTATGCTTTAACGATGAGGTTCTTCATGCGTGGCGCGCGAAGCTTATTGCGCGGGATCATGCCGTCTACGGTCTTTTTGACGACTTCCGCAACGCCCTTCTTCGCAAGCATCTCCTCCATAGTCGTGGAGTAGAGGCCGCCCGGATAGCCGCTGTAGCGGGTATAGACCTTACCTTTCGTACGTCGCGAAGGCAAATAGAGCTTGCTCGCGTTCTCAATAACGACCTTCATCGGGAGGGCCTTGTTCTTTGCAAACTGTACGGAGCGCTTGCCGAGAAGCGCGCTCGCGGCCTCGCTCGCCACGCGGCCGAGCGTGCGGCCGCTTGCATCGATAGTGTAGGTCGTGATTTCCATAGGAGTGCTCATATTCCTATACGAAGGCGATGTACGCAAGCTTACGAGCATCATTGCTTCCGCGCTTCGTACGCTTCACGATGCGGACATAACCGCCCTTGCGTTCCGTATAGCGCGGACCGATGGTGGCAAAAAGCTTCTTTACCGCCGCAGGATCGCCAAGCTTGGTCTGCGCAAGTCGCCGGCTCGCAAGCGTGCCCGACTTCGCATAGGTGACGAGGCGTTCGATGAGAGGACGCAATGCCTTCGCCTTCGCCTCGGTAGTCGAGATGCGTTCCTCGAGCACGAGGGAGCGCGCAAGCGACTTCAAGAGCGCACGGCGTTGGCCGCTCTTGCGATGAAAGGTTTGAGCTTTTTTCGTATACGCCATGGTGATTATTCGCCCTTGAGCGTGAGGCCATAGCCAGCAAGCGCTTCAGAGATTTCTTCAATCGCTTTCTCGCCGATGCCGTCGAGCTCCTTGAGCGCGCTTGCGGTCTTGCGAGCAAGGCCAGCTGCACTCTTAACCCCTTCCTTTTCAAGAGACGTAACAATACGAGTCGAGAGACCCATATCAGCGACCTTTACCTTTGTGCTATCAATTGAGCCCTCGGAGACCTTCGCAGAAGCATCTGCGGATGCGACTGGTTCGCGCTCCTGGAAACCGATGATTGCCTTCAACTGATGGATCATGGTCTCAATAGAATCTTCAAGTGCCTGTCGTGGCGCAATCGTACCGTTAGTCTCAATGAGGATGCGGAGTCGGTTGAAGTCGGTGCGATCGCCCACGCGCATGTTCTCTACCTCATAGTTCACGCGGCGTATTGGGGTAAATGTCGCGTCAAGCGCAATGGTTCCGATGTCTACCTTGTCCTTCGTGAGTGCTTCACGGGGCACATAGCCGAGACCACGTTCAATGGTCGCTTCAAGTTCAAGGGTTGCTTTCCCTGAAAGATCGCAGAGGTGCTGTTCCGGGTTCTTTATCTCGACCTGGCTCGGCAGATTGAAATCTGCCGCAGTGACTTCACGTGCCCCCTTCACCGAGAGCGAAATAGTCTGCGGCTCATCGCCATGGAGGACGAAATGCACGCGCTTGAGGTTGAGGAGGAGCTCCATGACCGTCTCGCGCATACCTTCGACCGTGGCGAACTCGTGCGGAACGCCCTCTATCTTCACCTGCGTGACGGAAGCTCCCGGAAGAGAGGAGAGGATGATGCGGCGCAGGCTGTTGCCGAGCGTATGGCCATATCCCGGATACAAAGAATCTATTTCATATACACCCTGCAGTCCTTCTTCAGAAACGATGCGGGGCTTGCTTGGAAGTGTGACGTGGTATTCCATAACTCAATCGTAATTACCAGTTATTAATTAATACTGAAAATACTATAACCGACTATCTCGTGTAGAACGAGAGCACGGCGACGAGGTCGCCCGCCGGATCCGCCGATGCGGCCGTCGGTCGCTCGGAGACCGTGCCTTCCATCTTCGTGGGATTCCACGAAAGCCAGGAAGGCAGCGGTCGCTCCGCGAAGCGCTCGGCGAAGCCGACGAGCACGCCGTGTCCCTTGGAACCCTCGCGCACAGCGATTGTATCGCCAGTCGAGAGCAGATGAGAAGGGACGCGGGTTTTCTTCCCGCCGACCATCACGTGTCCGTGCGCGACCATCTGGCGCGCGCCGCGGCGCGTGGAGGCAAGACCAAGCCGCCAGACGACATTGTCGAGTCGGAGCTCGAGAAGCTCGTGCAGGCGGTCGGTCGGTTTTGCGCTGTGCGCTTCAAGCGCCTTCCGAACATAGTTGCGGAATTGCCGCTCCGGCAGCCCGTAAGTCATACGCACTTTCTGCTTTTCGAGCATCTGCTTGCCGTATTCGCTCTGGCGACCGCGACCGCGGCGCTTATTCTTCGCACTGCGGTCGGCGGAAAGCGCAAACTTCTGCGTCTGCGCTTTCTCAAACACCGTTGCGCCGAGGCGCTTTGCTATTTTGTATCGTGGTCCGGTTTTCATGATTTATATGCGGCGCGGCTTTGGCGGACGCGGGCCGTTGTGTGGAATCGGTGTCACATCCTTGATGGAGCGTATCTGGATGCCCTTCCCCGAGAACGCACGCAAGACCGACTCGCGACCGGCGCCGACACCGCGGATGATGACCGATGCTTCCTTAAGTCCGATCATCGTACCTTTCTCACCGAGAAACTCTCCGACCTTTGCTGCTGCATAGGGCGTAGACTTCCTTGCGCCAGAAAAGCCGAGCGTGCCCGCACTTGAGGAGACGATGGCATTCCCCTTTTCATCCGTGAGAATCGCCTTTGTATTATTGAAGGTTGCTTCGATATGGAGAACACCCTTCTCAAGGTGCCGCTTTGTCACCTTTGACATGGCACGCTCCTTTCGCCCCTGGTCGAGACCTTTTCCGCTCTTCTTGATGATACGTTTCTTTCCCATATTTAATTACGTCTTTTCAAGCGTACGGCGGCCGGAGGTCATCGTCTTGCGGACGTTGCCGCGGCGCGTGCGCGAATTCGTCTTCGTGCGTTGGCCGCGCACCGGCAGCCCGCGCGAATGACGATCGCCGCGAATCGCATGAATATCCTTTAGTCGCTTGATGTTCTGGCCGATTTCGCGGCGTAGCTCTCCCTCGATGGTATAGCCTTCTGCAAGTGCACGAATCTTCTGCTCTTCTTCTGCAGTGAGCTCGCTGCCTTTCTTCGTTGCCGGGATGCCGGTCTTTTCCAAAATGTCTCGAGCACGCGTCGGACCGATGCCAAAAATAAGCGGCAGCGCATAGGCGAGCTGCTTATTATCGGGAATGGTAACGCCGGCAATACGCATAGGTATGAAATAAATATTAGCCCTGACGCGCTTTGCGACGGGGCTTTTTCTTATTGATACGGTACAAACGCCCGCCGCGACGGACGAGCTGATCTCCTGGCTGTTGTACCTTGATAGACGCACGGACTTTCATTCTAAAAAGTGAATTTATGTTAATCGGCGGACTATTCTCGCACGGCCCCCGTAGGGATCAAGCACCATTTCTACCTGGTCACCCATAAGGACGCGGATACGGTGCAAACGCATTTTCCCTGCAAGATAGGCGAGCACAAGCTCCCCCTCCCCTCCCCCTTCCGGGGCCGGAAGACGAACACGAAAAAGCGAGTTCGGCAACACTTCTTCGACGGTTCCAGTCACCGTCGTTTTTGTTTCTTCGCCTTCACTCATTCCGTCATGCAAGTACCTTACTAATCTAGCAGGAGTCTGGAAAATCGTCAACCGGGACTACGGTTTGGCTATCACGACCGAGATAGAGGCGGGGTCCTGGGGGAATGACTGCCTCCAGAAAGGCCGGAGTACGATGACGGCACGCTTGACTTCTGGATAGTTGGAGAGCGCGGTCTCTGCCTCCGGGCGGGTCTTTCCACTTACTGCTGCGGCGATGCGGGCCGGATCAACGGTGTAGATGAGGGATGCCGTACCGCTCAAGGTAAAGGAGAAGGAAGCAGCGTCTTGGGCGGGCATCCCTCCCGGGGCGGCAAGGAGAAGTGCATCAGTAGATGCGAATGTCAGCGGCTCCCCCTGATAACCGAGCCCACCGACCGATGCTGCAATCGCTTCGGCAAGGGCGGCGTTCGGAAATACCACCGCGGTGATGGTACCTTGCTCCTTCACTTCGGCCATGCCGGTCGTGGTTGAGGGGACAGGGGTCAGCTCCTCATAGGAGGTAATCGTAGCGCCGGGCAAAAGTACATAACCTTCAGGGATCTGAGCCTTGATGCTTGCCGCAAGATCCGGAGCGAGGGCGGCGTCAAGGGCGCTCCGTGCCTCCTTCTCAATCGCTGCGTCTACGACTGGTATGCTCCCCGAAGCACCACCGGCCATTGCTGTGGTTGAACGCGCGTATACCTGGGTCGCCTGCGGTGTTCCGGCAAATCCAGGGATGGTGAAAGAGGTGGGGTCGACATTGTAGGAATCACCGGGTTTATCGGCGTACACCTTTGCCGTTATGCTGCCGGGTTTCGCAGTACTACCGGCTGGAATAGTTATTGCGGTATGGATGCGGAATATGAGTCCGGCAGTTGTGGCGAAACGAGTGTTTGCGATGAGCGTCTGCGACTTTGACTGGGTGTTGTAGATAGTAAGCGTTCCTGAAGCAGAGGAGTTTACCGTCTTTACACCGCTGCTTTTGACGCTTTGCGAAGCGATTTTCTGTGCAGTAATGACTTGATACGACAGATCGGCAGAGCTATGGTTCGCAGCGAACGAGCCAGAGACTGCGGTGGAAACGGTATTTGGCGTCACCTCCACCTTAGCGCTCGAGAAATAAAATAGGGCTCCTATTGAAATGGCGATGACCGCCACGATTGCAATGAGGGTCGTAAAGGAAAATCGCGGTCGCCCGCCGGATCCGGGGTCTCGGCTTACCGGTCTACCAGGTGCTTCTGTTTCCTTACGGCGAGAAGGTGGAATGATGTCATCAAGTGTACGCATGGGCAGAGTATATCACCTCCACAGGGCAACCCCTCTGCACGAGCTGTGCATTACACGCTTTCCTCGCGAGGATGATGCTGGTGGAAGAACGCCATAAAAAGGAGTGGGACATCTGGAGGGGCTGCTGCATCATTCCGTACGAGTCCGGCAATGTGGCTCCCGAGTACTGAAACTATCTTCGGCGGATTATCCGAGAGCCAGAGTGTATCGAACTGTGCTCCATCAAGCGCTTTGCGCAGAGGCACTAGGTCGCTTTCGCGCGCGACGAGGAAGATGGTGCGCGGCAGCGGGAATCGCGCGGCAATGCCGGCAAATTCTTTCATCACGTTCTGCAGCCACTGCGCAGTATCGGAAAGCGGATTCGCCGCTTCGACGACATCCACGAGAAGCCCTCTGCGGATGAGTGAAAGCGATGTCAGCGGTCCCGAAACATCCAGGATGAAGGCATCACTCTCGTGGGGGAAGGTGTCCCGCATCGCTTGGTACCGTAATGAGGTACCGGCAATGGAAACGATATGTTTGGTGTGATAGAGACTGCGTAGTGTCGCGAATATACTTTCTCCAATCTCCTCGTCGAGGAAGGAGGTCAGAATGACTATCGACGCTCGAGTTACCTTCTTGCCGTACGGATCACGGGTCTCATATCCATTTAAGACCGTGCCGATGATGCTTTCGTCTACCAGAAGCTGCCCGGGCGGTGCTGCGCTTGTCTTCTTCAGAGCAGCAGTGACGAGATGTTTGCTGAAGATGAATGGCTCTTTTTGCGCAAAGAATTCAGTTCTCACCGTAGTCTTCTGCCAAGGAGCTTCGATCGAGACGAGGATAGTATCGCTTGCGCCGTTGCCTGTTGCGCGTGCAAGTAGCGGAGCGCCTTCGCGGATAAGGACTTCGCCAAGCGTCTGGAGCGCGCGCACAAGCGCCTTCTGATGCAGCTCCCCCTTCCCTATTTCAATCGGAATGCGTTGTGCATAGAGCACCACAGGCAATTCGCCGGAAGGATACGTTGCATACGCGCCTGCTACTGAATCTGCAGCGATATCAATGAGTACTGCCGATGCTACTCGTTTTGTATTGAAAAGACGGCCGAAGAGACCCATCCAATTATTCTAACACTGCCTTGATGCGGCGAACGCCTGCGGAAGATGCTTCTTCCTTGATAATCTTGAATGTCTTCCCTCCTTCGCCAAGCTCGCGTGTGTTCTGTACGTGCGGGCCGCCGCAGAACTCTACTGAAAATGCGCTGTCGAGCGAACCAACTGAATAGACCGACACCATATCGGGATACGTCGCGCCGAATTCATGTTCGGCACCGAGCTTCTCTGCCTCTTCTTTTTTCATATCCGTGCGGACGACAGGAATCGCTTCAGATATTTTCTCATTTACTATCCTTTCCACCTCCCGAAGCTGTTCGAGCGCCACCTTCTGCCCATAGGAGAAGTCGATGCGAAGCCGCTCGCTCGTGATGTTGCTCCCGCGCTGATGGACATCCTTCCCGAGCACCATCTGGAGCGCTTTGAGGAGGATGTGGTGCGCGGTGTGGTAGCGAATTGTTTGTTCCGCATGATCGGCGAGCCCACCGGCAAACTTCTGCGCCGCGCCCGCCCGCGAGAGCGCCTGATGTTCTTTCATCTTCCCCTGCACCGCCTCCACATCGAGAACGATGCCTCGCTCCTTTGCAATTTCTTCGGTGAGCTCAACCGGGAAACCGTAGGTGGTGAAGAGCATGAATGCATCGATGTTTGCCCCCATCTTCTCGAGCTCATGCATCCCGTGCGCAAGCGTCTTCCTGAATTGCGCTTCTTCCTTATCAAGCTCTTCGCGAATGCTCTGGGCCGCTTCTTTCAGGAATGGGTATGCTCCCGCATATGCCGCACCGAAATCTTCCGCCACTTCTGCAAGTACGGCTTCCTTGATGCCAAGCTTGTCCGCTTCGCGGATGGATCGGCGGATAAGACGACGAAGCACATATCCCTGTTCGCTATTACCCGGCCGGATACCAGAGGCGATAAAAAATGATGCCGCACGCATGTGGTCGAGGATGATGCGGAATGAACGCGTCGCGTCCGCATATGTTTTCCCCGAGCGTTTCTCGAGCACGGTATGTGCCGCGTTAAATACATCAATCAAAAAGATATCGGGATTATCGCGCACGGCGGCAGCGAGGCGCTCGAGGCCGCCGCCGAAATCCACATTCTGCTTCGGGAGCTTGCCGAAGGTGCCGTCGGCATTTTTTACATACTCCATAAAGACCGAGTTGCCGATTTCCATGAAGCGCCCGCAGTCGCAGTTCGGATGGCACTCCTCGCCAAACGCTTTGTCGTGCGGCGTCTGGAAATCAAAAAAGATTTCCGAATCAGGACCGCCCGGCTCTCCTGCCGGCATCTTCTCCGGCGTGCCAGAGCGGCTCCACCAATTCTTCTTTGCATCGTAAAAAAGGATTCTGTCTTCCGGCACGCCTATGGATTTCCAGATTCCTGCTGATTCAGTGTCCTTAGGCAGATCAAGCGACTCGTCACCGGCAAAGCACGTAACCCAAAGCCGTTCCTTGGGAAGCTTGAGTTCTGTAGTTAAGAATTCGTAGACCCATGGCAATTGCTCTTTTTTGAAATAATCCCCGAGTGACCAGTTGCCGAGCATCTCAAAGAAGGTGGTATGACGGTTGTCGCCCACCTCCTCAATATCGCCGGCACGGAATGAGAGCTGGGAGTTAACGAGTCGGCTTCCCTCCGGATGCGGTTCGCCGAGGAGGTACGGTACAAGGGGCTGCATTCCGCTACTCGTAAAGAGCGTCGTCGGGTCGTTCTCCGGCACGATAGGCGCCGAGGGGATGATGGCGTGTCCCCGCTTGGCAAAGAAATCTAGATAGCCTTTGCGCACATCGCTGACAGTCATATGTCAAAAAGATAGCACAAACCAACGTCTTCATGCACATTGTCGTGCCGTCATAATTATCGCCCACTTTTATATCTAAAGTTCTTGATGTCGCAATTTTGAACCTATAGGTCAAAAATTACGACATGCAAATTCTATAGTCATTACTGTATGAAAATCTGTATGGCAATCTTTGTAAAAGAAGGTTCTAGGTTATAGTATGCCCACATGAAAAAAGACTGGGGATTTGATGTACGGGACATGGATGCAGCGGTCCGACCGCAAGACGATTTCTTTCACTACGCAAGCGGCGGGTGGATGAAGCGGAATCCGATACCGAAAGCCGAGGCACGATGGGGCTCGTTTACGGTATTGCGCCATGCCACCGATACCCAGCTCCAGTCGCTCTTGAAAAAGGTTGTTGGGAAGAAACGCACGAAGACCGGGGGTGCCGAGCAAATGATACGGGACTTCTATCGCTCCGGTATGGATATGGAGGGCCGCCGCGCGCTCGGCCTTACACCGCTTGCGCCGCTCCTGAAGCGCATTGATGCGATACGGAATCAGGACGACGTCGTGAGCGTCATCGCTCACCTTGAGCGCCTCGGTTCGGGCGGCATCTGGGGCATGGGCATCGACCAGGATATGAAAAACAGCGAACGCTACATCGTCTACCTCGGCCAAGGAGGCCTCGGCATGCCGGATCGCGATTACTATCTGAAAGACGAGACCGAATTGAAGCGGGTGCGAAGGGCCTACCAGATGCACCTTGTGCGGCTCTTGGAACTCGCCGGCCGCCGCAAGGAAGCACGGCAAGAAGCGGAAGTCGTGCTTGAAATAGAGACCGCAATCGCAAAAGTTTCAATGAAGAAAGAAGACCTGCGCGACGTAGACAAGACGTATCATAAAAAAACGCTTGCACAGCTGCAGGCGATAGCGCCGCGAATACCTTGGAAGAATTATTTCAAGATACTCGGTACAGAGCCGCGAGAGGTCGTGGTGATGCAACCTGACTTTTTCGCAGCCGCAGACCGGATACTCGCCCGGTTCCCTATTGAATCGTGGAAAACCTACCTGCGTACACATGCCATCGGAGATTTTGCCTCTTTCCTCACGCCCGAACTGGAAAAAGAGAACTTCGCTTTCTACGGCACCGTGCTTACCGGTACGAAGCACATGCAACCGCTCTGGCGACGCATCCTGCGGGTAGTGAATAGAGGATTGAGCGAGCTCTTGGGAGAGCTGTACGTGGAGGAGTATTTCCCGCCGGAAGCGAAACAGAAGGTGGTCATGGTGGTCGCCGACCTTTTCCGCGCATACGAGGCGCGCATCAAGAATCTTGATTGGATGAGCACTCCGACTAAGAAGAAAGCCGTACGGAAGCTCCACGAGATGAATCGGAAGCTCGGATATCCTGACCGCTGGAAAACGTATCGCGGACTCCGCATCCTCGCCGACGATTATGCGGGGAATGCGATGCGTGCCGGCGAATATGAGCACCGTCGTGCGACGCGCCGGCTCGCGAAACCAGTTGACCGCAAAGAATGGTTCATGAGCCCGCAGACAGTGAATGCGTATTGTAGTTTCGGCTTGAACGATATCGTCTTCCCTGCCGCCATCCTCCAGCATCCGTTTTTTGACGCGACCGCTGATGATGCTTTCAATTACGGCGCCATCGGTTCGGTCATCGGCCACGAGATAACGCATGGATTTGACGACCAGGGCTGCAAGTTTGACGGTAAAGGCAATCGGAAGACCTGGTGGACGAAAGCCGACCGTAAGCGTTTTGACCAAAAAGCGAAACGACTTGTCGAAGAATTCAATGGATACAGCGTTGCGCCCGGGATGAACGTCAATGGCAAGCTGACGCTCGGAGAGAATATTGCCGACCTCGGCGGCATCTCCATCGCCTTTGATGCGTACCAGCTACGCCTTGCTGAAACTGGCCGGCAAGATAAGGGCGGCTTCACACCCGAGCAACGTTTCTTCCTTGGGTACGCAGCAACCGAACGAGAGCAGGAACGGCCAGAGTACCGTAAGACCATGGTCATGACCGACCCGCATTCTCCATCCCGTTTTCGCGTGAACGGCCCGCTCTCAAATCTTCCTGAATTCTATGCTGCTTTCGGTGTACGGAAAGGCGACAATCTTTATCGGGAACCGAAAGACCGTGCGAAAATCTGGTAAGCCTCTGCGTAACGCTGCGTGAGCGGATGTTCAGGCAGGCGTGCCTGCGCGACACGGAGCGCCTCGCCGTAGAACCAGAGATATGATTCTGCTGGCTGCTTCCATCGTTTTAGAAATGCCGCCCCTTCTTTCCCGTATTCCTCTATCCAGCTTTCAACATTATCTACCTTATCAGCAATAGCGATGAGAAGCGCATCAGCGCTCATATGTTCCATACGAGCAATATAATTCTCCTTATATTCTCTCCATTCAATCTTCTCGCCATCTTTCTCTTTTGTCTCGCTCACTGATTCCACAAGCGTTGCGACGCCTTCGTTAAAAGTTCCTGCAATTTCCTCCCGCGTAGTGCCGGTGTCTTCTATGGTGTCATGGAGAAGTGCGGCGGTGACGACATCGTCATGCGCGCCATCCTCGGCCACCAGAAGTGCAACCGAGAAGAGGTGAGTGACATACGGCAAGGGTCCCTCCATGTTTGAAACTCGCAAATGGCCGTGATGCTTGCGCGCCGCAAACTGTATCGCCTTCTTTATCTGGGGCGTATGATTCATTTCTTCAGCATATCGCAGTTTGCGAATAAAAAATACCGCGGGATGAGTCCCGCGGATTTGCATCCGGTCCCCTACCGGTTCAGCATCACGTGCGCAAGCTTCCTCTGGGCGAAGTTGTCGGAGAGGAAGAGGGCTCCGTTACTGAGGCGTGCGAACGACTCGACTTCTTCCTCAACCTTCCGATTCTTCTTCTCATCGAAGAAGATACCGAGCGAAGGACTTCCCCCGAAGGTAAAGATTTTGCCAGATTCCAGGGTCAGATACCCGGCGTACATCGGCGTGTCAGACGTTAGATTGTAGTACTTGGCCAGCTCCGCATGAGTCAAAGTCCCCTTATCGGCCTTAGCAAGAATTAATCCCGTCATAGGGCGGTCAAGACCGAACGTGAAGACAGCAATGAAGCGCATCTGATTCATGTGTTCCTCGCTAGAGATTAGGGAGAGGATGAAAAAGTTCCGACGATATTATATCACAATGTCTACAACCAGTCTATTGGTGTCTCTCCATTGGCGATGAGGTACTCGTTGGCCTTGCTGAAGTGTTTACAGCCGAAGAAGCCGGAAGCGGCGGAAAACGGCGATGGATGCGGCGCTTCAAGCACGAGGTGCTTGCTTCGGTCGATGTGCGCGCCCTTCGCCTTTGCGTAATTGCCCCAGAGCATAAAGACCAGATGTCCGCGTTCCTCGGAAAGCGCGCGGATAATGGCATCGGTAAATTGTTCCCAGCCCTTCTCCTGGTGCGAGCCGGCAGCGCCGGCTCGCACGGTCAGCGTCGCGTTCAGGAGCAAGACGCCCTGCTTCGCCCAACGCGAGAGATCGCCGTCGGTATGCACGAGCGGCTTGCCAAAGTCGCTTCCTATCTCTTTAAATATATTTTTAAGCGAGGGTGGAACCACTTCATTTGCATCAACAGCGAATGAAAGACCGTTGGCCTGTCGCGCCCCATGGTACGGGTCTTGTCCCAGAATAACGACTTTTACCTTACCAAAAGGACAAAGGTCGAAGGCGCGGAAGATATTCTTCGGCGCCGGGTACACCTTCCCTTCTTGATATTCCTTTTTATAAAGCTCGTGAGCTGTGCAAAATAATCCTGTTCAAATTCGACATGCAATTTGTCTTTCCACGATGACTCGATTTTCACTTCCATTGCTATATTCCTCTCACTCCCTCGGCTTTCAAAAGAGAGCGCTTTTTTGCAGAACCGCCTCGATTGTAATCACCGATAGTGCCATCGCTCTTGATGACTCGATGACACGGCACACTGGGGTCATAATTATTTTTCATGATGGTACCAACGGCGCGCGCGGCGCCGGGATGGCCGATGACTCTCGCAACCTCGCCATAGGTGCGGGTCTGCCCTTTCGGAATCTGGCGCACGGCGTCTCGCACGTAATCGGCAAATGACTTTCTCATTTCTTTTTATTTTTGGTATGCAAATCAAGAAGGATTTTACCAGCACTCTCACGATACGTGCAGTAGTCGCAGGGGCCGCCGCCAAATGCCTTCCCGACCGGCGGTATATCGTCGCTCATGAGCATCTCCTTCAGGTCATAGATTGCGGGCTCGACCCACGCATCGCTTCCCGTGTATGGAATGAGCTCCACATCGAATTCAAGTTTTCCATCGAACGCCTTTGCATCGGATTTCCCGTTTACGTACACAAAGTACACCGTCGGCGAGACCTTGAAGCCATTCTGACGAAAGAGCCACTGATAAATCTCCAGCTGCCGCTTGTACGAATCGTATAAATCGTCCTCTGTGCTTGGTCCCACCTTTTTACTTGTCGCCTTGTAATCCACGATGATGAACTCCCCTTCTGGATTAACCCATACGTCGTCAATGCCACCGCGCACTAAGATATTCGTCGGCGCGTGGAGGTACGCAATACCGCGCCGCAAAGCGTCACGCCACTCTTCCATCCGCTCATCATCAAGCGGTACGGCATCAAGACCGTACTTCTCAACGAGCGGATGCTTACTGGCATTCGCACGATGGATGTCAAACTCCCGCTTCAAGAGTTCATCCACCGCGTTGTTGAGTGTGAAGGCGGGCATCGAGGGGCGTCTCACCCCCAATTTCATATCCAGATACGCGCATCGCTGGCACTCAGAGAATAAATCTATTTTAGAACGACTTACCTTAAACGGTTCTGGCGAAGACGGGTCAAACGGGCCGCTGCGGCTGAATTTTGAAGCCATGCTAGGGAGTGGTCGTGAAGTAGGAAACCGCGCGCATACCGGTATCGAAATCTACGTAGACACTGTTCTCTGACGGATCAAAAACGCCGTAATTGTCATCCCGATAGAGTTCGACTGCGTACGTACGATTTGGCTCGGTCGCCCGCAGGAGTGTGACAGTGATACTGCTGTGCGAACCAAGAATGCGTGCGGCACCAAGCACGTTCCCTAATTCGTGACCATTCGTCTCAAGTACGGCAACCCAGATGGGAAGTGATGGTATGGTCACCGACTCAATAGTGACGCTTGGGCCAGCAGACTGATCGGCCACGATTATTGCACTACTTTGCGGCAGCAAGGAATCAACTGTCGTAGCAAGAAAAGGCGAGCTGGAGAAAGGGGTGAGTCCAGTAGGACCATTTAGAAACCACGCAGCTGAGACAAGAGCTCCGAACATCACTCCAAGAATGAAGGAAGTTGTTGAAAAGCGCTGCATCATACGGGAACAATATCATGCGGCACCAGAGGAAGCCTAAGGAGACCATCAATCTCGGCAAGAACCTCTCCAATTCGCTCACTCGAGAGATGGATGGGGTCGAGCGTGCGGCGATCCTGCATGATGTCGTCAACAGCGATGATACCGCGCTCGATGAGAAGCCGTTTCTCAGCGTGCGAGAGACCGGTCAAAGTGGTGATTGGGTACACCGCCGCGCGACTCATGCGCAGGAAGAGATTATCGTGCGCCGGGTAGCTCCAGCCGAGGAGCTCCACACCTGCACACTCGGCATATGCGATTGCTTCTGAGGTGAACTTGGTATTCGTGACGAGCAATCCCCGGTCAATCGGGCAAGCGCGCACGGTTGGATCGCATGAGAAGATGTCATCGAAACGACTCTTCACGTAGAGCGCAACTTTCAGATCGGTCTTATAGCCCGGATCATTATGATACTTAAGCTCGGCGGCGAGAAACGTGTTCTGCTCTTCGTGCGATGCATAGAGGTCAACTTCGTGCGCGACACATGCTCCACGGATGATTTTCCGCGTCTCAACCTGCCACCCCTCCGCTCGAAATAAATGCGAAATGAAATCCTCAAAAGGATGCCCAGTGGGACCAAGCTCCAGAAGCGCACGGCGAAGCGCATACCGTGCGGCAACGGGTCGTGCTTCTTTGCGCAGAAGCGCAAAGGCGCGGGCATAAATCTCTTTCGAGCTCGTACCGGGCACAAGTGTCTCGGTGATGACGTGTGCAATCTGTTCTGCCGTGTGCTCTCCTGCACCCGCTCGGCGCAGTGAAACGATCAGACGCATTGGGTCAAATACCTGCTTCGTTCCATCGGCCTTTACGATGACAGGTAAGCCGTTCATGACACACTCGTGGTGGCAGCAATACCATTGACCGTCGCTTCAATTGGAAGGCCTGCTGGTGCACTAATTGTCGTCGAGAAGTGCATGACAGTCGGCACTTGCAGGCAGACGCCGGTATCTTCCGGCAATAAGATCGCTACGAGGATTCTACTGGTTGTAGACGCCTCTCCGGTGAGTGAGGCCTCGGCGATGACCGACGCACATGCATTTGGTACTTCAATAGATCCAGTGATGGTGTGGAGCCCCTTCTTGAAAGAATCGTGCAGGGAGACACTTGAGATATGTGGGGTAGTGCTCTCCGAAAGTGATGCGCCGGGAATCTCGCGGGTATGCGGCACCGAAAGCACGAAACCGATGAGGATGATGCCGGCAATGATAGCTGCCATCACCCAGAGCCGTGAATACGTCATCTAGCAATAATACACCACAGGCCGCTTACACAATAATTCCCCCGCCAATTAATTTGCCATCACGATAGAAAACGAGTGATTGACCGGGCGCCGGAATATCCGGAATCGGTTTAGTGCTTATAAACCGATTCCCTTCTATATGACCCTCTATATGTGGGCCCCGATAGCGATACTGTGCTTCGTGTACATCTGCCGGGTCGCCAAACCAATTTTGGCTAGTAAAACATGCTTCCTGCGTAGCAGGTATACGCATCTTTGAAACCTTGATTTCTTTTTTTCCAACATCCTTCCCAACGGCGTACCATGGACCATCCGGCAGTGGGACTCGCTGCCCTATCGTGTAGAGGAGAGCTGGATTATCGCTTCCAAATTCCTGCTTCAAGAAATCTTCGATTGACACGGAACCAAGGAAACAAACTCCTTGACTATCCTTCTTTTCGGCAACCGGCAGATTACATTTCTTTGCGAGTCTGCGCACCTCGATCTTCTCCATATGACCAATGGGAAATATCGTTGTTTCCAAAATGTCTTTCGGCACGGCCCAGAGGAAATAGCTCTGGTCTTTTTCTCCACTGCGGTAGTGTCCGGTTGCAATAGCATCGGCTCCCTGCTCTTTTGCGAAGCGATAAAATGCACCAAACTTCACATCCTTATTGCACATGACGTCCGGATTCGGCGTCCGACCTGCGCGATATTCCGCAAGCAGATAGTCAATGACTCCCTTCTTGTATTCCATGCTTGCGTCTAGCGTAAGGAATGGGATGTGGAGCCGCGCCGCCACCCGCATTGCATCGCGACGCTCCGCGGCCCAGGTGCAGGGCATCCCAGGCGGGTACCATCCCTTGATGTAGACACCTGTCACGCGCGCTCCTGTACGCTGTAAAAGCGCTGCAGATACGGCCGAGTCCACGCCCCCCGACAGCCCTATGAATATCTTCTTTCCTCGTATATCCATTACCGCGCATTCTACTGCAAATACCTTTTTTGGTTAGCTTGGTGGACGGCATAGGTCGTTGCGTAGTGCATCACGCCCTCTTTGTCAGTAAGATAGTAAAGATAACTTGTTTTTGTCGGATGCAGAACGGCTTCAATCGTTTCCATTCCCGGATTATCTATCGGACCAGGCGGGAGGCCGGTATGGATATACGTATTATAGGGCGAAGCGATTTTCAAATCTGCAAACGACGGCGAATACGTATCGCGTCCAAGAATGAAGCCAAAGACAGCATCTACTTGAAGCGGCATGCCGAGCGAGAGTCGACTCCAAAGGATGCCCGCAATGATTCGCTTGTTCTCTATCGTACGCGCTTCCTTCTCTACCAGAGAAGCCATGATAACGATATCGGAAAGTGAATGTCCCGATGATGATACATCGTCCGCTATCGTCGCTATCTTGGTCTCAAAATTCGTGCGCATCGTTTTCAGAATTGACTCGATATCAGAGGATGATGAGAAGAGATAGGTATCGGGGAAAAGATAGCCTTCATACGATTGCGCTTTTACAAGAAAGTCCGACTCGGTGATATTTGGAAATGCGTCATGCACCCGCGCAGCAATATCACGAACCGTGTCTCCTTCGGGAAAAGTGATGCGCACCGGCGGGAGACCATACACTCCGGCGACAAGCCGATACGCGATGGTAAATACATTTTCAGGAGATTTGAAAAGATAGGCACCCGCCTGTACCCGAGAACTCGTACCCGACATACGCAGAAGCACTTGCAGGACCGTCGGATGCTTGATGGCGCGCGCATGAAAGAGCTCCGCCGCAATGTCAGACACTGAAGCTCCGCGCGCGATGACAACGATATTCCCTGAAGGGAAATTTGTAGGCGGAGCAATAAACGCAGCATACCCGCCTATGAAGAAAACGCCTATAAGCACAACGAGCCAGCGGAGATGGCGCTTGAGAAAATCCATGCGTATTAGGTCGGCAGGTTCGGAGGCGCTTCGCTCGTCGCTGACTGGATGCGCGTGAGGCCTGGCGTCTCGACGGCACGCGAAGGTATATGGTAGACGGTCGCAAGCTCTTCCGTGCTCATGACCATGATATCTTTCGGCGCAACACCAAAAGAAAACGGTTCATGGAAGAACTGACGACGGCGAAACGCTTCAACGAGTTTGCGACGATACAGGTCCTTCTTTTTTTCCACACCGATTTCCCATGGATAGTCATCGAAATGCCGGAGCCATTCGGCCGCTCCAATGCCGTTCCATCCTAGTGAGTTGAAGGGATTGAAAAGCCCGTTCATCTGGGTGATGACGATAGGATTGAATGAATCCTTCTTCGCAAGATAGATGCAGCGGATGCCGACATCAAAACCCTGTTTCGAAACATTGCGTTCGATAGCTGCAATTTTCTCTGCCTGCCCTTTCGTCGGACTCGGAAATCCCGGCATCTCTTTACCGGTCATAGGATCCACATACGGTTCGCGAGTTTCCTTGCGTATCTTATCGATCATCTCTTTTGCCTCATCGGTCCACGTATACGCTTTACCTTTTTCGTTGAGTTTCCCGTATCGCTCTCCCTTATGTTGGCGGAATATCATCTGGAGCCAGAGGTATTCACCCTTGCCCACTGAACCCATAAATTCAATGAGGTTTGCAAGCGGATCGACCTGTTCCGGCTCCTTCTGCACCTGGTCAAGCCCGTATTCAATATATGTTTTGATGGGAAGTGGCGTTGCGTTAGTGTGTTTAAAATCACAGCCCCAGATACCAAAATCTTCTATTGTCCCGCTGATAAGTCGTGTATAGTCGGGCGCCTCGACTATCTGCGCGCCCGGATACTGCGCATATATCTGCGTCTCAATCATGCGGCGGAAGTTGGCTCGCGTCCATATGAAGAAATGGACCTGACCTTCGAACGACGCTATCTCAAGCGACCACCACGGGCGCAGAGCACCTTTCATCCACCGTACATACCACGTACTCTCACCGGGGCCTATGTGCAATGTAGATAGGAAAGCTTCCATTGCGAGCGGAGTCTTCACCAAGTTTCGTGGCGGCTTTATTTCAAGCAAAAGATATTTCTGGGATGAGATGAACTCTCCTTGTTTCAAGATAAGCCAGAGCATGAGTGCTGCGTTCACGAGCAGGAACGGTAGCCACAGAGGTGCGAGGAAAAGCGCGATTGAAAAAGCGAGAGAGACCGCATCCGGCATGAAGAGGTATGACACGACGAGGAGTGCAAGGCCGAGTATGAAAATCGGCCACGGATGGAAGCGGAGGCCAAATGTACCGGTAATCGTATCTCGTAGATCTGTCACCCATTCGAAGAACGGCAGCATGGTTTCTAGTATACCCTGTAGTGAAGCGAAGCTCTACTACGGGGATACCAACAAAAACAGCGGCGTCATGAGACGCCGCTGTTTTTGTTGCGCGTTGTTAGACTGCCGCGTAACGACCGTCCTTCATGCGTTTGAAGTAACGAGAATCATTCAAATTGACCAGAATGGTGTTGTCCTTCACGAAACGTGCCTTCTTCACATGTTTGATGATTTCCTCCTTTTTCATCGGTCCCTTCTCCTCGAGCGTCTCGCGGATGACGTCGCGTACGACGCCCGGCGTATAGCCCCATTCGGTAAGTGCATAGAGTCCGCGACCGACCAGCACGAAGCGTGGATCCTTGATGAGCTCGTTGTGCGTCGTCGCAATATGCGCCTTCTTGGAGAACAGCGCGCCGATGGTCTTCGCCACTTCAGAGAAATGCATCGGGGTGCCATGACGCTTTACGGCAAGATACGCGTAATCGCGAACGCCCTTGATGCGGATAGCAGGTGCCGTGACACGGCCCCATTGCGTGAGCGGATTACTGCCGATGTGCTTGGAGAGCGAGAGCCAGCGCTTCAGCACCTCTTCATTCTTGTACGCATCATTTACCTCTTTGAGTTCATCAAGAAAACGGTCAAGAAGTTCTCCTTCGGTAACAACGTCGGTATCAGAAAGCGAAGAATAGAGCCGCGTCAGTGCCGAGTGGATATGCTTTGCCGTCGTATGATCCACGTGCCAGCGCGCGAGGAAATCGTTCGTCTCACGTTCGCGGAAAAATGCTGCATTGACCATGAGGAAGAAGCGGAAACGATTGCGGTTCTTTTCATCCTTACCGAGCGCGGAAAGGAGAGTCTCTTCAGGCACGATGGCACCAAGCGAATGGATGTATTTTGCAATTTCATCAAAAGCAGTAGCGGCTTCTTTGAAAACTTTGCTTGAGCGTATCGCATCGAGGCCAGCTGCTTCGATCTGCCGTACGCGCTCGCGCGTGATGCTCGAGCGATCCCCGATTGCCTCGAGAGTCTCGCGCTCGGGAGAAGCACCGAGACCGAAGCGGCGAGTAAGGACCTCTCGAGAACGTTCTGGAGCTGCAGCAAGAAGACGCTTCGCAAGCGTCGCAGCATCAAAAGAAAACGAGGTACTGGGGACAGTCCGCCCCTTTGCATGCGCAGTGCTCGAACGTGTCTTTTTCATGTGGTCTAATTTATAGCAAACACCTCATAAAGAGTCAATGGCACGCAGTTATCCGACCAGATTGATGATTTTCCCCGGGACATATACGGTGCGCGAAGGATCCTTTCCGGCAAGCGCCGCGGCGGCAGCGGGAAGCGCACGTGCAGCACGAACGGCTTCCTCCTCGGAAATATCGGTGGCGAGGGTGAGCGAGCCACGCCGCTTGCCGTTGACCTGAACCACAACTTCCGCTGAACTCTCGACAAGAGTGCTCGCGTCAAACACTGGCCACGCCTGCTGGTGGATACTCCCTTCTCCTCCGAGTTTCTCCCATAGGTATTCAGCGATATGAGGCGCAAAAGGAGCGAGCATGACGAGGAAAGAACTCAATGCAGTTTTTGGCACAGCTACGGAAGCTTCAAGTTCGTTGACGAGAATCATGAGTGCTGCAACGCCGGTATTGAATTTAAATCGATCACCGTCTTTGGAGACCTTTATGCTTGCCCGTGCAATCGCCTGCTGCAGTTCATTACCCACTTCGGATACGTCTTGAGCCCGTTCCGTGAGGCGCATAACGCGCTCAAGGAATTTACGCATGGAAGCAACGCCTTCCAAGCTCCATGGATAACTTCCCGGTTCGTTATACGGGCCGATGAAAGCGAGGAAAAGCCGTACGGCATCTGCGCCATATTTCTGCACAAATTCATCCGGATTCACGACGTTCCCTTTTGACTTGCTCATTTTTTGTCCATCGGGACCCATGATGAGTCCGCGATTGAAACGTTCGGTAAACGGCTCATCCACGGGCACGAGTGCGAGGTCATAGAGCGCTTTCGTAAAGAACCGAGCATAGAGAAGGTGCATCGTCGTGTGTTCGCTCCCGCCCGAGTATCGGTTGACCGGCATCCATTTCTTCATAAGAGCTGCATCCGAGAAATCATGCAGATCTTTCGGATCAAGATAGCGGAGGAAGTACCAGGAGGAATCAACGAAGGTATCGAGCGTGTCGTATTCTGGCGTCCATCCTTCGCCGAATAGCTTCGTCACGCGCTCCTGCAATTCCTTTGAAGACGCAAGTGGCGCCTTGCCGGTGGGCGTGAAGTCTACATCGGTTGGCAGAAGCCACGGCAGATGCTCCTTCGGGATCGGACGCGGCTTCCCTTCAGGATCATAGACAATCGGTATAGGACATCCCCAGTATCGCTGGCGGGAAACGAGCCAATCCCGAATGCGATATTGAGTGGTCTTTTCTCCGCCGACATGCTTCACAATCTCCCATTTTGCATCTTCACTCTCGCGGCCGGAAAATTCGCCCGAACTGACAAGAGAGCCATTTCCGGTGTACGGTTGCGGCCCGTTACGGAATAGATTCAAGGTGTGTTTGTGCGTATCGGGCGTAAGGAATGTTTCCAATTCTTCTACCGTGAGCCAGACTAGGTCGTGTTTTGAAGATTCGTCCTTGCTGATGGCTTCTTGCTCGCCATCTTTCAGCTCGACATAAAACATATGCCCGTGTACATGCTGATTCTTCTGCTTCGGTACGTGATAGAAGAGTCCATCGACGACTCCGAATTTCTGTTTGATCTGTAGGTGCAGATATCCTGTTTCCTCCTTGATTTCTTTGAACACCGTTTCTTCTGGCGTGAGTCCCTCGTCAACACCGCCGGTGAGTAGGGTTCCCCATGCGACCTCTTTCCACTTGAGACCGAGGTATTTCTCTTCCTTCCAGTGTTTGATGAGGACGATGATGCCGTCTTTTTCTGTGGTCGGTTCCTCCGGCCGATAGATTCCTGGCTCAGTCGTCTGGTGATACCGCGGTGCAATAACTTGACGAACGGGTATGCCCATTTTTTGTGCAAACTCACTATCTCGCTCATCGTGTGCTGGGACTGCCATCAGCGCGCCGGTGCCATACGAACCTATGACATAATCGGCGACGAAAATTGGAATTTCCTCATTTGTTGCGGGATGTACCGCGTTCACTCCTTCGAGCTTCACACCGGTCTTCTCTTTGTTTTCACTACGTTCTCGTTCAGTCTTCTGTGCAGTGGCATGCACATATGCTTCAACTTCTTTTTTATTTGAAATAGCAGGCAACAGCGCCGAGACAAGCGCGTGCTCCGGCGCAAGCACTGCATACGTGGCACCGAACACCGTGTCGGGACGCGTTGTGAAGACCTTAATCTTCTCATCGCGACCAACGATTGGAAATTCCAGATACGCGCCTTCGCTTTTCCCTATCCATGCACGCTGTGCTTCCTTTATCTCTTCGCGCCATGGGAGCGCATCGAGACCGGTGAGGAGTCGCTCGGCATAGTCGGTAATCTTGAGGAACCACTGCGTCAGTCTTTTCTCTTCCACTGGCGTACTACAGCGCTCACAGCAGCCGTCGATGACCTGTTCGTTTGCAAGCACCGTCTGATCCTTCGGACACCATTTGACTGCTGCTTCACGATGCTCGGCAAGTCCTTGCTCAAAAAGCTTCACGAAGAGCCACTGCGTCCACTGGTAGTACCCCGGTTCGCAGGTCACAACTTCTTTTGACCAATCAAATGACGGGCCCATCGTTGTCAGCTGCTGCCGCATGCGTTCCATGTTCTTATACGTCCACTCCTTCGGATCAAGGCCATTCTTGATAGCTGCATTTTCCGCGGGCAGTCCGAACGCATCGAATCCGATTGGGAACAGAACATTCTTTCCCCGCGCGCGCAGCATGCGCGCATAGATGTCGGTCACCGCAAACGCGTACCAATGCCCGATATGGAGATCACCCGAGGGGTACGGGAACTCGACAAGGAGATAATACGGGTCTTTTACATTATCAGAGAAGTCGACCGTGTAGAGATTAAGACTGGCCCATTTCTCTCGGGCTGCTTTCTCGATCTCTGTGTGGTCGTACGCCATGTGGCCGATACCGTAACCGGCTGTTACAGCTGCTTCGTGAGCGGTGGATAGAAGCTCGGATCGATAGTCCGGTCGAAACACACCTGACCGGCGTCATGTTGCCAATTATCCGGGAGACCCTTCTCCCCTACCGGAATCGGGCGGTTTTCGATGGGCATGACACCTGTGCGGCTTTCTGCGTTAAACACTGCACACAGCTTGAAGGAGAGTGCCCCGACCGTTTGGTAGACGTACGACTTCCCTGTCTGGGGATCCACCGGTACTGGGCCGTAGGAGAGAGAGTTATTGAGGTCAGTGATCGTCATCGGCAGTTGCTGCTTCGCCTGCCAGTAGTACACGACTTGCGACTGTATGTTCTGCAAATCGTTTACCTTCTGTGTGTCAAAGCGCGCAAGACGTGCTTCGGCCGGCGTACCTACGATGAAGAAGCCTGCGACAATCGTGCCGAGTGCGAGCATTCCGACGCTGACACCAAGGAGACGTTTTCGGCTTGGAAACAGCTCCCAGTATCCCTTGAGGTCCGCAGTAAAGTGCATGAAGACTCCTGCTGCAATAAGGAAGATGGTGAGCACTTTGAGAATGAATGCCATCGTGAGTTCTTCCCCATTGAGGAAGGTGGTGAGAAGCGTGATGAGGTCTCCTGCTATCGCCACGCCGGCGACGAAGAGCGTGAGAATGAGCGCCCAGCGGCGCACCCAGATTTCTTTACGGGACGCATCGAGAACAATGCCACGACGAATGAGCTGCATGAGGAACATATAGAGCGGTAGGAGAACGATTACTGAAGCCATTTCGTAGCTGATGCCGCTCTGATAGGGATCGCTTGGATAATACGTAAGTGCGTTCGGAAGCGCGTAGTTGATGTAATCAAAAATAAGAAACGTGTAGGCAATGATGGCCCAATAGAATGCAACCATCGCCCCGGCCCACAGGAAGAAATCTTTTGGCGTTGTTTTTGGTTTATCCATAGATACGGATTATACCACGCCACCATAAAAAGAAATCCCCGCGCAGACGGGGATTAACAAGGTTGGGATATCGGCAGGGGCTCAGAAGTTTTTTCTTTCTCGTCTGCCACCATCTTTGACGATAGTTATTTGAAGTTCGTGTGGGAGCTCTTTTGACTCAAACACAATTTCCTGCGGGGCGCTATCGATAGACCTCCAAAAATTTTTCGGCGTCTTGTAACGAGAAGGGCTCTCGAACAAAACGTTGTAATCTCCTTTCTCATAGAACCGAAAGGAGAGGTAATATTTCGGACGATATTCAGCCAAATTCTCCTGATACTCCACAATGACTTTGCCATCGAGGAATGATGCTCTTTTACTCCTTGCTTCCGAGCCGCATCCTGCGAATAGCAAGAGAAGCAACACGGATAGAAACAGACGGATGTTCATGGACTTCTCCTCTTAGAGGAAAGATTGAAGGAAATTTTCTATAATTGATGGTACTTATATTTTTTGATTTGTCAACTATCCGTGAAGAAAGACAACCACATCCCCGTCGCGAACGATATACTCCTTCCCTTCGGTGCGAACGAGACCCTTCTCACGCGCGGCAGCGTACGAGCCAGCAGCGAGGAGTTTGTCCCATTCGATAATTTCAGCACGGATAAATTTAGTAAGGAAGTCGTTATGGATGGCGGCGCCCGCCTCGGGCGCCGTACTCCCCCGCGTAATAGTCCACGCGCGCGTCTCGTCGGTACCAGTGGTAAAGAAAGAAATAAGACCCAGGGTCTCATATGCACCGCGGATGAGCCCGGCGAGACCATCTTCAGAGACGCCAAGTTCTCGTCGAAATCCTTCACGATCGTCGTCTGCGACATCGTTTAACTCATGCTCCGTTGCCGCATCAAGAAATATGTATTGTGAGCCAAGCGAGGTAATGAGCTCAAATGCGCGCGTGGCACGACCATCGGAAAGCTCATCGAGATTATGTCCTCCACTCTTCCGATTGAGCGCGTAGAGCATCGGCTTCATGGTGAGAAAGTTTAATCCTGCAAGGATCTTTTTCTCGTCATCAGTGAGTCCAGCATGTAGCGCGAGCTTCCCTGCGGCGAAGGCCTGCGTGAGCTTCGCCAGTGCGGCGTCTTCGGCAATCGCGTCCTTACGGCCCGCTTTGATATCGCCCGCGATTTTATCGCGCCGCTTGCGCACCTGCTCGGCATCCGCGAGTACCAATTCAAGATTGATGATTTCTATGTCTTTATAGGGTTCAATCTCTTCCTCGACGTGCGTGATATTTGGGTCGTCAAAGAAACGAACAAGGTGGAGGATTGCGTCCGTCTCGCGGATATTCGCGAGAAACTGATTCCCGAGACCCTCGCCCTCCGCTGCACCTTTCACGAGCCCTGCGATGTCCACGAACTCTATTGCCGCCGGGACGACTTTCTCGCTTGCAGAGAATTGTGCCAGCGCGCCAAGACGTGCGTCTGGCACACCGACGACTCCCACGGAGGGGTCAATGGTACAAAAGGGATAGTTCTCCGCCGGCACCGATGCCTTAGTGAGCGCATTAAAAAGCGTGGATTTCCCCACGTTCGGCAGTCCAACGATTCCAATTTTCAACATGCAAGCACCCTAGTGCCTCTCCGTTATTTGCGCAAGGCAAGAAACCGCCCGTACTGAAGGAGCCCGTAGAAAAGAACGGTCGCGACCACGAACAGTGCGACAGCTGAACCGAAGGAAAGAGCCGGCAGCTGTCCGATAGTGAGATAGGCAAGCAGCCACCATGCCGAAAACACGAGCGCCGAACCGAGTGCAAAGGAAATGCGATGCCGAGAAAGTGCCCATGTCACGCCGATGATGAGGAGCGCAAGCGCGATAGAAATCCAATAGCTCGGGGAGAGCGCGGGCGAAAGCGGTGCGGCGAGGACATATCCGGCGATGACAAGCCCAAGAGAAGAGAAAAGGAGAAGTGTCATGCCGAAACGCAATCCTCGTGCAATGATGCGGAGATGTGCCTGTTCCGCATTGCTTACATTTCCGTCTCGCATTGCGCGCAGGTATGCAATCTCGGACCAGACCGCTGCAAAGGCGCCGACCGACGCTCCAAATGCCTGACAGAAAGCGAGAAATGGGACAAGAGCTTGCATATTATTTCTTCTGCATTAGCATCGAGAGCTCGGTGCGATACTTCTTCATCACCTCCATCGACGCCTTCACTTCGCTCTCTCCGCCCTTCTTCCGCCGTTCAATCTCCTCGCCAATTTTCTTAAAAAGCTGAGGATCCTTTGAAACCATCTCGGTCATCTGCTCGCGCTGCGCCTCCGGCACGTCCTTCATCTTCCATTTTGCGTATTGCTTGAGAAGAAAACTTTGTACGGACATATTGTAATACTATCACGATGATAGACCGCCCGTGTGGAACGTTTTAGTACTTCGGCCGCATGTGGAGTCCGCGTACGGTCCGCGTCGTGAAGTAGAGGGCGATGAGCGAAAGAAGCGCAATTGCTTCAACGTATATGAAGGAGGAATCGAATATGCTGGTTCCTGCGCGGTAGTGTTCGACCGCGGTCGTACCGAAAATGATGGTGCCGTATATGGCAAGGAATGCATTTGCCCAATGGATCCAAAATTGCGTCGGATTGGTGATACCGGCAGCAATCACGAGTACCACAGCCGCCACGACCGAACCGAATGATGAAAGAGGGATTTCGGCTCCCGTAGACTTCGCGACGATGATGACGATAGCACCAATGACGAAGAGTATCCGTACAGAATCCCCATGATAATGCGGGATGACGCGATGCGGCGGGATGCTCGTACCTCCATCGTTCCCGTTTCCTTCGAAAGTCATGCGCTTAGTATACCCCCTGTACAGGGCGCGCAAGTGCCTGAAAGGAACAGTCAGAGGGAAAATACTAAGGGCGCGAGCTTGCGCTCGCGCCCCCTTACACCATGACGGTGCATAACTGCCTGATGATTTCCTTGCTGTCGCTGCGTTTCCAGTCAATCACCGAATGGGTCCCGAGAGGTGCATTTGGACCGCGTGTAATCGGAAGGATCTGGCCACGCGCGGGATTCAGGGTATCGATGATGAACCACGCGAGACGCCATGTTGCTTCAGTGTTGTTGCGGGAGTAGTTGCAGAGCTGCACTTCCCCCTGGACATGCATGTCTTCGGGCCAGGTCTCTATCCGAACATGCGACTCCTCCAAGGAGTGGAAGAAGCTTGCGGGACCAGTAAGCTTGGTTTCCCATGGGTCGAGAAGGGACTTTCGTTGCGTCATACCGACACCTCTGATTGCATTGCGCAGCGTCCAATGCAATCGACCAGGGGAGAAAGCAAGTTTGACGTTGCTTTCAGCATCGAGATACAGATCGAACATGAGGTTCGTGCTTCCGCGCCCCTTCTGGTCATGGACCGGTGGTACTGAAACTTTCTGCTTCTTCATCTTTACTCCCCTCAAGTGTGAAAGTGCATCCGCAGGAGTGCGATGCTGACTGTCTATACACAACATAGAACATTTTTTAAGAAACACAATACCCTGTGGACACTTTCCCCTCTAGGCTTGCTATGGTATATACTAAGGCGGCGTTAGTATTAATACGATTAAATCTATCTATGGCAATAAATTCAGCTTTATCAAAGCCGCTTAAGCTCTCTTCCGAACTGGAAGCGGTCGTAGGACAGGGTCCGATGCCGAGAACTGAAGTGGTTAAGCAGCTTTGGGTATATATCAAGAAGCACGATCTCCAGAATCCAAAGAACAAGAGGAATATTATGGCCGATGACAAACTGAAGCCGATATTCGGCGGCAAGAGCGAAGTCTCGATGTTCGAGATGACGAAGCTCGTCTCGGCGCACTTGTCTTAAATCTAGACAAGTAGTAAAAGTAAGACCCGCCTTCCGGCGGGTCTTACTTTTCTATACGGTCTGTGCGCAGTACTTACAACGCTTGGCGTCGAGCGGGATTTCGCTTATGCATTCCGGGCACTTCTTCGTAGTGGGATCAGCAGGTGGCTCCTTATGCGAGCGGGAGACCAAGAGATTCATCGGCTTCACCACGAAGAAGAACACCGCGGTCGCTATAAGTAGGAACGAAATGAGGGTATTTATCAGATGGCCATACATAAACTTAGCTCCGTTGAGGGTAAACGAAAGCCCGCTAAAGTCTGGCACCCTCGCTATAGCCGCGATAAGTGGCGTAAGTAGGTCGGCGACAAGCGCAGAGACCACCGTCCCGAACGCGGCGCCGACCACGACACCAACCGCCAGATCGACGACATTCCCGCGCAGGAGAAACTGTTTGAATTCTTTAAGCATAAGATTCAAGTGCAATTACGAAGCTAAATAATCTGTTTGAAATATTCCCCCTTCGGGAACTCATTGAGAAATACACCGTACCGAAGCCACGTGGGCACGACCTTAATAATCACATACTGTCCTGCATTGAGCTTGGCGATTGGCGGAGCCCAGGGCATTCCTTCGTATTTACCCTTATTTATGATGGAGGTCATACGGTCCGTGATGTCTTTCGGGCTCGTCATCACGCTTGCGGTCCCTTTTGCTTCTACGGTCTCTAACGTCTCGGCATTTGAAATCGTCAGGGACACGTGCGGATTAGCGGCCATATTTTGATATTTCCTCGTATCCACTTTTGTCATGAAGAAGAAGTCGAGGTTTTCGTCGGCCATAAAAAACACCGTCATCGCATCAATTGAGCCATCGGATGCATGAGTGGAAAGAATTGCCATTTTCTCCTTCGCGAGATAGGAGACTATTCCGTGCTTTCTGATCGCTTCGAGGTCCATGAGAGACAAAGATTAGTTATGTGGGTAGTGTCTAGCAGATTCAGTATAGCGCGTTAACGCAGTAAAAGTCACAGGAGTCGGCTACAACTCTCGCCTCGTCGTCACTCGGCTCGGTCGCAGCCCCGCCTCGCGGTTCGGCCTGCTGACCGAACATCGCTCCGGCATTCGACTCCCCGCCGCGCCATGCGCAGGCATGGCGCATAGGTCCACAAAACTACTTCGTACTTTTGTGGACCTACGGGGAGTCGAACCCCGACTTCGTCCATGCCATGGACGCGTGATACCGCTTCACCATAGGCCCGCGATTGTTTCCCTTTGAAGCCCAGTGGACCATAGCGGAGTCGAACCGCTGACCTCGTCAATGCGAATGACGCGCTCTACCAGCTGAGCTAATGGCCCGATTACTTACAGGATACTGAAAACCTATAGGATCACAATAACGCGCTCTACCGGCAAGCGAGCCGAGTGCATGAACATATGTCTTCATATTGTTCATGCGAGGCAAGTGCCGTCGGGAAGCCGGACTGGGTTTCGGATTTTGACCGGCTTACCAGCTGAGCTAATGGCCCGTGCGCACGATTCTAGCATGACGATATTTGGTCGGGCTACCGGGAATCGAACCCGGTCTACATGCACCCCATGCATGCGTACTACCGGTATACGATAGCCCGCCTCTTGAGAGATGTTCTTTGTCGGGCCGCCGAGAATTGAACTCGGTCCTTACGCACCCGAAGCGCATGTACTACCGGCATACTCCGGCCCGACATAGAACACCTCTTGTGCGCTCTATAGGATTCGAACCTATGACCTTTCGCGTGTGAGGCGAACGCTCTAACCAACTGAGCTAAGAGCGCGCACGCTCGTACCATACCAGATGCGGGACCGGATTCCCAGACGTGCGGAGACTTTCTTCTTATATCAGAATAAGAACAAGCAGAACGATAACAGCGCCAATCGCAACAAATTTCAAAGAATGTACACGGTAAGCATCCGCTTCTGTATTCACCGCACGGACGGACTGATTGCGGTGGATCAGTTCGTCATTGCGGACGGATTGGAAAAACTCAAATTGAGAGCGCGGATTGCGCCCGTACCAGGTGAGGAATTCGCTTTCAGCCGGCTTCTTTTTCAGTTCTTCGCGGTACTGTTCAAGAAAGCGATTATATTGGTCAAATGCGTGCTGTTCAAAGAGATAATTGAGTTCGAAAGACCAGCGAGGCCGCATCAGATAGAGGATGTAGGATGCCCAGAAATAAAAGAACGCAAAGAACATCGGCAGAAGCGTATGCCGTATGAGCCCTGCTCTCCCCTCTGTGCGCGCAAGCTGGGAGATGACTACGACGTGCATCGTCTCGTTATCTTGCGCGATGCGCGCATAGCGGGAAACGTTTGAGAATCGTATGGCCTTGTGCTCATCGGCATAGAACATGGTGAGGAGCGTATAGACCGCAGAAGACCATGATTGGTATGGCACGCGCGCGACGATTTCTATCGACCGGAATTTCAGATACGACGGCTCATGCCCATACACCAGGTTCCCGCAGCCGACCAAGACGCGGCCGAGAAGACGCGGAAGGAAGAGCGGATGATAGTTGTCGTGCGGAGTCTTGTACGCCTGCAACTGATTCGGGTCATCTAATTGTGCATTGAGCGCCTCGAGCTCCTTATCTCCTGCGATGAGTTCCATGCGTGCAGTATATCAGCCCGCTGTGGAGCATCGCACTTAACTGAGATGTATGTGGACCCGACCGGGATCGAACCGGTTACCTCCTCATTGCAAATGAGGCGCTCTACCAAGTGAGCTACGGGCCCAACTGCGATAGAGTAGCACGGTATCTTTAAATAAAAAACTGCGGGGAGGGCGTCTCTCGCACTGTAAAAATCAGTTTCTACCAAGCGCGAGATTGACCAGATGCGACAGGAAGTCAGAGAACTTGACGCCGACCGCGGCGAGCGACTTGGGCATGAGCGATTCAGTCGTGAGTCCGGGGAGCGTATTGGTTTCCAGATAGTAGACGCCCTTCGGGGCAACGATGAAATCGCTTCGGGAGTAGTGGCGCAGGCCGAGCGTGCGATGCATTATCTTCGCCGCCCTCTGGAGCTCTTCCGTGACGACACGAGAGAAATTCCCTGGGCAGATTTCGCGAGTTACTCCCGAATATTTCGCATCGTATGAGAAAAAGTCATCTTCGGGAGGAAGAATCTCTATCGGCGGGAGCGCGTAGAGTGCTTCGCCCCGCAGGCCCTCGACCACGCCGGCAGTCGCTTCCTTCCCACGGATGAGCTCCTCGATGACTACGCTCTGCGCACCATCTGCAAAGAGTTTTTTAATGGCGGCAAGCACTGGAGCATAGCCGCCCACGATAGAAACGCCGACCGAAGAGCCCCACATAGCGGGCTTCACAACAACCGGCTGATGGAGCGAGCGGATGATGTCTTGCGCTCCCGCCTCAATATCCTTTACGTCTTCGATATAGCGGAACTCTGGAGTAAGTAATCCTGCTTCCTCCGCACGCTGTTTCGCCATGAGCTTATGCATCGCAAGATACGAGCCGAAGGAATCCGCGCCCGTGTATGGGACGCCGAAACGTTCGAGGAGTTTTTGCACCCCCCCATCCTCTCCGTATTCGCCATGAAGGCCTATGAGCGCGACGTCTATCTGCCGCAATATGCGCTCGGGCGGTGTCGGACGGCCGCGATCGTGCCACACGCCCTGACGATCGATGTAGATATCTCGTGGCGAGTATCGTTCCTCCGGAAGGTTCGCGAGCATCGCGGCACCAGTCTTGAGCGATACTTCATGCTCACGGCTTGGACCTCCCCGCAATACTCCGACGACGGTGTGCATGCAGGGATTATACCAACTATTTTGAGCGTAAGCTGTGAGAGCGAGCCCTCCGGTGTCGAGAAAGCGAGAAGCGATGCGCCTCGGCATTTGCGAGGACGGCGTCTGATTCGGAGATGCCTGCGTGCCGTGCACCAATGACCTCACGCGGGCGATGCCGTTCGTCCTTCACTATCGCGGCAACCACTATCTCAACTCCCGCTTCTTTCAATACCGATTCGGCCGCTTTTTTCTGCGTCTTCCCGCCATCTACGACGATTGCCTTCGGCAATGGCCACTCCGGATGATTCAGGCGGCGCGAGAGAATTTCCTTCAGGGACGCGACATCATCATTCTTTTTTATCCCGCGAATGCGGAAAGTGCGATACTCGCTCTTTACCGGCGCACCATCAATTACAACCGTCATGACTCCGATAGCGTTCGTTCCCGAGAGATGAGCGGTATCGTACGCCTCAATGCGCATGCCCGTGAGCTTGTCGCGCGATTCATCAAAATGCTCATCCTTGATGAGTGAGACGTCCTGAATGTGGTCGAGTGCAAACAGTGCGCGCCTCGCCTCTGCGGCATCTTCAAATCGCTCCTCCTTTGCCGCGGTTTTCATTTCCCTCTCAAGTGTTGCGCGTAGCTCTTTCCCGCGGCCGCTCAAGAAAAGCATGATGCGGCGTATGGTACGGCGATACTCTGCCGCATCATACGCGCGCGGATACTGCTTAATTTGCGTATTGAATTCTATCTTTGCCGCTTGGTGCTTACTCTTCGTCCCGACCGGCTTCGGCGTATCAAAAAATGGAAAGATGCGCCGTATGAGCCGCAGGCCCTCGCGCAGCTGGGTACCAGATGGAAAAGGACCATACAGCGCTTTTAATTTCTCCCCATCGCTAGTGCGTTTTGTTTTAAAATCCAGGTCTTTCCCGCGAATAATCAACACGCGCGGAATATCTTCGTCGGTGATGCATGCATAAAGGAACGTCTTATCATCCTTTCCGTCCACATTCGCCTTCGGCAGGTACTGCTTGATGAGCGCCGCCTCGCGCACGAGCGCCTCAAGGACAGTTGGCGTCGCTTCGTGCGCGATACGGTCGGCCTTCGTCACCATGTCTACGATGCGCGGGCCGCGCGTCGCGATAAGGTCATCGTCGAAATACGAGCGCACACGGTCGCGGAGCGACGTTGCCTTGCCGACGTACAGCACATTTCTCCCCTGCTTAAACAGGTACACGCCCGGCACGTCCGGCAGATTTAATTTATTTAGTTCGCTTCTTTGCATGACGATGTAATGCCTTCGCAAGGTATTCGCCGGTGTAGGAGTCCTTGGTGTCGGCGACTTCTTCGGGCGTGCCCTTCGCTATCACCTTCCCTCCGCCCACACCGCCTTCAGGACCGAAGTCGATGACGTAATCGGAGCTCTTGATGACATCAAGATTATGCTCGATGACCACGACGGAATTGCCGCGACGCACGAGCTCCTGCAAGATTTCAATAAGCTTCTTCACGTCGTCGTAGTGGAGGCCGACCGTCGGCTCATCGAGGAGGTAGATGGTCTTCATCGTCATGGAGCGGTAGAGCTCGCTCGCTATCTTCACGCGCTGGGCCTCGCCGCCCGAGAGCGTCGTCGCACTCTGACCAAGAGTGAGGTACTGGAGCCCGGTTGAGTTCAAGCTCATCAAGCGGTCGTTGATGGCGGGAATATCACCGAAGAATTTCTCGGCTTCTTCAATCGTCATCTGGAGCACTTCGTAGATATTTTTCCCGCGATAGGTGATCTCGAGCGTCTCCTTCATGAACCGCTTGCCCATGCATATATCGCAGGTGACGTAGACGGTCGGCAGGAAGTGCATCTCGACTGCGATCGAGCCATTGCCCTGACACGCTTCGCAACGGCCACCCGGAACGTTGAAGGAGAAGCGCCCGGGCTTCCATCCTCGCGCACGTGCTTCAGGAGTGGCAGCGAAGAGGTCGCGGATATGGGTGAAGGCGCCTGTGTACGTCGCCGGGTTGGAGCGCGGTGTGCGGCCAATGGGCGACTGGTCGATGAGTACGGCGCGGCCGACGTATTCAGTGCCCGTGAGTGAGGCTATATGCTCCAGCTTCGACTCGCGGCGGGTAAATCGCTTTTCAATATTGCGGTGCAGGATATCGTAGAGGAAAGTGGACTTCCCGCTCCCCGAGACGCCCGTGATGCAGGTAAGCTTCCCGAGCGGCACATCGATATTCTGATTTACCAGATTGTGGAGCGTGGCGCCGCGTATCTTGATCCACCCTTTCTCGCTTGTGCGGCGCTCCTCGGGTATCTCAATTTCTTTTTCGCCGCGCAGGTAGCCAAGTGTCGTCGAGCCGCTCTCGTTCTCTTTTGCAGTGAGCAGGTCATCGAGCCAGCCAGAAGCAACGACCGTGCCGCCGTGAATACCCGCGCCCGGTCCGATGTCGACGATATAGTCTGAAGAATAGATAGTATCCTCATCGTGTTCCACGACGACGATGGTGTTCCCGAGCTCTTTGAGTACAAGGAGCGTCTGTATCAGACGGTCATTATCGCGCTGATGGAGCCCGATAGTCGGCTCGTCTAGCACGTAGAGAGCGCCCGTGAGCCCGCTCCCGAGCTGGGAGGCGAGGCGGATGCGCTGGGCCTCACCGCCGGAGAGTGTCGCGGCCGAGCGGTTCAGCGTGAGATAATCCAGCCCGACGTTGAGCATGAAGGTCAGGCGGCTGTCTATTTCTTTTAGAATTGGCGCGGCAATATCGAACTTCATCTCTGATAATTCGATAGAGTCAACGAACTCCTTCGCTTCGCGAATCGACATATTCGTGAAGTCCACGACATTTATCCCAAGCGTCTTATCTTTTTTACCCTTCAGGTAGACGCGCAGTGCTTCGGGGCGCAGGCGCTTCCCCTCGCAGACCGGACAGACTTCTTCAGAGAAGAGCGATTCGGTGCCGAGGCCGTGGCAGGCCGGGCATGCACCGTATGGTGAATTGAAGGAGAAGAGTCGTGGTTCTACTTCTGGAAATGATGCGCCGTCTTCAGGGCAGATAAACTTTGACGAAAGCGTCTCGGTCGTACCATCGGCATGCTGAATCTTCACTAGGCCGTCGGCCTGCTTGAGCGCGAGCTCAAGCGCCTCGGAGAGGCGCTCGCGCGCGGCCGCAGTGGACCGCGCAAATTCAGAAACGTAAATAGAGTCTACGACGGCGTCGATACTGTGCACCTTATTCCTCTCCAGCGTTATCTTCTCGCGGAGCGAGTGGAGCTTTCCATCCACCACCACTCGTTCATACCCCTTTCCGAGGAGATCATAGAGGAGTTGATAGTATTCGCCTTTTCTCCCGACGACGACCGGCGCGTAAATAGTGACGGCGGTTTTATCCACCGCGACACCCATCACACTCTGACTCGTGCCCTTCCGCTTCGCTTCTACGCGCGCGAAGACCATTTTAATCATCTCTTCTTTGGAGAGTCGCACGATAGGTACGTCGTGGTGGATGCAGTATGGCTGGCCCGCGCGCGCGTAGAGCACGCGCAGATAGTCATAAATCTCGGTCACGGTCGCGACCGTTGAGCGCGGGTTATTAGAACGACTCTTCTGATCTATCGAAATGGCTGGGGAGAGGCCTGAAATCTCGTCCACGTCCGGCTTCGCCATCTGATTCAAGAATTGCCGCGCATAGGCGGAGAGTGATTCCACATAGCGCCGCTGACCCTCGGCAAAGATGGTGTCAAAGGCGAGCGAGGACTTCCCGCTTCCCGAGAGGCCGGTGATGACCGTCATCGCCCCACGCGGCATCTCCACCGTAATATTTTTCAAATTATGGGTGCGTGCGCCCTTCACACGGAGCCAGTCGCTCCCGTGCTTATGGTGGTGCTCTTTGGAGGTTTCTTTGGTGGTTTGTATCTTCTTCATACCCAAATCCTGCCCATGGCGGGGCAGGTACGGTATGAGTATAGCACGGGCTCATTCGCATATAAAACAAAGCGACCGTCCGGGTTTTCTCCAGACGGTCGCGATTCGCAGGTCGAACGACATTACTTATTTGCTATTTTGCTATCGCATCGACCTCATTCCCGACTCGCATCCGTACACCGTCGACACAGGCTGCATCCTGAGGGCTGATGACTCGAGGACTGTCTCCGATGAATTCGATCTTGCAGATGTTGTGGATGTATTCGTTCGCAAGATGCGATTTATACGCTGTCGAGAGATTTTCCCGTTGTTTCTTGAAGGCGTCGCGCTGCATAATTGCGGTCAGGCACAGTATCAACAATATTACTACGATGACTGCAACAGCGACGGCAAACCATTTCGATATACTGTAGGTGGACAAGACAACCTCCTTTTTTCGTTTGAAATGTGTTCCATTTCCTTTATAGCATTCTTAATTACATTTGTCAATATCCTGAAAGAAGTTCATGGGCATGAGTTTATAAGAAAAGAGAAAGCCCAGATCGCTCTGGGCTTTCAAGGAACGCCGGCCTTCAGGAATCAGCGCACACGCGACCGTGCTGCCGACTTTCTCGGCAGGCTCCCGAGCCCCATTGGAACGTACGGTTCCCGTATCCGCACGATGGACCTTTTACGCATACTCCCGAGCGCCTGGCGCAACCGTGGTTGCGCACTAATAGGGAGAGTCATGTAGTGGGCGGCAATTGCAGCAAACAACCTGCAATAGGAGTCCGAACACGTCCTGATTGATACGTTGCCGCAGACCGCATGCTGGGTCACCTTGTTCTTACAGTGGTAATCCAGATGATCGTTATAGCAGTCCGGCTTGAGCGGCTCGCCCTCTACCGGAACGAACTTTACCCCGAGTATTGCCAGCACTCCTTCGAGCTGCTGCGGGGTGATCGTAAGTTTATTGCGTGGCATACACATCTCCTGTGCGGTTATTGGTCTGGCAAGCACTCTATCACCTTGGGCAAAATACGCTACCGATTAACCCCCTGAAAGGGGTTTGCGGGTGCGGGGTTTGCGGGCCTTGGGGCCTGTGCCTTCTAGTTTATAAATCTCATCGCGGATGAGCGCGGCGGTTTCAAAGTCTAATTGCTCCACGGCTTCGGCCATCTCTTCTCTCTTGCGCTTTATAAATGCGGTAGGGTCGTCTTTGTAAGCGAGCGTGTCCAACACGAGAAGCTCGTCGATGGTGCGCTGGTGCTCGGTACGCATAGACGCCGCGATGTCGTGAATTTCTTTTTTAATCGTGAGTGGCGTAATGCCATGCTCCTTGTTGTAGGCCATCTGGAGCGCGCGGCGGCGATTCGTCTCACTAATGGCTTTGTCTAGCGAGCCCGTCATGTTGTCGGCGTAGAGGATGACGCGGCCGAGGACATTTCGTGCCGCGCGCCCAATAGTCTGGATAAGCGATGTCTCGCTCCGCAGAAATCCTTCCTTATCAGCATCGAGGATTCCCACGAGCTCTACCTCGGGCAGATCAAGCCCTTCGCGGAGTAGGTTCACGCCGACGAGGATATCGAAGCCGCCTTGGCGAAACTTGGTGAGAATATCTATACGGTCAATCGTCTTCACGTCAGAGTGGAGGTACTCGGCCTTCATTCCCTTCTCGCGCAGAAATGATGCGAGATCTTCGGCCATCTGCTTGGTGAGCGTCGTCGCAAGCGCGCGGCCGCCGCGCTTGATAACTATTTCTGCTTCAGAGATAAAATCCGCTATCTGGCCTTTGTAATCTCCCGTATCGCTTACGCCGCGCACCGTGAGCTCCGGGTCAATAAGCCCAGTTGGGCGGATGACCTGTTCCACTATCTGCTCGGAATGTGTTTTTTCATATGGTCCCGGCGTCGCGCTCGTATACAAGACTTGGCCAATACGCTCCTCAAACTCCTCGAAGCGGAGTGGGCGATTGTCGCGCGCCGATGGGAGGCGGAAGCCGTACTCCACGAGCACATCCTTGCGCGACTTATCGCCCGCATACATACCGCCTATCTGCGGGACGGTGACGTGCGACTCATCGATGACGGTGAGGAAACCTGCCCCGTTGGAAGTCTGCTTTCCATCGGGGTCTGCCAGTTCTCCACAGCGTTTTAAATAACTCAATAATGTAAAGGGCGGTTCTCCGGGCTTCCTGCCATCAAAATGCCGTGAATAATTCTCAATCCCGCTTGTGTAGCCGAGCTCGCGAATAAGCGCAATGTCGTGTAGAGTACGGCGCTTCAAGCGCTCGTGCTCAAGCGGCTTCTCTTCCCTCTTAAACTTCGCAAGCTGCTCCTCAAGCTCAAGCTTAATGTCCTCTATCGCACGATTGCGCTCCTCCTCGCTCGTGATGAAGTGCTTCGCCGGAAAGACGAAGACTGACTTCGGCTCCGCAATCTTCGCGCGAGAGACTGGATCGAGCTGATCAATCTGTGCGATGACGTCACCCTCAAATGAGATTCTATACATCACGCGCTCATTCACCGGCATGAATTCAAGCGAGTTCCCAATCGCGCGTACCTGCCCGGGATTGAGGTCGGCGGTCGTGCGCTCAAAGTAGATGCCGACGAGCTTCCGGATGAGTGCGGCACGATTCTCCGCGGTACCCTTCTCAATCTTCACGTGCACCTTCTCATATTCCTCTGGCGAGCCGAGACCGTAGATAGCCGAGACTGATGCGACGATAATGACGTCCTTGCGCGTGAGGAGCGCCTGCGTTGCCGCGTGGCGAAGCCGGTCTATCTCGGCGTTTATCATCGCCTCCTTCTCTATATAGGTGTCCGAGTGCGCGATATACGCCTCCGGCTGGTAGTAATCATAATAGGAGACGAAATAATGCACTGCATTCTCGGGGAAGAATTCCCGATATTCTTGCGCGAGCTGGGCCGCAAGCGTCTTGTTGTGGGCAAGGACGAGGGTCGGCTTGTCGTTTTTCGCGATGACATTTGCCACCGTAAACGTCTTCCCGCTCCCCGTCACACCGAATAAGGTCTGATGGCGCATCTCCTTTTTCAGCCCTTGCTCAAGAGCCGCAATAGCTTTCGGCTGGTCGCCCGCCGGCTGAAATGGGAGATGTAATTTAAAATTAGCCATATCTTGACATAAGGACTCTACACTATACTATGCAACCGGCTATATTGCACACGACCGATGGAGAAATGTATGCCCACAACGGCAGCGATTACGGGCCAAGAAAAAGTTGCCCGACAAGTATTCAGGATGATCACTTCAGGCGTTTCGTTCGATACGCTCGGTAAATCCCGCGAATACGAACTGTTTGGATGCGCGGCAGCGGGAATCGCGATCGTACAGAAAATATCGCTGGAAGAAGCAAAGAAAATTCTTCTTGCGGGTGCCGAGTGAAAGCGGATCGAACGAACAGACGGCCTACTTCGCGTAGGCCGTTTTCATTTTTTATATCGTTGAAGAAACTCCTGCCGATACTCATCAAATCGTCCACCGAGAATGGCCTGGCGAGCTTCTTGTACTAGATTCAGGATGAAGCCGATATTATGGATGGAACAAATGACTGAACCCGTTATCTCCCCTGATCGTACGAGATGGGACGCATAGGCGCGCGTAAATCCTTCGACGCCGATGACGGGCGTCTCAGGGTCAAGCGGGCTGAAATCATTTTGATATGACCCGTTCTTGAGGTGGATGATGCCGCGCTTCGTATAGATAGAGCCATGGCGGCCGATGCGCGTCGCGGCGACGCAATCAAAGAGATCCATACCGTTTGCGATGCCTTCCAGGATATCGCCCGGCTCACCGATACCGAGAAAGTGCTTCGGCAGTTCTTCTGGCAATTCGTTCACCGCGGCTTGGAGCGCGCCGCGCATATCTTCCTTACTGAACGAGCCGCCGATGCCGATACCGTCGAAGCCAAGCGAGGCGATCTCGCGGGCAGACTCTCGCCGCAAATCCTCGTGGCGCCCGCCCTGCACGATGCCGAAGATCGCCTGCTTCTTATTCGCATCAATATTCTGCCGATGCGTTTTGAGACTACGCTCGGCCCAGCGATGTGTGCGCTCCATCGCCTCGCGCTGGTATGCGAATTCAGCCGCCGGCGAAGTACATTCATCAAAGGCGAAGAATATATCTGCACCGAGCGTCTGCTGGATCTCAACCGAGCGCTCGGGGGTGAAGCGATGGAGCGAACCATCGAGGTGCGAGGTAAAGGAAACGCCTTCATCGTCTATGACGGCGAGCTGACCGTGCTGGCTGGCAACGTCTTCGTCATATACCGCGACCCCTTCCTCCTTCGGCGCCTCTTCTTTCACGAACTTCGAAATAGTCTTGCCGAAGGCGGCACCAAGCGAGAAGACTTGAAACCCGCCGGAGTCGGTCATCGTCGGCCCGTCCCAGTTCATAAATTTCCCCAGACCACCGGCATCCTGCACGACCTTCTCGCCCGGCTGAAGATAGAGATGATAGGTATTGGCGAGCACGACGTCGGCACCGAGGGCTTTCAATTGCTCGGGCAAGATGCCCTTCACGTTTGCCTTCGTCCCCACCGGCACGAATGCTGGCGTGCGAATGACGCCATGAGGCGTGTGCAATAAACCAGCGCGCGCGCCTAACGGCGCGCGCGTCTCTATGGTGAAAGAGATGGCACCCATCTCTTTATTTGTATCCTAATGAGCGGCTTTTTGCACCTTCAAGAGCTCGACTTCAAAAACAAGTGTGGAGTTTGCAGGAATAACATCACCGACTGCCTGCTCGCCGTATGCAAGCGACGCGGGGATGACGAGCACACGCTTGCCGCCTTCCTTCATACCGACGATACCTTGATCCCAACCCTTGATAACCTGTCCGGTCCCGAGACTGAAGGTGAAGCCGGTGGTGCCGTGATTTGCGGAAGCGTCGAAGACGGTGCCGTTGGTCAGAGACCCGACATAATTCACCGTGATGCTGTCGCCTGCTGCTGCGGTAGCGCCCGTGCCGACGACTTCATCGGTTACCTGCAATTCGGTTACATTTTCAGTTGGCATAGTTGTTGAAGTTGTTTGAGTAGAAGTTCCGGCGACCGTCCCGTTGTCAGTGTTCAAAGAAGCCGTCTGGTCCGCCGAGCCGAAAGACCCGAAAGGCCAGAGGCTTGGAAGAACGAAGAACATGATAACGACGACGAGCGCAAGCGCAGTGGCGATTCCAGTTTGAGTTGGTTTCATATGCGATTAATTATACCCGGTATGGGCGCTAGTATATCATGGGTTATTCCCCTCGCCTTCAATGGTCTTGCGCAACTCCTCGCGCCATTCCTGCGGCGTGCGCTCGCCTTTTCCCTCCGAGACCGATGATTCTGCTTCGCTGGCCATCCTATCCATATCGCCTTGCATCTTCGGGTGCGGCCTATATTGATTGATTCGAATACCTTCAATATTTACATCTTTTGATTGCACTAATTCTGGAGAAATAATACCTCCTTTTTCTAAATATCTTCGCATTTCCTGAGCTCGTTTCTGGTCTTCGATGGTTAAAGCACTGGCCACGGAATGCGGGTCGAAAGGTTTCTCTCTCGTTTGTCTTTTCTTCTTTTTCTCCTCTTCATCGGTAGTTAATGTAGCCAGATAGCTTTCCCTTTTTCCTTTACTCTTGAGCTTCGCATACATTTCAAGAACTCTCGCGGGAACTGCATCACCGTAGATGCGTGCGAGCTCGGAAGGAATCTCTGGAGACTTAGGAAGGCCTTCAGACATACTTTATTGCGAGAGATAGCGTTCGTGAATCATAGTCTCTACGGTAGCACGGTCGCGGCCGTAGGTGAGCGATGAGAGGTGCACGAGATCATCAACCTGGACGGGGTTCCCTTGCGGCAGGTCCATCGTCCTCATGTCGAAGGGCTTTTGCGGAACACCGCCCGCCAGAATCTTCACGTACGCGTTCCTGTTTTCTATATTCACGAAATCAAGCGTCTCAAACACCGGAGCGAACTGCTTGGCGAAGAACTCCGCATCTTCCTCGCCCACGCGGAAGATCGCCATATTGCCGACGTTCCCGAAGACCGCATTGCGCGTCTTCTCCTCTATCTGATTGAGGAACTGGTGCGCCATCGTGAGCGCAAGCTTATATTTGCGCGCTTCGGAGAGGATGCCGGGGATGGAGTCCGTGGTGACGTTCTGGAACTCATCGATGTAGAGATAGAATGGCGAATGCGATGCGCGCGAATTATCTGCACGCGAAAGTGCCGCCATGAAGAGCTTGCCCACGATAATGAGACCGAGAAGATTCGCATTGCGTTCGCCGAGGCGGCCTTTCGAGAGATTGATGAGCAGTATCTTCTTCGAGTCCATCACTTCGCGGAACTTGAAGGAGGATTCCTGCTGCCCGACGATGGGGCGGATGAAATCGTTTGCCGTGAAGTCATCGAATTTGTTGGTGATGTACGGGACGATATTCTCGAGCGATGCTTCACCGCCCGCCTTCGTAGCGATTTCGTTCCAGAACTGATTCACCACGGGATTCATGCTCTTTGCGAGCTTCTGCCGGCGGAACTCGCTGTTGGAGAGCACGCGCGCAATGTCGAGGATAGTTGAACCGGTGCCCGGATCTTCCATGACGAGCAGGGTCGCGTTGCGGAAATACTGCTCAAAGGCCGGGCCCATGCTTTCCGGCACATCCCCATACAGGCGATGGAAGATAGCGAGAAGCTCATTCACGATGAAGGTCTTCTGTTCCGGGCGCGAGAGGTCGTATTCGAGGAAATTAAGCGCGAAGGGGCGGGAGAGGTCGGCCGGATCGAAGTAGATGACATCCTGGTATCGCTCGGGCGGCACGGCGGCGAGAATATCCAGGATGTCGGAGCCGTGGGGGTCAATGAAGCAGCACCCCTCGCCATTCTTAATGTCCTGCATAATCATTGACTTCATGAGCCCGGTCTTACCGGTGCCCGTCTGGCCGATGATATAGAGATGGCGCAGGCGATCTTCGGGATCAAGATAGATAGGCGTCTCCTGCCCGCGATAGGTGTTGGCTCCGAGCAGGACGCCGGTCTTCGGTAGAGAAAGCGGCGCGGGAGCGTGCGTGAAGCGCGATTGCTTCAAGTGCGGCGAGCTCTCGATGCCCGACGGCGGGAAGTGATACATCGTCGTAAGCTCTCGAAGCGAGAGCGGGAGCGCGGATGAATCCGGTAATCGGAAAGAGAAATTATCAAATACCTGTTCGGCACGGTGCCCTGTCTCGCGCGTAAAGCGCAGCCGATTCCCTTGCGTGTTCGCAAACTGATTGAACGCCGCCTCAAGATCGCCGAGCACCTGCTCAGCCGTGCGCTCATTGCCGGAGGAGACGACGAGACGAATAGTGGCGCCGACGATCGGCGCGGCTATCTTTTTTTCCAGCTGCTCGATATACGCTTTGTTCGCCTCTACCTGGCGAGTCTCCGCCTCTTTCGCCTTTTCAACATCTTTCGGCTTGCTGCCGAAGAATGCTTTGCCGATGTCCCGCGTGAATTCTCCAAGCATGGTCTCGGGCGTCCGAAAGGCCGCAGAATGCTTTTCACCCTTGCGCAGTGCCTGCAAAATCTTGCGGTAGTGCTTCACGTGCCGCTCACCGCGCGGCTCGATGATTATCTGGAGCGCGGCGCCCTCGCCGGTGTGCTCTATCTTGGCAAAGGCATTGGTAATCGCATTCAATGGATCGTAATCGAAATCGCTGTAATCCTTGAGCGGGAGCGCGGGATGCTCAGCGAAGGATGCGGTCGAAGCGAGCGACGTTCCTCCATGAGCGAATACGTTGTAATCAAATGGCTGCGGCACCAGGTGCGCATCAGGAAATACGGCGAGTAGCTGTTTTTCAAAAAGGGCGCGCTTGCTGTTCGGCACTGCGGCATAAAACTGGAGCTCGGGACTATCTGCAGGGACTGCAAGCTCAAGCGCGAAGTAGCGGGACTCGCCGCTTGCGGCACTATCAACCGATAAAAGCCCCGCATAAAGTTGCTCCATCGCGGAAATGAGCTCCTTGAGCGACTTCTCGCGGGCGCCCGGTTCTACGCTCTTTGGTCCCGGAAGGGCGATCTCAAAGAGCGTCATGCGGAGGGCCTGGAAGCGGGGCGCCTTTTCATCGAGTCCCGAGACAGACATGCCTGCGCCGATATAGCGCACCAGGTAGCGGTGGAAATCGTCAGATATGTGCGGATCGTGGAGCTTTTCCGCTACCGCGAGCGCATTCTTGATGCCTTTTTCCTCCATCGTGTGGCGCAAAGCGTCGATGGCAGCCGCTCCCCCGCCGAGATTGAGCTCAGCGAGTATCGCCTCCGCTTCGCTCTTTTTCGTCGCTTCGCTCACGCGGTACTCTTTTGCAAGGATTTTTGCCGGTGCCGCGTGATGCTCGATTATTTTTTCTGAAATGATTTGTGCGCGGTCAGGGGTTCCCTCGGCGAGTTCCGCTTCTTTCCGTGCGATCTGTTCGCGCAAGTATGCGAGCTCCTCTTCGGGCGTGGACAACTTCGGCGTTGATTCCATTTGTTCTAGTATACCCCGTTAGATATTTCAATTTTGTTAACAACTCACTCTCGGGAGGATATCTAACGGGGTATACTGCACCGACATGCTCGACTTTCTCTCCGCCTGTATACATCTTGACCCGATTGCAATGGTGCAAGCCGGCGGCTATCTAGGACTCGCATTCCTCGTCTTCGCCGAGAGCGGGCTCCTGTTCGGCATCTTCCTTCCAGGTGATTCTCTTCTCTTCGCCGCTGGCCTCCTCTCTGCCGGCAATTTTCTCGCATTCGGCCCGCTCGTCCTTTTCGTCGTCGCTGCGGCCATAGTCGGAGACTCGGTCGGCTACTGGTTCGGCGCAAATGTCGGCGTTAACTTCTTCAAACGCAAGGATTCGTTCTTCTTCAAGCAGGAATACCTGAAGCGCACTGAACGCTTCTACCAAACCTATGGCGGACGCGCCATCGTACTCGCGCGCTTCGTACCCATCGTGCGCACCATCGCGCCGATCCTCGCCGGCATCGGGTCCATGCCCTACCGAACCTTCCTCTCATACAACATACTCGGCGGATGTGTTTGGGGCGCTGGCATGATTTCGCTTGGATACTTCCTCGGCTCTGTCATTCCCAACAGCGAGCATTACATCCTTCCGCTTTCGCTCGTCATTATCGTCCTCTCCTTCCTCCCCATCCTCATCAACTTAATGCGTGGCAAGCGCGCAATATAAGAATAAGAAAAGACCACCTCGAAAGGTGGCCTTTGACGCATGCGCGCACATCTGGTTCAGGACGGCTGCGCGAAGAATCCTTCGCAGTCGGCACATTTCCAGCGCCGCACCCGTTTTCCTTCAGCATCTTTTGCACTGCCGCTCGGGTAGTGCGCTCCGGTGCTTCTGCAGGGTTCTTTGTTGCTCTTCTTGAGAGGGCATTGCAATGTACCCCCCACATACTTGCCAGACGGCAAGGGCGTGTACGCTTCAGTTTCCATCAAAAAATCTCCCATGCGGTGAAAGAACTAAAAAATGTATACCATAATACATTGGACTCGGCAAGTTTCTCCAGTGGAGAAACTTGCCGAGGATGCTTAGTAGCCCAGACTGTTCAAAGTCGTCGTATAGGAGCTGATGAATTGAGGGAGAGCGAAGGCAAGGCCAATGAGCGGGAGGACGATAAGGGCGATAGTTACAACTCCCGTCCAAAAAAGATACTTCCGAGCGGATTCGGCTGCGCGGTATGCCCGCTCGGCCTTAGCACCTATCTCGTCGAGCTTTGCCGCAAGTTCGGGATCAATCATATCGGCCTGCTCCAGAAGTGAAAGACCCAGTTGATGACGGTGAGCGCAAAGGCGAAGAAGAATGCGGGCCAGAATCCGGCAATCGTGAACCCTGGTACGAGATATGCCGCAAGCATCACGAGGAGCGCATTCACGACAAGCGAGAAGAGACCGAGTGTGAGGATGTTGATCGGGAGCGCGATGATGAGAATGATGGGGCGAATGAAGAGATTGAGAGCTCCGAGAACGACTGCTGCAATAAGCGAGCTAATGAGAGTGACGGTAACACCGGGAACGATGTATGCGGCCATCAGAATAGCAAGCGCCGAAATGAACCAATGAAAAAGCGTTTTCATACCGGAAATTGTACCAGATAGACGACTACGTAGAGCACGAGCGCGCCAAGAAGCGTCATGATGGTCGTGAGTGCACGCGGATGGCGATGGTGGCTCTCGGGAATAAGATCGCTTGCCGAGAGATACAGGAAGGAGCCGACGAAGACGGCAAGCACGAGCCCGATAACGGATTCGGGGATAGTGAAGAAGAGTGTTGAAGCAGCGCCGAGCACCGGCGCTGCTGCATCGGCCAAAAGCCAGCGGAATGCCTGCTTCCAGCTCCCGCCATTCTTGAGTATGAGATTCACCGTATTAATACCGTCCGAAAAATCATGGGTGAGCACGGCAGCCGTTATGACGATGCCGATAGCCGTAGAGGCCTGGAAGCCGATGCCGATTGCGATGCCATCTAGAAAACTATGCGCGGAGAGCGTAAACGCACCAAACGATCCACGAGGCGCATTCGCCTCGTCGTCCTCTTCATGTGTATGGAGGAGAATGAGCCGATCAAGAATGAGATAGCCGAAAAGTCCCAGTGCGATGAAAAGGGCAATCGTCGCTGGTTCATAGTATTTCGTACCGAGCTCAATCGCCTCCGGCAAAAGATCAAAGAGCGCCACGCCTGCAACGGCTCCTGCCGAAAAGCCGAGGATGAGATGCAGCTTGTCACGGAACTTCAGCGCAAATGAACCACCGATGAAGGTGGCCGCCGATGCAGCTAGAGCAACCCATAGAACGATCATAATTCTATGATATCACCTACTCGACTACAGCATCGGGCAAACATGTTCCTTGTCGCTTGGCTCATAAAACAGCAGTGCGCAACCGGCGAAGCCGGTTGCGCACTGCGTCTCACTCAGATTACTTCAGGGCCGTCTCGATAGCTGCCTGGAAGTTCGCATACGGGTATGCGCCTGCGATCAATTGCGTACCGATGATAAGCGATGGTGTCGCACTCACGCCGGACTTCTGCGCCTCGGCGCGGTCGGCATCCACGAGCGCCTGGTAGGCAGCCGTGTTTGCCTTCACATCTGCAGCGACCTTTGCTGCATCAATACCAGAGACGGTCGCATCAAGCTTGTCGATAGAAGCGGCATCGCCAAAGCCCTGGTCCCCTTCTGCATCTTGCGCGACATACATCGCCGTGCGCCACGCGAAGTACTGGCTCGGATACAGTTTCCAGATGGAACGGCTGTAGAGAGCTGCTGCGGTTGAATCTTCACCGAGGAACGTGAAGTCCATGAACACGACCTTCACCTTCCCCGTGTCTACGTAATCCTTGATGATGTCCGGCAACGTACTGAGTTCAAAGCTCTTGCAGAATGGACACTGGAAGTCGCTCCAGAAAGCAATAGTGAGCGGAGCGTCTGCCTTCCCGATAAACGGGTCACCATCGGTCTTCACGTTTTTAATATCAACTGCTGCAGCCGTACCGGTCGGTGCCGTTCCGGCCTGTGGCGAGGGGCGCATGCCGTTCCAGATGACGGCACCCGCGATTAAGAGGCCGGCGACGATAACGGCGACTGGTAAAAATTTGCTGTTTGTATTGTTGGTTTCCATATAGAAGCGATGATACCATGAGGCGATATGAAAGTTGCAACTCTGGCAATTATCACAAAAGATGATCGAATTTTGCTCGGCCGCAAGCAAGGCAAGCCGGAAATCGGCGAGGGAACATTGAATGGCCCCGGCGGCAAGCAGGAACCGAACGAGTCAATCGTCGAGTGCCTCGTCCGCGAAGTTAAAGAAGAACTGGATATCGAACTGCCTGAAGCCGCTACAGAGAAATGCGCGGTCATCACCTTCCATGCCGGAGGCGTGCCGGACTTCGAGGTACACGTCTATCGTGTGAGCGATTTTATCGGCGAGCCGAAAGAGACGGAGAGTATGGTTCCCGAGTGGCATGCCCTTGATGCTATTCCGTATGAGCGCATGCTTGAATCGGACCGCGTATGGTTCCCGCTCGTAGTCAGTGGGAAAAAATTCGCCGCCAACGTCTGGTATCAGGAACGCGCGAAAGGTTTTTCAGGAATCGACTTCCTCCCCTTTACCGAGTAGCACGCTTCCACTCCGATTTCTTCCCTCTGCGCCGCGCGTCAGCCATTTCTAGCTCGTCGTAAATGCCGTCAAGCAGTTCATACTCTTTTGCTTCTGCAAGCGAGACCCATGCAAATTGGTCGGTTTCGCTCTCTTGGAGAGTCACCTCCCCGCTCTCCCAATCCGCCATGCAGGAGATGACGAGGGATGGCGCGCCATCGGCATGAATGGTTGCAAGCGACGTCACGTATTCAATATTTTGTATTGCCAGCCCGACCTCCTCCTTCACTTCTCTGCGTAGTACTTGCTCAAGCACGTTGTACCAATAGTCCTTCGTATCTTTCGGTAAATTCACGTAGTCGCTTGTCTCGAGCTTCCCGCCCGGAACCGTCCACATCCCGCCGAACCGCTTCTTTGCCGGAGAGCGGCGCGTGATGAGATATTTCCCGTCTTTCACGATGATCGCCGTAATGACGACTTCATGGAGGAGTTGCGGGGTCGTGCTCATGAGAATATCGTACCATCTCCGTATGCACCGCAGGCATGCATCATACTCGTTCATATCCGCGTATACATCACTGTATCAATTTTGAACCTATAGGTTCAAAATTGATACAGTGGCGTTAATATTGGTGTTACGAGTGATTACCACCAGATGGCGTACCCAATCGTATACAAAAAGCTAAGAGGGGATGGTATCCCCTCTTGCGCTCATATCGCTACTTCCCTGTGACGAAGCCCGATCATCGGAACGTAGATCGAGACGCCGCCCACCTCGCCGATGTACACGGTAGCGGAATTACCCTCCGGCGTCTTGCTTTCATACACGAGGCGCCGATAGATGACGGCGGTTCCGATGACAGCACACCTTCCCTCCGTCATTCTGAAGCTGAGTAGAGCCTGTACTTTCTCCTGGTCCTTTGACTTGAAAGTGTCGGCAACCTCTATCGCATCTGACCTATCGATGCAGGCGACGAAGACGTCGTTCATCCTTTCGTTCAGATTGAACATTTCGAGCTTCGACTCTTGAGCTCGCACCTCGCTTGAACTGACAAGGATGCAAGAGCCTAAAATTGCTAGCAACAATTTGCCCATGGTGTCCTCCTTTCATTGAAGTGGATTACTGGAGCCAACAACGATTCCGTGGCATATGCTAGCACGCCGACAAACGACCTCCCGCACCAAAAATCTTCTTGCCCCGCATGCTAGCACCACACCTATAGGAACTTGACAAGTAGACACAGGTATGCTATCATGCCTCTAGGCTGCTGAAACTAAGCACCACCTACTCACGAGGAGATGGTAATGCACAAGACGCGCTGGTCTTTGATTCTGATGTTGTTCGGTCTTTCCGTCTGGATGCCCGTAATGGCAACCGAGACGGATGATGGTCTCGGCCTTTGGGTCGAGACCCAGGTCGTCAGCCGTAATCCCTCGCGGGTTATGGGCTGGTACGAGAAGGACTTTACGGATTCAATCGGCTTCTTTGCATTCGCCGAGAAAGAGTCCGATGGCTACCGACAATTCTATGTCGGTCCGACGTGGAAGCCGACGGAGTGGCTCAAGCTCGGTGCAGGCATCGGCCGCGAGGTCGTGCCGGGTGAGTTCAGTTCGGTGCGCCGAGGATTGTTTTTCGACGCCAACTGGAGGAAGATCAATTTCTTCGGTGCGTTCGAAAGCGGTGCAAGCGGCCGGTGGCATAAGATTACCGGCACCTACGCTCTCACCGAGAGCGTCGGCGCTGGGCTGATGCACGAAACCGGTCTCGGGCTCGGACCTCGGTTCGAGTACAACATCAAGAAGGACGTGCAGGTATGGGGAGCGCTTCTGCGCAACCCGACCACAAAAGAAAGCACGACCGTATTCGCCATCAACTTCAGTTTCTGATGGCGACCGGACCTCGAGACCCTGCAGCAATGTGGGGTCTCACTATTTTATTGGTATTGGATATAGATGGGTGCGGGAGTAATCTTCAGTACTTCTTCCGGAGAGAGGAGGCCGTTTGCCGGCGGGCGCGTATCGTTTTTATAGAAAAGCTTGATGCCCGTAAATTGCACCGGCTCGGGGAAAATAACCCTGCTGTACGTTCCATATTTCTTTTCTTTTGATCCGAAGCCATCCATGTCTATCACGATCTGTACTTCCGGCAATGGTTGAATATTCTCATAATGTGTCACCATGGCTTGCGTGAAGCGGTGCACGATGAGGACCTTCGGTGGCAAATGGTTATCACGCACGATGCCCGCGAGATAGCCGGCTGCATAATTTATATCGGCTGCATCGAAAGTCCCGATAACTGTCCCCGGTCTGTCGCCGAATTTCATAGAAAACTCCGGATCAATCGCGAGGTGTACCTGCGGCATCTTCAGATAGTGCTCGAGCATGGGGAGCTCGTGCTGGAGCGTACTCTTCCCCACCTGCACATCGAGAAATACGATGCCATGTATCCGACTTGCAAGATCAAGTGCATGTTCTATTTGGTCGTCCGGCATCCGGAGAATATAGTTCCCTTCCTTGCCCGCATCCGCTTGCGCGACGACGGCGATGTAATGGATGGCTGGCACTGCCGGAGTCGTCGGATCAGCAGCAGTCCAGAGCGCGGTTGTACTCGCGAGCATCATGAGCATTTGATCGGTCGGGTATTCTCCGAGCACGCCCATGCCCTTGGAATAGAAGTTTCCGTAGTACGCAACAATGCGCTTGAATGGGAGGAGTGCACCGGCGTTCGGGTATACCCGCGACACTGGCCAGCGAAGTGAAGTGGTTGTTGCGATTTTTACGGATGTCGTGGCGGTGAAGGAAACAGGGGTCGAGCTAGCGACGTGTGCAAGAGCGAGCATGCGCGAGTTGTAATCGGCTTTGTCGAGCTCCGGCGGAATGAATCGCCCTTCAGCATCAGCAGTCGCGGAACGATACTCCGTGGCGACGAGACTTGAGAAGCCAAATGTATAGATAAGCGCACCCACGGCGATTACCGCCCCCACCACTTGTATCTTGGTAGTCATGTCAGGGGCTATTCTAGCCGACATAAGCAAAAAGCGCTAAGCTTCACCCTAGATTGAACACCATGATTTTGACTACCGGAAAGGAGGTCTTTCGTGGACAATGTCATTAGCATCAACCGTGTGAGGAAACCCGCAAAAGCGGAAGATCCCAGACTGCATATGCGAGTTCGGGTGGATTACCGTCCGTTTTTTATTCTCTGTTTCCCTGGGTTTGCCTACCATCCCCACGCCGGGGAGTACGGCATCGTCGATCTGGTAGAGAAGAGATCCGGGGACCTGGTCTTCGTAGTTCGATTCGTCAGAGGAGGTAAGCTTTCAACCTATAGTTACCTAGAAGATGCCCTTGAATTCCTCGGGCCAGACGGAGCATGAGACCATCAGGGAAGAAGGAGCCACAGTGGCTCCTTCTTTTTTATAGAACGTGGATACAGGACTAGAAGGAGACCGACGCCGGCGGAGTGAAGATGCTCGTATCTACCGTCCACGGATTGCAGGCGTAGGAGAGGTTGCTGGTAGCCGGGTCTATGCCGCCGTTGGTCAACATTGCACTACCGCTTGCGCCCGAAGCGGCAGAGAGTCGGAGACCCGTCTTAGCGCCATCCGCCCATATGTAGAGAGAGACACCGTCATCTATCATCGACGCGCTTGTGAAGTTTGTGAAGTTAATACGCGCCATACCATTAGCGACATAGGCCGTTCCCATGCGCCCAGACCCGCTCGTGGTCTTGACCGAGCAGACAAGATTCTGCTTCAAATTAATGAGGGTTATGAGTGAATCCACCCCTGCTAACTTTGCCGTGGTTTTAGTTGGTTGCGGTGCTGAAGGTGCTGGGGACTTTTTTGGTGTCTGTTGTGTTGGCACATTCACTGTCTGCGTCGGTGCCGCAGCGGAAGGAGATCCGTTGTCCAATCCTGAAGGGGCCGACAAGAAATACCATGCGCTCACCAGCACCGCTATCGCAGCAACTACCCACACAATCGTTTTAGTATTCATATAGGTAATCTAACATTTTGTACGAGTACATTGCCGATAGGAGTGGATATCGTGTCAGCTATCACTGAATGATTTACAACTTGGCACCCCTAAGAAGAGAAGCATTGATGGCAACAATGACTGTCGATAACGACATGAAAACGGCCGCGAAGGCGGGTTGGAGCATGACGCCGTAAGCGGCGAGAGCACCGGCGGCGATTGGAAGTGCTACCACATTGTAGCCGGTCGCCCAAAAGAGATTCTGCATCATTTTCGTATGCGTCAGACGCGAGAGTTGAATGATTTTCGGAATATCGCGCGGATCATTCCTCACCAGAATGATGCCCGCTGATTCTATCGCTACGTTCGTCCCAGCGCCGACGGCGATACCGAGGTCTGCCTGCGTAAGGGCCGGTGCATCGTTTACACCGTCGCCGACCATCGCCACGCGCGCGCCCTTGCTTTGGAGCAGTTTTACTTTTTGTGCTTTCTCCTCCGGCCGGACACGGGCGAAATATTCCTTAATTCCTAATTCATGTGCTACCTGCGCGGCAACCTCTTCGGCATCACCGGTGATCATCACGACGGTAAGCCCCATCTCCCGCAATGCATCAATCGCCTCTTTCGCTTCTGGTCGAGGAGTGTCGGCAAGAGAAATTGCGCCCTCGTGTACGCCGTTAACCTCAACCAGCGTATCTGCCCCGCCACGATGCCCCACAAATACGGTAGTGCCATTCACAAAAGCTTCCGCACCCACCCCGGGAAGCCGCTTGAAATTCTTCGCATCAGATATCGTAAGGCCTCTTTTTTGCGCTTCGGCGACGATCGCCTTACCGATCGGATGTTCCGAATGCCGATCGACTGCGGCGGCAAGTGCAAGACTCTCGAGCGAGGAAAATGAGGTTACGGAAAAAGCGCCTTGCGTGAGCGTCCCCGTCTTATCAAAGAGGATGGTTGTCACCTCTCGAGCCGTTTCAAGTGCAAGACGACGCTTCACAAAGAAGCCATTTTTAGCGGCGATAGTCGTTGAAATGGACGCCACGAGCGGTATCGCAAGACCAAGTGCATGAGGACATGCGATAACCAGCACGGCAACAAATCGCTCAATCGCGAAACTAAAACCCTCTCCCACGAACATCCATGCCACAAAGGTACTGATGCCTGCGCTAACGGCGAGGACGGTGAGATAGAATGCGGCACGGTCGGAGAGGAGTTGTAAGCGCGACTTTGATGCCTCGGCTTCTGCGACCAGGCGCATAATCCCCGAAAGAAACGTGTCTTCTCCTATTTTTTCTATGCGTATTTCCAAACTGCCATCGCCATTGATTGACCCCGCTATGACCTCCATACCTATATCCTTTGAAACGGGTCTTGATTCGCCTGTGATAAGTGATTCATCGACATCAGATCTTCCTTTCATCACGACACCATCAGCCGGAATCTTCCCTCCCGGGCGAATGAGCGTGATGTCGCCTTGGCGCAGCTCACCGATTGATACGCTCAGTATCTTTCCATCTCGAATGATTTCCGCCGTATCCGGCAGAAGCTTCGCAAGCTCGTGGAGCGCGCCCTTTGCGCCTCGTACTGCCTTCATTTCTATCCAATGCCCGAGAAGCATTACGGTAATTAGCGTAGAAAGCTCCCAAAACAGCGTCATGCCATTGCCGAAAAAGAGCGACCAGACGCTGTAGAGATAAGCGGCCGATATCGCAAGCGCGATAAGTGTCATCATGCCCGGTAATCGCGCTTTCAGTTCATCAAACGCACCTTTGAGGAACACGAGACCGCCGTAGAAAAAGACAATACTCCCCACAACGAACTGCATGAGATGTGAGCCGGGAAACTCGGGAGCAGACCACGAAAAAAATGCTCCAGGAAGATCCGAGTACAGAAGTATCGGAATGGTGAGTAGGAAGACGACCCAGAACTTCTTCAGGAAATCTTCAGTGCGGTGGCCCGCATGCGTGTCATGCATCACCTGCTCATGGGCGGAATGGTCCATGATATAAAGTCTACCGTATTGTGTTGCCTTTCAACTCTTCTTCGCATCGGCCCAAAGGCATAGAAGACCGAGTGCCATAAAAACTGACACTCGCCACCAATTCTGCGTCTGAACCGCATCGAAAGCGGCAAGGCCGAAGAAAAGTATAAACACCGCAAAGTTGGTTCCGAACTTCAGATTTTTCATACTGGAATACTACCCTATTTCTTCCGCTTATTTCGAATATAAGAAACAAAGAGGAAGATGAGTAAAGAGAAGAGGCATAGTATGCCGAAACCGACGATAAAGGCCAGCATGACGGGGAATAAAACAATTATTGCGAGTCCAGCGCGAGAGAACTTTTGAAACAGGTAGAACGCGATGCCAGCAGAGCCCCCGATAAAAACCGCGAGATGGTAGAGGAAGATTTTTGTTTTCATTTTCTTGATGCTTCCAGCGTATCATCCCTATACCCTCCAAATGGAGCTATACATTCAAGTAGGTTATGGTCAGTTGCAGACAGGTGGCAAATGCGCCCCAAAGAAGGTACGGGATGTTTACGTAGACGATCCAGCGTAAGCTGGGCGAAGCATGCCAGATTGCATAGAGCGCCCAGACAAGGGTGCCGAGGACGAGTAGGACGTCAATCGCAGCAAGCAGATTGTTTTTGAGTCCAAATTGAATCGGTGTGAATGCAAAATTAAAAACGAGATTGAGGGCAAACGGCAACGCCACCATCCACGGAATTTCTTTTTTGAATGCTTTATAAAACACGGTGCCAAACGATACGGCGATAATCGCATACAGCACCGTCCATACCGGTCCGAAGAGCCATGCGGGCGGAGCCCATGCCGGCTTAATCAGTTGCGAGTACCAATTATAGGTATTCATGCTTCCTTATTTTATCATCTACGAAGCTTGGGTCTATCTCAAATCATCCGATTGGTTCCGTAAATGTCATGGTTTCCAGAACAGTTTCAAAGTCTTTAAGAATTTGATCATTGGGCGAGTTAAAGAAAGCAGTGAGCATATACACGTAGTCTGGGCGCACGACGACGATATTCTCGTTTTCGTAAAGACCGGTTGCATGATAGCGCCACGCGATTTCTCCACCTACGATCACCTCCGTCTTGTTCCCATCAGATAGCTTGAAGTTTGAGAAATTAGTGCCTTCCACAAAACTTTGAAGCGTATAGTGATCAAGATTGTTCTGGAAAATAGTTATGGTAATTGTCGGCGGTCCTTCGGTAGCAGATTGTGGGTTGGAAAACAGATCTTGCGTTGCCGGCGTATCTTCGGCAAGTACTATGGCGTGCTGTTGTCGTTCACCATTAAATGATTGCTCCAAAGCAACAAAATAGTTCCGCGGATAGTGAAATGAAAGACCGTACTTGCTTGAAATATAGGATGCGTCTCGCTGTTCTTTATTGATTGGATATAGATATAAAAACGCCCAGCCGATAAGTACAATGAGTCCAATTATGGCAATAAATGTTTTGTTCATAAAATATTTTTAAAACAATACGTTTCTCATAATTACCCCAAGCTAGCTGGCCTCATCGGATTCGAACATTATACCGCCAAACCCCATCAGGTTTTCTGGCGACTTTCCAGGATCATTTCAACTCTCTTCGAACAGGGACGAAATTAGACACTTTTCACTAATAATCTTCCCATGTCTGATCCTGATACGGGTCGGTAATTTCCCCTTGCGGGTTTCGAACTTCGAAGTGTAGGTGGACCGCGGTACCGCCTACTTTATAGTTTTCAAAATTCCCAAGACGAGCAATTTTCTCTCCTTTTGATACTCGTGCATTTGGAGATGTCGTCAGCTTCTGCTCTATAGAACCCTCCAAGTTATTAGAGTGGCGGAACCAGGTTACAAAATCGTTGTCATGTTTGATGTAGAAAGAGTGGTCTTTGTCCCAACTCGCGCCATAGATTAGATCGTCTCCCCTTTTGGCTTTGCACAAGGTTCCATCTGCTGGAGCTACAATCTGCGTATTAAGTGAGTAGGCGAAGTCGTATCCGGCATGACCGTCATATTGGAGAATTTTCTTTCCTCCATCGCTCGCAACGCCAACATAATTAATTTCCTTCTTTGCAAAGAATTCAGTTGTGCCCGCACTAGGATAGCCGCATGGTTCCTGAGGACATTGGGGACCTTGTCCAATTTCTCCGTTGAATGCCCTCACTTTCTGGTCCTTGGCATTCACTCCCCAGCGCTTAGTACTTTGCGGATCAATTGCGGTTCCGGAATGATCCACTATCGCACTTATTTTTGCCGTACGTGAAGTTACCGGATTGCCCTTATCATCTGTTGCTTGAATTGGGCATACCAAGAATCCCGTTCTCTGAATTTGAATTTGTGTGGGCTGTGGCACGATTGGCGCAGGAGCCGGTTCTGGCACTGGTGGCACAACTACCAGCGGCGTTATAGATTGCGGGGCCGGAGATGGAGTAATGGGAACAGGGGTGGACTGAACCCTTGATTTAGGAAGGGCCGCTAAGAAGTTCTTGAGTCCTTCCACCAGAATTTTGAGAAACGATTGCATATCTAGCATTGTACCGCGAGACACTACAAGAGGTTTACTGGCGACTTTTTTATAACTGACTCTCCTCTAAACAAGTTTACTTTTGGTTTTGACCAAAATAAAAGCCCATTACGAATCCAAGTGTCCCAGTAATTGCAGATAGTACTGACAGCAAGAAGTTAAGCCGATCGGGTGTGAGATTTGCAAAAACTGCACTTAAAAGTATCCCGACGATTACTATGGCAAACAATAGGAAAGTTCCTTTTGCTAACCAACCCCGAGTATTTTCCTGTTTTTCAGGGAGAGTGGAAGGACTACTTTTTGGTGACGAATCACCTTGTAATTCAACGTTGCTCATTTTATATACAAAGTGTACTCAAAGGTTCGCAAGTATGTATCATTCAATGAACGAGTAACAAATGTAAGGAAAAGAGCCCTTCCATCACTTTCACCGATTTGGAATGGTCTTGTCGTACCGAAACCAAGGGAGCCTTGCACGTTCGTGAATCGAATTTGAGCGTTCTTTTTATCGACGGCCTTAAAGTCTACTGATTGTTCTTCTCCGGTTTTTGTTTCAAAAATGAGTTCTATATTCGTCTCTCCCAAAGAGATGATTGTTTTCCCCTCTTCCATCACATGAACGACGCCGGAGTCAAAGACTTGGTATTCTCCTGTTTTTATATTAAGCATCATATGCATTCTACATCTATCTGTAATACAAATGAAGTCTCTGCACTCTTCAGATTCCGAAACCATCTCAAACTGGCTGCCCGACAGGGACCGCGAGTACGCTTTTCGAAGCTTACAGCTTCAGTACACCTTGCGGATAATTCGCTTCAGGAAATCGCGAATTATGCTCGCAAGGTCTTCGAATCCCTGACGCAGGCGCCCCGCGCCTGCTTCGTGGCAGCAAAAGCTGCTCCGCACTTTTGCTGCCCGACAGGGATTCGAACCCCAATTCACGGCTTCAAAGGCCGCTGTCCTACCATTAGACGATCGGGCAATCAGTTAAACACTACCTCCTTTAGGTATTTTCTTCCAGCGTGCGTCTTTAAGTACTTCTCACGTTTTAAAGCTTCCGCATAAGTCTGAAATGACTCAGTATAAACAAGGTCCCAAGGCTTGAATCTTTTTGTAAATGGACTTTGACCCGCATTATGTTCCGTTAGGCGTCGAGTGACATCAGCGGTGGAACCGACGTAGGATTTCTTTGCTTTTTCAGAAAGTAATACGTATACAAAATACATGTTCGTCCGTCTTCCCTCCGGTCAGCCGAGACGTCTCACAGTAGCTCGGGCTCGCCTCGGCTCGCTACTGCGAGACGGGAAAGAGTTCCAAGACGGCTAATTCTAATGGGAGCGCAGGGATGGGCGCATAGCGGATGCGTTCAGCGGCATTCAGGAAGGCGAGCATTGTCGCGTGGGTAATTCCCTTCTCCTTTGCCAGTTTTTCAAGCACGGAGAATTCATCCGCGCCGAGCTCGTCTGCGAACGAGGCACGCAGATCAGGCGCGTAGCGGATGAGGAGCGTGGCGCGGAGTGCTTCAAGTACGAGCTCGAGGAAGAGCTTCATGTCCACGTCGGCCTTCGCCGCCTGCTCGATGGCGGCAAGCGCTTTGCCGCGCTCTCCTATAGCGAGCGCCGCCACAAGCACGTGCACCTGCTCGCGGCGCGGAGCGCCCGTCGCCGCCTCCACCATTTCTCGCGAAAGCGACTTCCCTTCTGTTCCCGAAAATACTTTCTGCAAGACCGAGAGCGCATCGCGATACGAGCCCTCGGCAAGCATCGCAATGAGCTCTGCGGCATCGCTCGCAAGCGCGTACCCTTCCTTCTTCGCGACCGCTGTCGTCATTTTCGCCAGCACGGCACGCGTCGGCTTCTTGAATTCAAATACCTGACAGCGCGATTGTACGGTCTCCGGCACCTTCTCGAGCTCCGTCGTCGCGAGGATGAAGACTGCGTGCGCAGGTGGCTCCTCAAGCGTTTTCAAGAAAGCGTTCCACGCCCCTTTGGAGAGCATGTGCACTTCGTCCAGGATGTAGACCTTATACGGAGATGCGAACGGGAGCGTGTAGACGCCTTCGGCAAGCGTGCGAATGTCGTCTACACTGTTATTACTTGCCGCGTCTATCTCATAGAGATCATTCTCGCCGCAACCAATAGCATTCGCGAAAATGCGCGCGACGGACGTCTTCCCGAGCCCGCGCGAACCGGCAAAGAGATACGCGTGCCCTATCTTCTTCGACTTCGCCGCTTCTTCAAGCGGCTTCGTCACTTGCTCCTGCCCCACGACATCCGCGAAAGTTGCAGGGCGATGTATCCGATAGAGAGACTGGTGCGCCATAGTATTTCGAGTATATCAAAGATGACGGCCGACTGGAGACAGTCGGCCGTTGCGATAGAAGCCATGCGGGTCAGGCCGCCTTGGCAGAAACTGCAGTCACGGGTTGAATCCCGAGCTCCTTGCGAAGCTCTCCGATGCGAAACTGCATCGTTGCAGCCCATTCTCCCGTCGCCGTTGAAAGCAACGGTCCCGACCCAGCACTGCCGATGCGTCCTGCAAGCTTGTCGAGCTCATCCAGAGAGTTTGAAATCTTGATTCTGTCCATGAGGAACCTCCTTTCTGCTTTCCAAGCTATATGAGCGGTGTGGCGGCGTCAATTATCTTTTCCATATCGTGAGCGGAATTCGCGTCCATGAATTTTGCGCGCAATTCGGCCGCACCATCGAAGCCGGTGACGAACGCCTTGATATGCTTTTTCAAAATAGCGAAATGCTTCGGCGGCGATAGTTTCTCGAAGCCGTGCGCGAGCTCAAGCAGTGCCGCGAGCTTCTCTGCAAGCGGCGTGTCTTCTGACTTTCGCCCGGCGAAGACCCACGGGTTGCCGAACATCCCGCGGCCGATCATCGCGCCATCGCATCCCGACTCACTGACTCGCGCTCGCGCATCATCCAAGTCTTGCACATCGCCATTGCCGATGAGCAGTACATCCGGGTTTACGCGATTGCGAATCTCCACCGCTTTTTTCATGAGCTCCCATTGTGCGGGTACGAGCGACATTTCCTTGCGCGTGCGCAGGTGGAGCGTGATGGCGGCCGGATGCGCCTCCAGAAGCGGCGGGAGCCATTCATCGAGCGATTCTTTGTTATACCCGACGCGCGTCTTTATCGAGACCGGCAGAGCGCTGGCTTCTTGTGCCGCGCGGATAAGCTCGACGGCACGCTCCGGGTCCTTCATGAGCGCCGCGCCTGCGCACTGCTTCTCAATCGTGCGATCGGGACAGCCCATATTTATGTCAAAGCCATCAAAGCCGAGCTTCTCGGCGAGTTTCGCCGCATACGCGATCATCTCGGGCTTGCTTGAAAACACCTGCGCGACAATCGGCCGCTCTTCCGCTCCAAACGCGAGGTCGCGCATGAGCGGATTCTCCTCGTCTTTCATCTTCTTCACTTCGCGCGTGTAATACAGCCCGTCTGCAGAGACGAACTCGGTCCAGAAGATGTCTGGCTTGCCCCGCTTTGCGACGAGTGCGCGAAAAGCGGCGTCGGTGACGTCTGCCATGGGTGCCATGGCAAAAAACGGCTTTCGTAGCTTATTCCAGAACGACATATGGAGACGGTATCACTCCTTACGCTTGAGGTACACTTTTCCGTCAAAGCGCAGATCTACGTATTCAATGGAACCGTCAGCGAGATGGATGTTCTCTTGCGAAGAGACAAGGGCGGTGAAGGCGTCTTGCTCATGCCCGAGCACGTAGGTAATGCGTGTCCCGCTTGCAAGATAATCATCCACTTCATCCCCCCGCAGGACGACATGCGTCGTAGGAGAACCGAGCGTATCGAGCTGTCGCGCAAAATCAAATAGCACCGGGATCTTCTCGGCGTGGGCTATGTGCGCGTGAAGCGGCTCTAACGTCTCCCCTTCAAGCGGCGCATACAGAGCGAATATGTTGATAGTCTGGGTCGTTGTCGCAAGAGCGGCGAAGATAAACCCGCTTGCATCAAAGACGTAGCAATACTCCTCCACGCCGACAGTAGGGGCAAGGCCGCACCAGCGAGCGACAGCGACTCGCTCATTCGTCTTGATAGAGATGCTCGTGAGGCCACTTCGAGATATGGAGACGGCAGCGACCTCTGGATGCGCGGCTAGGATGTCGCTGCGGATGCGCGACGCAGGAAAAAAGAAAAAGGAATCGCGCGGGATGAGCCCAAGATAGCTTCCCTGCATCGCGTTGGTCGCTAATGTTGCAAGAGAGCCATCCGACCCAGAAACCTCTACGTGCGAGATGCGCACGGCGTTTTGCTGAAGACCATAGATAGCCGCAGAAAGCAGGAGCAGGAGCAGTATGAAAGACGCGATGAGGGCGCGGCGGCGCCTCTGGCGCCGCCGCGCCGCGAGCCGCTCACTACCTTGCGGCGCCGATGATGCTCTTTCCAACATACGGCACCAGGACCTCCGGCACCTTGATCGTGCCGTCGGCCTGTTGGTAATTCTCGATGATAGACACGAGGATGCGCGGCGTCGGAATCGCGGTTGAGTTCAGCGAGTGCGGAAAACGCAGATTCTCTTCGGCATCACGATAGCGGATATTGAGTCGGCGCGTCTGGAAATCGTGGAAATACGACGCCGAGCTGATTTCCCGATATGTGTTTTCACCGGGCACCCAGAGCTCGATATCGTATTTCTTGACTTGTCCGAGCCCGAGATCGCCGCCGCAGACCGCAACCGTGTGGTACGGGATATTGAGCAGTTCTATAAACTCTTCAGTATTGCGGTTCAGCCGCTCATGCATGCGGACTGACTCATCATGCTCGGCTTTACAGAGGATGACCTGCTCCCACTTGAAGAATTCATGTACGCGGATGAGGCCGCGCACGTCCTTACCGTGCGCGCCTGCTTCCCGGCGGAAGCAGGGAGAGAATGCGAGAAACTTCAGCGGAAATGCATTGCCGTCGAGCGTCTCATCCATGTGATAGGCCATCGTCGCCACCTCGCCCGTGCCGGCGAGATAGTCTCCATCCTGCGTCTTATACAAATCCTCTTCTCCTTGCGGCAGATACCCGGTGCCGAGAAATGCTTCGCGGCGCACCAAGCTCGGCACGCTCATAAGCGTCATGCCCTTCGCGGAGAAATGTTTGAGCGCAAGCTGCCAGACGGCATTTGCGAGCAGGACGCCATCACCTTTGAGGAAATAGCCGCGGAAGCCGGCGACCTTTGCCCCGCGCTCGAAGTCGGCGATGTCGAGTGCCGTCATAAGAGTAACGTGGTCCTTCGGCGTAAATGAAAACTCCGTCGGCGTGCCCCATTTCTTCACCTCCAGGTTCTCGGCGTCGCTCGCGCCATCGGGCACCGACATATCCGGAATGTTCGGCACCGTCAGCATCAGCCGCTGCCACTCCACCATTACTTCCTTCAATCGTTCTTCAGTCTCGCTCATGCCGGCTTTCAGATGCTGCATCTGCTCGATGACGTTCTTGCGCTCATCGCCCTTCAGAAGCTGAATTTCATTGCTCCGGCGATTCTGTTCCGCGCGTTTCGTGTCGAGTTCTAGCCGCAGGCGCTTGCGTTCATCGTCAACGGCGAACAGACGATCGAGGTCTACCTCGATATGCTTTTTCGCCGCACCCGCCTTCATGATATCGGCGTTCTCTCGGATAAAATGTATGTCGAGCATGTGCTCCTAGTATACTGCACGAATGGAGATTCGAGAATTGGAACACGCTGAGTGGCCGAAGCAGCTTCTCGAGATACCGCAACTGCCGAAAAAGCTTTGGATACGAGGTGCCCTGCCGCCGGATGGGACGAGCTATCTCACCGTCGTGGGCAGTCGTGCGATGACGCGGTATGGGCAGGAAGCATGCGAGAAACTCATCATGGGTCTTGCGGGCTATCCCATCTCCATCGTGAGCGGACTTGCGCTTGGTGCCGATGCTTGCGCACATAGGGCGGCGCTTGCCTCCGGCTTGCATACCGTCGCCATTCCCGGTTCCGGACTCGATGATGCGGTCATCAGTCCGCGTACGAATTTCAATCTTGCCAAAGATATTCTTGCCTCAGGTGGCGCGCTCATATCGGAACAGGAACCGATGCATAAGCCGTGGCTGAAAGAATTCCCTTCCCGTAATCGCATCATGGTCGGAATGGCAGATGCCGTGCTGGTCATAGAAGCAGGAAATAAGTCCGGCACGCTCATCACTGCGCGGCTTGCGAGCGAATACAACCGCGACCTGCTCTGCATTCCCCACCGCATAGGCGATCCGCATGCGTTTGGCCCCCACCTTTTTATACGTCTCGGCGCGGCATTAGTGAGCGAACCGCTTCATATCCTTGAGGTACTTGGGATACCGCCGCGCGAGGTCAGCGAGCGCGGCGCGACACCGAGCGACCTTGAGGAGGTCGAGCTTGTTATCTGGAATATGCTAGAAGAGCCAAAAACACGGGATGAAATTCTCCGCGGCGCCGCAGGCGCCGCAGGCGAACTCCTCACTGCACTCGTCGCGCTTGAGTTACGCGGTCTCGCAAAAGAGGAGTTCGGTTCCTGGCACCGAACATGAAAATCTACTCCTGGAACATGCTGTTCCGCAATCAGGAACTCGACCGCGCATACGCCTTCATCGCGGAGAGCGATTTCGATGTGTTCTGCCTTCAGGAGGTACCTGAGGATTTTCTTAAGCGCTTGCAGGCGCTCCCCTGCTCCATCGCCTATCGCATCGATGGCGAACGAGTCTTCCGGGAAGGCGTCGTGCGCAACTACGTCGTCATCCTTTCTAAGCACCCCATCACTGCGCAGGGCGAGATTCCCTTCCCCGATTACTGGGATCTCTTGCCACTACGCACTCACCTATTCGTGCGGCTCATGCGGCTTTTTAGTTTTTCGAAGCTGCGCAACCGCGGCGCGATCTTCGCCGATATCCGTGTCGCAGGGATGCCAAGCAGCATACGCGTATTCAATCTCCATCTCATCCTTGCCCACCCCTCATGGCGCCTGAAAGAATTTGAAGCGGCGATGGCAGAGCGCGACGCAGCTCGGCCGTCCATCGTCTGTGGTGATTTCAATACGATTGAAGCGCCGCACATCTCCATACTGAATTGGCTCCTTGGCGGCGGCATCAGCGATGCAGCGCTCTACAGCCGCGAGCGCACCCGCATCCAGCGGCGCTTTGTCGAGCATCAGCTCGTTAATCCGCTTATCGGCGGCATCACGCATCCTCTCTCACAATCCCAGCTCGATCACATACTCGTTTCTCACTCATTTTCCATCACACATGCGGTCGTCATATCGGACCGATTCGGCTCTGATCATCATCCAATACACGTGAGCATCACTTGACCATATATAGGTATACGCGCTATGAGTGAAGCGTGGGGAAAAAATTACTTATCGTCGAATCACCGACAAAGGCGCGCACCATCGGGCACTATCTGGGCAAAGACTACACAGTCCTTGCTTCAGTGGGCCATGTGCGCGATTTGCCGAAAAGCAACAAAGACGCCGTCGACATCGAGGGCGGCTTCGTGCCGCGCTACGTCGTGCCTGCGGAGAAACGGGAGGTGATTGCAAAGATAGAACATGCGGCAGAAAAAGCGGACGAAATATATCTGGCAACCGACCCTGATCGCGAAGGTGAAGCTATTGCCTGGCATATCAAGGAAGTCGCCGGCTTGAAGAAGCCGAAGCGAGTGGTCTTTCACGAAATCACCAAAGCCGCCATCGAAGAAGCGCTTGCCCATCCGCGTGCTATCGACGAACATCTGCGCGAGGCGCAAGAGGCGCGGCGCGTCCTCGACCGCATCGTCGGCTATGACCTCTCCGGCCTTATCTGGAAGAAGGTGCGCTACGGGCTCTCGGCCGGACGCGTGCAGTCGCCGGCGCTCCGTATCCTCGCCGAGCGCGAGCGCGAGATAAAAGCGTTCATACCCGTTACCTATTTCATATTGAATGCGCTCTTCAAGAGCAAGGCGGGCGATATCGCCACCACGTGCATCGAGCAACCAGCGACCCAAGAAGAAGCTGATCGCATCGTGCAGGCGGGCAGAGGTGCGGAATGGACTGTCGCTGATGTCGCCGAAAAAGCAGAAGAGCGTAATCCGCGTCCCCCCTTCACTACCTCAACCTTGCAGCAGACCGCTTCCACTCGACTCGGTTTTGCTCCATCACGTACGATGCGCGCGGCACAAAAGCTCTATGAAGCGGGTCATATTACCTACATGCGCACCGACTCGGTAAATCTTGGAAAGGAGGCAGTCGCAAAGATGGCGAGCGTCGTCGAACAACAATTTGGAAAAGAATATGTACGAACGCGCGTATACAAAACGACGAGCAAGAATGCGCAGGAGGCGCATGAGGCCGTGCGCCCGACCGATCCGGGGAAAACGCGTGCGGGTACCACACCGGACGAAACGGAGCTCTATGAGCTCATCCGGACGCGTGCCCTCGCTTCACAGATGGCGGCCGCGCGCATCATGCGCACCTCTGTTTCAGTGAAGGCCAATGTGGGGATCCCCTTATTTACCGCAAATGGCTCGCGTGTACTCTTCCCCGGATGGCTCGCGCTCGATACGCGCGCGCGCGGCGAAGACGTTGAGTTGCCGAAGCTCGCCATCGGCGAGATACTCTCACTCCTTTCGCTTATGGCCGAGGAAAAGCAGACCGAACCGCCAAACCGCTACACCGAGGCGGGCCTCATCAAGGAGCTTGAGAAACGCGGCATTGGTCGCCCCTCGACCTATGCTTCCATCATGAAGACCATCGTGGATCGCGGCTACGTTGAGAAGCTCGGACGCTCTCTAAAGCCGACAGCAACCGGCATGGTCGTCTCCGGATGGCTTGAAGAACATTTCCCGGAATACGTGAATGACACCTTTACTGCAGAAATGGAAGACGAGCTCGACGAGATCGCGCGCGGCGAACGCGGCTACACGGAAACGCTCTCTGCTTTTTATGGCCCGTTTGAGAAAGCAGTGCGTGCGAAAGACAAGCTGCCGAAGGCGACATCACTCGGCGATGTTTCGAGTGAATTCCCCTGCCCCTTATGTGGCAGTCCGATGGAACTCAAGCTCGGGCGCGGTGGCGTGTTCATGAGCTGCAAGCGCTATCCTGACTGCCTTGGCGCACGCATGGAGGATGGGACCGAGCTCAAACCCGATGAACCAATCGGCAATCATCCCGATACAGGCGCACCCATTTATATCAAGACCGGACGCTTTGGGCCGTATGTAGAGATGGCCCTCCCCGAGGAAGCGCCCTCTCCAGATCCAGAACTGACTGCTAGAGGAAAAAAGAAAGTGACGAAACGTGGAAAGGGCCGGCCGAAGACCGCCGCGAAGCGCGCGAGTATCCCGAAAGGCACTGACCTCGCGACTATTACGCTTGCAGACGCGGTGAAGTACCTCTCGCTCCCGCGCGAGCTGGGGATGCACCCCTCAACCGGCAAGCCAGTCTTCGCATCAACCGGACAGTTTGGGCCGTATGTCGGAAGCGACGGCGAATTCCGCTCACTTAAAGCAAAGGTTGGCGATCCGTATACCATCACGCTCGATGCAGCGCTCACGCTCCTCGCCGAACCGAAGAAACCGCCTAAGGGCGTGGACATCGTAAAAGAAATCGGCAAACATCCGCGCACCGGGAAAATGCTTGTGCTCTACAAATCAAAGCAGGGACTCTTTCTGAAGAAAGGCCTCCGCCGCATCTACCTGCCCGAGACAGTGAAATCCGACGCGCTTACGCCAGAAGAGGCGGCTGAATACCTGAAATAGGCACACAAAGCGGGCTTGGTGTATAGTGGTTGTCTATGACGACCGTCAAGGAGATTATCGGCGCAATGTCGGCAGCTTCTCCAGAGGAGAGCGCCTTTATCGAAAAAGCATATGATCTCTCTAAGAAGGCACACGCGGGCCATACCCGCTACTCGGGCGAGCCATACTTCGTCCACCCGGCAGCCGTGGCAAAGATTCTTGCCGAATACGGCATGGACGCGACGACTATCGCCGCAGGACTCCTCCATGATGCTGTAGAAGACGGCTGTATCTCGCGCGAAGAGATTGAAAAGGAATTTGGAAAGGAATTGTTCTTCATCGTTGATGGCGTGACGAAGCTCGGCACGCACAAATATCGCGGTGCTGAACGCCACGCAGAATCGCTGCGCCGCCTCCTCGTCGCTACCGCAAGCGACATTCGCGTACTTATCGTGAAGCTCGCGGACCGCTTTCATAATATGGAAACCCTTGAACACGTGCCCGGGCATAAGCGCAGCCGTATCGCGCTTGAGACACTTGAGATCTACGCGCCGATCGCCGATCGGCTCGGTATGGGCAAGGTAAAGCGCGAACTGGAAGATCTCGCCTTTCCCTTTGTCGATCCAGATGCTGCACGACACACCGCGGAACTGCGCAAACTGAAGACCCAAGAAACCGAAGACGGTCTCGCCGCCGTGCAGAAGGAGCTACTTCGCGAGCTCACGAAAAAAGGATTGAAGAATGTTGATTCCGACATTCGCATGAAAGGCCTCTGGAGTCTGCACCAGAAGCTGAAGCGGAAAAATGAGGACATCAACCTCATTCACGATATTGCCGCGCTTCGCCTCATCGTACCAACCATCGAGGACTGCTATACCACGCTCGGGCTCGTGCACGCACTCTATCGGCCACTGCCGGGAGAATTCAAAGATTACATCGCCTTCCCGAAGCCAAATGGGTACCAGTCGCTCCATACCACGATCGTGACGCCGCAGGCGGGCATCGTTGAGATTCAGATTCGCACCGAAGAGATGCACCGGCATGCGATGTTCGGTATCGCGTCGCACATGTCATACAAACAGCTCGGCAAAGAAATCGAGAGGCTCGATAAGAGCGTGCAGAAAAGTAGATTTTCATCGCTCTCATTTACGTGGATCCGCTCGCTCATACCCTCGCTCATGAAAATCACAAAGAAAAACAACGAGACGAAGGGGGTTGGAAAAATCCCGCCATGGCTTGCCGAGCTTGCTGAAGCGCATACTGATATAGCGGGTTCTGAAGCGTTCGTCGAGGGGCTGAAGGAAGATTTCTTCTCGCATCGCGTATTCGTCTTTACTCCCGATGGGGACGTCATCGATCTACCTGCGAAGTCGACGCCGATTGACTTCGCCTATGCAATACATAGCGATTTGGGAGACCACATCCAGGGTGCAAAAGTGAATGGCAAACTCGTCCCGTTTGATACCGTGCTCGGCAACGGCGAGGTGGTGGAAATCATACGGCGTGATTCGGCGCATCCCTCTCCGAAATGGCTTGACTTTGTGCGCACGTCCCTTGCCCGACGACACATTAAGAACGCACTCGGGATGACCGAGCCGTCAAAGCCCGGTCGCCGGCGACGCCGACATCAACATAGGAAAATAAATTAAACGCTGAAATTGCTGACCGAGTAGAGCTCGTCGTCTGATTCTTCCGGTGCGGCGGGCGCTATCAAGTCGTCCGGAAGCTGGGTCGTGTTTGGAAAGACTGGTGATGCAGGCGTTTCTGCCTCCTTTCCTTTTTGCTCGGCAGCCAGTGCAGCCACGAGCTGTTGCAGATCGTCGGGAGAAAAGAAATCAATAAGGAGCCGGCCGCCTTCGGCATTAGTCTCTATGATGACGCGGGTGCCGAGCGTTTCGGTGAGCGCCTTTTCGATCTCGACCATCTCAAGCGACTTACGATGGTGTTTATGCACGCGCTCCTGGGCGATGGAGCGCGCGATGCGCTCGGCCGCCCGGACCGGCAATTTTTTCAAAATGATTTCCTTGAAGAGCGTCTCTCGCTCCTCGGGGCGGCTGTTGAGCGCGAGCAGCGGGCGCGCGTGCCCTTCATTAATTTCCTTGTTCACGATAGCGGTCTGCATATGCTCGGGGAGAGAAAGGAGTCGGAGCGAGTTGGAGACATATTCGCGGCTCTTGCCGATTTTTGCCGCAGTCTCGGCGTGCGAGATGCCGAACTCATCAATGAGTTTCTGAAGTGCTTTTGCCCGGTCTATCGCATTGAGGTCTTCCCTCTGGAGATTCTCTATGATGGCGAGTTCGAGCTTGGTGAGATTACTGTCTCCTTGGCGGATGACGACGGGCACCTGCTTCAGCCCCGCGAGCTTGCTTGCGCGCAAGCGCCGCTCACCCGCAATGAGCTCGTACACGCTCTCGAGGCCGTCTGGCTTCTCGACGTCGGTGCGGCTCACGACAAGCGGCTGAAGCACGCCGTACTGGCGAATGCTCTCTGCAAGCGACTTCAATCCCTCCTCGCTGAACTCTTTTCGCGGCTGGTATGGATTCGGGATGATGCGGTCTACATCAATCCAGAAGACCGAATCATATTTGGTCGGGATGTAGCGCGCATCATCATTCATGCAACAGATTTTAGCATATGGTATCGTGCAATTCATCGCCCTCCGTCGCGTAAAGCTATGGAGGACATGCCGGGGTGGCGAAATGGTATACGCAAGGGATTCAAAACCCCTCGTCGCAAGACATGAGAGTTCAAGTCTCTCCCCCGGCACAAATTGAGCAGAGTGAAAGCGGTCAGAAGCCCGATAGGGTCTGTTGACTTTTATCCAGAATCGATGTACATTGCTCGTGGATTCAACAACCTTTGGAGGCCGTATGAAGTTCACCGTTCACGCGGCCGAACGCATCAACGGCCGCACCAAGATGTACAGTGATGATGTGCTTTCCATCCTCGCCGCAGGCGCCACAGTGTACCTAGGGTCGGACGGGAATACGCTGTTTTTTCTGTTCTATTCGCCACCCGATAAGGAATGCAAAATTGCTCTTGTCCGTGAGGAGCATCTCATCTCGATTTGGGAGAAGGGCTTTGCCCTCCCCGGTCGGGTGCGGAGAGTCAGCTCCAGCATGGAATCAAGAGCTCGTAAGCTCCTGGAAACCTTCATTTACTCGAGGATCAAGGAGGGACTGTCGGGTACGTCGCGCTACACGCATGTATCGATCTTGGTCTATGTCGGGGGGAAGTTTGAATATGAGCACCGTGTCGGGGAAAGGAACCTCACGAATATTCCCCGCGCGTTCGAGCATATTCTCGTCGCCATGATGCCGGACTTGATCCAGGTTGCGAAGGTGGTGGAGGAACACGCAGAGACCGACAAGGCCACGGTCAGCTATCGAATCATTCTTTCTTCTGATTCGCGCGGCGCGATGAATCGCAAGACTCATTACGTAAAGCACGAGGATGTAATGAAGAGGATGGTTACGGGCGTAGAAGAACCCGAGCTAGCGACCTGAAGGAGAAATGGACACACGCCCCGACATAGGGGCGTTTTTTTATCTTTATTGACGCGTGGCTAGTTGTTCCCTATTATTGCCTCGGACATATTCTTTCTAGAGGAGGTGGGTGCCATGCACTACAAGGCGATGATTGCTGATTTCGACGGGACGCTTTTCGATTCATTCCGGCATGCCTTCAAGCACTTGGGCCGGCTTGCTGAGCGTAACAACCTCGATTTTTCTCCGGCGGTTCAGCAGAAGATGCTCGCCACCTGGGGCCAGTCGGGCGTTGAGTTCCTGCAAAACGCTTTCGGTATCGAGCAGGAACGTGCGAGGCGTCTGTATCTGGACTGGGAAGAGGTAGATATTGTGGATCCCATTCCTCTCATCGAGGGCGCCCACGAAACGCTCAAGTGGCTCCACGATCGAGGATACGCGGTGTGCATGCTCACCTCGCGCTACCGCACGAGGCTCATGCCGATACTTGCGCGCGAACGCCTGCAGAATTACTTCGCCCGCATCACCGCGTACGAAGATTCCGGCTACACCAAGCCCGATGGGCGCGCCTTCACCGGCATCCTGCAAACGCTTGCTCGGCAGGGCGTGCGCCGAGAGGAATGCCTCTTTGTCGGCGACACGTACTACGACGTCGAGGCAGGCCGTAGTGCCGGCATCACGACGCTTGTCGTGGAGACGGGCCCGTACCGCAGCGAGCATCACCGAGGGTTCTCGGTGCCGGAAAGCCACGTCATCCCCTCCATCCGGGAGCTCCCGTCGTGGATCTGGAACAAGACGATGCTCCTCCCCTCCTAAGCTTCTTCACCCGCGCCTCGCTGCTCCGCAGCGAGGCGCTTCTCTTTACTCCACCGGCCGTGGCGCCAAATGCTTCCAAAGGATGATGAGAGAGGAAATGATGACGAAAAGAAGCGAGGAGAAGAAGGCGACGGTCCCCTTCACCACCGGGAACATCCAGTCAGAGCTATATTCCGGCGCAAGGAGGATGAGGAGCATGGAGAGCGGTATCCATGCGTAGGCGAAGCGGGCCCATGCGTGATAAGTCTCCTCCCGCATCTTGTATGTAATGAGCGAAAAAACAAAAACCGGGATGATCGGCAAAAAATGGATAAAAAAAGAATGCAGAGTATTAATACAATTTTCATTGCTGCTACAAATCTGGTATGTACCAAACGTACCTATTGTAAACAAACCAAGTGTAGCGATACCTGAAATCCACAAAATAATTTTCTTTGACATACAAAAATTTAATAACCAATAATCAAACTTCCATTCTTTGTTGCTATATATGGTACCACCATCCCAGGTAGTACTTGCTTCGTTGATCGCACATCCAAGTCATCGTCGTCCTCGGAGTCATCCAGCTCCTGCGGCTTAGTCATGATGATCGACTTATCCTTCTTCAAGCGATAATGCAATTCAAGCATCGTAGAAGAGGTGTGTACGTATGATGCAAATACCTGGTAGAGGCCGGTTTTATTGTTTTTCCATTTATACGAGAGTGCAGCTGAAGAGAGCGTCGTCGTAGCCCCGTTATATACAAGCTCCCGCAGAGTAATCGTATTGCCTCCCGCCGAAGATGGAATTTTTTCAGTATAGACCAGTGCCGTAGTGTTGCCCGCTTCATCGTAGGCAATGATGGTCGTGGTGGCAATGCCATGATATTCCTTCTGGTTTTTCTTAAGCGTTGGGAAGGTCGTCGTTGCAGAAAGCTCAACCATACCACCGTCATCGGTTCCTATGAACGCAACAGATTTTGTCGTGGTGCTGAATGTGATTTTCATTTCAGGTGGGGTGGTATCGAGCATTACGATGTCGCCCAGTCTTGGGGCCAACATAACATCGGTAGTACCATCACCATTCTTATCTATCTCCATCGGAGAAAGAGTAGAAATATCGGATTGTACATCTAGAGTGACCATAGTACTTGCGGTCGTTGGGATATCTTTGAACGTCGTACTTGCAGTGAGAATATCTCCATTGTATTGGTCAACATTGAAGGTAAACGTCCCGGGCGCGTAACCATCCATCACGATGTGTCCGCTCATGGAAGCGTCCGAGAAAAGATATTTCACATCACCAAATTCTGTGTAGTAGGTCCCGGGAATTTGTTCCTCTATTTGTCCCGTCGTAGTGGAGACGCCGGTATGGCGGCCCTGATCGTCATAAAGATTGAGAGTCAGCGGTGAGTGAAGAGCATAACGGAGGTGAGTGTCATTTGATGGTGGTGATTCTGTGGAGAGGTAGACGTAGTTGGAGAGAGGTTTAGAGATATTTGTGATTTGGTCAGATAGGAAATCAAGAAGTTGCGTGGCCTCAAGAATTCTGGAGTGATTGAAAGGGAAAAGACCGAAACCGCTAGAAAAACTATTATCCTTGTTATATCTTTGCAAGTCCACCAAATAATTCACTGCGCCTACTGAGATACTCGTCCACAGTGCGCTTGGCACGACAACCGTACCATCGCCGTCGATAGTAAAATCAGGTTCGGGCTGCACGCCTGCATCTTTTTTCTTATAGGTAATGCCAGATACCGTCGTCGGCACTCCCCACCCGGCGATTTGTATGAGCTGAACACCTGTGGGCGGAGTCCAATTATCAAGCTTATCGTGCAAAGTTTCAGCGTCGGAGAGAAGTGTACTGTTCGATTGTATTGGTTGATTGATATCGCCTGTTTGTGCATTCACTCTTCCATATGAGTCGGTAAGGAAGGAATGGAGACCGCTCTCCGAATGAATCGTCGCACCATAACGGGAGATCCAGTCTGGAAGTGATGGGTCAAAGGAGATAATGGGATTATCCACTTGAGTGAAGTACTTTGCTGACGGCAAGAGATTGTATGCCATTGGAGAAGTACTTGCGAACGTTCGCGCAGTCGACTGAGAAACATACAGGCCGCCGCCGAATGCTTGTCCATACCCGTGCATATCGGCAGCAACGGCCACAGGCGTGCCAGCTTGTGGTACCGCAACAAAAATCATCTTGTCGATGAGCGTCGAGGCGTCCGGTCCGAGTAATTCTGACAATCGCTTTGCTACGAGCCCACCATTTGAGTGCGCTACAATCGTGACTTTGTGCGTTTTTGAAGTAGCGGCAAGATGTTTCAGTTCCTGGATGATATAGGGCGTACTAGTTGCATCAAGATATGAGATGCGAGTGTTCGTTTGCTTGCCGCTGATGAGAATATCATCAAGTGAGAGACGCCAATCATAGGGATCTGCTTCCCAATCATTGATGGTCCCTGCGCCAACAAGATCGTCCATTTTCGCAATAAACGACTTATAGATATTGGCACCGGTGACAGGCGTCTCATCTATGACATCCCCCGTCTTTGTGTAGACATCGCCGCGTAGACTCTTCCCTTCTGGAGTGAGAAAAAGGTCCTGCAGGGTGTCGTTGAGATTTGGTTCCCATACTCTTTTCTCTCCATCGCCATCCGGACGATAGAGCCGACTTGCTTCGATACCGGGCAGAAAAAGTACGTTGGAGGCACACGCATTCGGTACGGCGCAAGGATCGGGTGGGACAGAAGCTGGGGGAGCAGTATCAAATATTTCAAAGTAAGGCGCATCGAGTCCGCTGGTCCCCCACGTATAGGTCTCTGAAAATGCATGCCGATAGCCAAAAAACTTTTGTGACGTATATGGTTTTCCGCTCATTGAAACCCAATTATCGCGTGATCCGCCGATAATCATGAAGAAAACGTAGAAATTGCGCTTGAATACTGGGATCGAATTGGCTAGCCCATAAACATCCGTTACTCTGTAGTCGCAATTACCATTTGTATCGGGTGTAGTCGTTGCAATTGAAATAATCGAACCAACCGTCAATCCATTACCCCAAACAACAGGCGTGGAGGTACCATTGTATTGGAGTATTGCACCTGAGGGACATAGATATGTTCCCCCGCCGCTTGTATTTACGCGGAAACGAACACCCGAAATGCGAGAATCATTTGTCGGTATATACCCAGCCGCAAGATAGATGTTTGTCGTAGGTCGTATGGCCTGTGCGCTATCATCCATCTGGGAATCAAGTACTGCCGCATGCGCCTGAACGCCAAAGAAAAAGACATAAACAAAAAGAAACAACGCAGTATTCCAGCGCATTGTTCCACAATACCACTCTCACTGTAACGAATCCTTATAAAATAGTATTCACTGTGCATTATTTTCTATGTCGCAATTTTAAACCTATAGGTTATAATTTGCGACATGAGAAAAATGAGAACGGAAAGGAGACGTCCATACCTCCCTATACGGAATCTTATTATCCGTACTCTTGCGACGAGCGGCGTACTAACTGTTGCACTTGTGGCACCCAAGACATTAAATCTCTTAAAACAACTTGACCGCGGAAGCGTCAATCGTACAGATCTCTATCGGAAAATCACGCAGGCAATAACAAAACTTGAATATACAGGATTGGTAAAAACCTCTGGTGAGCGTGGACAACGTCGAGTTGAGTTGACCGATAAGGGGTATATGGTTCTAGAGACGATATACGCAGAAGAATACCGTATTCCGGAACCAGCCTTTTGGGATGGAAAGTGGCGCATTGTCATGTTTGACGTCCGTGAAAAGCGCCGTAATACTCGTATACGGCTCCGAATCCTCCTGCAAAATGCTGGTTTTCTTCGTCTTCAAGACAGTGTATGGGTCTATCCATATCCTTGTGAGGAATTCATTGAGCTTATTCGTGCCCATCTGAAAACGGGAGTTGGGGAGATGCTGTGTTTTGTCGCCAAGGCACTGGAGTCTGACCGGAGACTGCGCGAGCATTTCAGACTTGCATAGGTTGTCGCAATTTTAAACCTATAGGTTTAAAATTGCGACAACGAGGCAAAGACGTTGGTGAGTCTATTTACTCTCTAGGGATTCATATTGAAGAAGTTGTTGGGATAAATGTAATTTCCCATTAAACTCACTGCTATACTCGGAGGAATGGAGTCCGAGGATTTGAAAAACGCGCTCATGGGAGCGATGAGGGGTGAGGTGACGGATGCCGAGGATGCGCGGCGCGCAGCGGCGCGCGATACGTCGCTCTTTGAGCGGATGCCGGGACTGGTGGTGTATCCGAAAGATGTAGAGGATGTGAGTGCAGTGGTGAAGGAGGTGGCGCGCGCCCGCGGAGCGGGCGCGGAAGTATCGCTTGCGGCGCGTGCGGCGGGGACCGATATGTCGGGCGGCCCGCTCACCACCGGGGTCGTAGTCTCTTTCACCAAGCACATGAATCATATGGGCGAGGTCGGCGCAGACTATGCCTACACCGAGCCGGGAGTGTTTTATAGGGATTTCGAGAAAGCGACGCTTGAGAAGAATCTGATACTTCCCTCCTACCCTGCCAGCCGCGAGATAGCCGCCATGGGCGGCATCGTGGCAAACAATTCTGGCGGCGAGCGCACGCTCAAATACGGCAAGACGGAGAAATATGTGGAGGAAGTGGATGTCGTCCTATCTGATGGCTCTCAAGCGACCTTCAAGGAGCTCACTGTAGCGGAACTAAAAGAAAAAAAGAAATTGGACACACTTGAAGGCAAGATTTATCGGGAGATGGGTGCACTTCTGGCCGACAACGCCGGACTTATCGAGGGCCACCGGCCCCGCGTATCTAAAAACTCTGCCGGCTATGCGCTCTGGAGTGTCGTTGATCGGAAGACGGGGTCTTTTAATCTCGCGAAGCTCATCTGCGGTTCCCAGGGGACGCTTGCGCTCTGGACGAAGGCGAAGCTCGCACTCGTGAAGCCGAAGGAACATCGCGCGATGCTCGTCGCCTTTCTCTACGATTTCGCCATCTTGCCGGAAATCGTGAAGCGCATACTGCCCTTTGAGCCGGAATCATTTGAGTCATACGATAGTCATACGTTTGAGCTTGCGGTGAAGTTTCTACCCGAAATGCTTTCTCAGATGGGATTCGTGAGAGCCGCGCGGCTCGGCATTGATTTCATCCCTGAAGCGGCCATGGTCGCCACCGGCGGCGTGCCGAAGATGATTCTCATGGCGGAATTCGCCGAGGATACGATAGAGGAAGCCGACCGGAAAGCAGTCCAGGCGAAAGAGGCACTTGCCGGCCTCCACGTGCAGACGAAAATCGAAAAGAATGAGAAGGAATCCGAGAAATACTGGATCGTCCGGCGCGAGAGCTTCTCCCTCCTGCGTAAGAATCTCCACGGACTCTATGCTTCGCCTTTCATAGACGATTTCGTCGTCCCCCCTGCAAGCTACCCCGACTTCCTGCCGAAACTCTATGCCCTCCTCGCTCACTATTCCTCACACTTCATCTACACCATCGCGGGCCACGTCGGCGACGGGAACTTCCACATCATCCCGCTCATGGACCTCTCCAAGGAGGAGAATCGAAAAATCATTCTCGAGCTTGCGCCGAAAATCTATGAGCTCGTCATCAAGGAAGGTGGCACGACGACCGGGGAGCACAACGACGGCATCATCCGCACGCCCTACCTCCCCATGCTATTTGGCTCCGAGATGATCGCGCTGTTTGAAAGGACGAAAAAGATTTTTGACCCCCTAAATATCCTCAACCCCGGCAAGAAAGTAGGCGGTACCTTCGCCGACATCGAGAAGAATATGATTACTTCGATGTCGTAGCGGCGTAGTGTTCGGAGACCGCCGTGTATGCGATGCGGGAGATGTCGGCGATGATTCCCTGTGCGGATGATTCGCTTGCGGCGCTCGTCATGACGCAAAGAAGATACGGATGGGCCGGATAGTAGATGATGCCGCAATCGGAAAGTTCTACTCCCTTTGCCAGACCGTTTTCTGAGAGGATGTGTTCACCGTATTTATGGGCGACCTGCGTCCCCTCCGGGACGCCTGCAACAAGGCCTTCGGTAAAGGTCGTCTGCGAAAGGAGCTTCAGTGCCTGCTCGGAATAGTCGGGTGAAAGGTATGAAGCATTATATAGAACGCGAAAGAAGAGGCCATAGGTTCGGGCAGAAATCTGATAATCAGCAGAGTTGTCCCCTGGATCCGGTATGCCGAGCGCGACGTATACGGCATGAAGAAAGTTCGGGTTTATGCGACTCAAAAGAGTAAAGGTCGCGCCATTATCAGAATCGATAATCATGCTTCGGATGAGGTCTTTCACGGAATACAGATTGGACGGAACAAGCACCGATGGTGCAGAGAAAGATTCGGATGGCATAATGCGCGGATCGTAGGAAAGAGTTTCGCGGAGAATCGAAGGATTCACCTCCGCCTCCTTGTAATAGGCAATCATGGTCGGAACCTTCAGGAGACTTGCGGGATAGTAGGAGTCCTGTTGATCAATGCCAATCCATTGAGCAGCGTCGAGATCACGAAAATAAATCGAGACGCGTGATGCTCCGGTGCTCTTTGTCTTATCTGCCCGCGCCTGCAAATCGGCCTTAAGCGAAATGTATTCACCAAATAGTGTTGCTTCGGGAGTTCGGTACGCAAGGAGCGGACGCACGAATTTGTATGAAGTCCCTGATTCGTTTATTGGCTGGAGTGATTGTTTGATCGCGTTTTCTACTCCTACCTTGCCGCTTGAATATCCGCTTAGGAACCCGATGCCCAGACCAAGTATGAGACAGGCAAGCGCGGGGTATCTTTGTTCTCTAAAAAACCTCATATCGTGCACTATAATATACTTCTTGCTATAGTGGGGAAATGAAACGTGCACTCGCCATTATCATAGTCGTCCTGCTCGCGCTCGGGATGATTGGAGCGCTCTTCCCGATCCTCGTTACCGGCGGCTTTTAGCGTATAAACGCCGCACTGACGCTTGCCGTCTGAGAGTCCGCAGGCAGCTGGACGGAACCCGTCAGCTCCAAACTGAGCAGCATTGAAAACGCGATAAACGCGAGGAGGAGCGTGCCGCCGATGATGACACTCCGATGTTGGGCTTTAACCCGCACGAGGACAGCGATAGCAAATACCGTGGCAATGATGATGAAAAGAATGGTGAGGATCGCCATGAGCGTATGCTGGGGTGATGCGAGAAGGCGTGCAAACCAGCTCGGGGACGCAGGAGCGACAGCCGCGACTGGCTGATTCGTCTGGCTGCCGAGCACCTGTATCGGAGCCGAAGTGGGCACCGAGGTTTCAACTACGGGAGTACCTGTTACCACAGGAGCGGCCGCGACTTTCGCGGCCGCGGGTGTCGCGAAGAACTCAACGACGAACGTCGTCTCTCGTCCCTCATACATACCGTTTGCCGTGCCGAAGCCGATATGTGTGTATTGCGGCTTCACGATGTTTGCGCGGTGCGTCGGCGAGGCCATCCATGCCGTCTGGACGTTTTCCGAGTCAGTGAAGTTCACTGCCAAATTTTCTCCAGCGTAGCTGTAGCTGTAACCGACTTCATCAAGCCAGTACCATGGAGTCTTTCCATCTGGAGAGATATGCGAGAAATACCCCTTTGCCGCCATATCCTCAGCGGCTGCCTGCGCTGCCTGGCTTAGAAGCGAGTCTTCGGCGACGCTCGCGAGACCTTCGGTCGCCCGGTCCTGATTGGTAAGCGAGACAAGCGCTCCCGGCAAAACGGAAGCGAGGAAATCAGTCTTGAAAAAGACGAATTTCGTCTGCACCAGATACGCGCCTTCGAAAAAAACGACAGCAATGATAAGAACCGCAACAGACGTTGCACTGAAGAGATGTGGGCGGTAGTTGTTGCGCTCGTGCGGAAAGAAATAGTCGACGAAGTGATGATGGAGGGGCTTACGAGGAGTCTGCATGTATCGATAACGATACAATGAATCAGTGAAGCACGCAATCCCGTCCGCCGACTGGCGGACGGGATTGCGTATCTACTATTTACTTCGCGAGTTCAGCGCGCACCTGGGCAATAACCTCCTTGTCGGCACCGAAGGCCTCGAGAAGCGATATGATCGAATCTACCTGTGAAGCCGTTAGTGCAGAGACTGCCGACGCCGTCTGACTCGTGCTTGGAGTAGTTTCAGGAGCCGTCGCAATGACGCCCTTATTGAGCTCGATGCGCGTCAGCGGGCCGACAATGCCAACTGGTGCGAGGCCGCGTGCCTTCTGGAAGGCAATGACCGCTACCCTCGTCTGCGAACCGAAGTATCCTGTCACACCGGCCGGTATCGCATAGCCGGAATCAACGAGGAACTGCTGAAGGGCCGTTACGTCTGCGCCACGCGAGCCGATAGTGAGCGTCTTGGTGAAGTTGTATATCGCCGCGCCGAGCACCTGACCCTGTACAGGAGCTGCAGGTGTCGGGGTAACAGAACTTACACTGATGGGAGAACTGGACTGGAATGCTATCGCACCACCGCCACCTCCGCCACCACCACTCGTTCCATTTGTACTTGCAGTGAAGGTAAGGAAGGTAGTGAAGTGCTTCGTCCAGACCACGAGATCAGAGCCTGAGTTTATTTCGCAGTCGCCTCCCGCTGGAAGTGCATCTCCCACCGTCTGTGAGTCCGCAGTACATACGATTGTTATCTCGCTAAATGTACCGCCGCGTGACCATCCGATACGGCTGTTCTTTTTCCCAGGGAAGACAAGGCGCACCCCTTTATCGAAGGTCAGGGCTGCGGTAGAAGAACCCACTTCAATCGCAAGAGTCACGCTTGAGGAGATATCAGAAGCGAGTGTTGGAGACGTATACGAGGAGGTCACGCTCGGCATGTTGAGCGTCCCATCCCAGCCTGCAGGACCGGTGACATTGAGATTGCTTGGCAAATCAACTGTCACGGTTCCGATCGAGGTGTCGACAGGAAGAGATGATGCGTTGGCAACGGTTCCACTCTTCGTTCCGTCGCCATTAGTGGTCGTCGTGAGGACTGCCGAAGTAGCATCGGGATCAATGTTGATGGTGATAGAGGCGTCGCCACTCTGCTCGTTGTAGTTGGCGTTGCTGAAGGTCCAATGGGCGGTACCACCAGGAACGTTTGTGAAGCTGTCGCCAAGAGTAACGGAGCTACTCAAGTCGGTATCAGTGCCGACACCGGTGGCAGTCGTAATCGAGGCACCATGCGCTTCCCCATCATAGACATCGGTGTACCCGGCAATGGTGATGGTGGCATCAGCTTTCGCGATTGTATTGCCGACCGTGCCGTCCGCATCGGTGTAATTTCCTGTCTCATCCGTGAAGGTCCATGAGTCAGCAAATTCGCCAGTATAGTCGCCGGCATTTGTGTGCGTGGTATCCGAGAGGTCGAGCCCGCTCAATTCCTCATCTTGAACTCCAGTCACGGTTGCCGTCGCTGTATGGGCTTCTGTGTCGTATGTCACAGAATAGGGAGTGACTGTAATGCTTGGTTCAGCCTTGTTGATGATAATCGTAGCGGGATCGCTTGAGCCGCCGTTGTGATTTTCATCACCTTCGTAGGAGGCGATGACTGAGTAGGTGCCGGCGTTCGTCGGTGCACCTTCAAGTGCGTTTTCATCGGCGTCGTAGTACGTGAGGTAGGAGGCGGAGGTCTCCAAGTTGACGCCGGTCACCACGTCGCTGGTGGCGCCGTGCGGCTCGCCATCGTAGGTGACTTCATCACCTGAAACGGAGACTGAGACCTCGGCCTTGTTGATGATAATCGTAGCGGGATCGCTTGAGCCGCCGTTGTGATTTTCATCACCTTCGTAGGAGGCGATGACTGAGTAGGTGCCGGCGTTCGTCGGTGCACCTTCAAGTGCGTTTT
>JAHFMN010000001.1:0-29696 GCA_023264445.1 Candidatus Kaiserbacteria bacterium | reverse complement strand
GCCTTGTTGATGATAATCGTAGCGGGATCGCTTGAGCCGCCGTTGTGATTTTCATCACCTTCGTAGGAGGCGATGACTGAGTAGGTGCCGGCGTTCGTCGGTGCACCTTCAAGTGCGTTTTCATCGGCGTCGTAGTACGTGAGGTAGGAGGCGGAGGTCTCCAAGTTGACGCCGGTCACCACGTCGCTGGTGGCGCCGTGCGGCTCGCCATCGTAGGTGACTTCATCACCTGAAACGGAGACTGAGACGTCAGCCTTGTTAACCGTAAGTTCACCATTAACATATGAGATGTCGTAGTTACTAAGGCCATCACCCGTCGCACTTGAGACAGCAATTGCATACGGCGAATCAACGACGGCTGCCGATGCGTCAGCACCGTCGCTCGTGAGCACAGCCGAGGATGCGGTATCGCCGTTCACGAGATTGTCATCGGTCGTGAATTCGATGCCGACAAATGACACAGTGTCGCCATACGTCTTCGTGGCATTATCGGCAGTGACAATCAGAGATCTCGGATTAATCGTAAGCGTGCTGCCCGTTGTGCTCAGGTCGTAGTTAGGGTTCGAGCCAGGAACAACCGTAATGTCGTACTCGCCGACACCAGTAGTCCCGTCTACGGCAGTGATAAGCGAATAATCGAGCGTTTCATCATCCACAGTGCCGGTAACGACGGCGTCTAGGCCTGGATTTTCATTGCCATAGATCTTGGACGTATCGTTTGCAACGATAGATGCCGCCTTTTGGCTTATGACGCCGGTAGAGACCGGTACGAAGGTAATGTCATAGTTGGCGGTAACATCTTCATCGGAAGCGTTCGTAATCGTACCGCTTGGAGTGAGTACCCTGCCCGTACCAGCGTTCACGGTATTAAACGCTTGCGAGAACGAGTCCTCATCGCCGGAGGCGAGCGTGCCAGACGTTATTGTCGGTGTTGCGGACGAGTCTGTTGTACCGTCATAGGTCTTGTCATCGGTTGCGGCGGTAACGGTAATGGCACGGGAAACCACAGTAACTGTACGCGATTCCTGTACCGCAGAATTGCCGGCGCTATCAGTTGTGTCATAGAGCACGCTGTAGCCCCCAAGTGTGCTTGGATCTACTGGATTTGTCGTAGAGACCGTCGAACCGTCATCCGCGGTTGCGCCAGCGTCGGTATAGGAGTCGCCATACACAACCGTCTCAGGGTCGATTCCCGATACCGTGATGACCGGAGCCGTGTTGTCTACCGTAATGGACGTTGAAGTATCTGCGGTCGTGTTCCCCGCCCCGTCCTTCACAGTTATGAGGACGGTGTATGTGCCTTCGGAAACCTGAACTGAACTTTCGTCAGTACCATCCCATGTCTTCACTTGCGGATTCTGAGCCGTTGAAGTTGCCTGCAAGATCTTTATCAGGACCCCGGTCGAATCCAGAACGCGGATTGAGTAATCATAGGTGCCGTCGAATGCAGTATCGATGTCGGTCGTATCTTTGACGTCAGTACTCGCATTTGGCGAGAACACTGCATTAGAGACGGTGAGAGTCGTAATCTGTGGCTTTACTGAATCTATCGAGGTCGTGTTGGCATCAATTGTCGTGAAGGCAGCACTTGAGTTCCCTGCCGCGTCCGTAAGCACGACGCTTGCCGGAACATTTCCGCTTGCCCGCTCCGTATCACCTTCGGAGACAGTGTACGTCGCGGTGTAGGTATTGTCGTGATTGTCAGTGAAGCCGGTTGCCGAAACGGTATTTATCGTTATGCCACCGTTCGCATAATTTTGGTCATCCGCGACAATAGTGAGCGTGATGCCGCCGTCGATACTGACCACACCGGTTGAAGGCGAGAGTGAAAGAGCACTTACGATCGGGGCCGTCGTATCCACGACGATGCTACTTGTGTCGGCAATATTTGAGGTCGGTGAAAGATTCGCGCTGTTACCCGCTGCATCTCTAATCGTGCCGCCGTTATCGACAGCGATGCTGCTCAACGTCAAGTCGCTGCTGGTATTACCAGCTTGAACAGTAGAGGTACAGGTACCCGTTGTGGCGGCGGTGAGTGCAGAGACGCTACACGTCTCGCCAGTATTGAGCGTAATAGTGAGGGCGTCGGTTGAGGTAACTGGTTCACTGAATGTGAGGGTGACATTAATGTTTGCACCGGCTTTATACGCACCGTTGGCAGTTGTTGAGGTAATCGCGACTGTCGGCGCGGTCGTATCTACCGTAAAGGAGCTTACCGTGAGAGTATTACTGTCATTGGTGGCCGCATCAGTGACCAGAATTGTGCAGTTTGGATAGGTGTCTTCAGACAGAGTGTCGAAGGTAATGGTGTTGCTGCCGACAGTAGCGGAGCTGGTGACGCTCGAACATCCGCCGTCATAAGTGATGGAGCCAGCTTCATCGGTCGTAAATGTATAGTCCGGAGTCGCATCGTTTGTCGGAGAGGATATCGGCGTCACCTCGGAAATAACTGGACCAGTGATGTCCACAACGGTTGCGTCATAGGAGAATGCGGTGCCCGCAACTTCGGCGGTGCACGTAATTTTCGTCGTTGCATCTGCGCACGTAACGGCAGAATTTACATCCATGAGCAACGCGAGCGCCGCCGTTACATCAGCGACTGTCGTCGAAGGCGACGTCACCGTGTAGTTATAGTTGGTGCCGTTTATCGTCGCGCGATAGGTCTCGCCTTTTGTTGGGCTAGCCGGAGTGAAGTCCACGACTTGAGCAATTGGAGTTCTGTTTGCAGTACTGGATGTCTGTATGAATCCGGTTCCAGCAACTTTGGCAGTCAATACAACCGTGTTTGAAACCACTGCAGAGGTAAAACCTTGCGAGGCATAATCCGAGGAGGCCAAAATGGCAGCATTCAGTCCGGTTGCAATATTCGCATTCGTAGTATCACTCCCCTGGACCGTGTATGACACATCTCCGACCGTCGGGAGAGTCGCCGTGAAGACATCGTCGGCCTCAACAGTCCCACTGATGGTAATGGTGTTGATTTGGACAGTCGGGCCGGCGTTAGCCGCACCGGACGTCTGCGTGAAGCCCGTGCCGGCAACTTTGGCGGTAAGAGTGATGACGCTTCCAGTAACTGAAGAGGTAAAGGCCTGGCTGGCATAGCCAGCAGAGGCCTGGATGGCTGCATTAAGGCCGGTTGCGATACCGTCTGTCGATCCTTCAGAGCCCGTTGCGGTGTAAGAGACGGCCCCGACCGTCGGGAGAGTCGCCGTGAAGACATCGCCGGCTTCAACAGTCCCACTGATGGTAATGGTGTTGATTTGGGCAACGCCGATAACGCCGATGACGCCTGTAACAGCGACGTTTGTAATATCCCCCGTTCCAATGCTAAAGTTGATGTTTGTCCCACTGGCCTCAGTACCAGAGGTTGTGAAGGAGGCTGTGGATCCAGAGCCACCAACTGTCAGAGGTCCATGAGCTGCGTCCGAAACATTGGTCAAAGTGCGTAGGGAGGCAGCCGTGGCCGCAGCATTAGCTCCCCTGTCTATAGATGCAGTATTATCCAAACAATCAGAGTCTGTGGTCGAATTTGCAAAACTAACTACACAGGACCCGATGGTGATATTGGTTCCATTTCCCGGTTTAGTTACAACAGTAAGTGTTTGAGACGCTTTGACTTCGGTAACTGCAGAGACATTTGCAACCGTTGTAGCAGTGACTGCCGCTTGATCATTTGCCACACCCCCAGTCGAGTTCGGCATGGTGGGCACTGTGGTAGCCGATTGATCATTTACGGCTGTCAGGTTCGCCGTTGTTTGATTAGTCGTGAAGGTACCCGTAAATGAAGGCCCTATAGAAGCAAAAGCGATTGGAACTGCGCCAAAAATAAGGACAGAGAGGACGAGAGGCACAGAAAAACGCAAGGTCTTATACATGAGAAAATATTTAGATTGGTAACCGCCAGCCCCCGCCAGTGGATAGTAGAATTGTCTGCTTGTCCACCTCTCTTGTCAACAGATCGGGGCTGTCCACACATCGTTTGTTGTGGTCTTGTGTTTTGCTGATATTTCTGGCATACTTTTTTCCACTCGCAGAGTATTCGAGCTTCGCTCGGCAGGCGGCCGACAAGTGTTGTTTTCGGCGAGGTTAATCAGTTAGATCCACTACATGGACAATGCAGCATCGGTTCAGGGAAACAAGCTTTACGTAGGGGGTATTCCCTATCGCTCGACGGAAGACGATCTTAAGAAGGCCTTCGGTGAGGCCGGGAATGTCGTGTCTGCGAGCATTATCAGCGATCGTATGACGGGCCGCTCACGCGGCTTCGGCTTCGTCGAAATGGCCTCCGAAGCGGAGGCGCAGGCGGCGATTGATCGTTGGGATGGAAAGGAGATGGATGGGCGTACGCTCTCGGTCTCCTTTGCTCGCCCGCAGGGTGATCGTCCTCCTCGCCGCGAAGGCGGTTTCGGCGGCGGCGATCGCGGCGGATACGGCGGCAACGGCGGATACGGACGCGGCGGATACTAATTCTCTTCGCCGAGAAAACAAGAACGCCCGCGCAGATGCGCGGGCGTTCTTGTTTTTAGGACTGTGCCTCACGCTTCCTGACTTCGGCGCTCCACCCAATGAAATTGGTAAGTACCTGGAAAAAAGTCGCGAGCGAGGAGAGGGCGAGAATGAAGATGACGTACCAGGCCACCGGCGTCGCGAAGTAGAAGAAGGTCATGAGACTGGAGAACCATAGCCCGGTGCACCACGGGCAGTTCACGAGCGTACCAAGTGTACCCAGGAAGGAGTCCGATGGCGCCCCTACAAACCAGTTGCGGAAGAAGGCGGTGATGATGTCGTAGGTGAAGAGCCGGATGAGACGCATGACGGCGAGCGCGATGAGGAAGAAATCGGAGAGCGGCATCCAGCTCACGAGACGACCATTTGCCGCAAGCCAGAGATAGCCAAGTCCTGAAACTGCAATGAAGAATATCGAGAGTACCGTGTACCAGAAATGGAATTTCATGCGCGAATAGTACCACTATGCAAAGAAAAAGCCCGCCTTCAGGGCGGGCTCTCCGGAGTCAATCACGACTACGAACTTTCCGGCAAGCGGAATTGGATTCCGGTTTGAAAGAAGGACATACTTCGCCTTAGAGCTCTCCTCGTATGTCCGATCCAGCACGCCGTAGGAATCGAGGAATCGGTTGAAACGTGCCGAAATCCGAACGCATCCCTTCGATTGCACCGTACCGAGACGCTGTTCTCCGAAGGTGGGGTCACTCGCATGTACCAGCATCCGGATCTCCATCGGCTCGCCACGTGCCTTTACGGTGCGTTGCCATCCGAGGTCCCATACCCGACTTCCCTTTGCACCAAGTCCGCGCCAGCCAACCTTGTTTTTCGTGCCGAGAGCACGGTAACTCATGTTGGCCGGCTTGTTTTCGAACACACCGATTGGCGTCTCAAAATGTCCACGGCGCGAAGGATCACCCGTCGAGATTTTATCGGCTCCGATGAGAATGATCTTCGCATGTGCGGCATCGTAGAATGCAAGGAAGGCCTTTTGTTCCTTATGATTCCGGTCTGTAAGCAAGAAGAATTGCGATTCGCGAAATGCCTGGCTTCGACGTACAGTATCTTCGGCTTCTCGAACCACCTTCTCACAATATACCGAATCGATGGCGATCCCGCCGACATCGCGCTTGAATGCCATTTCGATATCCTGAAGCACGTCGATCGGTCCTGCGAAAGCCCAAAAAGGTATGAAAGAAAAAATAACTGCGAACAGTACATTGTGTCCGAGCATCTTCGTCTCCCTCTTGATCTGTTGTGTATGAACGAACCGCTTGGATTATATGACGTTTATAAAGACAAATCAACGGCAGATCTGTGGTAGCGTGCGCTCATGACCAGAGATGAAAAGTGGCTTCTGGAGGAAAAATATGGTGGGAAAGAAACACCGGAATATCATGCGGATGCGGAGCGGCTCGCCAAGGGCGAGCCGCTTGCCTATATCATCGGCTCACAACCGTTCCTCGGTTTGAAGATATACCTGGACTCAAAACCGCTCATTCCTCGCCCCGAGACAGAGTGGTGGACAGAGCAGTTATTGGGTGAACAACCCCTCACATTTCTCGATCTTTGCGCCGGCTCTGGCGCTATCGGCTGTGCGGCGCTCGCACGGCTGCCAAATGCAAAAGTGTATTTCGGCGAAGTTAACCCCGCGCATGAGGCAACAATACGAAAAAATATCTGCGAAAACGATCTAGACGAATCGCGTGCAATCATCGGCATCGGAGATCTGTTTGAGCCATTCGCTCATATGCAATTCGATGTTGTCGCTTCTAATCCTCCCTATGTTCCCACTCATCGAGAGCTCCCCCAAAGCGTCACTGACCATGAGCCGGCGCTCGCCCTGCGAGCGGGAGATGATGGACTCGACATTATCCGCAAAATCGCGCATGAACTCCTTACACATCTCGCGAAGAATGGCGTGGCATGGATTGAATGCGACACCGCACACGCGGCAGCCGCGTGTGCGGTGTTTGCGGAACAAGGATTCAATGCCCAGATACGCACCGACCAGTACGGCAAACCACGCACCCTCGTAGTATCATTTCAGTAATGCCCAGTCAGCCGCTCCAACCTTTCTCACCGCCTGCCATACTGCTTCCCTACCTCTCCGGCGGGCTTTCGGGCGGAACCGCGGTGATGTGGCTCCTCATCACCGTGTTCGTATTCTGGAGCATATATACACTCATTGCCGTCTATCACTGGCTTAAATATTCTCACGCCTCGTGGGTCGCTTTCCCAGCGATTATTGCGCATCTCTTCGTATCGTTTTCGCTTGCAGTGTATACACTCTCCGGCACTGGGCTTTTCAGCGCCTATCTGCCATGAAAGAATTTGAACTTGAACCGGGAGAGCACGTCGTGAGGGAGACGCGTAAACACTGGTTTCTTTTCCTTACCGAGCTTCTGCCGTATGCCATCATCGCCGTCATCCCCTTCGCGCTTCCGAAGATTCTCGTTCTTGCACCGCCGATGGCTTCGTATGCCGCGCTCTTTGATTATCATGAGCCGCTTATGCGCGCCGCGCTCGGCATCTGGCTCCTCATCACCTGGACGAGCGCGTGGGGCTCCTTCACCCGTTACTTCTTGAACGCGTGGATACTCACCAATAAACGCATCGTGGAGATCAAGCAGCGTAGGTATTTCTCGCGCGGAGTTTCAAGCTTGTTCCTTTCTCGCGTGCAGGATGTGACGACAGATGTCACGGGAGTGCTCCCCTCCCTGCTTGGTATCGGCGATATCAAGGTGCAGACCGCCGCAGAAGACATTGAGTTCATCATGCACGGCATCCCGCGGCCCGAACAGATGCGCGACATCATCCTCCGATACGCTTCCATCGAACCAAAAAGTCCTGGAGTATAAAAAGAACCCCCGTTCGGAGCGGGGGTAAAATGCTGGCACTGGATGAGCAGCGCCGCCGTAAGGGAAAACCTGTACCTCGCCGTTATGATTCGGCGCTGAGATTGGATCACCTCCCCTCGGGTTGTTGTAGTTGCAGACTGGGTTGCGGAGTTCTCGACATGCTATTGATCCAGCAATTGAGCTCCGGGTTGTTCGGGTCGTCGTGAACATACTGATCGCCCCCGACATGACAATGGAGCTGACGCAGAACGTCCACGGTCTTTCCGCAATAGCCGCATTTCGGCATCGGTGTTCCTATTCCCATAGGTAATCCCCCGCGGTCAAGGTTTTTCAAGTGTCCGTTTCCATACTGCTTCCCGAGGAAATATTTGTCAATTGATAGAGGCGGCAAACGACCGTACATGATAAAATCGTGGCATGTCCGAACCCCTTTCGACTGATTCATACAAAGGCGTCCGTGATTTCTATCCCGCTGATTGGGCGCGATTGGAAGCGATGTTCGCACGCATCCGCGAGACGCTCACCCGCTCGGGCTACGAAGAGTACAACGCTTCCCCGCTTGAACGCGCCGAACTCTATGAAGCAAAAACGTCTGAAGAAATAGTCAACGAGCAGACCTACACCTTCATAGACCGCGGCGACCGCAAGGTGACGCTGCGCCCCGAGATGACACCGACACTTGCGCGCATGGTCGCCGCCAAGCGGCGCGAGCTCGCCTTCCCGCTCCGCTGGTTCTCCATCGGCAACCGCTTCCGCTACGAGCGGCCGCAGAAAGGCCGCCTGCGAGAGTTCTATCAGGCGGATATTGACCTCATCGGTTTGCCGGAGGGCGAGGCAGATATCGAAATCGTCCGTCTCGTCTCCGCGATAATGAAGGCATTCGGCGCCGCGGAGAACGATTTCGTCATCCGGATGAATTCGCGCACGCTTCTGAACGCCGCATGCAAAGCGGTCGGACTCAAAGGCGAAGGAGTCCGACAATACTTGCGCCTCTTAGATAAAAAAACAAAAATCACGCCAGAAGCTTTTGCTGCTGCGTCCGCAGCACTCACGAAGAATGACCCGCTCACACTCATCGAGCATTCGAGCGAAGATGCCGACGTCGCGAGCGAGAAACGCCGACTCCTCGACCGTATAGAGCTGCTCAAAGCGCGCGGCGTCGGCAATGTCGTCTTTGATCCGAGCATCACGCGCGGCTTTGATTACTACACCGGCATGATATTTGAGGTTTTTGATACGAATCTGGCAAATCCGCGAGCGCTGTTTGGCGGCGGGCGCTATGACGGGCTGGTCGCGCTGTTTGGCGGTGAGCCGATTCCCGCTGTCGGTTTCGCCCTTGGCGACGTTACACTCGCAGACTTTCTTGAAACCCATTCTCTGGTTCCTGATGGGCACACATCTAAGTCCCAACTCTATGTCGGTACACCAAGCGAGAGTGACATTCCCGCCGCACAGGCATTTGCCGACACACTACGCAAAGAAGGCGGGCGCGTATTTGTGAATCTCACGGATCGTTTGCTTGGCGACCAGATAAAAGACGCCGCGAAGCGCGGCATCCCCCTCTTCGCCGCCTATGGCGCCGATGAAATTGCAAACAACACCGTCCGCATGAAAATCCTCAAGACGGGTGAGGAAGTCAGTCTCCCGGTTTCCGAGCTTCCTGCGCGCCTGCGCGCGGGGAGCTAGCAGCATATGCGCGCGATCACCTTTGACATCGAATCCATTTCGGATTCCTTCGTGCGCGGCCATATCGATGTGAACGAGCAGGAGCTCACCGTCGTCGCCATCCATGATTCGGAAACAAATGCATATTCGTCATTTTTCAAAGAAGAGCTTCATAATCTCTGGCCAATACTAGAGCGCGCCGACCTTCTCATCGGTTTCAATTCAGATACGTTTGACATCCCGCTTTTGAATCGCTATTACCCGGGCGACCTCTCGCACATCCGCTCGCTCGACTTGCTCTCCGAAGTGCAGAAAGTGCTTGGTCGGCGCATACGGCTTCAGTCCTTAGCTGAAGCAACTCTGGGCAAGGGAAAGGCCGGCGACGGGCTCATGGCTGGAGTGTGGTGGAAGGAGGGTAAACGAGACAAGGTCGCCGCATACTGCATCGAGGATGTGCGTCTCACGCGCAATCTTTATGACTATGCGCTCACCAACGGTATCCTCAAATACAAAGATCTGCGCGATATCCGCGATGTCAAAATCGATACGTCGCACTGGGAGCGTGCAGCGCATACGACGCCAGCGATGACCCATGCTTTCCCTCTATGAAATCCCCTCTTACAATTCCTATTGCGATTATCTGCGGAGGCATCATCATCGCCCTTGCGCTCTATATTTCTGTACCCAAAACCCCTTCAAGCAATGGCAATCCGTCTCTCGTGCGCCCCGTAAGCGCGAGCGACCATATCCTCGGGAATCCGGCTGCAAAAGTGATGATCATTGAATACTCCGATTTTGATTGCGAGTTCTGCAAAGGTTTCCATGACACGCTCCATCAGATCATCGCAAACGAGGGTGCGGGCGGCGACGTCGCCTGGGTCTTCCGCGAATTTCCACTCACGGAAATCCACCCCAATGCCCTCTCGCTTGCCAAAGCAGCTGAGTGCGCGGCAGAAGTCGGCGGCAACGACGCATTCTGGAAATTCTCCACGGCACTGTTTCAGAAGCAGCCCGTCGCTCCGCAGGAAATCGGCACGGTCGCTGCGGCAGCGGGTATTGCAAGCGATACCTTCTCCACGTGCTACGCAAGCGAATCGGCTTCTGCACCGCTTTTAGAACGCATTCAGGCGGATCGCCAAAACGCGCTCGATATCGGCGCGAATGGTACGCCGTATTCCATCCTTCTCGTCGCCGGCAAGCCGCCAGTGGTTATGGCAGGCGCTTATCCCTACGCCGCAGTACAACAACTCATTGACCAGGCGCTCGGGCACTAGGAGGCGGAGATAGCTTTTTTATATTTGTATGGTACTCTAGAGTCTGCTGCACTTTTGCAATCTCTAGACGGAGGTAACAAATGCCGTGCTTTACGTTTACAGCACCGAATACCATGCGCTTTTTCAGACGCGGCGGCGAACAGAGCAGGATATTGTCTCGCACCGACACGTTTCTGCCTGCAGGAGAATCCGTCCGGACGGGTCCTGTAGTCGTGATGGTCTATGACCATCGAGAGGTTCTTGCTCTTCAGATGGGCGAGACCCAGTTCTTCCTGCTCGTTCAGCAGATTGACGAAGCCGACGAGTTGGCGCTCTCTTGGGGCGTCATGCATGGAAACAAGGATTCAGCGGCACGTGCGACGCTCGACAGTATCCGGGCGGCTCTGATTCACGTGCTCCCCAAATATTTCCAGGGGAAGCCGGAACCCGCCGCAGGTATTCCGATCGCCTAGGAATCTTTCGGCTTGCATCAGCTCGCGCCCTGACTTTTGTCGGGGCGCTACTTTTTTAATCGTTTACCAACTCAAGCCGATAGATATCGAATGAGTTGTCGCCCTCGAACATATCAGAGGGATTTGGTAGATACGCGCGTCGCCGAGAAATTTCCTCCGTCGCATCGTTTATCAGGCGATGAAAGACTTTGAAATCTTCTTTGTGGTTGCGGTAATCAATCACATGCCGCCGCATTTGCGACGAGCCGTCGGCATTCCTCGTCTTCTTACATTCATAGACGATGAACCGCCTCACTGGCTTCTCAAACATCTCCCGCACCGTGTAGTAATTAAATATCGCCTGAATGATGAAGAGCGGCTTTGCACTCCCCTTGCTGAAAGACGCGACGAATTTATGGTCCACGATGTCCACCGCACCCTTCTCGACACTTGAAGCGACCACCAAATCTGAAATGGCCTTGATGGGGAGTGGGAGGCCTTCTATCTCCACCACACCCCTGACCTCCACGCCGAGCACCTCGTGTCTCGGCGGCCGCGCAAGGTAATAGGAAATGGCTCGCAGGTATTCCTGCTCCATGTCTTTTCTCTTTTCTTTCTGCGCCTTTCTGCTTTTCGCCTTGCCGAAATTAATCTCAAAGTCCCCTATCTTACGCATGTACTCGAGCCCCATTTGCACGGCGATATCTTTGGGCGCACCTGAATAAAAGTGCTCCAGCGCGATATGTCCCGCACTCCCGACAACCGCAGCAGGCGTGGTTGGTGTATCGTATATCTCCTCCACGTAGCGCTTGTACCAAGCAAGCGGATTTCGCAGGAAGGCCACGAGCGAAGAATGGCTCCAATGCTTGATGGGAAATTTCTTCTTACTGGATTTCCTCCGCTTCATGGGAGGAGTATAGCGCCCGTAAAAGACTAATACGACTTCAGGTGGCGGGCTTTGTCGTGCGTACGGATTTTCTCCAGTGCTTTCGCTTCGATCTGGCGGATGCGTTCACGGGTCACGCCGAATTCCCTCCCCACCTCTTCAAGCGTGTGGTAGATGCCGTCCATGAGGCCATGCCGCATCTCCAGAATCTTGCGTTCCTTTGGTGAGAGGTCGCTCAAGATGCCGCGCACCTGCTCCGCGAGAATGCGCTCGGAAGACTCCTGCACTGGCGAAGGAATCTTGTCGTCGGGGATGAAATCGCCGAGTGTCGAGCGCTCATCATCATCGCTGCCCACCGGGTTCTCAAGAGAAAGCGTGTCCTGATTGATCTTCTCTATCTGATAAATCTTTTCCGGTTCAACGCCCATTTCAATAGCGATTTCCTCCGCCTGCGGGTCGCGGCCGAGCGCTTGGGCAAGGCGGCGCGAGACCTGCTTGTATTTGGCGATGGTTTCCACCATGTGGACGGGAATACGGATGGTGCGCGACTGGTCCGCAAGCGCGCGAGTAATCGCCTGGCGTATCCACCACGTCGCATAGGTAGAAAACTTATATCCTTTCTTCCAATCAAACTTGTCCACTGCGCGGAAAAGACCGAGATTCCCTTCTTGGATGAGATCGAGAAGAGTGAGGTCCGGACTGCGGCCGACGTATTTCTTCGCAATGGAGACGACGAGGCGCAGGTTGCTTCTCGCGAGGATATTGCGCGCCTCCGCATCTCCCTTCTCGATACGCTTTGCGAGCTCACGCTCTTCGGCAGCGGTCAGGAGCGGGTACTGCCCTATTTCGCGCAGGTATATCTGGATAGAATCGTAACCGGTTGAATGACGATTTTTGATATTGCGCGTGGCGAGATACTCATCTGCGGCATCTTCGAGCATGCCGCCCTCAAGCACGTCGACGCCCGCTATAGCAAAACGCTCGTACAGCGATTCAAGGAAACTAACATCTTCCTCCACGTGCGGGAATGATTTGAGGATTTCGCTGTAGGTGACGTAGCCGCGCTCCTTACCCTTCTCGATAAGCGTCTCCGCCGAAAGCTCTTTCCGTGAGCTAGCGTTCGAGCGCGCCTGCCGCGCTGCAGCGCGCACAACCTGCTTCTTCGAGCGCTTCGCCGCGGCACGAACGACCTTCTTCTTTTTAGCGGGAGTGCGCTTCACCACCCGCTTACGCGGGGACTTCTTAACTCGTTTCTTCTTTTTTGAAATGGATTTCGCCATGCGAAAAAATATGAATAGAAAATGAAAGATTAGCGTCCGAATGCGGCAAGACGCGCAGAGAGCTTGGTGCAGGCCGCCTGCGCACGTTCGACCGAGCCCGCTTCTCCTGCGGCCTCGGCTCGTCGTAGATTGTTGACTGCCTCCTGATACGCCTCGCGGATAACCGCTTCTTCAAAGGCGCGGAGAAGCTCGTCTGCTGCATCTTCGCTTGGGCTCTCGCCGAACATCTGTTCTGCGGAGAACAGGGCTGATTCAGGAAGCGTTTCGGATGGCAGCTCGGGAGCTTCGGTAATTCGAAGATACTCTGTTTTGACCCGATTCGCAAGAGGAGTATCGGGGTATGCGTGGAGAACGGCGAGGATGACCTGGGACCGTGTGTCTCGCGCAGGTACCGCTGCCGTCCTCTCTACGGAAGAACTGCCCGGAGTCTCCTGAAGTTTCGGCAGGCGCCGCAGCGATTCACGAATCGTCTCGCTTGAGAGCCCGAGCGTGCGCGCGGCGGACTGCATGAAGTGCTCGCGTTCCATCGGGCTTGGTATCGCATTGATGAGCGGGAGCACGATCTGTTCTGCCGCGCGCACGAGCCGATGCGGGTCCCGCTCCTTCTCGGCAAGCTCTGTGAGGAAGAAATCGACGATCGGTTTTGCTTCCTTGATGCGTTTTGTGAATTCCTGCACATCCTCCTCGATAAGTTCAGCCGGATCCTTACCGCTTGGAAGCCGAGCTGCTTTGACTCGCAGACCTTCCCGAAGAGCAAGCTCGGCCGATCGTGCCGTCGCCGTAAGACCGGCGGCATCAGCATCGAGCACGAGCATGAGATTCTCGCTGTAGCGCTTCATGAGGTTGAGGTGGCGGCTTGAAAGCGCAGTACCCGAGAGTGCAACGGCATTCTCGAAGCCCGCCTGGTGCGCCAAGAGCACGTCTATCTGCCCCTCCACGAGCATCGTGAACTTGCGCGTGCGTATCGCATCCTTCGCCCGATCCATGCCAAAGAGAATCTCGGACTTATGGTAGAGCTCTGTCTCCGGGCTATTGAGATATTTCGCCAGATCGTCTGGTGCAAGAGCGCGGCCGGTAAATGCGACGACGCGGCCGGCGGCATCGCGTATCGGAAAGAGGAGCCGATTGCGGAACCGGTCATAATACGTCCCCGGCTTCCCGTCTGCCTCCTTTATAAGCCCTGCAGAAAGAAGCTCGGGAATCGTGAATCCTTCAGCGGTCAGCGCCTCAAGAAGCGCGCGCCATTCCTCAGGCGCGTACCCGAGCCGCCATGCAGCGATAGTGCCGCCGTTTAGGCCGCGATCATGCGCGTATATCTGCGCAAGACTTCCGAGAAGTTTACCTGCATACCACTCGCTTGCGCGAGCCATGAGAGCGAGCAGTCGCTCTTTCTTCGTTGTATCCTCGCGATTACCCTTCCCTGAATATTCGATAACGACTCCCGCCTTCTCGGCAAGGATTTGCAGCGCGCCCTTGAAATCAACTCCTTCGATTTTCTCAATGAATGAGAAGCCATCCCCGCCGAGCCCGCATCCGAAACAATGCCAGCTCCCGCGCTCCGGGCTCACATGGAAGCTCGGTGTCTTCTCTTTATGGAACGGGCACAGCCCGCGGAGCGACTTCCCTGCGCGCGTGAGCTTCACATAGGGCGCAATCACGTCCTCTATATTCAGGCGTTCTTTGATCTGCGCTACGGAGTCAGTCATGGATACAGTGTACCTTGTATACCAATAATCTTGACCTCCGCACCATTCAATTTTTTATACTACTGGATTTAGAGCGCGCGGGTTTGGCGCGGAGCGAACGAGGTAGTGCGGGTTTCAGAGTACTGCGGCGCAGGGCGTTCAGACTGCAGCTTCGTGATGTGTGCATGCTTCTGGCTTCCCGCAAAACCGGTACCGGAAGGAATGAGGCGGCCGAGGATAACGTTTTCCTTCAAGCCGCGCAGGCGATCCACCGAGCCGCGAAGGGCGGCATTGATGAGAATCTTCGTCGTCTGCTCGAACGATGCGGCCGAGAGGAAGGAACGCCGCGAGAGTGCGCTTTCTTTGATACCGAGCACGATTTCGTGCGCCTTCGGTGCTATCTTGCCGGCCTCCTCCATCTCTTTAATCGCTTTCGCGAATTCCCAATCCTCGACGATATCGCCGACAGAATGGTCAGTATCACCCGCGTCCGTAATCTTCACACGCGAGAACATCTGCTTCACCACGACCTCAAGATGTTTCCTTGAAACAGGCGCGCCCTGTAATTCATAGATCTTCGATGCCTCGGTGATGATATATTCCTGTACCGCTGCACGGCCGGCATACTCAAAGAGATCATCGAGATCGGCCGAACCATCGGTCAGTATCTGACCCTTTACAACCGTGTCTCCCTCCTTCACGAGCGGGACGCGCGGATACGGCGCGAGATATTCATACGAAGAACCATCTTTCTTGCCTTGTCCCTGAAGCGGTGCCACAACGATAATCTTTTCCTTGCCCTCTTCTTTGATATCGGTGACCATGCCGTCGGACTTCGAGATGACAGCTGGGTTCTTCGGCGAGCGCTTTTCAAACACTTCCTCCACGCGTGGAAGACCGCTCGTGATGTCGCCGCCGACCGACGCAACGCCGCCGGCATGGAAGGTACGCATCGTGAGCTGGGTGCCCGGTTCGCCGATAGCTTGTGCGGCGACGGTGCCGACTGCTTCGCCGAGGTCTACGCTCTCTTGAGTCGTGAGATCCATGCCGTAGCAGGTCTGGCAAATGCCGTATCGCGTCTCGCATGACATCGGTGAGCGAGCGACAACAGACGAGATGAGTGAAGCGGCAATCGCTTCAGTGTCGGCTGCAGAGAGATAGTGTCCTTTCTTGAAGAGCGTCGTACCATCCTGATCTTTTGCATCTTCGGCGAGTACACGGCCGCGAAGCGCCTTCGCATAGTCAATCTGAATGCCGGACGCGCTGATACGATTTATCTTCACGCCGCGGGTCGTGCCGCAGTCTTTTTCGGTCACGATGGAATCCTGCGCGACGTCGAAGAGACGGCGCGTGAGATACCCGGCCTTCGCGGTACCAAGCGCAGTGTCGGTGAGTCCTTTGCGCGCACCGTGCGTGGACATGAAGTACTCAATCGGATTCAATCCCTCAACCATTGAGGAAATAATAGGCACTTCAATGGTGACACCAGCAGTATTCTGGATAAGTCCTTTCATACCTGCCATCTGGGTCAAGTTGCCGAGCGTTCCGCGAGCACCTGAACTCACCATGTCGGCGACAGAGCCCATCGGATCAAGCTCGAGGGCGACCTGCTCCTCCACTGCTTGCTTCGTGCCCTGCCAGATTTCGATAGCCATGCGGCGCTTCTCCTCTTCGGAGAGGAGGCCGTTTCGGTAATCCTTCTCTATGGAAGCGACTTTTGCGGCAGCATCCGCGATGATGCGCGACTTTTCTTTCGGTACGGACACGTCGTTAATCGCCCAGGAGATACCGGAGCGAGTCGCGTAATCGAAGCCGAAGCGCTTCACTTTGTTTACGATGGCCGGTACCGCATCGAATCCGTAGCGGGTAGCACAGTCGTTCATGATGCGTGCAAGCACTTTCTTCGAGATGGTGTCGCTCACAAACGGATAATCGGCGGGGAGCACCGTGTTAAAGAGAAGCTTGCCGACGGTTGTCTCAAACGGATGATTCTCAAACGCGGCATATTTCTCCTTGCCCGCGACTGGCAGCACATGAATCTTTGCACGCAGGTCGATGGCGCCGTATTCGGATGCGAGGATCGCGGCATTCGGCGAGGCGAAGTATTCACCTTCACCTTTCACGCCAGCAGCCGGCTTGGTGAGCCAGTAGAGACCGAGGATGATGTCCTGCGGCTTTGCTGCAAGTACGGTCATCTCGCCGTTGCCTGGCTTCAGGATGTTCTTGTTGGCGCTCATGATGTTTGCCGCTTCCCACTGCGCTTCCTCTGAAAGCGGGACGTGCACGGCCATCTGGTCGCCGTCGAAGTCTGCGTTGAATGCATTACAGACAAGCGGGTGCAGCTGAATAGCATCGCCTTCAATGAGGCGCGGACGGAATGCCTGGATGCCCTGGCGGTGGAGGGTCGGTGCGCGATTGAGAAGGACGTACTTCCCTTCGATCGCCTCTTCGAGGATTTCCCATACTTCAGCAACACCGTCTTCGATGAGGCGGCCGGCACCGCGAATGTTGAACGCGAGTTCGCGCTCCAAAAGCCCTGCGATGACAAACGGGCGGAAGAGCTCGAGCGCCATATGCTTCGGAAGGCCGCACTCGTCGAGCTCGAGATCCGGGCCGACGACGATGACCGAGCGGCCGGAGTAGTCGACGCGCTTGCCGAGCAGGTTCTGGCGGAAATATCCTTGCTTGCCTTTGAGATAATCAGCGAGTGATTTGAGCGGACGGCGTTGAGCAAGCGTCATCGCGCCGGCGGAAGCGCCGCTCTTCCTGATGGAATTATCAAGAAGTGCATCCACTGCTTCCTGCAGAATGCGCTTCTCATTGCGCAAGATGACTTCAGGCGCATGGATATCGATAAGTTTCTTCAGGCGGTTGTTGCGGTTGATGACACGGCGGTAGAGGTCGTTCACATCGGAGGTCGCATGACGGCCGCCTTCAAGCGCGACCATCGGGCGAAGCGCCGGCGGAATAACGGGAATCCGTGTGAGGAAGAGCCACTCGGGGCGCACGCCGGAGGCAATGAGTCCGGCAATGAGCGAGAGGCGCTTCGCGAGCTTCTCGCGCTCGGCGGCGCCCGCGTGCTCGTAGCGCGCGGCGAGAGTCTTCTCAAGCACCTTGAGATCAATCGCGCGGAAAATATCGTAGATAGCTTCGGCGCCGATGCGTGCTTCAAACAAACCACCGTATCGCACCGAAAAGCGATGATACTCCATCTCGTCGAGAACCTTGCCGACGACGACGCCGTCGATTTCGGCTTTCGTAAGCGTCATCTTCTCCTTAAGCGCGTCGCGCTCCTTGTCGCTTCCGAGCGATTTGTATTTAGACTTGTATTCGCCTTCGAGTTCCGCCAAAAGGCGTTTCTTCTCTTCCTCGGCGATCTTGGTGACGATGTAGCCCGCGAAGTAGACGACTTTCTCGATGTCGGCGGCGGAAGCGCCCAAGAGAAGCGCCATTCGTGAAGGCACCGAACGAAGGAACCAGATGTGCGCGACCGGCGTGCACAACTCGATGTGGCCCATGCGCTCGCGGCGGACGATAGAACGCGTAATCTCGACGCCGCACTTATCGCAGACGATGCCCTTGTAGCGGATGCCTTTGTACTTGCCGCAGTAGCATTCGTAGTCCTTTTCCGGACCAAAGATCTTCTCGTCGAAGAGGCCGTGCTTTTCGGACCGCTGGGTGCGGTAGTTGATGGTCTCGGGCTTAGTGATTTCGCCGCTTGACCACGCAAGGATGCGTTCAGGTGAAGCGAGTGTGAGCCGGAGTCCGTTCCAGGTATCGCGTGGAGGAAGTTTGCGGGGAGTGAAAGCCATAAGGGAAGTTCAGGTTAATAAAGTTACGCGTCCGGTTCGGGCGGCAGATTCAGCGGTTCGACGTCGAGCGCGAGTCCGCGAATCTGATTGGTAAGAACGGCAAAAGATGCCGGGGTACCGCTGTGACTGATCGGCTCGTTCTTCACGATCGCATCGAAGGCAGCGGAGCGGCCCTGAATATCGTCTGACTTGATGGTGAGCATCTCGCGGAGTGTGTACGCCGCGCCGTAGCCAAGGAGTGCCCACACTTCCATTTCGCCGAAGCGCTGGCCACCATTCTGCGCCTTGCCGCCCAAGGGCTGCTGCGTGATGAGCGAGTACGGACCGATGCTTCGCATGTGGATCTTGTCTTCCACCATGTGATGCAGTTTCAACACATACATATAACCGACTGCGATTGACTGCGCGAAGGCTTCGCCGGTGTGACCGTCGTAGAGCTTCATCTTGCCACTTCGATCGAAGCCGGCTGCGACGAGTTCGTCGCGAATCTCGTCTGCAGTCGCGCCAGCAAATGGCGGAACGACTGCCTGGTACCCAAGCGTATGCGCCGCAAGCCCGAGATGCATTTCCAAAATCTGCCCGAGGTTCATGCGGCTTGGCACGCCGAGCGGCGTGAGGATGAGGTCAATCGGGTTTCCGTTTTCGTCGTACGGCATGTCAGCAACCGGCAGCACGCGGCTGATGACGCCCTTGTTGCCGTGGCGCCCAGCGAGCTTGTCGCCCACCGAGACGTTGCGCACCTGTGCGACCGTCACGACGATCTTCTTGATGATGCCCGTCTCAAGCTCATCGCCCTTCTCGCGGGAGAAGACGCGAACGCCGATGACGCGGCCGCGCTTACCGCCTTCCATGCGGAGCGAAGTGTCCTTCACGTCCTTCGCCTTGTCGCCGAAGATACTGCGCAAGAGGCGCTCTTCTGGCGTGAGCTGGGTCTCGCCCTTCGGCGTGACCTTGCCGACGAGGATGTCGCCCGGGCGCACTTCCGCGCCGATGCGGATGACACCCTCTTCGTCGAGATTCTTCAGGCGCATTTCGCCGACGTTCGGGATGTCGTGCGTAGTAGTCTCGGGACCGAGCTTCGTGTCGCGCACGACGCAATCGAAGTCTTCGATATGCACGGTGGTGAACTTCGCTTCCTCAACGAGACGCTCCGAAATGATGATGGCGTCTTCGTAGTTCGCGCCGTTCCAGCTCATGAAGGCGACGCGCACGTTCTGGCCGAGCGAAAGCTGACCCTTATCGGTTGAGGAATTGTCGGCAATGACTTCGCCTTTCTTCACCGTATCGCCCGTCTTGACCGAGGGGCGCTGCATGAATGCCGAGTTCTGGTTGGTCTGAGTGAGTCCTTGCAGACGGTATTCCTTGGACTTCCCTTCCTTATTTTTCACAAGAATCTTGCGCGCATCAGCATAGGTGACTTCGCCAGCTTCCGTAGCGAGCACGAGGCGGCCGGTGCTCATAGCAGCGTGGGACTCGATGCCGGTAGCGACGAGCGGGGCCTCGGGGACGAGGACCGGCGTCGCCTGCTTCTGCATGTTGCTACCCATGAGTGCACGGTTTGCATCGTCGTGGTCGACGAACGGAATCATGGAGGTTGCGATGGAGAACATCTGATACGTCGAAGCGTCCATGAGCGTAACCGCATCGCGCTCGACGATAATCGGATCACCTTTGTGACGCGCTTCGACCGAGTCTCCGACGATGCGGCTCTGTTCATCGAGCTTGGTCGCGCCGTGTGCAATAGTCTCGAGCTCCTCATCGAGGGCATTCAAGTAGACGACTTCCTCGGTTACCTTTCCATGCTTCACGCGGACGTACGGAGTCTCGATGACGCCGAAGTCGTTGGTGCGCGCATGCGTCGCAAGGCGGAGGATGAGGCCGATGTTCTGGCCTTCCGGCGTATGAATCGGGCACAGGCGTCCGTAGTGAGACGGGTGCACGTCGCGCACTTCGAAGCCGGCGCGCTCGCGAGTGAGGCCGCCGGGACCGAGTGCGGAGAGGGTGCGCATGTTCTCAAGCTCGGCAAGAATATTCTGCTGATCCATGAACTGTGAGAGTTGGTTGGCGGTGAAGAATTCGTGCACGGACGCATGGAAGGGACGCGGATTGACGAGCGCCATCGGGAGCGTGGTCTCGCTCTCAATCGTGCTCATGCGGTCCTGGATATTGCGCTTCATGCGGCTCATGCCCACGCGCATGCGGGCCTGCAAAAGCTCGCCGACGAAACGCACGCGGCGGAAGCCAAGATGATCGATGTCATCCGGACGCGCTGAAGGATCGGCATTGAGCTTCGTGATTTCTGAAACGATGCGAACGAAGTCCGCGAGTGCGAGCGTGCGCTTCTCAAGCGCCTTCTCGGTCGTCGGGAGGCCGAAGCGAGCGTTCAAGCGGTGGCGGCCCACCTTGCCGACGTCATAGCGCTCCACCGAAAAGAGCGACTGCACGAAGTTCTTCGCGTTTTCTGGCGTGGCGAGGTCTCCGTCGCGCATGCGGCGGTGAATCTCGATATATGCCTCTTCCACTGACTTCGCCTCGTCGTGCGCAAGAGTCGCCTTGATAGCCGCGAGCGCGAGCGGATCCTTCGCGAAATGCTTCGCAACCGCTTCGCCGAGCCCGCCACCGAAGACCGTGAGGAGCTGGGTGATAGGAAACTTGCGCTTACGATCTATCTTCACAAAAATGGCGCCATCGGCCTCCGAGTCTATTTCTATCCACACGCCCCTTAGGGGAATGATCTTCGCACCGAAGTACGGCTTGCCGCGCAGGAGTTCTGAAACGAAAAATGCCCCGAAGCTTCGTGCAAGCTGGGGGACGATGGCGCGCTCCACGCCGGAGACGATGAAGGAGCCGTGCGGCGTCATCATCGGGATATCGGTCAGGAAGATTTCCTGCGACTTCTCCGAGCCGAAGGTCTTGTTGGTAAGCTTCACCGTCACCTTGACCGGCGCCTCGTAGGTGCGCATATTCTCGCGCGCGAACTCCTCATCAAACTTCGGCTCGCCGATCTCGAAGCTTTCAAACTCAAGCTGGAACTTCTTCCCTGAATAGTCGCTTATGGGAGAGAACTCTTTGAAGAGCTCGGTGAGGCCGTCTTTGAGGAGCCAGTCGAAGGAAGACCGCTGGTGCCCGACGAGGTCTGGGAACGATACTCGCGGAGCCCGAAATGCGCCGAACGTCTTCTGGGTGAGTTTCTTAAACATGCGAGGGTGGCGTGAGGTTGTTAATTTCCCTAAACTATATGTAAACAAATGCGAACGCACGGAAATGAATCCGCTTGCGCTAACGCGTTTCTTTCGGTTCCCGTATGAATCTCTCTTGCCCAGCCCTCCAGAACTCACTCGTATCTAATGCCACTAACCTACCACCCCCCATCTTTTCCCGCAACCCCCTCTGGGGATAAAGATAGGGGCTCGCTCCGCAGTGATGCGAAGCGAGCCCCTCAATTAAGCAACAGCGACCAATCGCCTTCCGTTCGAGTCTTCGGGTATCTGCTTTGAGAGGTCTTTCGGTATTGAAACCTCGAGACCACAAAGCATTGCAAATCCAGAGAAATCAAACTGCCCCTCGGACTTGAGCGTGGCCAAGTGGTGGAATTCGACGTGAATATGATCGTCGCGGACGTCAATCCGTTTGACCAGATTCTCGAGGAACGTTTGTTTCCGAGTAAACGAGGTCTCGCCCCACCATTTATCAAGAACCTCGAAGACGTCTTTGACGATCGGCGTACGTGATACACACCAGTGTTCGAGGAGTGCTCGCTGCCCGTTGAGTTCAGCAAGTACACTTTCCGCTTCTCGTAATTTCATTTTGAGCGGATTGTAGAAGCGACCGAAGTCTTCCTCGTCCAGATGTTCCGAAATGAACGCCCGATAACACTTGTCCATCTCAGCACGTATTGCGACCATTTGCTCGCTAAGTGACGATATCTCACTCTGCTTCAACCGCAGATCTTCATGCGCCCGATTAAACAATAAGCGCACTTGCTCTGGAGCGAACATGGAGCGGACGCCTTCGAGAAAGAAGGTTTCCAGATCGACATCGCGGATTTTAGCGCGACACTTTTGGCAAACATATTTTGGCGAATGAGTCCAGATATACATCTTCTGGCTGCACCCGCAGAACACAAGTCCTGCGAACAAGTTCTTCACGCCCGTACATTTACGGCGCAATTTATCTTGCTGCAGACCCAAGATCATGTTTGCTCGATCCCATACCTCTTCCGAGACGCATGCTTCGACAGCCACCATCACCCATTCCGACCGTGGCTTCACAATCCAAGCCTTCGAATGGTTGACGCTGCGCGTGTAGTTTGCGCGACGCATACCCTTCGCAGTTGGGTCGGCGATGAGACGACTCACGGTCGTGTCCGAAAACTTCGAACCATTTCTGGTCCGATGACCCAGTTCATTAAGCGCTCGTGCCGTAGACTTTAAGCGCTTGTGCTCAATGTAGAGCGTGTAGATCAGTGCCCGCACTGGCGCTTCAGTTGGGTTGATAAGGAGTTGTTTACCTTCCCATTTGTAGCCAAAGGGAGCTGCTCCACCGAGCGGTTTGCCGAGTTTTGCGCGAATAGGAAGTGATGCCGACACGCGGCCAGCAATTTCTTCACGCTCCCATTCGGCAAGTCCAGACATTACGGTTAGGAACAACCGTCCAGTCGAGGTCGTGATGTTGATGGGTTCATCAAGCGAAATGAGTTCTGCTCGATGTTCCTGAAACAGATCCGATATCTCGAGCAGTTCCCTCGTGTTACGAGCGAGTCGCGCAAATTTCGAAGCGATAAGCCCCGTAATGCGACCCATCTTGATGTCCTCTAACATTCTTTTTGCTTCGGAATGCCAGAGAACGGACTTCCCGCTGACAGCTTCGAGGCGATAAACTGACTCAACAGTCCAGCCCTTAGCGGCTGCGTATTCGCGGGCGCGTTCTTCGTGATGATGAGGACTGTCTCCAAGAGCTTGAAACTCTGTAGAGACACGCACCCAGATCCCTACCGAACGTGGTTTGAGAAGCGTAAGCACTTGAGCAGTCATTTCGATCTCCTTCGAGGTTGATTTAGTTGATGCTTATGTAATGTTCAGCTGGAAGATATATTACATTTCTTTTCGCCACTTGTCAATTTTTGCGTGATGGCCGGTTTGGAGCACCTTGGGCACACGATAGGATTTCTTTTTATACAAAATCGTTTCGGGACGGGTGTAGACGGCAGATGAAGCAATGCGGCGCTCCTCTACTGATGCGTCTTTCCCAAGCACGCCCGGGAGGCGGCGAGTAATAGCATCCGCTATTGCGAGAGATGGTACTTCCCCGCCCGTGTACACCGCTTCGCCTACTGCAAATTCTTTTAGGGGCGCGAGCGTCTTGAGGATTTTCTTCGCACGCTCGTCTATGCCCTCATAGCGACCGCAGATGAGCACGACGTCGGTATACTTCGCGAGCTTGTCCGCATCTTTATTCGTGAACTGCTTCCCGCTTGGCGAGAACCAAATTACAACGGGCTTTTTTGCTTTCTTTAAAGCTTTCTCAGTTGCCTTTATTACTGGCATCGCCTGCATCACCATCCCCGGACCGCCGCCGTATGGGCGCTCATCTACCTTGCCCCATTTATTTTCTACGAAATCGCGCGGGCTCTGATAACTCACTGAAATCTTTTTCTCCTTCCGCGCGCGTCCGATGATAGACGCCGAGAGATACGCGTCGCACGCGTCCTGAAAGAGGGTTATGAGATGGAATTTAAGCATTCAGTTCGTCTACGACCTGATCCACTGTCTTGTTCTCATGCTCACGCTTCCCGCCGACTGGCTCATTTATCTTTAGGTTCACGCGTGCATTCCCTTTCATACCGGCGACGCGGAGTAGGATGCGGAGCGCTTCGGCAGTCTTACCGCTCTTGCCGATGATTTTCCCCATATCCTCCGGGTGCACCGTAAGCGTGAGGAGAACTCCCATCTGATCAATAGTACGCGTCGTCACCACCGATTCGGGGTGATCAACGACTGCCTTCACTGCGTATTCGAGAAGTGCCTGGTCTGGTTCCATAAAAGGGTATGTACGCCCTAACGGGCGAAAAATTACGCGGCCGGAGTTTCCTCCTCCTTCGCTGAAGCTTCGGGGGACACGTCGGCTACTGGGACTTCCGCAGAAACCTCTGCCGGCGCTACTTCCTCTGCCGGAGCGGGCTCAGCACTTCCTTCGTCAGCATCCGCGACTTCTGCGACTACCTCTGCTTCGGTCGGTGCGGCTACCTCTTCTGCCGGCGCAACTGCCTCCGGAGCGGCGGCGACTGCTTCTGCTCCTTCTTTCTTCTGTGGAGTCTTCTTCGGAAGAACGTTTACTTTCTTCCCTTCAATCACTCCCTTATTGATAAGGAGGTTACGGATGGAGTCCGTCGGCTGGGCGCCCTTACTTATCCAGTGCTTCACCTGGTCTTCATCAAGGGTAAGTGCCTTGGAGCGCGGATTGTATGTGCCGAGAAGTTCGACGATATTGCCCGCCTTTGCGGCGCGTTCCTTCTCGAGAAGGACAATACGAAACGCCGGATCATTGGTCCGGCCGATGCGCTGGAAACGAATCATCAACATGTACGCGCACCTTATCAGAATTGCCCCGAAATCGCAAATAAAAAAGGCGGCCTGTTGCCAGGCCGCCGAAGGTCCATCACCGCCCCGAGTTGGGAGGAGAAGCGGCAATCTGACTATAGCACCAACGAGAGAATCTGATAGAGTGAGAAAAATGCAAGGAGAGAGCACACACGAGGGCCCCATAACGATGACCCGCAAGGGTTTCGGCTTTTTTGCGATTGGCGAAGATAAGGAAGACCTGCTCATCCCGCCCGAATGGACCAATCATGCGCTCTCGGGCGACATCGTGAAAGTCGCTCCCGCCGGGAGCTATCGCGACCCCTCGGGGAGGATGCCGCCTCGCGAGGCAGGCAAGGTCATTGAAATAGTCTCGCGAGCTCGCGAGACATTTGTCGGCACGCTGATCGAAGAAGAGGGGCTCACCCTGCTTGCGCCCGACTACAAGAAGATGTATGTGCCTATCGTCATCCTCGATCGGGGTGATGCGCCGCTTGGATACAAAGCCGTCGTGCGCCTTGGGGAATGGGCGCCCGACAAGCAGTACCCGCTTGGCACCATCGAAGAAGTCATAGGCCAAGCCGGCGTGCACGATGTGGAGATGCGCGCGCTTGCGCTCGGGCAAGGATTCTCCTCCGACTTCCCTCCCGGCGTCATAAGCGAAGCGAAGCGGCTTGAGAAAGAGGGACGCGCGATACTTGCCGAGGAAGCGAAGAATCCGAAACGGAGAGACTTCAGGAATGTCGCGACCTGCACCATTGACCCGCATGACGCAAAAGACTTCGACGATGCACTTTCGGTGCAGAAACTTGCAAATGGAAATACCGAAGTCGGCATCCATATCGCCGATGTCTCGTTCTTCGTTACGCCCGGTACCGAACTCGATAAAGAAGCGCGTGCCCGCGCGACGAGCATGTACCTCGTCGACCGTACCATTCCCATGCTCCCTCATATCCTCTCCACGGACCTCTGTTCGCTCAATCCCGATGAAGACCGCCTTTCCGTTTCCGCCGTCTTCACACTTGATCGAGACGCGAACATCGTTGATGAGTGGTTCGGCGAGACAGTCATCCACTCCGATAAACGCTTTACGTATGAAAATGCACAGGAGGTGCTTGATGCGGGAAAAGGAGTAATGCACGAAGAGCTCTCAACCCTCCTTGAGCTTTCTAAAAAGATTCGCACGAAGCGTCAGCAGAAAGGAGCAGTCGAATTTGATACGGCCGAAGTGAAGGTTGAGCTCGACGCTGAAGGTAAACCGATTGCCATCCACCTCAAGGAGCGCAAAGCGACGAATCTTCTTATCGAAGATTTCATGCTCCTTGCAAACGAAGCCGTGGCAAAACATCTCTCCAAACTCTCAGGCAATGGCGGTGCGCATTTTCAATCACTCTATCGCATCCACGATGAGCCGGACGCCGATCGCATCGAGAACCTCGCGCATCTTCTGCGCGTCATGGGCTACCATCTGAAGACGTCGGGTGCAGGAAAGGTAACCGGTGCAGAATTAAATAAACTGCTTGAATCAGTGAAAGGTAAGCCGGAGGAATACCTGGTGAAGACTGCCACGCTCCGCTCCATGAGCAAAGCGATATATGCGACGCGCAACATCGGCCACTTCGGTCTTGCATTTGATTTCTATACGCATTTTACGTCGCCCATTAGACGCTACCCCGATCTCGTCATCCACCGGCTGGTGAAGGCACATGCTGGCGGCACGCCCATCACTGCGGAAGAGATGCAGGAGTTCGACACGCTTGCACTCCACGCTTCAGAGCGCGAAGTTGCGGCGGCAAGTGCCGAACGCGATTCCATCAAGATGAAGCAGGTCGAATTCCTGGTCGACAAGGTCGACCAGGAATTCGATGCCGTCGTTTCAGGCGTTACCGAACGCGGGCTCTATGTGGAGCTGAACGAAACGCATGCCGGCGGCATGATTCGCATCAAGGATGTCGGCGATGATTATTTTGAATACGAGGAGAAGAACTATCGCATCGTCGGTAAGCGTACCCACAAGACCTACACGCTCGGCGACCCAATCAAAGTGAAATTAATGGCGGCACGTATAGCGGAGAAAGAATTGGACTTCGTGCCCATCTAAAGGTCTCTCCCGTTAAAGGGTTTCCGAACAAGTGCATCAGGGTCAATGTCGTCTATCGTGCGCACATTGATAGCGACCGTAGGGCCTTTCGGGCCCATACCTTTACCAATTGGTTGCACACCACAATGCCTGCAGTGCATATGCGCGATATGCCCTTTATTAAATTTGTAGGTAACGAGATCTTCTTCGCCTGAAAGGAGCTTGAATTGTTCCGCCGGAACAAAGGCAAGCAAGAGGCCTTTGATCTGGCAATTCGAACAATTGCAATCGATTACCGGCTGTGTGAGATCTATCTCCACTTCATATCTCACTTTCTTGCAGTGGCAACCGCCGGTTCTTTTTTCCATATTATTTTGCGACGGCGACGGCTTCTTCGAACTTCACCGATAGGAGCTTGGAAACGCCGTCAGCACCCATCGTAACGCCGTAGAGGATGCTCGTGCGGCTCATCGTCTCGCGGTTGTGGGTGATGACGATGAGCTGGGAACGCTTCGCAAGATTTTCAATCATATCGCCGTAGCGGCGGCTATTCGCTTCATCAAGCGCGGCATCGGTCTCGTCCAATATGAGAAACGGCGGCGGATTCACCTGACTCATGGCGAAAATGAGGGCGATACTGGTCAAGGCGCGCTCGCCGCCCGAGAGCTGCATCAGCGAGCGCACTTTTTTCTTCGGTAGATTCACGGCGATTTCTATGCCGGGGCGCTCCTTCGCTACCGGTTCGTCCATAAACTCTTGCGATGCTTCTTCATCCAATTCTTCGGGTTCTTCCGGTTCTTCAAGCGTCAGGCGCGCACCGCCGCCGCCAAACATCAGCCCGAAATATTCGCCGAACGATGCATTTACTTTTGCGAGTCCATCAGAGAAATGCTTCGCGAGCTCCGTATCCAAGTCATCAATGAGTGCACGCAGCCCCGCAGAAGACTTTGCGAGATCTTCCAGTTCCCTGCCGAGGAATGCCTCACGCTCTGACACCTCCTTATGCTCCTGCCGGATTTCCTCGCCGGTACCGCCTGCTTCCTCCAGGCGGATTTTCGTGCGCTCCAGAGAGCGCTTGCGTTCTTCCTGCGCGCGACGCTCCTCATGCGGTGCGTGCTTCACCGGCGTATACGAAAGAGCACTCGTGCCCGCAAGAACAAGTACTTCTGCTTTATCTCGCTCAAGCGCTTCAGAAAGTACTGAGAGCTCATATTCGCGTGCCTCGGCCTTTGCAACAAGACCTTCCTCATGTGCCTTTGCTTGAGCGGAATCAAGGATGCGGCGGCGGATGTCGCGGCCAGTTTCTTCAAGAGCAATCATTGCCTCTCTCGCGCGCGCTCGGGCAGACTCGGCCTTCTCGAGTGCAACAGACGTGGCGGTGTATTTCTCGGCGAGCGCCGTGTGTTCCTGCTCGAGCTTGAAAGCGGCATCTTCTTCTTCGGAAAGCCGTTCATCGCTCGGCGACCCATGGCGACTGAAGAAGAGGCCGACTGCGCTCCTGATAGCGGCGAGCGCAGCACGAAGCGCATCCATGCCGCTGTCGGCTCCCTTGAATTGCCGCTCTACTTCGCTGTGCAGCGCTTCTAACTCTTCGCGCGGCACCTTTGCATACGGCTCACGCGCGACCACAGCCGCTCGGCGCTTCACTTCCGTGAGCGCGCCCTCAATGCGGCCCATTTCGCGCGAGAGCGTCGCGCGCGCGCTTGAAAGCTCGGAAACTTCCTTCTCCGCTTTGCGGAGCGCTTCGGTGCGAATAACTGTATCTTTGTCTGCCGACTTCGGGTCTGCGACGCGCTCGAGCTCGGCGCTCACGACCGCAAGCCGTTCCGCCGCCTCTTTCTTATCCCGCTCCACATTTATTTTCTCCTGTGCAATGTACGTGTCTTCAATCGCGAAATACGTCTGCGCGAGGCCGATGAGCTCACTGCGGAGCGAATCGGCCCTCTCAAGCTTCTTCACTTGATTCTCAAGAAAGCGTAGATGCGGCGCGAGCTCTCTCCGGAGAGAATTGATCTGTGTGATATTTTCCTCCGTCTTTTCGAGCTTCCTCTGAGCTTCCTGCTTCTTGAACTCGTACAGTTTCAATCCAAGTGCGTCCTCAAGCATGGCACGCCGATCGCGAGGAGATGCAAGCAGAATGCGGTCTGCCTCGCCTTGGGAGATGATATGGTGGCCGGTCTCACCGATATTCGCACCTGCCAAAAGCTCGCTGATATCGCGGAGGCGCACCCGAGAACCGTTGATGGAGTACTCGCTCGTGCCGTCGCGGAAGACCGCACGCTCGATAGCCACTTCATCAAAATCAATTTTGAAAATGCGGCGGGAGTTATCGAAGACGATGGCGACCGATGCGCGATTGGCGCGCGGCGTCGTGTGCGAGCCGCCCCAGATGAGGTCTTCTGCGCGTTTGCCGCGCATGCTCTTCATGGATTGCTCGCCAAGTGCGAAGCGGAACGCTTCAGCGACGTTCGACTTACCCGAACCATTCGGCCCGACGATGGCGGTGGTCGCGCTCGAAAAATCCAAGATTGTCTTCTTGGCGAACGACTTAAACCCGACTATTTCAAGCCGCTTCAGCATTGCTGATAAATTATAGCGCACAAACATCGCTCCCCGCACTAGAAAAGCAGGCTCTGTGAAC
>JAHFMN010000003.1 GCA_023264445.1 Candidatus Kaiserbacteria bacterium | reverse complement strand
TTCTTGTTGTGTGCAATGTCTAACCCCGTTGGGATCCAACGGGGGACCGTGCGTGGCGGGTAGTTTTGGTGGGGCGCTATCCTCCTAAAAAGTAACGGAGGAGTCTATTAAGGTTCTCTAGGCGCGAATGGAAACCGTGCCGATAGTGTAATGGCAGAAGAGAGCTTAACTGCAAGGGGTACATCCCGAGCAGATGCGAAAGCAGAGCATAGTGAACCGATGGTACGCCTTAGACGCGGCCAGAGATTAACGGATATAAGTTACCCTGGGGATAACAGGCTAGTTCCGCCCAAGCGTCCATAGCGACGGCGGAGTTCGGCACCTCGATGTCGGCTCAACATAGCGCGGGGCTGGAGAAGGTCCCAAGCGTTTGGCTGTTCGCCAATTAAAATGTTACGTGAGTTGGGTTCAAACCGTCGTGAGACAGGTTGGTCTCCTATCTACTACAGGCGTTGATTATTGAGGAGGGTCGTCCCTAGTACGAGAGGACCGGGATGAACTGACCTCTGGTCTACCAGCTGTCCTGCCAAGGGCACCGCTGGGTAGCTATGTCGGGTTGCGATAACCGCTGAAAGCATATAAGCGGGAAACGTGCTCCAAGATTAGTAATCGTTATGAGACTCCTAGGAGATGACTAGGTTGATAGGCTCTAGGTGGAAGTGCCGTAAGGCATGGAGCCGAGGAGTACTAATATGTCCAGTCTCTCGTGCGGAACTCTGTGTAGCACAATCAGTATTGTTTGCACTTTGATATTACCTTTGCGTATTTCGTATACCGACACTTTCGAGTGTTCGGTTCTGGTGGTTTGGCGGGAGGGTCATACCCGTTCTCATTCCGAACACGGCAGTCAAGCCTCCAAGCGGCGATGGTACTCATCGTTTCAGATGGGGAGAGTAGCTAACCGCCAGAACCAAGCACTTGAAACAAAACCGCCGCGCGTCTTCGCGCGGCGGTTTTGCTATACTGCTCGTATGTCCTGGGCCGCGCGGAGGAGGTTCGTCATTCTGCTTATTTTAAGCGCGATTATTCTCGCATTCCTCGCAACCGTTTCTATCGCGACGTTTTACAAATCCCCGTCATGCTCTGACGGCGTTCAGAATCAGGCCGAAGATGGTATTGATTGCGGCGGTCCGTGTGCCTTCCTCTGTACCGCCCTTCTCCAGGGGCCGACGGTTCTTTTTACTAAATCATTTACTAATGACGCAGGACGCACCGACGTTGTTGCTTCGATTGAGAACAAGAACGCCGGTGCTGCTGCAAAAAACGTTCCTTATCGTATTACACTCTTCGGCAGCGATCAGGTGCTCATACAAGAAGCCACCGGCGTGCTCGACTTGCCGCCCGGTGGTACCGTCCCGGTGTACGTCTCAGGACTCGTCTCGGGGAAGCAGGAAGTGACAAGAGCGTTCCTTACTATCACAGCGTCTGATGTGCAGTGGTTTACGCTTACGGCGCGTGCAGAGACTGTGCCACTTGTATCGGGTACCAGACAGACCGGCACGACCTCCGCTCCCCGTGTCGAAGCTAAGCTCACGAATCAGACGACTGCTCCGCTGCATGACGTGCAGGTCATTGTCATCGTGCGCGATAAGAACGGAAATGTCATCGCCGCATCAAAGACCATCGTGCCCTCAATTCCCGCGCAAGGGGAGGCGCTAGCTATATTTACTTGGAACAGCGCTTTCTCCGATACGCCAGCCGCAATAGAGGTCACACCGGTTCTGCCGCTCTCATAATCCATGTCCTCCAAGCCGTTTTCTCGTCCACATCTGTTTTTTGATTGGACAGTGCTCCTCCCAGCGGTAACGCTCTCATTGATAGGCATGCTGACGATGAGTACCTTCGGACAGGGAGCATCGCTCGCTTCGCGGCAACTGCTCTGGCTCATCATTGCGACTAGCATCTATGCTGTTCTCTCGACCTTCGATATGCGCTTCATCCGCCGCACGTCGATCATCATGACGATGTATGGTGTTGCACTTACACTTCTTGCATCGCTCCTCCTCTTTGCTCATCCGGTTCTTGGTGCACGTGCATGGTTTTCATTCGGACTTTTTTCGTTCCAGCCAGCGGACTTTGCGAAGCTTGCGTTTCTAGCACTTCTTGCTAAATATCTTTCGCGGCGCCATGTCGAGATTGGTGATTTCCGACACATCATCGTTTCCGGTGCGTACGCCCTGACATTTATCGTACTCATTCTCGTTGAACCGGATATGGGAAATGCCATTATATTCGGCACCATATGGCTCGGCATGATGCTCGTCTCGGGCATATCTAAGAAACACCTTGTCGCTATCGGGATGCTCGGCCTAGTGGTAGCTTCTCTGCTCTGGTTTGAGGGATTGAAGCCGTATCAGCGCACGCGCATCATTTCATTCGTCAACCCGGCAAGCGATATACATGGAGCCGGCTATAACGCCTATCAGGCGAAAATCGCCGTTGGTTCTGGTGAATTGTTCGGCAAGGGTATCGGATACGGCACCCAATCCAAGCTTCGATTCCTGCCTGAATATCAGACTGATTTCATATTTGCCGCCTTTGCAGAAGAGTGGGGCTTTGCTGGGGTCCTCTTACTCCTCTCGATGTATGCACTCTTATGCGCACGTCTTGCGCAGATTGCGCGCGCCGCTGCAACTAATTTCGATGCGTTCTTCACCCTCGGCGTGCTGATTCTCTTTGCCGCGCATCTTGCCATACATGTCGGCATCAACCTCGGGCTCTTGCCCGTGACCGGGACGACGATACCGTTTATGAGCTCTGGCGGTTCGCATCTTGTGCTTGAATTCGCCTTGCTTGGCATCGTCACCTCGCTTGCGCGCCATGGCCGTGGTGCCACACGTGACCCAAATGCGAACGAATATCTGGGCGGCTAGCGATACAAGGCAAGTGTCTCGTCCACCATCCGCTTTTTTGTAAAATCGCGCTCCACGCGTGAGTGAAGGGCAGTCCCAAACGAACGAGCTTTTTCGGGATCGGTATAGAGCGTCTCGATTGCGTGCGCGAGCGCCTCTGGATTACGGGCGGGCACCAAGAGACCATCTCGACCGTCTTCAATAATTTCAGGGATACCACCGACTCGTGTCGCCACCGTGGGGAGTGCGGCACATCCGGCCTCAAGGATGGCGAGCGCGAGAGCCTCACTTTGAGAGGAGTGGACAAACATATCAAAGGCACCAAGGTACCGAGGAGCATTCGGTACGTGACCAAGAAGGCTGACGCGTTTCTCAAGGTGAAGCTCTTGAATGAGCTGTTCAAGCCTCTTGCGTTCTTTGCCATCGCTGATAATAAACAGACCAGTATCGGGATGACGACGAGCGATCGGTGCAAATGCGCGAATAGCATCATCAACTCGTTTGGTGGGGTGGAGCTCTGACAGCATGCCGATCCAATAGGTGCTCTCTGTAAAAGGAGAGAGGGCCTTGCGTGCTTCATCGCGCGGCAGAAGCGGATCGCACGCAACGCCGTTATGAATGACAACCAGCTTCTCTTTTATGAAAGGCATCCACGCGATATCACGCCGTATGGCGTTGCTCACGCAGATCGTGGTGTGAGAAAGAATGATCGTGAGCCAGCTGAAGAGCCGGATACCGATTTTAGAAAGCCATGAACGAGGCGCATTAAACTCCCACCCATGTGCGGTGAAAACGATATGTGGCACGTGAGCTATACGAGCTGCAAGTGCACCAAGACCGCCCGCTTTTGCGCTATTGGTATGGACGACATCCGGACGTTCAGTACGGAATATGCGTATAAGCGCGAAGAGAGAACCAAAGGTGAGAAGATCAAGCAAAAAAGTGCGCTGTTGACGTAACGGCAATTCAATCATGCGTACGGATGCTTTTTGCAGTCGTTCAGTTAATTCGCCCGTACCGCCAACAGCGACCGCGACCTCATGTCCGGCAGCTTTCGCAGCGAGCGCTAAGTCGTAGACGTAGTGCTGGGCGCCGCCCCAATTTGCCTTGGTGATGACGTAGAGTATTCGGGTAGCCATAGGGGAGATAACCTTCGATTGCCTCGGTAGGTTATATAGTATATAAGCCTATCACAATGATTATCGGCGGCCGGAGAGCCTCTTTCCTCCTTTTTACAGGCGACGTGGTCGCCCTCGCTCTTTCGCTATACCTCACGTTATGGCTGCGCTATGGCACGCCTCCGGTCATAGAAACGCTCCTACCGTATATCATCCCATTTACGCTTCTCTTTGGAATCTGGGTGCTCGTCTTTTATAGTGCTGGGCTCTACAGCAAGCGGCTCGCGCTTTTTCCGAGCCGGCTTTCCGATGCGCTCTTCAAGACGCAGATGGCAAACATTCTTTTTGCGGCGCTCTTTTTCTTCTTCATTCCCATCTTCGGTATCGCGCCGAAGACGATTCTTGCGCTCTACCTCGTCGTCTCGCTTGCGCTCATATTCCTTTGGCGCCTTGCCCTCTACCCGCACGTGTCGATTCGCCGTTCTCGCGAGCGCGCAGCACTCCTTGCACAGGGAGTCGAGGCGGATGAGCTTTTCTCTGAAGTAAATGGAAATCCGCGGTATGGTATCGAGTTCATCACCCGCGCGCTCGCTAACGCCCAGACCTCAATAATCGTGGTTGACAAATCAAGTCTCGATGAAGCGACTATCAATGCGCTTTCCCGCGAAGGGAAGCAGATAGTCGCATTTGAAGATATGTATGAAGAAGTGTTTGACCGCATCCCGCTCTCGCAGCTCGGACGCGCATGGTTTCGCGAGAACGTCGCATCGGCGGATCCATTCCGCTATATGTTCGCGAAGCGTTGTATCGATATCGTGGGTGGAATCGTGATGGGGCTCGTGACGATTCTTATCGCCCCCTTTATTTACATCGCTAATCTATTTGAGGGTTCAGGGCCACTCTTCATCCAGCAAGAGCGTTTCGGTCATCACGGCACGCGCATCCTCGTGTATAAGTTCCGTAGTATGCAGAGGAGCATCCCTGCATCAAGCCAATGGACGCATGAGGGTGAGAACCGCGTGACCAATGTTGGTGCATTTTTGCGCCTTACTTCGCTTGATGAATTCCCGCAATTCATCAACGTCATTACCGGCGAGATCTCTCTTATCGGGCCGCGAAGCGACATTCTCGGCCTCGGAAAGCGCTTGGCGGAAGCGCTCCCGTATTATGATGCGCGGTATCTGGTCGTCCCTGGCATTACCGGGTGGGCGCAGATCAATCAGCAGTACGAGCCCGGGAATGTGAGCCCACAGTCCATCGAGGAGACCAAGGTTCGCCTCGCTTATGATTTCTATTACCTCAAGCACCGCTCGCTCGGTCTGGATGTCATCATCGCATTCAAGACTATAAAAAGGATGTTTTTCAGGTTAAGCTCCTGGTGACGGTATGAGGCATACTCTATTCATCACGGGTGCAGCAGGATACGTCGGTGCAATGCTGGTGGACCAATTCTCAAAACGCGACGACGTTGAGCGCATCATTGGTCTGGACAAGGATCCGGCACCAGCGCTTATCGCTCGGAACCAAAAGCTCATCTTCATACAGGCAAATACTTCCGAGAGAGGTTGGGAGGAACAGGTCCGTGCCTACGCCCCGGATATCGTCATACACACGGCATGGCAGATTCGCTGTTTCTACGGGAACGCGAAGCTTGCATGGAAGTGGAACGTAGTGGGAACTCGGGCGGTTTTTGACTTCGCCTTCGGAACGTCCTCGGTAAAACGGCTCGTGCATTTTTCTACCGCATCAATATATGGTGCGTATGCCTCAAATACATTCGAGCATCTTTTTACCGAAGATGAACCATTGCGCGAGAAGGAATATCTCTATGGCGTTGAGAAAGGACAATCGGAAAAAGATTTACAGGTGCGTTTCGCACAACAGCAGCAAAAAGGGCATCCGGTACCGCAGATTGCAATCGTACGCCCGGCGGCGATTACAGGCCCTCGCGGGCGCGCCATGCATCACCGCTTCGGGCTCCAGTCAGCTCTTTCGGGGACACTTAAGGGCTCGTTCGTGTATCGCTTGGTGCGGATGCTCGTCTCGTTCGTCCCTTCAACGCCCGGATGGTGCCGGCAGTTCGTACATGAGGATGATGTGGCGGATATCGTCGCATCGCTTGCGTTTGGGCCAACCGAATATGCATACGAAATCTTTAATCTCACGCCGCCCGGTCAGCCCGTGTTCCCGGCAGACATGGCGAAAGCGGTCGGGAAGCGCGCTCTCCCGGTACCGGTGCCCCTCATCCGACTTGCGTATGCCTTTTTCTGGAATGCGACGCTTGGGAAGATACCGACTGCGCCCGGTAGCTGGCGGTTCTATTCGTACCCCATCGTCATGGACGGCTCTAAAATTACTCGGATGCTTGGATACCGGTACCGCATGGAGTCTGGTGACGCCTTTGTGAAAAATGAAGGACGGTACGCATGAATATCGACGGACGAGCGATTGCGAAAGAGATGCTCGCGCGTGCGAAAGCCCGCGCGCAGATACTCGGGCGGCGTCCGAATGTTCTCGTCTATGTCGCTCCGAACGAAACTCTCGCGACGCGCTCGTATCTGAAGATAAAGGCGCGAAGTGCGGAAGAGGCAGGATGCGATTTTGAAGAAACACGGAGCATGACGTCCTCTTCGCACGCGGACGCGGTCATAGTCCAGCTCCCCTTGTCCCCCGACATGAATACGAAGGAAGTCTTGAATGCCATACCGGTACCACAGGATGCCGACGTGCTCTCGGATGCCGCCCGGAAGAGATTTGCAGATGGCGAACCTGATGCACTTCTGCCGCCCGTGGTTAACGCTGTTAAAAAAATTTTAGAATTCGGAAAGGTAGATGTGAGAGGGAAGAAAGCGGTTGTTATTGGTAGGGGATTTCTTGTCGGTGCTCCCGTAGCGACGTGGCTTACGCAACAAGGCGCAATTGTTGGTGTAGCGAATAGCAAAACGGAAGATCTCGCCGCGGCGCTTCGCGCCGCGGATATCATCATCTCAGGCACCGGTTCGCCGCATCTCATTAAGCCGGAGATGCTGAAAGCAGGAGTTGTACTTATCGATGCTGGTACCTCAGAATCGGACGGAGCTATTGTCGGAGATGCCGACCTCGCATGTGCAGAGAAATGTGCAGTCTTCACGCCCGTCCCGGGCGGTATCGGTCCCATCGCCGTTGCCTGTCTTTTTGAAAACGTTGTGACCCTTGCGGAAAGGGCAATGAATACCTGAAATAGACAAGACTTCGCTTTTTGAGCATTTCGTTTATACTTTCACTATGACTCGGTATCGTGTGTCCGCGGCCATCGCCCTTATTGCGGGGCTTTTACTTACCTATTTCGTGTGGTCCACTCAAGCGGACCCGACGAGTTCTTATCGTTTCAAGCTCGGTCTTGACCTCGCCGGCGGCACCGAGCTCGTCTACAAGGCCGACATGTCGCAAACTCCGTCGGGAGAGCAGGGCGACGCTCTCTCGGCTCTTCAGGGGGTGATTGAGCGCCGCGTAAACCTCTTCGGCGTTGCCGAGCCCTTGGTCCAGACCGAGCGAGCGAGCACGCTTTCGGGTATCACTGAGGATCGTCTCATCGTGGATTTGCCGGGCGTCACCAATATCAAGGCGGCGGTCGCTGCGCTTGGAGAGACTCCAACCTTGGAGTTCCGACTTGCCGCACCAGCGAGTGCAGGACAGGCGACCAGTACCGCGTCATTCGTCTCTACCGGCCTTACGGGTCGCTATCTTGCAAGCGCAGCGCTTCAGTTCGGCTCGGGCGCGACTGCCGGCCTCGCTGCGCCCCAGGTGATTCTCAATTTCGATTCAGAGGGTGCGAAACTTTTTGAAAAGATTACAAAAGAAAATGTAGGAAAACAGCTTGCCATCTTCCTCGACGGTCAGCCGATTTCTGCGCCAGTCATTCAGGAAGCAATTCCGGGAGGACAGGCAACCATTACCGGCCAATTCACGGCGACCGAAGCGCGTGACCTGGTGCGCAACTTGAATTTCGGCGCGCTTCCGGTCCCAATCATTCTACAGAGTAGTTCCGCTGTCGGCCCGACTCTCGGCGCGGCAGCCATCAGTGCAGGAGTTATTGCTGGCATCATCGGTTTCGCTATCGTCGCACTCTTTATGATCGCGTGGTACCGCCTACCGGGCGTCATCGCCGCCCTCGCACTCGCCGAGTACCTTGCCTTTATGCTCGCAGTGATAAAGGTGATTCCAGTGACGCTTACGGCCTCCGGTATCGCAGGACTCATCATCTCGGTCGGTATGGCGGTGGATGCGAACGTGCTTATCTTCGAACGCACCAAGGAGGAACTTCGCGGAGGCAAAACGCCGCGGGAAGCAGTGCATATCGGATTCAGTCGTGCGTGGCCCGCCATTCGTGACGGTCACTTTACAATGATTATTTCAGGAGTCATCCTTTTCTGGCTCGGAACAAGTATCGTGCAGGGCTTCGCACTTGTCTTCGTACTCGGGGTCCTCGCATCCTTCATTTCTGCAGTGTCGCTCTCACGCGTGTTCTTGCTTGCTATCGTCCCGGAGCACAAAGAAGGCCCGTGGTCGTTCCTCATGGGCTCGGGCGCGCATAACTCATAATTTATGTACATCATCCACCATCGCGGTCTCTTCTTCTGGATCACGGGTGTGATGCTCGCGGCCGCTATCGGTGCGATTCTGGCGTGGGGTCTGCCGCTCGGTATTGATTTCACTGGCGGTTCTCTGATGCAGGTGAATTACCAAGAGGGCACACGTCCAGCGCTTGCAGATATTGAGAAGCAGGTGGCCCTCGTTCACGAGGGCATGGTCTCGGTCCGCACGGTTGGGACGAACGATGTCTCCATCCGCGCACGCACCATGACACCGGAGGAGCATGAGGCCATCTTTGCCGCTCTTTCTTCGAGTGTACCCATAACTGAAATTGCGTATACGTCGGTCGGTCCTGCACTTGGGAGTCAGTTCACTGACAAGGCACTCTGGGCTATCGGAGCCGTAATGCTTGTCATCGTGCTCTATATCGCCTTTGCCTTCCGCAAGGTATCTCGACCAGTACCGAGCTGGGGTTACGGACTCACGGTTATCGCAATGCTCGCGATTGATATCATCGTACCGACCGGATTCTTTGCCGCGTACGCTCATTTCTCGGGGGCTGAGGTAGATTCGCTCTTCGTCGTCGCTCTGCTCGCTCTCTTGGGCTACTGTGTGAACGACATCATCGTCATCTTCGATCGCATTCGCGAGCATTTGAATAATAATGAGAAGACTGGCCTCAAGGAATCGTTCGAAGACACGATAGGGAAGTCTATCAATGAGACCATGACTCGTTCCATCAACACAGCACTCACAGTCGTGCTCGCTCTTCTGGCGCTCATCTACTTCGGTGCCGAGGCGACCAAAAATTTTGCACTCGTGATGCTCGTCGGCGTTGTCGCCGGCACCTTCTCCTCCATCTGCCGCTCCGCTCCGCTCCTCATCCCTATCGCGAACTGGTTCGCTAAGAAATAACTGTTCCAACGAACGGCTTGCCGTCGAGGTAGTTTGAAAATTCTTCGAGCTTTGCGCCGTTCATGATGGCGACTTCAAGACCGAGGGTCTCGGCCTCTTTTGCGGCGATGGGATCAAATGGGGAGGAGAGTCCCGGATCCCACTCTTCAGGAATTAACTTTCTAAAGTCAGCCCAACCTATTTCCTCAATCTTTTTTGCATCAGGATTTTTGTGCGGGTCGCTGTCATACACATAGTCAATGTTAGAAAGGTTCACGAGGCGTCGTGCGCCGAGATTCTTTGCCATGAGTACCGCTACATAGTCGGTAGACCAGCCGGGCTGCCAGCCGGAAGCGATGATAATGGGTTCATCGGCCTCAATATCGATGGTCGGATTCTTTACGACATGCGGGTACGCCTGCTCGACGAAGATGTTGCGCAGGAGCTGTGCGTTGAGACGCGTCGCATGAATGCCAATCCAGTCGAGGTCGGTACGTGAAAGCGTGGTAACCGCACGCGCGGCATCTTGGTATCGACGTGCGGTTTTTCCACCGCCGGAAATAATGGAGAAGGAGAACCCAGCCTCTATTTTTTCAAGAATAAGCGCTCTGAAGCGAGAGAGAAAGTCGGTATCAATTCCATCAGGAACGATAAGTGAACCTCCAACGGACACAACAATTCGCTCCCGCTCGTTCGCGTTCATAAGGCAAGGGTGACGGCTCCCTCTATCATAGTCTGTTGAAAGGGAAGTGCAACTTGTACTAGTTGCTTTTTGTGTCGGGAGTATCTTTTGTGATTTTCTTGATAAGCCACGAGGAGGATTGGACCTTGCCGCCGTGGCCGACGTTGTATACCATCTCAATTCCAAGCTCTTTACAGAGCTCTACTTCGGGCACAGGGTCCCCCTCGGGGTGGCGGTCGCCGCCATTCGCAAAAATATCGGGATGAATGTCTCGCAGGGCGCGGCACACGCTCCGGTCAGGATCTTTGGGCGAGTGGTCAGTGATCACGACGCGGTCAACCCCTTTGATGGACTCGATAATTTCCTTGCGTTCCTGCTCGTGCATAAAGGGCGCCCCTTTTTTGTGGGACAGCCAGTCATCATTATTTAGAATCACCACGAGCTCATCCCCGAGCGCCTTCGCCGCCTGGAACATCCTGATATGTCCGATATGGATGGGGTCAAAACCACCAGACACCGCTACGATGACGGGATTTTTCATATTTGTAGCGTTACGGTCTCCTCTGGCACGTCATCTAAAAGCTGTTTGTAATCGTCGATGCTCCACTCGGCGAGTTCAATCATGTCCGGATCACACGCCGCACGTGCAAATTCCTCTGTAAGAATATGCCTCATATGCCTCATATGCTACCATCCCAACAATAGGTAATCTTCTATTTTTGATAGTCGCTAATGAAAAAATATCCAAGTATCCCAATAATGACCCTATAGGACCCAAATGGGGATGGCTGGTTTGAGCCGTTCGGCTTTTGCATGAGCTGTTAGCGCGCTAAATGGTGGATGTCCCCATTCCTCCCCCATCCATCGGGGTTTTCATGATTATTGACATGTTGTACTTTCAATGATACACTGTTTTCAGTTTCTAGGGATCGTTGATTTCATTTATGGGAGAGTCCGATGATTATTAAGAAGTTATGGTCGATGTTTCCCCGTTATAGGCGGCAATCCTGGGGGGATATCTACGAAGAACTGCGTCTTGTTCTCGGTCCTATTTTGATTCTCTTCATTGTAGGAGCGGTAATGTTTTTCATTGCGCCGTTCTTCATTGGAGGAGGGCCTGAAATGGCCAGTAAGGGCATAGGGGCGATAGGCGGTGACTTCGGCGTCGGCGTCCTTTGCTCCTTGGTGATTGCCGCGATGATCATCCTAGCGCTTATCGGTAGACCTGAAGATTGGGACTATTGATTCCCAGAGAATCTACCTAAGCCCACGAGAAGGCCCATTCTTCTCGTGGGCTTCTTGTTTCTGGCAAGGCTATTGACGCCCCTCGGGGGCTCATATAGTATAGGTTTACTGCCACCTGAAGAGAGTAGGTAGGCAGGACGTCGAAGCAAAGACGGACTCGTAGGAGTTCTTTTTGTTTCCCGGAATGTTTTTTGACAATTACATACGTGAACGCCCGGCACGCGAGTGCCGGGCAGAAAAGATGTGTGAATTCTTTTGTTCCGCCTATTCTTAATGAGAGTTTGATCCTAGCTCAGGGTGAATGCTGGCGGCGTGGATAAGTCATGCAAGTCAAGGGGGCCCGCAAGGGCAACCGGCAGACGAGGTAGTAACACGTAGGTACGTCCCCCGAAGTCGGGCATAGCCGGTCGAAAGACCGGGTAATTCCCGATAGTCCCGCAAGGGTAAAGGTTTTTCGCTTCGGGAGCGGCCTGCGTAGTATCAGCTAGTTGGTAGGGTAACGGCCTACCAAGGCTACGACGCTTAGGGGAGCTGAGAGGCTGACCCCCACCGATGGAACTGCGACACGGTCCATACTCCTACGGGAGGCTGCAGACGAGAATATTCCGCAATGGACGAAAGTCTGACGGAGCGACGCCGCGTGATGGATGAAGTGCCTTGGTACGTAAACATCTTTTATCGGGGACGAAGTTTATTGACGGTACCCGATGAATAAGGGGCTCCTAACTCTGTGCCAGCAGGAGCGGTAATACAGAGGCCCCAAGCATTACCCGGAATCACTGGGCGTAAAGGGTGTCTAGGCGGCCATATTAGTCTCTCGTAAAATCCGTGGGCTTAACCTACGGCCGGCGAGGGAAACGGTATGGCTCGAGGGCGTAAGAGGTGCATGGAACTCATGGTGGAGGGGTGAAATCCGTTGATATCATGGGGAACACCAAAGGCGAAGGCAATGCACTGGTACGTTCCTGACGCTCAAACACGAAAGCCAGGGTAGCGAACGGGATTAGATACCCCGGTAGTCCTGGCCCTCAACGTTGCTCGCTCGTTTTACGGAGTATCGACCCTCTGTGAGACTAAGCTAACGCGGTAAGCGAGCCGCCTGGGTAGTACGATCGCAAGATTAAAACTCAAAGGAATAGACGGGGACTCGCACAAGCGGTGGATTATGCGGCTTAATTCGTCGACAAACGAAGAACCTTACCAAGGTTAGAAATCCAGCTGCATCCGACCTGAAAGGGACGGAGCCTTCGAGGGTGCTGGACAGGTGATGCATGGTCGTCGTCAGTTCGTGGTTTGAACTGTTCCCTTCAGTGGGGTAACGAACGCAACCCCCGTTGTCTGTTGCCTATATGGCCAGGCGAGACTGCTCCCTCACGGGAGAGGAAGGTGGGGATGACGCCAGATCAGCATGTCCCTCTGATACCTTGGGCTGCACGCATAATACAATGGGCGGTACAACGGGTAGCAATGCCGTAAGGCGGAGCCAATCCTTATAAAACCGCCCCCAGTACGGATTGAGGTCTGCAATCGACCTCATGAAGCCGGAATCGCTAGTAATCCCGGGTCAGCCAAACCGGGGTGAATACGTTCTCGAGTCTTGTACTCACCGCCCGTCAAGTCAAGGGAGTTGGGGGTGCCCGAAGGACTGCCTTGCGCAGTACTACGGCAAATTCAATGACAAGGACTAAGTCGTAACAAGGCACGGGTAGCGGAAGCTGTTCGTGGAACATATCCAAATTGGAACCGATTTTCCCGAAAGGAAAATCATGTCGATGTGATTCGAAAGAATCACGAGAGATAGCATTCGTCTCTAACCGATGCTCGAGTGCCGGGGAACGTAATCCGGTGGTCGTTTGAGAGCCACATATGAGCTCTCAAGCGAGACAGAATAGGCGGAACAAAAGAGCGCATCACATCTTTTCTTAAACTCAAACAAAAACGCCCGAGAAGGGTGTTTTTGTTTGAGTGGAAACTAAAGAGGTTTTTTGATAATATCCACAGATGCACGCTTAGCTCAGTTGGTAGAGCACCCGACTGATACTCGGGCGGTCCTAGGTTCGACTCCTAGAGCGTGCACCCACATGGACGCCTCATCTCATTTTCGGGGCAAAAAGATAACTATCATGGGACTCGGCCTTTTGGGTCGAGGCGTAGGCGATGCCGCTTATCTCGCGGAGTGCGGAGCGGAGCTTATTGTGACTGACTTGAAGTCGCGCGAGGAGCTCGCTGAATCGGTTGCCCAGCTTGAACAGTTTACAAACATCACGTTCGTTCTTGGCGAGCACCGGCTGGAAGATTTTAATAATCGCGATCTCATTCTGAAAGCGGCCGGCGTGCCGCTTGATTCTCCCTATATCGCGGAGGCAAAGAAGCATGAGATACCGGTACGCATGAGCGCGGACCTCTTCGCAGAAATTTCTGGGATTCCGATAATCGGCGTGACGGGTACCCGCGGCAAGTCAACCGTAGCGCACATGATTCATGCCATCTTGAAAGGGGCAGGGAAGAAGGTATTGCTTGGCGGAAATGTGCGCGGCGTCTCTACACTTTCTCTTTTGCCAGAAACGACTTCCCAACACGTCGCAGTTCTCGAGCTGGATTCGTGGCAGTGCCAGGGCTTCGGTGAGGCGAGGATGAGTCCGCATATTGCAGTCTTCACAACACTGTATCCCGACCATTTGAACTATTATAAAAACGATATTGACGTATATCTTGCTGACAAGGCGAATATCTTTTTATACCAGAAGCCAGAAGACACACTCATCTTGGGTAAACAATGCGCGCCGACAGTCATTGATAGATACGGAGAGCAGATAGAGTCAAAAACGCTCGTGGTAGACGAGACGAAGCTTCCTGACACGTGGACGCTTCGTGTCCCGGGCCTCCATAACCGCTACAATGCTGCCCTCGCGCTCGCTGTCGCTCGCACACTCGATATTGACGACTCGATAAGCCGTAAGACGCTTGAATCATTTAAGGGCGTCCCCGGCCGGCTCGAACTCGTGAGGGAAGTGAATGGGGTCAAAATTTACAACGACACCACTGCGACCACGCCCGAAGCGACCCTTGCCGCGCTCGCGGCACTCGACCCAGCGCGAACGGTACTTATCATGGGCGGCGCAGATAAGGGCCTTGATATGAATGCGCTTCTCGCAAAGCTTGGGGGGGTGAAGCGCACTATCCTGCTCGCGGGGACTGGTACGAGTCGCGTACTTGAATTTATTCCCGGCGCCTCTGTCTTTGATACTCTTGATAAAGCCATAGCTGAAGCTTTCTCCTCTGCCGAGTTGGGCGACACCATTCTCTTTTCTCCCGCCTTCGCCTCCTTTGGTATGTTCAAGAACGAGTATGATCGCGGCGACCAGTTCAATGCGATAGTAGGGAAGCTATGACCACGCCTACCGACCTCGTATATATAGACGACTATGGCCTCCTCGGTAGCAATTTTTATTGGCATAAATACGCTACACACGGCCTTACTAAGGAGGATATTATGCAAGCTGGCCTTAAAGATGATCGAGTTCGGGTGAGCAAGCAAATTATTGATAAACTGGCGGCGATAGACCAAAAACTCCAAGAAAAAGGATGGCGTTTATACATAAAAGAAGGGTATCGATCGGAGGAAATCTACAAAATCGTATACCAGCGGCGCGTGGAGAAATACGGTAAAGAAGTAACAGACTCCATCCTAAATATGAATACAATGCCCCACGCTCTTGGTCTTTCGGTAGACGTAGCGATCTGGGATACCAAAGAAAATAAAGAAATTCATATGCGGCGTAGCGAAGATGGTGTACCAGCGCTCTTCATCGACTTTTATAAAAATAAAAAAGACGAAGGGTCACAGCAATGCCAGGAATTACAAGACTATCTCGGTAAATTAATGATGCTTAACGGTTTCCGTATCGGTACGAAACGTGAGTATTTCCATTTCGACTATCGACCCGATACGCTGCCCAATTATCCATGAAGAAAATCTACTTCATCGGCATCGGGGGGATAGGGATGAGCGCGCTCGCGCAATATTTTATTGATCACGGGTCATCCGTAACCGGATCGGATAGGGAAGCAAGCCCTACTACCGATCTGCTTGAAAAGAAGGGAATACAGGTGTCTATCGGGCAGAAGGCAGAAAATGTTCCAGCCGACGCAGAGATGGTCGTCTACAGCGATGCGGTACCTGTGGATAACTCTGAACGCGTTCGCGCAGCCGAACTGGGGACACCACAAATGTCGTATTTTGCAATGCTCGGAAAGGTATCGGCAGATAGGTATACGATTGCAGTCGCTGGGACTCACGGCAAGACCACGACGACAGGAATGCTCGCCAAGATTCTCCACGATGCTGGGGCAAACGAGACCGCAATTATCGGCTCGATCGTGAAGGACTTCCAATCGAACTATCTTCATGGAGATGCAAACATGCTTGTGGTAGAAGCGTGCGAATACAAGGACCATTTGCTCGAATTATCGCCGAAGGTTTTAGTTATCACGAATCTCGAATGGGACCATACCGACTATTTCCCCTCTCTCACTTCCCTTCAGGAAACATTTAAGAAAGCGATTGAGCGGGTGCCCGCAGACGGAGCAATCGTAACGGACCAAAATAATAGAAACATCACTTCCCTTTTGGCGGGCGCAAAAGCGCGCGTGGTCGATTACACCAAGGAGACCGCATACGACCTCCGTTTGCCGGGAGAGTTTAATCAGAATAATGCACGAGCGGCTGCCTCCGCCGCCCGTGCCGTGCTCCCAATGATTTCAGATGCGACCATCGCCGAGTCTCTCGCTGATTTCCACGGCACGTGGCGCCGATTTGAATACAAAGGAAAAAATAAAAATGGGGCAGACGTGTACGACGACTATGCACACCACCCGACGGCCGTGCGAGAAACGCTCAAGGCGCTTCGCGCACAAGCAAAAGGAAACATCATCGTTGCCTTCCATCCCCACCTCTACAGCCGCACACGAGATCTGCTTGATGAATTCGCAGCTGCTTTCAGCGATGCTGATCAAGTCTACATTGCCCCCATCTATGCCGCCCGCGAGGCAGACGATGGTTCTATCTCGAGCGAGATACTTGCCGAGCGCATTCGCGCGACCGGTACGAGTACACAAGCTCTCTCATTTGATGCAATTCTAAAAGCTCTAAGCGAAGCGAGGGAGGGCGACACAGTGATAACGATGGGTGCCGGCGACATCTATAAAGTCGCTGATGAGTTAGTGACAACATAATATGGGAACGCTCTCGATCGTCGCGACGCCGATAGGAAATTTGGAGGATATTACGCTCCGTGCTTTGCGGACGCTGAAAGAATGCGATGTGATATATGCCGAAGACACACGCGTCATCTCGAAGCTTCTTGCGCGCTACTCCATTGCAAAGCCGCTCCAGCGGCTTGATGCGGCGAAGGAAATCAAGAAGGCTGATGAGGTCATCGCTCGCCTTGAGAATGGCGAGCGTGTCGCGTTCGTAAGCGACGCGGGCACCCCAGGCATCTCTGACCCTGGTGCGCGTCTTGTTGCACATGTACGCAAGGAATTGCCTGACGCAAAGATTGAAGCGATACCGGGTCCTTCTGCGCTCGCGACTGCGCTTTCTATCGCCGGACTGGATGCTACCGCTTTTACCTTTCTTGGATTCCTGCCCCACAAGAAGGGTCGTCAGACAGCGTTAAAGAAGATTGTTGTGAGCGAAATACCGGTGGTGCTCTATGAGTCACCGCACCGTATAGAGAAGCTGCTGAAAGAATTGGAAGGCGTATCGCGCATTACCGTCGCCCGCGAGCTTACGAAGATTCATGAAGAGGTTGTTTCGGGCACGCCGCAAGACGTGTCTGCCCATTTCGCTTCGCATCCAGACACGATACGGGGTGAGTTTGTCGTCATCGTGACACCCTGATATACTTTTTCCATGTCCCGCACCAGCGCACTCATCGTCCTTGGTATTCTGACGCTCATTACGCCGTTTTCAGGCCTCCCGATGGCGCTCCGCTCGCTCCTTACCGTTGCATGCGGTGCCTCCATTCTCGGCATCGGTCTCATGCTTCGTGCACGGGAGGCCAAAAGCGCACAGCCGCCCAAGGAAGCTCCCACATCCGAACCAACTCCTCCCTCCGAAATTTCTCCCATCTGATGTGTATGTAAATCCTGCGTCAAGCGGGATTTGTTATACTGAATACTAATGGAGAATCCCGAGCGCGTGACTTACTTCGCGGCGACTGACGCGCGGGGAAAGTATGTCCCTTTCGGCATCAAGTCAAAAGACCGCGATCGCCACATGTATGTCATCGGCAAGACCGGTATGGGCAAGTCCACCTTGCTCGAGAATATGGCGATTCAGGATATCAGGAATGGCGAAGGGCTCGCCTTTATCGACCCGCATGGCGGCACCGTTGAGCGACTCCTCGAATACATTCCCGAAAACCGAATAAAAGATGTCGTCTACTTCGCTCCCTTCGATCTCGAGCACCCTATTGCCTTCAATGTGATGGAGGACGTCGGCTATGACAAACGCCACCTCGTGGTAAGCGGCCTCATGGCGACCTTCAAGAAGATATGGGAAGACGCGTGGAGCGCCCGCATGGAATACATCCTTACGAATACGCTCCTTGCCCTCCTCGAGTATCCGGATGCAACTCTACTTGGTGTGAATCGCATGTATACCGATAAGGAGTACCGAACAAAGGTCGTGGATAACGTGAAGGACCCGGTCGTAAAGGATTTCTGGACAAAGGAATTCGCAAATTACGGCGACCGGTATACCCAAGAAGCGACCCCTGCCATCCAGAACAAAATCGGGCAGTTCACCGGCAATCCGCTCATCCGGAACATCATCGGTCAGCCGAAATCTTCCTTTGACATCCGTACGATGATGGACGAAAAGAAGATCCTCATCATCAATCTCTCCAAAGGACTCGTCGGCGAGACCAATATGCGCCTCTTGGGCTCGATGCTTACAACGCGCATCTTTCTCGCGGCGATGAGTAGGGCAAACCTTGCCGCACCCGAGCTTACGCGACTTCCGCATCTCTATTTTTATGTTGACGAGTTCCAGAACTTCGCGAACGAAACGTTCGCAGAAATACTTTCCGAAGCTCGCAAATATAAACTGAACCTTGTCATCGCGCACCAATACATCGAGCAGATGGAAGAAGAGGTGCGCGATGCCGTGTTCGGCAACGTCGGCACCACAGTCGTCTTTCGCGTCGGACCGTTCGATGCCGAGGTGCTTGAAACTATTTTCATGCCCCGATTCACAAAGGAGGACGTGGTCGGTCTCGACCGCCGGCAGATATACCTGACGCTCATGATAGACGGCGTCGGGTCAGCTCCATTTTCCGCGGTGACGATCCCGCCCATAGAGGCGCCACCTGTTTCTTATAGGGAGCAGGTCATTGCCTCTTCGCGCAAGCAGTTTACCGCACCGCGCGCAAGCATCGAGAAATCGATTATCGACGAGCTTGCCGCAAGCGCCGCGTCCGAAGCGCCACGCGATGCGCGGATGAAGCGGAAACCGGCGCCCTTGCCTCCCGCGCCAAAGCCGTTTGCAGCCCAGATGCCAAGTGTTCCGCAGAGAGCTCCCGAAGTTCCGCCCTACCGCCCTTCTGTACCGCGTTCGCCTGAGCGGGAGGAGCGTCGTGATTTTGTACCCCGCCCTCCAATCAATCGTCCAGCGCCGCCATCAAAGAGCGCTGAAGACCTGAAGTCAATCTTGCGCACTATGGCCGCGAAGACTGGTGCAGAAAAGGAAAAGAAGCAAGAACAGCAGCAGCAGTCGCTCAAGGGAGCACTTGCCGAGGTGCTTCAGAAAAACAAGCAGGAGGCACCACCTAAAGAGCAGAAAGTGGAAAGCAGAAAGCAGGAAATGCCAAAGCCAGCAGCGGAAGAAAAGAAACCGTTTGAAGTTCCCGAAGATGCGCTCCGCAACGTGCTCAAAGGAGAATCCTGACCCCGTATGCGTTTTGTCTCTTTCCTTGCGCTCGCCGTTCTTTTCCCCGTGTTCGCGCATGCAGCGGTCGCCATAAACGAAATCGCATGGATGGGAACAGCAGCCAGCGCGAACGCAGAATGGATGGAGCTCGAGAATACCGGCAGTGCGCCAGTGGATATAACCGGCTGGCACCTTGTCGCTAGCAACGGTTCCCCTTCCATAACGCTTGCAGGAACTATCGCCGCCTCCGGCTTTTTCTTGCTTGAACGCACATCAGACGCTTCAGTGCCGAGCGTCACTGCCGACCAGATATATACCGGGGCGCTTACCAATAGCGGTGCGACACTGACGCTTACGGACACAAGCGGGAACACTATTGACCAAGTGATAGGCGGTGCAAATTGGGTAGACATCGGAGGGGATAATGCGAACAAGGAGACTGCACAGCGTACGGCTTCCGGCTGGGAGACAGCTGCTGCAACACCGCACGCGGTAAATGCGGGAGTCTCGATTCAATCGAACTCAAACACAGGAAGCACTCCAACAACTTCTTCCGTTGCGGCGAGTACGACCGAAAGTGCGTCAATCGTACACTCAAGCCTGGGTGTGCCGGAATACCTGCCCATACCGACGCTTCGTATCGTGAGTGGCGGCAATCGTACACTGTCTTCCGGCGCGGACGTTGCTTTCTCTGCCGCCGTATATGACAGCAAAAGCAATAAACGAGATGACGCCATCATTACCTATGCGTTCGGCGATGGAATGCGCAGAACGGGCGCAAGTGTCTTCCATCGGTATTACAGCTCGGGCGAATATGTCGTTGTGGTGCACGCGACTACCGCTGATGGCGGTGATGCGCTCGCCGAGAATATAATCACGGTGCAGGATGCGAACATCAAGATTACTTCGGTCACGCCTCGCGGTATCACTCTTGCCAACAGCGGTACGCGAACGCTGGACCTCTCGTTCTGGCGATTGTCGGAGGGAGGGCAGGAGTTCACGATTCCCGCAGATACACAGATTCTTGCTGGCCGGACTATCCTTTTCCCATCGCAGGTTATTGAGCTGCCGATAGCGAGCAGTGCCTCCCTCCTGTTCCCAAGCGGAGAAGTGGCAGCTCGCTTTCCCGAAGGAGCCATTTCGGTGGCTGCCTCTGTGCAACCTTCTGCCCCCGGAATGAGTTTTAATGAGAAGCAGACAGTCGAACCTGCTTTGAGTAAGGGCGTAAGCGGCACGGCGCATGAAATTACAGCAGTACGCGCCCCCGCAGCGGCGACAGAGCTCGCCGCTGCGGGGGCGGCATTGCCAGCATCGTCGACCTCACGCGCCACGGGAATCTTCAAGTCCCCCTGGGCCCTTAGTTTCCTCGGCGTTGTTGCCCTTGCGGGGACTGCATTCATACTTCTGTGATAGTTCGCATTTCAACCTTTTTTATACTAGTCTCATACTATGGCGGATAAAAAAATAATCCTCGTCACCGGTGGCGCGGGCTTCATCGGCACGCATCTCTGCACGCGTCTGATAAAAGAGGGTCACAAAGTCATCTCGCTCGACAACTACTTTGCTGGAAGCCGAGAGAATCATGTCCCGGGCGTAGACTATCGCGAAGGTCATACCAAGGATATCGAAAAGCACATTCCCGAGACACCCGACCTCATCTTTCACCTCGGCGAATACTCACGCGTCGAGAAGAGTTTTGAAGACGTAGAGCAGGTGTGGGACTTAAATCAATATGGCACCTTTGCGGTGCTCGAATTCGCTCGTCGTCGCGGAGCGAAGCTCGTGTACGCCGGCTCCTCCACTAAGTTCAGCGATGGTGGTCTCGGGCGCGATCAGAGCCCCTATGCATGGAGCAAGGCAAGTATGACCGAGCTCGTGAGAAATTATGGCGATTGGTTCGGCATTAACTACGCGATCACCTATTTTTATAATGTGTATGGACCGAACGAACGCACTGGTGCGATGGGGACGGTCGTCGCTATTTTTAAAGAACAGTACCGCCGTGGGCTTTCGCTCGGTGTGGTCGCTCCTGGTACACAGGAGCGCATCTTTACGCACGTGCACGATATCGTCGACGGTCTCGTTTTGGTTGGAGAGAAGGGAGTCGGTGACGGCTATGGCATCGGAAGCAATGACACCTTCTCTATTCTTGGGCTCGCAAAACTGTTCGGAAGGGATGTCGTCATGCTTCCTGAACGGCAAGGGAATCGTATGCAGGCAATGGTGGATACCGAAAAGACGCGTCAGCTGGGCTGGGCACCACGTCGCTCGCTTGCTGACGATATCGCAGCGTTCGTGAAAGATGCTAAACCTGAGCCCGCACCCGAGAAGCGTATTCTCGTCTTCACCACCACCTTTCACCCTATCTCGGGTCCTGCCGAGGATGCACTCTGCGAACTCATGGAGAAGATGCCCGATGTGCACTTCGATATCATCACCGCCGCTCATGCAAAAGAGGCACTTGGTATTCCCTGTATCGTCCCTAATGGCACGGTGTATCGCGTTGGCTTCGGTAATCGCTTCGATAAGTTCCTCCTGCCATTTCTCGGAACCAGTAAAGCGCTCAATCTGGCCGACAAACATAGGTACCTCTTCTCATGGTCTATTATGGCGAGCTACGGCACGCTCCCTGCGCTCATCGTGCGGAAAGGGAAGCTCATCCCGCTTCTGGTGACGCTCGCCGACCAATCGCTCTCGTGGTACGAGCGGCTCTTCCTACGCCTTATTCTCTCGCAGACTGACCAGGTCTACACCTCGACTCCCGAGCAGGGTGAGAAACTTCTCTCACTCGAGAAGCGTATGCGCGCTCGTAAATCACTCGGTGCGGGTGACTCCTTCGCCAACCAGATCCGCTTCGCGTATTCTGCCATCCTGCGTAATATGAGTAAGAAATAAGCAGGTGCAGCTCTGATCGTTGGAGCCATACGTCGTGCCTGAGATTATTTCGCGAAAGATTTCGAGATCGGCAGGTGGAAGGAAAGATGGTGAGACGAAATTCTCCCGTAATAGGAACGCATTGGACCCCAAGTCCCGTGCGTTTCTTTTTTTGTACGGAAGAGGTTATCATAGGGACAATGTTAGATAAAAAGGTCAAGAAGATCCTCATCTTCTCACTCGCGTATTATCCGAATTTCGTTGGCGGAGCGGAAGTCGCGATAAAAGAAATTACTGACCGGCTCTCTCCGGAAGAGTTTGAATTTCACATGATAACGCTCCGATTCGACTCGAAGCTGCCAAGAACGGAGAAGGTAGGGAATGTGATAGTGCACCGAATCGGATTCTCGAGACCATCGCCGACCATACAAGACCTAAAGAAATTCCCGCTTTTCCTGAATAAATATTGGTTCCAGTTCGTGACGCCGTTTATCGCTTCGCGGCTCCATCGCGAATACCATTTCGATGGTATCTGGGCGATGATGGCGCATTCGTGCGGCATTCCGGCCGGCATGTTTAAGACGCTCCATCCAGAAGTAACGTATCTGCTTACGCTCCAGGAAGGCGATCCACCGCGGTATATAGAACGACTTGCACTACCGGTATGGCCGCTTTTCAAACGCGGCTTCACGAAAGCAGATGGGCTTCAATGTATCTCTCATTTCCTCCTCGCATGGGGTCGCCGCATGGGATTTGCAGGGCATGCGGAAGTGATTCCAAACGGCGTCGATGCACGGCATTTTGCCCATGCCCATACGGAAAAAGAAATCAGCTCGATGCGAGAAAAGCTTTCCAAGAATCCCGGCGACATATTCCTCGTCACGACATCGAGATTGGTGCACAAGAACGGTATTGATGACGTGATACGTGCACTCCAGCTGATGCCGGACAACATACAATTCCTCGTGTATGGCATTGGCCCCAGCGAATCCATGCTGAAACATCTTGCAAAGGAACTTGGTCTCATTTCCCGCGTTCATTTCAAGGGACAGCTTCAGCATCCCGATATACCGCTTGTATTTAGTGCGTGCGATATCTTCATCCGGCCATCACGCTCCGAAGGTATGGGAAACTCTTTCATAGAGGCGATGGTGGCCGGATTGCCGGTCATCGGGACACAAGAGGGTGGCATCGCAGATTTCCTCTTTGACGCGAAGCGCAATCCTGATACGGAAACGACTGGCTGGGCAGTAGATAAGGACTCGCCCAAGCAGATAGCGGAAGCGGTGCAGGACATAGTTGCACATCCGGAGAAGGCAAAGGAAGTGACCATCACTGCGAAGAAAATGGTTCAAGAAAAGTATGACTGGACTATTATCACAAAACAAATGCAGTCATTATTCGCTACACTGGGTATATGAGACTTGTTATTGCGACGCCGCTGTACCCGCCCGAGATAGGCGGGCCAGCGACCTATATCAAAGAGCTTGAGAAAGGTCTGCCATCTCACGGAATTAAGGATATTTCCATCGTAAAGTTCTCGGAGGTCCGGCACTTGCCAAAGTTTCTGCGGCATTATGTCTATTACCGCCGCGTGCTTAAAGCGCTCCGCAATGCGGATGCCGTTCTTGCGCTCGATCCAGTATCGGTCGGGTATCCAGCGCATTGCGCGGCTAAGAAGCTCAAGAAACCGCTCATCGTGAAAATAGTTGGCGATTATGCTTGGGAGCAGGGCAGACAGCGCTTTGGCGTGACCCAGGAACTCGATGAATTCGTACGTACTAAGCAGAGATCGCTGTTCGTGCAGTTGCTTCAGAAAATCCAGACCCGTGTTGCGAAGGGAGCGGTAAAAATCATCGTGCCGAGCCCGTACCTTAAGGGCATCGTCTCGCATTGGGGAGTCTCGGAGGAAAAGATTGTCCCGATTTACAACAGCGTCGAATTGCCGAAAGAGATTCCTGTTCGCGAAAAAGAGGAAGGGAAATTCCTTATCGTTTCTGCTGGCCGGCGTGTCCCGTGGAAAGGGTTTGAAGCGATCGAGTGCGTAGCGGAAAAACATCCCCACTGGCAAGTATTCATCGCATCTGGACTTCCGCGCATCGAAATGCTTGCTTGGATGCAAGCAGCCGATGTGTTCGTGCTCAATTCCACCTATGAAGGCCTCTCGCATGTGCTCATTGAAGCGATGATGCTCGGTACTCCTGTCATCGCTACGAATGTAGGCGGAAACCCTTTTCTTATCGAGAATGGAAAGACGGGAATTCTTATCCCGTCGAAGGATGATGACGCACTTGAAGAAGCGCTGACAAATACGGAACATGATCCAGGCGCGGCTAAGAATCGTGCTCAACTTGCACAAAAGAACAGAGAAGTGTTCTCATCTTCGCGCATGGTTGAGCTCACTGCATCGCTTCTCACACATTCTCTATGAAAGTCCTTTTCATCTCGAACGACCCGACCATATTCGATGAAGCGAGTGCGGCTCGCGCGCGCATGCGCGTGTATGCCGCGGAAATAGGCACACTGCATATCGTATCTTCCGCGCGTCCAGGCGCGCGCGAAGCGCAGGACGGGAACCTGTTTCTCTACCCCGTGTATTCCTGGAAGCCGTTTCGGATGCGAGCGCTTGAGAAGCGCGCCCATGCGCTCATTCTGGAGCAGGGAATTGATATCGTCTCCGCACAGGATCCTTTTGAGCATGGTCTTGCCGCGCTTCGAGCCATCCGAGGGACGAGCGCAAAGCTTCATGTGCAAGTACACACGGATTTCCTTTCCTCATGGTTCACGAGGCGCGGCAATTGGCGTTCGCCCTCCGTGCGCATGCCGCTTTTGAATCGCTTCCGCCAGCGTTTCGCCGATCGCGTTTTACCGGCGGCAAGCGGCATCCGCGTCGTCTCCGAGCGCATTAAAGAATCGCTCATCGCGAGGTACGGCTCCCACATTCCCGAGCCATCAGTCATCCCGATCGCAGTTGACGCAGCATCACCTGCTCCTGTGCGATTGCCCGTGCACCCCGCATTTACCTTCGCGCTCATTGCAGTCGGGCGTCTCGAGCCGGAAAAACGCATTGAAGATATTCTTGCCGCCCTCAAGCTCGTGGTAGCACACTATCCGATGGTCGGACTCTTCATTGCTGGGGAGGGAAGCGAGCGCGGAAAACTCGAACGTATGACGCGTTCACTTGGTCTCACGAATAACGTTGTTTTCCTTGGCAATCGTTCGGACGCGCGAGGTTTGATGGCGCATGCACAAGCATTTATCCAAGCGAGTGCGTACGAAGGGTACGGCCGCACGCTCATCGAAGCGGCGCTCGCCAAAGTCCCGATTATCACGACTGATGTCGGGATCGTCGGTGAAGTGTTCAAAGGATACGAAGATGTGCTTGCCGTGCCAGTCGCCGACCCTACGGCGCTCTCGCTTGCCATCGTTGGATTTATCGAAGACACCTCGGTGCGGCTCCAGCTGCCGATTCATGCTGAAGCGACCGCACGCGCGCATCTTGCAGCACAGGGGAATCTCGTGGAGCGCATCCGAGATGACCTTCAACGCGCGTTGCAGAAGGTATGAAAAAACAACTTTCCGTCTGTTTCTTCGGATTCGATGAGCAGGACGAGGGCGGGCGGGCATGGGCGATACGGACAGGACTCGTTGAGCGCGGTATCGAGGTACAGCGTTGCCAGACACTCGTTAACGGATTTTTCGCAAAGTATCGAGACCTCTATCGGAAATGGAATGAAATCACTAGCCCTGTCGATGCGGTGTATGTCATTTTTATGGGGTACTACCTCATGCCGCTTGCGTGGTTTCTCGCACGCCGGCGGGGGATTCCGGTAATTCTCGATACGCTCGTGTCGCAGTACGACACCGAGGTCAATGATCGAAAACGCGTCTCGCGCTTCAGTCCGCGCGCATGGTTTCTCTGGAGCGCGGACGCCATATCCTGCTTTCTTGCCGATGCTATCGTCGTGGATACGCTTGAGCACAAGAGATTTTTCGCCGAACGGTTTTTCGTGAGTCCGGGAAAAATAATCGTTGCGCGCGTCGGATGCCGTTCTGACCTTTTCAAACCATTGCCTTCTTTGCAGGCACCCGGCGACGGTTTCATCGTTGAATTCCACGGAGGGTTCAGTCCCCTCCAAGGCGTAGAACACATCATCCATGCGGCAAAGATTATTCAGGACTGCGGAGAACAGGTGCATTTCGAGATGACCGGCATGGGACAGCTTTTTGCCGCCATGACCCGCTTGGCGGAACAGCTTGGCCTTACGAACATGAAGTTCCTCGATAGGAGCCCCCTGCAGGAGCTTCCGCACTCCATTGCGCGTGGCGACGTGTGTCTTGGCATATTCGGCACATCCGAAAAGGCGCTCCGCGTCATTCCAAATAAGGTGTACGAATGCATGAGTTGCGGGAAGCCGGTGATTACCGAACGCTCACCGGCGGCACTTGAGATGCTCCACGATGGAGAGGACGTGTGCATGGTACCGCCTGGGGATGCCGCCGCCCTTGCGGAGAAAATTATCGCGTTGAAGCGTGATCCAACCTTGCGCGGTCGGCTCGGGGAGCGGGCTCGTGCACGCTCGGAGAGCGACTTTTCCCCGCACGCCGTCGTCGGGAATCTTGTAGACTGGCTTGAATCTCACGTATGAAATTACTCATCTGCACACAAGTAGTTGATGCCGGGGATTCTGATCTTGGATTCTTCGTGCGTTGGGTAGAAGAGTTCGCAAGACACACGAAGCGCGTGGAGGTCATATGTTTGTATGAAGGTACTCATACACTGCCGGCAAACGTACGGGTGCACTCGCTCGGAAAGGAGAAGGGAAGATCCTCCGCACTCACCTACGCTATGCGATTCAAATACTTGGCGTGGAAACTCCGACACGAATATGATGCCGTATTCGTGCATATGAATCCGGAATATATCGTTGTCGCCGGTCCTCTCTGGCGTCTCCTGCATAAGCGCATCGCCTTATGGTATACGCACAAGAGCGTCAACCTACAGCTTCGCATCGCGACTTTTCTTTCAAACGTCGTTTTCACTGCATCAAAAGAAAGTTTCCGTCTTGCAAGTTCAAAAGTGCGCGTGATGGGACACGGCATAGATACTAATTTCTTTTCTCCTGATGAGAGCGTTGCGCGCGGCAATTGGATTCTTTCTGTTGGGCGACTCATGCCGAGCAAGCGTCACGACCTCGCTATAGAGCGGGCAGTACAGGAAGGAAGAGCGTTGCGCATTGCAGGCGAAGGTCCCGAGCGTGCGTACTTGGAAGCCATGGCCTATGACCTGCATGCTGATGTTCAATTTCTGGGTGGCCTTACCCAAACGCAATTGCGTGATGAATACCGCAGAGCCGCGTATCTGATACATACGAGTGAGACGGGAAGCTTGGACAAGGTCGTGCTCGAAGCGCTTGCCTGCGGATTGCACATCAGGACGAATGACCTAGCGCTCAAACCGCTTGAGGCAGAAGGTCCCGAGTACGTTCGGAAGCATCACTCGCTCCAGAATCTCATTCCTGCGATACTAGGCACCATACAAGGAATATGAAGATCGGATTTGTCGCGGAACCCTATGAAGAGTCCGGTGCCTCCGGCATGGGGTATATGGTTTGGGAACTTTTGAAGCACTTACCGGCGGCGGGGAAACAGCACGAATTTACCATCTACTCTTCGCGCCCCATCCAAAGCGGTCTGGTGAACGTGCCGATACGCAACGTTATTGTGCCGCGAGGCCTAGTGGGGAAATTATTCTGGTTCTTATGGACGAAGGAAGATATCGACGTGCTTTTGTTCATTACGCCGCTTTTACCGCTTATACTGCCGAGTCGTATCAAAGCGGTGCCTATTTGCCCAGAATTGGTGAGCCAAAAAATAACCCCCGGTTCACTCGGAGATAAGCTAGTGGCATTCGTCCGCGATCACCTCCTTATGCCGATATGTTTCCGTCGCGCCACTTCAATCATTACTATCTCGCAGGCTACCATGCAGGACATTATGAAGTATTATAGGGTCCCTTCAGGAAGCATTACCATCATATATGTCGGCTTTCAAGATTTGACTCCCTATAGGGAAACCGCACCGCCGGTCGATGAACACATGAAGCCATACTTCTTTTTTACGGGAAGGGTCAAACCGCGCAAGAACGTACACGGTATAGTGTCTGCGTTCATACAATTCAAGAAGCGGACGAACGCCGATTGCAAGCTCGTGATAGCCGGTAAGACGGGCGATGGATACTACCGTTCAATGACCGAAGAACTTACAAGAAACGGATTACGAAACGATGTATTTTTTGTCGGCTATGTGCCGACAGAATCGCTCTGTTCGTACTATATGCATGCAGTAGCATTCGTTTTCCCTTCGCTAAACGAAGGATTCGGCATGCCGGTAGTGGAGGCGATGCACCTCGGTACGCCAGTCATCACTTCTTCTCTATCGTCTTTGCCCGAAGCGGCAGGCGATGCCGGGTTACTCGTCGACCCATATAATGTCGAAGATATCAGCCGCGCTATGGAAAAGATCTTTTCCGATCGCAGATTGCGCGCAGAGATGATCGAAAAAGGGCATGCACAGGCGAAAAAATTCTCTTGGGAAAAAACCGCGCACGAATATTTGCTCTTTTTGGAAAAGAAAGTACTCTGAAACAGTCGATGAAAAAAAGAGCTCTCATCACGGGTATCACTGGCCAGGACGGCTCCTATCTAGCGGACTATCTCCTCGGTCTTGGCTATGAGGTGTGGGGACTCGTGCGCAGGACAAGCCTCGATCCAATGCTGCGGCTTGGCGAGCTTACCAAACATACAGGGATGCATATCAACTATGGGAATTTGCGCGACAGCGGCACATTGCGTTTTGCGCTCGAGGAAAGCAAACCCGACGAGATATACAACCTTGCGGCGCAGTCCGACGTAGGGATTTCTTTCAAATGTCCGGATGAAACAATGGAAATCAATTATCACGGACTCGGTCGTTTGGTACATGAGGCGGTGAGAGTACGTCCGGACGTACGGATCTACCAAGCATCAACGAGTGAGATGTTCGGTAAGACAAAGCCCCCGCAAAATGAACTTTCTTCCTTTCAACCGGTGAGTCCTTACGGGGAAGCAAAACTATTAGCACATGAACATTTCGTCAAAGGATACAGGGAGAAACACGGACTTTTCATTTGTTCCGGCATCCTGTTCAATCATGAATCACCGCATCGTGGTGAGCATTTCGTCACGCGTAAAATCACCATCTCACTTTCAAAAATAAAGCTTGGCATGCAAGACAGCTTCTCGCTCGGGAATCTAGAGGCCAAACGCGATTGGGGCTTTGCCGGGGATTATATAAAGGCCATGCATCTGATGCTCGGACGGAAGACACCAGCTGATTATGTTATTTCGACCGGGATTAGCCATACCGTGCGTGAATTCGTTGAGGCGGCCGCCCGCGCACTTGGCATAAATCTTTCATGGAGCGGTTCCGGTCTCGATGAGGTTGCAAGAGATGACAAAGGCAAGGTCATTCTCACTATAAATAAAGAGTATTATCGTCCCAATGAAGTGCATCATCTAATGGGCGACAGTACCAAGGCGCGTACTGAGCTCGGATGGAGCCCAGAAGTTACCTTCGACGGACTAGCGGAGATGATGGCAAAAGCCGACTATGAACGTCTCTCAAAACTCCGTTAAATTTCAGCCGCTCCGGCTGTACGTCAATCCCGCGTGGCATCGCGGGCGTATTCACACCCCGCTCCTCAATCCCTGGTGGGGCAATCCTTACGAAGACGAAGCGATTTTTCCCAAGCAGATGTTCGATGCCCACTCATTCGATACGAAGTACTACACCATCACTGATGATGTACATGCGGCCGACATGGTACTGCCGCCGTATCCGCACATATGGTTCCTCCGGCATGATACGGCGCTCTTCGACGAATGCGTGCGGACAGCGAAGGAAGCAGGATTGCCGCTCCTCGTCGATGGCGTGGGAGATGTGGACTATCCAATCAATATAGAAAACGCCCATATCCTGCGATATGGCGGATATCATTTCTTGCCCGAGCGCGGGAGAACCCAAATACCGCCCATTGCGGATGATTTCTTGGAGCGATACCGTGGCGGGACGCTCGAGATTCGCGCAAAGAGAGAAGGGAAACCCATCATAGGATTTGCCGGCTGGGCGAAGCTTTCTCCGATGCAGTATGTCCGCACGGTGATGAAAGAATTGCCAGTGCGCTTCAAGAGCATCTTCGACAAGCGGTACCGCGCCTGCATCAAAGGGGTGCTGTGGCGCCAGAAGGCGATAGGGATATTGCAGCGCTCGCCGCTTGTAACGCTCAATCTTCATGCGCGCATGTCATTTTCTGCCAGCCCGAAAACGGCGATGGGCGATATGCAGAAGCTTCGCGAGGAAATGGTCAACACCATCCTTGAGAGCGATTATGCGCTCGATGTGCGCGGAGATGCGAATGATTCAACCCGGCTCTTCGAGATACTATCGCTCGGGCGCATTCCCGTCATTGTGGATACCGAACGCAATTTTCCGTTTAGCGATAAGGTGGATTATTCTTCCTTTGCGCTTACCGTAGACTTCCGCGATGTCGAACGCTTGCCGGAAATCATCGCCGAGTTCCATGCGAAGATTTCGCCGGAGCGCTACAAACAGATGCAGAGAAATGCCCGCGATGCCTACGTCAAGTATTTCCGCATTGAAGCGCTTATGCCCCTCATCGTGGAAGAATTACGTGCACAACGTCTCGTGCAAAATAAGATGCCGTAAACCTCAATTGTCAATCTTTCTTGACAAAAGAGAAAATGGTATGCTCCGCTACGGAGCTCCTTCAACAACCTATTACGAAAGGATATCGAGATGGCACACACTGTCTGCCTTATCATCCCGCCCTCTCCATTCCTTTTGGACGAGCGGGTGTTTCCCTTCCTTGGACCGCTGAAAGTAGCGGCAATGCTCGAGGAGGCGGATTGGCCGGTCGAAGTACTCGACCTCTCCGGCATCAAGAACTTCACCGATGCGGTCGAAGATCATGTTCGCGGTTCAGTAGCACGACACTTCGGTATCACCGCAACGACGCCGCAGTTTCCTGCAGCAGTGCAGATCGCTGCCGCAATTCGTTCGGTGAAGTCCGATGCTCGGATCATCATCGGTGGCACGCATGCGACGCTCGTCGTCGCCGCGCGCAAGTACGAGAACCAGCATCAGAGGGTTGGTAGGGCCCACGAAGCCTATCGCCAGCTTGAGGAGCACTTCGACGTTATCGTTGCCGGCGACGGGGAAGAGACTATCTTTCTCGCCGCAGAAGACGATGCACCGAAGCTCATCGATGCGGATGATCGCAAATCTCCGCATTTCCTCACCGATGCGCGGCTCGATGCAACGCCATTTCCGGCGCGGCATCTTATCGACCTTGCAAGCTACCGCTACACCATCGACGGCGTTCCCGCGCTTTCGCTCATCGCCCAGCTCGGGTGTCCGTACAAGTGCGGGTTCTGTGCAGGACGGGCTTCGCCCATGCTGCGCAACATCCGTACGAGAAGCGATGAGAGCATCGTCGAAGAAATGTCGTTCTTGTATCAGCTACGCGGTTACAAGGGCTTCATGTTCTACGATGACGAGCTCAACGTCAATCCGAAGATGGTCACCCTGATGCAGAAGATCGCACAGGCGCAACGCGACCTGAAGACGGAGTGGAAGTTACGCGGGTTCGTCAAATCGGAGCGGTTCACCGATGAACAGGCGCAGGCGATGTTCGAAGCCGGCTTTCGGCAGCTCCTGATCGGGTTCGAGTCGGGTTCGCCGCGTATTCTGGAGAACATCCAGAAGATCGCGACGCGCGACGACAACACCCGCTGTGTGGAGATTGCGCGTCGTCACGGACTCAAGGTGAAGGCGCTCATGTCGCTCGGTCACCCGGGCGAGTCCGAGGAGACGATTCAGGAGACACGCAAGTGGCTCATGGAGGTCAAGCCGTTCGACTTCGACGCATCAATCATCACGCCGTATCCTGGTTCGCCCTACTATGACCAGGCGCTTCCTTTCGGGGAGGCAAACGGGAAACCGGTGTGGGTCTACTCCTGCAAAAACGGAGACCGCCTCTACCAGGAGGAAGTCGACTACAGCAGGGAAGCGGACTACTACAAGGGCGATCCGGATGATGGATACGCCTCACACGTGTGGACTGATTATCTGGACGCCGCAACGCTCGTAGTACGCCGTAACGAATTGGAAGCAGACGTCCGCAAAGGACTCGGCATCCCGTTCAATCAGAGCCGCCCCGCAGCGCTCTATGAGCACTCGATGGGGCAGTCTCCACCGTCCCACATCCTTCGCAGTTCTTCGCCCCTCGTATGAGGGGCGTTTTTTTGTTGCTAGCGCTGTGCAAAGACCATGGAAGTTTGTATGGCCGCAGGATCAGCTATGTGATTGGTTGGTGCATTTGATTGCACGGACGTATGGAACCCATGTGACTCAAGTAGAGCGAGCAGGTCAGAGAGCGGTCTCGTGAAGAATCCGGGAATGTAATGATACTCGAGCTGTATCGCGGCAATATGGCGCATGCTGTCTTGTGTGGCTAATTCCTCCAGAACGTCGAATTCTGCACCCTCAATGTCTATCTTAAGCAGAGCAATATCGCTGTCGATGTACTGCGAGAGCGTCGTCATCTCCACGTCGTACACATCAAGCTCGCGGCCTTCTTCCTTCAGATAGTTTGTAGCGCTCCCTCCGCTGCTGGTCGGTGCGTTTTTCTCGACAAAGAATCGCATCATACCTTTTTCCTTTCCGAGCGCGTACGGAAATACCTGCACATCCTTTTTCCATCCATTTGCTTCGATATTTTTCTCAAGCACTGCTCGCGCGGCGGGGTTGGGTTCGAAGCACAGCACGCGCGCCTGCGGTGCACGTATCTTGAAGTAGAGGAGCGATACGCCGATATTTGCCCCGCAATCGATGACGCGAATGGGATTGCGCGTGGCGGCAAGCCGATACGTTCCCTTAAAAAATATTTCAGTAAAGAGTCCCTCAAAGTAGGGAAGTGATGGAAAATAAAACACATACGGTCCTACGGGAACATGCGCTAGCTCCCCGTCATGAGGGGGATTGCGCTTATTCCGTGCATGCACGAGTGCAAAAGCACTTGCCGCTCGAAGACCGATTAGTCTCTGCAGTTGCAAAAAATACCCAATAAACCTGAAGAGCCTCATGATAGTACTGGATCGCTTTTCTTAAAATCTCCACGGCTGAAGTGGCGTTCAATGAGACAATACAGCAGTACGAACAGATATCGGCTCCCCATCTCCTTTATCTTGAGTTTTGAGACACCACTTTTACGGTTGTGCCATGAATTGGGAAGCACGACATACGAATATCCGCGCACGATAGCTTTAAGCGGCAATTCAAGCGTAAGATTGAAGTGCGGAGAAAGGAAAGGACGCAATCCCTCAAGGGTGTCTCGCTTGAAAAGCTTGAATGCATTGGTGCAGTCGTTATAGCGGAAGCCGAACAGTACGCGCACGAGCGTATTGGCAAAACGGTTGAGCAATAATTTGAATTGAGGGTAGTCATAGGTCGCCCCGCCTTTTATGAATCGGCTACCAAATACGCAGTCCGCTCCGGTCTCCTGTGCCTTTCGGTAGAAACGGACGAGATCTTCTGGATCATCCGAGAGGTCGGCCATCATAATGGCAACATAGTCGCCGTGCGCGGCGTTGATACCGCTCACGACTGTTCTTCCATAACCCGGCAACTGTTTATTGTCTACGGCTCGTAGTTGCGGTATCTCTTGGACGAGCTCGGCGAGTACGGTTGTTGTCGCATCGGTGGAGTGGTCATTCACCACGACAATTTCAAACGGAATGTGTTCCCGCGTGAGCGCGCCAGATATGGACTTCACCGTTTCTCTAACAGAACCTTCTTCATTGTGGGCCGGAATCACCACGCTAAGCGTCGTTTGCATGACAGGACTCTATCATAGTTCTGTGTTAGCATAATCGCGATATTGTATGGCAAAAGTCGCTCTCATTACCGGCTCCGCGGGGTTAATCGGCTCTGAATCAGCTCGGTTTTTTGCTGGAAAAGGATACCAGATAGTCGGCGTGGACAATGACATGCGCAAATATTTCTTTGGCGAAGGCGCAAGCACGACGTGGAACCAAGAACAGCTCGCCAAGGACTTAGGAGCGCAGTACCGGCATTATGTCGCCGACATCCGCAATCGCGCGCAGATGGAGGAACTCATCAAGGAATATATTCCCGACATCGTCATCCACACAGCAGCCCAGCCAAGTCACGATTGGGCCGCGAAAGAGCCGCATACTGATTTTTCCGTGAATGCGATTGGGACGCTCGTGCTCCTTGAAAGCGTGCGGCAATTCGTACCACAGGCGACCTTCATCTTTACCTCAACGAATAAAGTGTACGGTGATCAGCCGAACTACTTGCCGCTCATAGAGACCGATACGCGGTGGGAGATTGATCCGGCGCATGCATTTCATGCAGGTATCAACGAGTCTATGAGCATTGACCAGACGCTCCACAGCGTTTTCGGCGCTTCAAAAGTCGCCGCCGACGTGATGGTACAGGAATACGGGAAATACTTTGGCCTCAAGACCGGCGTATTCCGCGGCGGATGTCTCACGGGCCCGAATCATAGCGGGGCGCAATTGCATGGATTCCTCTCCTATCTAGTGAAGTGCATCGCAACGGGTGCTCCGTATACGATATTCGGTTACAAAGGGAAACAGGTACGCGACAATATTCACGCACGCGACCTCGTCAACATGTTCTGGCATTTCCATCAGAATCCTCATCCTGGCGAGGTCTACAACGCAGGCGGCGGGCGTCAGGCAAACGTCTCCATGCTAGAAGCGATTGAGAAGATAGAGAAGCTTACCGGCAAGAAGGCGAATGTCGTCTACGACGACACGCCGCGCGTCGGAGACCATATCTGGTACATCACCGACCTCGGGAAATTCAAATCCCATTATCCGGAATGGGACATTACCTACGACATAGACGCGACCCTCCGAGATCTGTGCGCGCATGTGCGAGAATAGTCTTCTATGACCTTCCACCACATACTCATCACGGGCGGATGCGGATTCGTCGGATCCTCGCTCGCGCTTAGGCTCAAGGAAAAATTTCCGGATAGCCGGGTTACGGCCGTTGATAATTTCATCCGCAAGGGATCCGAACTGAATGTACCGCGGCTTACCGCGGCCGGGATCGAGTGCATCAAAGGCGACGTACGAAACATAGAGACATTCACACCGTTTGATACGGTTGACCTCATCATTGATTGTGCCGCCGAGCCGTCGGTGATGGCAGGGAAAGGCGGCTCGCCCATGTATGTGCTTGAGACGAATCTCTGGGGAACCGTCAATGTACTCGAGCTTGCGCGGCGTACAACTGCATCAGTGCTGTTCCTGTCAACGAGCCGGATATATCCGGTACGCGAACTGAACGAAATCAGAACTATCGAGACGGACACGCGATTTGCCGTTGCACCCGATCAGACAATGTCCGGCATTACGGAGCGGGGCATTGCTGAGTCGTTCCCCATGGGTATAGATGGAGAAAGGACGCTCTATGGAGGCACAAAGCTTGCCTCGGAAATCCTCATCAAAGAGTACGGACTTCTCTATGGCACGCGCGCCATCATCAATCGGTGCGGCATCATCGGGGGACCCTGGCAATTCGGGAAGGTGGACCAAGGCCTTGCCGTCCTCTGGATGGCGCGGCATGTGTTCCCGAACCAGAAGCTCGCGTATTTCGGTTGGGGCGGGGAAGGGAAGCAAGTGCGGGATTTCCTCCATCCCGATGACCTCTTCGATGCGCTGTCGTATCAGCTCGACCACTTCGACACGCTTGCAGGGAGTACGTTCAATCTGGGTGGAGGAGTCGCAAACAGCGCTTCGCTCCGGGAGCTGACGCGCGTGTGCGAGCGGATAAGCGGGCAACAGATTGCCATTGGTTCGGTTCCGGAAAATAGTTTTGGGGACGTGAAGTTATATATTTCGGACTTCTCGAAGTTCGAGAAGCTTTCCGGCTGGAAACCGAAGCGAAATATTGAAACCATCATGGGCGATGTCCACGCATGGCTCATCGCTAATAAGGAATCACTGGCTCCTCTCTTTACGTCCTAATCATGCGCTTCGAGAACGTGAAAGATTTTGTACAGAAGCATCGCGCGCTCCTCGTCGCGCTCGTATTCGCGCTCCTCGTCGCGCTTGCGCCGGCTCTGGAGGCGTGGATGTTCATCGGGGAGGATTGGCGGGGCATACCGCAGGCATACGGCGACGAGTTCCTCTACTATGCGCAAGCACATGCCGTAGCCGAGGGTCATTGGGGTTTCGGCAATCCGTATCTCCTTGAGCATGCGGGCGATATGCCGCTGGTGATTTTCGGCGGAACGTGGCTTTCTTCTCTGCCGCTTTTGTTCCACATACCGCTTATGACGTCAGCAACGCTCGATTACATCCTGTGGGGCATCATCTTCGTCGTACTGTTCTATTGGCTTCTCCGCGAGCTTCGCGCGCCGAAGTGGCTCAGCGCGGCGGGTGCATTATTTGCCTTCATACAAACGTGCGGGCTCATCTTCCGCATGAGTAGTCGCCAGACGGTCTATCCTTTCTTCCTCCTTTTCTACATCGTTCTTGCGCGGTTCCTCAAAAATCCGAATAAGGCCAACACGTTCTTCCTCGGCTTGGCGGCAGGCGCCACGTTCTGGGTCTTTAGCTATCTCTGGCAGACGGTCGTCATTACGCTCGGTCTCCTTGCGCTCTATGCTCTGCTACGGCGGCAGTGGCCTCTTCTGCGCGCCACCTTGATTGCCTCGTCCATCGGCGGCGGCATTGGTCTGCCGACTCTTCTCTATACGCTCTGGATTTCGCATACCAATCCCGCTTTCTGGGAAAGTATCGCGCGATTTGGCCTTGTAGCGACACATCTGCCTGAAGCCGAGGTCATCTACTCGGGTGGATGGATTGGCGCCGCTCTTGCGCTACTCGGCATTCTCTACTGGCGCATTGAGGCATTGCGGCGGGATGTATATTTCCGATCTATCGGGTTTTTTATCGTTCTTGGAGGCCTTGGACTTTGGATCATGCAGGGAAGCAATCTCATAACCGGCCAGCTTTTGGAAACATCCGTGCACATGCGGCCATTCATAGGCACCTGGCTCGTGTGGGCAGGCATTGGCGCAGCTTTGCCGGTATGGCGGCATCGTGCCGAAATCACGAAAGGCATGCGGCTTCTCTGTATTGCCGGTTTTGCAGTGCTCATGTTTGGAGCAAGCAATTTTATGTATACGCATCTAAAGGGCTTTCTCTTTGACATCGCCCCGGCATTTTGGAAGACACAACAGCTCTATGCGGCACCCTACGCATGGCTCAATGCACACGAGTCGCAGCCGGTCGTGGTCTGGGGCAGTCCAAACGATTTCTCAACGGAAGAGCTCCCCATCTTCACCCGGCATTTCGTCCTCTACGCCGGACCGACCATTTTCCATTTGGTTTCAAATGCAGAGATACGGGAGCGGTATTTAGTCGCGAGTTATTTCAATAATCCGACCGTGCAAGATCTAAAAGATGATATAGGCACCTATCTCGGGCGGCAGGACGTCTATCATCATGCAAAGACAATCGAACGCGGCATCAAGATCTGCCGGATAGTGTATTTCTGGGATAAAAATAAGGACTGCGGTATACCGCCCACATCGGCCGAACTCATGGGCGAAAAATTCTTTAATGACTTGGAACGGCAATTCCAAACCGATATCAAGCCGAACATACAAGCGTATCTACAGAAGTACCACGTCTCTTACATCTTGAAGGATATCGTTCTCGACCCGCAGTATCATCCGGAAAAACTGGGCGCCGTGCGTGTCTATAGCGACGGCCGGTTTGAATTGTATCGGCTCAAGGATTGATCTTCCGCTTGCGGCGGGACATGCCGCCAGACAAAAAGAAGGTAGAAAGTGTAGTTCCAGAAGAAGCCAAGAATAATGCCGGCTGCATAGGCAGCGTGGATGAAAAGCCAATCGGACGTCTGTCGTTCGACAAGGAAGACGAAGAGCCACTGCAAGAATACAGAGCCGCTTACGACGAGATGAAAGCGCACGAGGCGTGAAAAGAGCGGGAGATCATGTTTTCGGTCGCCGAAAGAAAAACGGTTGTTCAGGTAGAAGTTCGTCAAAATAGCGACTTCCGCGCCGATGATCACGGCGGAGCTGGGAGGAAGAATCCGCAGGTACACCGCAAGGAGTTCGAACACTATAGTCTGCACGGTAACCGCAATGACTCCCACCGTGAGCGTGCGGACGATGCGCATTTCCAGGAACTTCTTGCATAACTGCAGGATGGGGTCCATAGGACGCTTTGATTGCGTTCATCCTAGCATGAAGTAGAATGTGATTCATGCACTTCATTCGCGCGCACAAGATCGAGGTCGCTATTTTCTCTCTCGCCCTTATCGCCCGACTGTTCTATTTCGGCCTCGCGATGCAGGCCCATGATTGGAACCTCACAGAAACGAGTTCTGCCGCGGATGGTTATTTCGTCATCAGCCAGAATCTCCTGCACGGACATGGATTCTCGGGAGCGGGTGGCCCGCCGTTTACGCCGAGCTCGTTCCGTGCGCCGCTACAACCCTACTTCCTCGCGTGGACTGCCGGGCTTGCAGGAGGAAATTATTGGCTGCCATTCATACTCACTCTACTTATCGGGTGTTCGCTTCCTCTTATCGCCATGCGACTTGCACGCCGTCTCTCTCCTTCGAAGACAGTCGTTCTTGGAACCGGCATCTTCCTTGCGCTTGAGCCGGTTTCCGTACTTCTCTCAATACTTTTCTATAGCGAAATGCTTTCGATGTTCTTCCTCTTCCTCTCGCTCTACTACCTCTTCGATTATTTCGAACGAAAGCAACTCCTCTCTCTAATCATCTCCGCGGCTCTTATCGGATTTTCAACTCTTACGCGCCCAACAACTGAATTTCTCCCCATCATTATTGCCGCCATCATTCTTTGGGAAGCACGGAAACATCTGACGAAAAATATCATCACACATGTCGCCGCCTATCTCCTCATCTTCTTCATCGTGATAGCACCGTGGATGTATCGAAATAAAGTTGCGTTCGGCGTTTTTGCGCTCACACCGCAGACGGGAGTCAATCTCTATGCAAATCTCCTGCCATCGGTGCTGTCTATAGAACACGGTACAAGCTTCGATACTGAATTCAAGAAAATAGAAGCCCAGGGTATCTCAGGACCGAATGCGACGAATCTTGATCAGGCGCAGGGTTATACGACCCGTGCACTTACCCTTCTCGCACAGCATCCGATAGCGCTTCTACTGACAGCTGGCACTATAGAGATAGCATTCTTCACTCATGACGGTATGTTGAACGTGTTGCGACTTCTTGAAGTTCGACCGGACATGTCTCTTGGGACATCAGCGCTCTTCCTGCTGCTCAGCGACCCACTCAAATTTCTTTGGTTCATCGGGCATTATCTGCAATCGCCGTTTGTTCTGGTACTTCTTATGCGCATTGTATGGGTCATTGCGACGATTCTCTTCTGTATCGGCGCAGTTCATTACGTGCGGAAGGAAGGTCTCACACCTTACGCCGCCACACTACTCGCGACCATCTTCTATATGGCACTTACGACCATCATCGTCGGACTCACGGTAAATGCGAGATATCGTTTGCCGGTCGAAGCATTCATTATCCCTTTCGCTTTATATGGATTCCTGTATTGTAAGACTTTATGGCATCGATCTCGGTAGTCATTCCGTGTCACAACGAGGAGAAATCCATCGCAGAAGTCATTGGCGCAGTACCCAAAGGCGTTCTGGAAATCCTCGTTGTTGACAATAATTCGACCGATCGGACGGCAGAGATTGCGCGAGAGGCCGGTGCGCGCGTGGTCCCGGAAGCAAAGCAGGGCTACGGGCCCGCGCTTGCCTGCGGCTTCCGCAATGCGCAGGGCGACATCATCGCGACCTTGGATGGCGACAACCAGTATCCGCCCTACAAGGTCGTAGAGATAGCGGAGTTTCTCGTTGAAAATAATCTGGATTTTGTTTCTGCAGCACGATTTCCGCTTGATGATGCGGGTTCGATGCCGCTCATCCGAAAAGTGGGGAACTGGGGGCTCACGATAGCGACCAACGTGCTGTTCAACCTACGACTCTACGATGCGCAATCGGGTATGTGGATCTTCCGTAAGAGCGCGCTTGATCACATGAAGCTCGAACAGACGGAGGAAAGCAAGGGCATGTCGCTCACACAGGAAATAAAGGTGCGCGCTGCCACTAATCCCCGAATTCGTTTCGCCGAGTACCATATCCCGTATCACCCGCGGCTCGGCGAATCCAAGCTGAACCCTTTTCGCGACGGTTGGCGCATGCTGAAATACCTCATCAAAATGCGGCTTGGGCTCTGATACCTTGACGCGTCTGCGGAGGTTATCCCACCTATGAAGCTCGTCTGTGTCTCCCATTGGCGCTTTCCGTCAGAAAAGACGATGGCGCCCTATATGATGCGCGTGCTCGAATCGTTTGCGCGCGAGGGAATGGAGGTGGAGCTCTGGGCCCCGCGCCGGCAGAACATCCCGGAGCTCGTGCACACCGACCCCTTTGACTACCATCTCATCGAACGCAACTTCACGATACGAAAACTGCCGGTAATCGACATCATGCCGTTTACGGCGGGGAAGTTCGGATTCTTACTCATGCTTGGGAGCTTTGTCGTCTCTGTCTTCTTCAAGATGCTCTTCCTGAAGGATCGGAAGAATACGATATTTTATTTCTTTGACCTGCGTGATGCCTTTACCGCTCACTGGCTGAGCACAAATACATTCTCTGAAATACACATGTACTACCGCAGCGGCCTTGATTTCATCAACCGCCGCGGCTTCAATCTCATGCGCGGCATCATCGCCGCCACCAAGCCGCTCCGAACGGAAATCATGCGCGACTACGGCGTCTCGGAAGAGAAGATCCTGTACGCGCCGTGCGGCGTCAACTTTGAACGGTTCGGCATCGATATGCCGCAGGCGGCGGCGCGTACGAAGCTTGGACTGCCGCTTGAAGGAAAGATCATTCTGTATGTCGGGCACCTGTTTCCGGTCAAAGGCGTGGACGTGTTGTTTGATACGCACCAGTATCTCAAGGAGGGAGAAATCATCTATTTTGTCGGTGGTACCGATGAAGACATCGCGAGTTTCAAGCAGAAGTGGCAGGATGCCGGATCTCCGAAGAATATCGTCATCGCGGGACGTAAGCCTCATGGGGATATTCCCTTGTGGCTGCGCGCGGCCGACATCTTGAGTATCCCCAACACCGCTAAGGAAGCGGCAGGCGCCATTGAGTCATCCCCATCAAAACTCATGGAGTACATGGCTTCGGGGCGTCCGATCGTCGCCTCGGACGTGCCTGGCATCCGCGACGTGCTCCTTGAAGGCATGGGCTATTTTGCCGAACCAGACAATGCAAAAGCTATCGCAGACGCCGTGCATGAAGTCTTTGCGTCGCCGCAAGAAGCAGAAGTGCGAGTAGGTCGCGCGCGCGAGGCGGCAAAAGACTTGAGCTGGGAAGGGCGTGCGAAATCGGTACGGGCGTTCATAGAAAGAAAAACACTCGATGAGCAGAACCATCTCTAGCATACTCACCTTCCGCGCATCTTCCATCGGAGATTCTCTGATGGGGAAGTACCTGCTTGAAAATATTCGGGTTGCATTTCCCGATGCGCGTTTCGCGCTTGCTGTCTCAAGCCGGATCGCAATGATACGAGATTTGTTTGCCGCCTACCCGTGGCTTGAGATTGTTGAAGCGAATAAAAGGCCAGGTTCACTCTCTTCGCTTTTCGGTCGCGGTCAGCAAGATGTGGTCATAACTCCGTATACCGGTGGTGTGTTTCCACTTGCACCAAAGATAGCCGCACGGCTTATCGCACGTACGCTTGTCGGTTACACCGACTCATCAAGACTAAATCGTTTTCTGTACACGAAACTCATTCCGCTTGTCGGGCGCGCTCGCGCGCCACGCCTCCTTGAGACTGATGCGCTTCGCGCACTCGATATTCCCGCCGCTATTGAGCGCCCGACATTCGCATACGTTCCGCAGCCGCATCTCCTGGAGCGACTTGGGCTCTCCGACGGGAAATACGTCGTACTGCATCTTTTCTCCGGCGCGGATGCACGCGGGCTTTCACCCGAGAATCGCCGCACGCTCATTCACTCGCTCTCGGAGGCGTTGCCGCGCGATGTAGCGGTGGTACTTACTGGCTCCGATGCAGAGCGTGAAAGCCTCGGGAAGGAATTTCCATCGAATGTCGTTTTGGCGTCTACATCGCTTCAGGAACTTGCGGAGCTCATCAATCACTCGGCGCTTATGGTGTCGCTTGATACCGGTGCCGCGCACATCGCCGCGCACCTGCGAAAGCCGCTCGTCGTGCTTGCAAGCTGTGTCGGCATGCAATGGTGGTCTCCGGAGATGTACGGTGCGGGCGTACCGAGCGCGCTTTTCACTCGTCCGGATATCTGTAAGGGTCGCCATGACTATTCCAGCTTCGCGAAATGTTTGGAGGCAGTAGATCTCCGCGAAGTTGCGCAAACGGCCGCTCGTTTACTCCACAACTGATATGAAAAGCATGCAAACGCCTGGCATGTTCGTCGTGTATGACCTTGAACAGATCGAGGCGGCCGTTGCACACGCGAAGGCAGGCGGGGAAGTGCTCGCTCTCAATCTCTGGGCCGAGCGTATGCTTGCGGATCGCGGCATCTCGGCCCATTCCTATGCTGAATATCGTTCGCAAAATCAAGATGACGGACCGCTTCTCGAAGAGGCTCAAATTGCCGCGCGGGAATGGTATCGCATTCCGGAAATGCAGTTTTTCGAGCACAAGCATATTCCACTTGGGGAAGCACTTGAATCCGGATGCGCGATATATCTGGGACGACTACTCTACTATCGGGCGATATTTGAGCAGATTCTGAACGCCAATCCGCACGCACATCTCATCGTCCCCTATCCTGCGGCACGGATATCGGCCGCAACCGGCCCGTTGACGCACTTTGAGATGCGCGTGGTGGTGGATGCGGCACGCGAGATGGCCATGAAGCGCGGTCTGCCTTTTGATACGCGTGGCGAGGCACCGTTGCCGCCCGAACGGCATATGCATCCCGGTCCGCGCTGGCACACCGCGGCCGTCATGCTCTACAACGCAGTAATCGGATTGGTGCCGCGCCGAAGAATACGAATCTATGCATCCGAGTATTGGCATCATATTGCGCCGTTTATGGAACGGATGAAGGATGTAGAGCTTGTGCTTATGGAGCGCGGGGAGTTACGAAACATCCCGTGGCGAGAAATATGGAAGCATCGCGTACGGTTGGCGCATCCGCGTGATGCAACCGATCGGAGTGTACGCCGCGTAGCCCGTACTGCCCTTGAGCAGTTTCGCAAAAAATGGCTCGTTGCTCGTGCAGCACTTGCGGTTCACCCGCAGTTTTCGCTGCTGGGGTGGTCGTCAGTGGAGCCGGTGTTCGAGTATCTCGTCTGTGCGTATGCCGAGCGCGTCATCGCAGAGATTGAAGCATGCGAGAAATTGCTGCGCCACGAACGGCCGGACAAGATACTTTTGCGCGTATCGATCAGCAGTTACCAAACCCATTTTTTCGTACTGGCGCGATTGGCCCGCCAATTGAGCATTCCTTCCATCGAAATCCAGCATGCCGGCGCCCATGTGGACCCGCGTTCAGTGTTCTCACGCCTGGAGGCGGACTATCTGGCTTCGTACGGCCCGTATGTGCGTGGGTGGTATGAGCGCATGGGAGTCGCGGGCGGGCGAATCATTCCTGTTGGTTCGCCACGTTTTGATCGCTACATTCTGGAGCGTGATGAAGCGCACGCACGGGGAGAAAAGATACTGCAGGGCGCGGGGCTTGATCGCGCGCGACCGGTGCTCCTCGTCGCGGTACCTGATCTGCAGACCGAATCATATGCAGTCGCGGATCTCTTTCGTGCGGTGTGCAAGGCGCAGGAACGGGTCCCGGGACTCCAGGTCATTTTCAAGTTCCGGAACGGACAGCGCGCGTCAGAGCCGCGCCGCTTCGTGCGTGAATTATTCGGCGCGGATGCCGTTTGCGTGGATCAGGAAGACTTGTTTGCTCTATTGTGCGTAAGTGATATAGCCATATGCGGGAACTCAACAGTCATTTACGAAGCGTTGCTTGCCCGCATCCCGCTCCTACTTTTCCCGTGGCGCCCATCCGACACCTATCATGCGGAAATGTATGCTCCCGCCGCGCCGATTCTCTATAGCGCGCAAGCGCTCGCGGACGAGGTTGCACGAGTGTTCAGTGATGCCACGTATCGAACGGAGCTTGCCGCACAGCAAAAACGGTTTCTTGAGAATTACGCGTTTGATGGAAAATCATCCGAACGCATGGCGGCACTATTGCGCTCCTCGCTTTCTTCCTCTCCCGCATGAGGCATACTGTCTAGCATGGCTCAATTTACCGCACGCGAGGTTAGCGAAGTACCGGATGCTCAGGCACTCTGGGATTCGCTTGTCGAACGTTCACCGTACTCGTGGTTTTGGCACACTTGGCACTGGCATGTATACGTGCTCGCGGCGGGACAATCGTTCGAAGCAAAGGATCATTCGTTTTTCATATACGAGAATGAGATCCCCATTGGACTCTGTCCGCTTATCATCCAGCGTCGCGAACGATATGGTGGATTATGGGTTGAAGCAGCGTATTACGGCATGTTGCCATGGCCACTCACTGTCACGGAGGAGATGGAGGATTTTGCGTTTGCTGAACTTGAACGCCGCGCCCGCGCCGCAGGCGCGGGCTGTATCGGAATAAATTTTTTTGCACCAATCGCGCGTGCGGATGAGCAAGAACGGGTGGAACGCGCAACACGGGTGCATCACTACATCGCGACGCAAACACTCCTGCATGCGGTAGAGGTCCAAGGCGCTGTGGCGCGTACGCGCGAGCGATATCGCCGCTATGACAGGAAATTTTCCCCACTATTCAATTTCGATATTCTCGAAGGGCATACAGTTGATGCTGATGCGGAGGAGATGTATTACCGCTTGCACGTGCTCGATTCGGGCAAACAGGTACGCTCTCGGGAGAGTTACGCGCGTCAGGCCGATCTCGCGCGAGCCGGGGAAGCATTCTTCGTGCGCGCGCGAGATAGGGAAACCGGTAATCTTGCAGGCATGTTGCTCGTATCCGTTTACAAGCATGCGGCATTCGATAATTCGGTCGCCATCGATCCAGCATTCGCTCCAAAGCGTGTGGGGCATATGCTGCGTCTGCGCGCGCTTGAGGAGCTTGAGCGCCGCGACGTCCGCGAATTCCTCATGCCGCTCTACCCATCCCCGTCTTCGTTTACGCGCATTATGAGCGATAAGGAGCGTAGCATCAGTGATTTCAAGGAAGGATTTTCTGGTGGAATGTCACGCGCGGTATGGAGTATGGAAAAATTTCTGGATGCGACATACCTCCGCCGCTACCTTGCTGAACGCGAGCGTTCACTGAAGGAGTTTTTCGGTCTGCCGTAGGAATTATCTGCTGAAGAGATAATTCGTCTTGCCGAGGAGCGTCGCCGTATAGCCAAGCGAGACGAGGTAGTCTCGGGACTCGGGCGATACTTCCGCGATTATCGCTGGCATATGTTTCCGTAGCATAATCTGGGCTCCTTTGAACACGCTTAGTTCGTGTCCCTCGACGTCCACCTTCATGACTGTCGGCACGACATCGAATCCATCCAAGCTGATTGCCTGCACCGGTACATTCCCGTCCGGAGAAACAAGGTTGACGCCTGCCGTGTGCATCTTGCGCATATGCACGGTACCTTCATGCTCGGAGACTGCATAGGGAAGTATCGTCACGCGCTTTTCATTGCAATTGGTGCGCACGTTTCCGTGCAGCATCTCAAACGTGCTCGGGAACGGTTCAAAAGAATAGACGCGCGCTCCCCTGTGGTTGGCAAGAAGCGTATAGAATCCGGCGTTCGCTCCCACATCAAAGAAGATATCGTTGTCCGTCAGGTGCGAATCAAGATATTCGTATACTCCCTCTTCTCCATGCCCGGTTATATATCCCTTCTCCACTATCGAACGGAACTCCGGAAAGGGAACCTTCATGCGATCTCCCCACCGCGTCGTCGCGCATGCGTAACCTCGCAGGTAGCTTGGCAGTTCAACTATGTACCGCGGGATATCCTTCACCCGAGAGAGCTTGGAGAAGACCCAATAGAGATTTTTCATCTTCCGCTGTATTCTACCTCGTAATGTCTACCATCGATAATCTTGAGTTTGAGGCGCATTTCAAGGTGAGGGGATCCGCCTCCCAGCGCCGGTATCCGAACGAGCCGATGATTCAGTTTCTAGCTGAGCATTACTTCTCACGCCCGAGAGTCGAGCGCAAGAAGACGCGCATACTTGAAGTCGGGTGCGGAAGCGGGGCGAACCTCTGGGTCATCGCTCGGGAGGGTTTTGATGCCTATGGGCTGGACATCGCCAAGAGTGCGCTGCCACTCTGTAAAGAAATGCTCAAAAGCTATGGCACGAGCGCGACACTGCGCGTGGGCAATATGCGAGTGCTCCCGTACAAGGCCAATTTCTTCGACGCCATCGTTGACGTCTTTTCTATAGAGCACACGACGCTCAAAGGTCATGAGCAGACATTCGCGGAGATTTTCCGCTGTCTCAAGCCGGGCGGAAGATTCTTCAGCTGGCACTTGGGAGCGGCAAGCATCAATTTCAAGAAAGGCGGCGGGAAAAAGCTGGATCGCTATACGACCGACAACACGCCGAATCAGGATGTGCCATATCCAAACAACGGCATCACGTGCTTTCTCACTGCGCCGCTCGCGAAGAAGATGCTCAAGGCCGCTGGCTTCGTTGATATCCATATCGAGCGGGTACTGCGCACGTACAAAGACATGACACAGGAAGTCGAATATCTCGGCATATCAGCGAAGAAGCCATGAGCCCTTTCCCAAAAGGAACGCAGTATATTTTTTCGGGAAAATCGGCTATTGCGGTCATACTGCGCTTCTTACGGCACGAAAGGGTACTCAACGACAAGAGCGCGCAGGTGCTCGTGTCCGAATGGCTCGGCACCTGGGTGTACATGACAATGCATGCCTATTGTTTCCCGACAATGGTGATGAACAAGAAAGTCCGAGCGCTTATGGTGTACCACCAGTGGGGATTCCCGCAACACATGGAAGCGATAGAGAAGTTTGCCCGCACACACAAGCTATACCTCATCGAAGACTGTGCGCATACTATCGATAGCACCTATAACGGCAAACGGGTCGGGACGTTCGGCAGAGTGGCTCTCTGGAGTCTCTCGAAATTCTTTTCAACGCCGGTCGGCGGCGCGCTCTCCGCAAAAGATAGGAAACTGCGGCAGTTCGTCGCACGCGAGTATCGTCATCACGACAAGCGCTGCGAACGCGAGGTAATGCAAGGCTTGCGTAAGGGCGGCACGGAGGTGGCGCGCGCTTATGCGGTCTATGACCGACTGACGAAATGTCCGGCTGCCGCGAAAGCCGTCGCTCTCCTTGAGTACAAAAAAGGAGCAGTCGAGGTCCGTCGTCGAAATTTCGAAATGCTACGGAAGGCGGTATGGGGCACAAAAGAAGAAAAGCTCATGACAAATAGCACGGTCGTGCCTTGGATGGTGCCGCTCTTTTGCGGCGCAAAAAATGCTTTGGTCGCACGCGCTCTCGAACGTGCAGGATTTGAAAGCGGTGTGTATCACTTCGATGTCAATCGCAATATGCTCAATCCTCGCTTCGTCGAATGTGTCGCGCTTCCGTGCCACCAGGCCCTTTCGGTCCGCGATATCGAGCGAATCATCCAGATCGTACGCAAAACGCAGGGATAGCGCTATGGAGGTCGTTCAACATCAGGATATAGGGGATGCACAATGGGATGCATTCTGCGACGCGTCGCCCGGAGCCTGGATACGTCACCGAAGCGACGGTCGGCGCGCGGCGCTCGCGCTAGATGAGAGTAGCGAGGACCGTTCTTTCGGCATGAAAGAAGGAGCAACACTTGTCGCCATCGCGCCTCTCATCATTGAGCCACTCATCGCTACGAAGGGACGGGAATTCGCCTTCAGCGTCAATACACGCCCGTCCGATACGCACAGTTTGCCGAACCCTTCGCCTGCGCTTGCTGACGCACTCTCTCCGAGTGAACAGGCAGCAATCTACGCCGCATGCATGAAAGAGATTGATCGACTCGCGCTCACGCTCGGCATCGCGCGCAGCAGGATGTTCATTGACCCGCTTACTGATGCCGCATTCGCCACTAATCCCTTTCTCCAGTTCGGATATGCCGATACGAGCACGGTGACGTATATCATGGACCTGCGCCACGACGAGGACACACTCCGTTCACGCGTCTCCAAAGGAAATAGGTCGGATATTACGTTTGCGGAGAAACAGGGATACAAGACAGATTTCTTTGATAGCGATACGATCACCGAAGAGGCGTGGACAGCATTCACCGACCTCTATGCGTTAGCAGCGGGTCGGCCGATAGGGTCGCCAGAGCGCACGCGAGAGCTGCTCGGGCGCGTGCGCTCTGGGCACGCGCTCCTGGCGCTCCTCCGTCAGGAGCATGCAGGCGGCTATCTTTCCGGAGCACTCGTCACAATATATAAGCGCTGCGCTTCCTATGGCATGGCTGCGACCGATCCGCAGTATCGCAATCTGCGCGGCATCGGCCAGTTCATTCAGTGGCGGATCATGCAGGAGCTCAAACGCCGAGGGTTCGAGCGGTACGATATGGGATGGCAAACCGGCAGTACGGAGAAAGAGGCCGCCATTGCGGACTTCAAGCGGCATCTCGGCGGCGACCCTGTGCCTCTATGGATTGGCGTAAAGGATTTCTGACTTCAGGCAACCAAAGGCAGAATTATTGAGTTTTATAAGCATACGAGCTACAATGCCGCGACTATGGCTATAAAAAAGGCTTCCTGGCAAGCCCCCACTGACTTTTTGAAGGGCAAGACCATCCTTATCACGGGGGGCACCGGTACCTTTGGTCGTGCCTTCATCAAGCGCCTCTCGGCAGTCCCCGGCATCGCCAAGATCATCGTGTTTAGCCGCGATGAGCTCAAGCAGAGCGAGCTCGCCGCCCTGCATCGCGATGAACCGCGCCTGCGCTTCTTTATCGGCGACATCCGCGATCCGGAGCGTCTCCGGCGTGCCTTTGAGGGAGTGGACATCGTCGTGCATGCGGCGGCGCTGAAGCGTGTGGACTCCATCGAATACAATCCGTTTGAGGCGATACAGACGAACATCATCGGAAGCAAGAACGTCATAGATGCGGCGCTTGATAAGAAGGTGTCTAAGGTATTACTTATTTCTTCCGACAAGGCGGTCGAGCCCATCAATCTCTATGGTGCGACCAAGATGGCCGCAGAGAAGCTCTTCATCGCGGCAAATTCATATGTCGGCGACAACAGCAACACCGCGCTCAGCGTCATACGCTACGGCAACGTTATTGGCAGCCGGGGCTCGTTCGTGGAGCTCATAGACCGACAGAAACAGACTGGCACCATCACCGTGACGCATAAGGAGATGACGCGATTTTGGATACGCATCGAGTCGGTGATGGACATCGTGCTCGAAGCGCTCGCGCTCATGCAGGGCGGCGAGATCTTCGTCCCGAAAATGAAGCACATGCCCATCATGGATGTCGTCAAACTACTTGCGCCGGAATGCAAAGTGCAAGTCATCGGTATGCGCCCGGGCGAGAAACTGCACGAGGTATTGCTCACGCAGTACGAAGTGCATCGCACGTGCGAGCTCCCGCGCATGTTCGCCATCGTGCACAGGGGAGGCAATGCCGACTGGCTCTTGCGCTACCGCTCCGCCCCGAAATCATTCCTCTATATGAGCAACAATAAGAAATTCCTCCTTTCGCAAAAAGAAGCTAAGAACCTTTTTGCGCCGTAGTCATGCGCCGCAACACACCAGCCCCGTATCGCGTCGCCATCATCGGATGCGGAAGGGTGGGAGTGCTCTACGAAGCGGAACCACTTCGGAGAAAGCCGGCGAGCCATGCCGGCGTCGCACAGGCAAACCCGAAGACTGAATTAGTTGCGCTCGTTGATACGAACGCAAAAGCGCTCCTGCGCGCGGGAAAGATTTTTCCCAAAGTAGGGCGATACCGTTCCGTGCGCGAGTGCCTGCAGAAAGAACGTCCTGATATCGTCGTGATTGCAACGCCGCCGTCTGTCCGTCTCGTCCCTATCCAGGAATGCCTTCGTGCTGGCGTGCGCGCTATCGTCTGCGAGAAACCGCTTGCAGAAACCGCACGTGACGCGCGCGCCATAGCTCGCATGGTTTCCAAAGACAAAGGAGTGTTCGTGGTCAACTATCAGCGGCGATTCTCACCGCTTATGGCGCGCGTGCGCCGCGATATTCATTCGGGCGCGCTCGGCACCATACAGCAGGTGACCTGTTACTACAGCAACGGGTTATACAATAATGGTGGACATGCATTGGATGCGCTTCAGTATCTCCTCGGCGAAGACATGCACGCAGTGTGGGCACGGACCAATCCGAAGGCGATGCATCCATCGGGCGATTCATGTGTAGACGCCGTTCTGGAGACAAAAACAGGCACTCGCGTTGTCCTGCAAAGTATCGACCAGAAGGCGTACGGCATATTTGATATCCGCATACTAGGAAGCAAAGGCGAGCGGGCATTGCTCGATAATAGCGATGCGCTCATTGAGACGCCCGCCCGATCATCTTCCTACAAAGGCGAGCGCGCGCTTGACCGCGCACGCGCGACGGTACGGCGCGGAGCTCCCGCACATGCCCTTGATCGCGCCGCCCAGTACCTCACGAATCGTGAACGGCCAGAAAGCGGCGTAGAGAACGGTCGCGCCGTCGTGGAACTCTTGGAAGAAATAAAAAAACATGCGCAAAAAAAGAAATAACAAGATAACCTTTCCGCCCGTCTACATGATAGACGCACGCGAAATACGAGCGGTAACCGCCGTGCTTAAGAAGGGTCCGCTATCCGGCTTCGTCGGCGATGCGAGCGCGGATTTTTTCGGCGGTCCGGTCGTGAAGCGATTTGAATCGGCGTTCGCGAAAAAATTTAAGGTCAGGCATGTCGTTTCCTTCAATTCTGCGACGACCGCGCTGCATGGCGCAGTCGTCGCGCTATCCATTGGTCCCGGAGACGAAGTCATCGTGCCGCCCTACACGATGTCAGCTTCTGCAACCGCAGTCCTTATGAACGGCGCCGTGCCGATATTCGCCGATATCGACCCCGACACATTCTGTATTGATCCGAAGTCTGTGGAGAAAAAGATAACGAAGCGCACGAAGGCGGTGATGATGGTCAACCTCTTCGGCCAGACCGGACACATGGGCGCGCTCCTTGCGCTCGCCAAAAAGCACAAGCTCTCGGTCATAGAGGACAATGCACAGTCAGCCGGAGCGACGTGGCAGGGGCAGTACACAGGCACAGTGGGAGACATCGGCGTCTTCAGCTTCAATGTGCACAAGCAGATTCAATCAGGCGAGGGCGGGGTGCTAGTAACCAATAACAAGACATTCGCGCTTCGCGCGCAGCTCGCACGTAATCATGGCGAATCGGTCGTGCCCGGCATGCCCGGCTACGCCGCGGGACCTATCTTCGGCAGTAATTACCGCATGACGGAAGTGACTGCCGCTATCGCCGAGGTGCAGCTGTCAAAGCTTGATTTTCTGAACCGCAAGCGTGTTGCTCTTGCGAATCGTCTTACCAGAAAACTCTCAAACATCCCTGGGCTCACGCCGCCGCACATCCCGAAGGGCAATACGCATGTCTATTACTCATACATCATGAAGATGGATGCAAAAAAACTCGGCATCTCGCGCGCCGAGCTCGTCGCGAAATTGCAGAAGCTCGGTTTTCCCATCGGAGCCGGGTATGTGAAGCCGCTCTATCTCTTGCCGCTTTTCCAGAAGAAACAGGCTTTCAATGCGACGCATTTCCCATTCGATTACGACGGGATGACGCAAGAGTACCGAAAAGGTATCTGTCCCGTGACCGAGCGCATGCATGAGCAGGAGCTTATCGGCACGGATGTATGCCAGCATCCCTACACTGCGGCGCATATCGATGCGTTTGCCGATGCTATGCGGGAGGTCATCGCAGCGGCAAAGAAAAAATGAAAGTACTCATATCAGCGCAGGATCCAGGCGGCGCGAACTCAGTCATACCGGTTGCCAAGGCATTCATAGAACGCGGTGATGAAGTCGTTGCGCAAGTGGAAGGGGCCGCACGCGATATGTGTACTGCACGCGATATTCCGCAAGGTGATATGCATGACCCCGACGTGGTGGTTGTGGGCACAAGCGGGGGACCAAGCATTGAAAAGCAGGTGACCGAAGCGATGCACGGCACAGCACCCGTAATCGCCGTACTCGATTTCTGGTCGAATTATTGGCAGAGATTCTCTAATCCCGGTGCCAAGGATTTCGCGTATCTGCCTGATATCGTATGCGTGATAGACGATATTGCGAAGGAAGAGATGATTGCTGAAGGATTTCCTGCTGAGCGGCTTGTCATCACCGGCAATCCGCATTTCGATCACTTTGCCGACGGCATCACTCGCACGGACGAAGACCAGAAACGCATTCTTTTCATATCCCAGCCAATTCGTTCGGATGCATTACTACCGGGTTTTGCTACTCCCACAACGGACGAGTATCAGATGCTTGAAGCAATACGTACGGCGCTTCCCGAAGGCTACAATCTTTTCATTCGTCTCCATCCACGCGATGAGAGAAACAAATACGATCGTTATCTCGATAGTCGTGTGCACATGGCAAGCGAAGCGACGCTTGAAGAAGCGCTCTCGAAAAGCGGGCTCATCATCGGTCCGGCGACTCCCGTTCTCATGCAGGCCACAGCGGCAGGGAAAAAAGTGCTCTGCTACGGGCCTTCCCTTCAGGGACCTGACGAGCTAGTGAGCAACCGCGCAGGCGTGACGACCCGCATTGATTCTCCGGAAGAACTCAAACGGGTGCTCGCGGCATATGCGGAAGGTACCTGGCCCTTCGAGAATCGTCCTCTGCGCGAGGTATGGCCTACGGGTGCGACCGAACGGGTCGTGGAGATGGCGCTGTCGCTCACGACACAGTAATCTTATGCGCATGATCCCGTACTCCACGCAGGACATAAACGAAGCCGACGTGAAGGCAGTCGTGCAGACCTTGAAGTCTGGCTGGCTTACGCAAGGGCCAGCTATCGAGCGTTTTGAAAAAGCACTCGCCAAAAAAGTCGGCGCGAAGTTCGCCGTTACGTTCAATTCCGGAACGGCGGCGCTTCACGCGGCGTATTTTTCTGCCGGTATCACAAAGGGCGACGAAATCATCGTGCCAGCGCTCACCTTTGCCGCTACGGCGAATGCGGCGCTCTATCTCGGTGCGAAGCCCGTATTTGCTGATATAGATCCAGCGACAGGGAATATGAGCGTCGCGGATGTGCGCAAAAACATAACGAAGAAGACGAAGGTCATCGTGCCGGTTGATTACACGGGTCGGCCTGCAGACATGCGAGAGTTCCGCGCGCTCGCGAAGAAATACAAGCTCGTCCTCATCGAGGATGGCGCTCAAAGTCTGGGTGCTTCGTATCGTGGAAAAAAGACAGGGTCACTTGCCGACATGACGATCTTCAGTTTCCATCCGGTCAAATCGATTACGACTGCCGAGGGCGGGGCAGTGACCACCAATGATGCAGAATATGCCCGTACACTCCGGCTCTTCCGTAGTCATGGCATTACGAAAGAAAAGCTGTACCTACGACGCAATGAGGATGGGGGATGGCATATGGAGATGCATGCGCTCGGCTTCAATTACCGCATGCCGGACATTCTCGCCGCGCTCGGCGAGAGCCAGCTGAAGCGCCTTGATTCTTTCATCGCCAAGCGCCGCGCGGCGGCGAAGCGCTACGGCTCACTCCTGAAGAATATTCCCGGCGTCGTACTCCCGCTAGATGAACGTGCCTTTGAACGCTCTGCCTGGCACCTCTATACGCTGCGTCTCAAAGACCCTTCAAAGCGCCGCGCAGTCTTCGATTCCTTGCGGTCGCAAGGGATCGGCGTGCAGGTGCATCATATCCCCGTCCACACGCATCCTCTCTATGAGGATCTCGGATACTCGCAGAAACTCTGCCCAAAGACGCAAGCGTTCGTCGTGGCCGAGATATCGTTGCCTCTGTTTGCAAAGATAACGCCTGCACAGCAGAAGCGCGTGGCAGAAGCGCTTCGCACGGCACTCAAGAACGCATGAAAAACCAAGACGACATTTTCAGTAAAAAAGAAGCTGATGCATGGTACGCGCGCAATGCGGATGCGCTTACGCCCGAAGCACGAGAGATGCGTAGCGACCTCGTTGAGAAGCTCATCCTGAAGCACCGGTTGCATCCGAAGCGCGTGCTTGATGTCGGGGCCGCAAACGGCTGGCGGCTTGAAGCCATGCGTCGCGCGCGTCCGCGCGCGCAGTATGTCGGCGTGGAGCCGTCTGCGTCTGCTGTCGCTGCCGGCAAGAAAAAATTTCCTCGCATAGAACTCAAGCGCGGCGTAGCCGCGAAACTTCCGGTCAAGGACGCTTCGTTTGACCTGGCTCTTGCGGTGTTCACCTTTCATTGGGTCTCGCGTGACACGCTTCTTCAGTCTGTCGCTGAAATAGACCGTGCTATTACAGACGGCGGCTACCTCATCATCTGCGATTTCTTGCCTCGAGAACCCCGCAAGAATCCGTATCGCTATCGCCCCGGCGTCTTCACGTATAAAGCGGATTACGGGGCACTCTTCGAAGCAAGCGGCAACTATATCCGCGTTGAGCGGGTATATACCTATACGGCAGATGCAAAGAAGCATGCAACAGCGAAAACCCGGGATGACTTCCGCGCCGCCGCGACGCTCTACAAGAAAGTAATCGGTGGCGGTTACCGCCCCGGCGCATGATGATATGAAAAAGAATACGGGACAAAAACTCTACGAAAAAGCGAAAAAGCTCATCCCGGGCGGGACGCAGCTTCTTTCAAAGCGGCCCGAGATGTTCCTGCCGGATTATTGGCCGGCATATTACTCAAAAGCGAAGGGATGCGAGGTGTGGGATCTGGATGGGGAGAAATATACCGATATGTCCATTATGGGCGTGGGAAGCTGTATTCTCGGCTATGCTGATGCGGACGTGAACAAGGCAGTGAAGAAAGCCGTGGACGCGGGTTCCATGTCCACATTGAATGCACCGGAGGAAGTAGAGCTCGCAGAGCTACTCACGAAAATCCATCCATGGGCGGATATGGTGCGCTATGCGCGCACTGGCGGGGAAGCGATGGCCATAGCCGAACGCATCGCGCGCGCCTCTACCGGTAAAGACGTCATCGCCTTTTGTGGCTACCACGGCTGGCACGACTGGTATCTTGCGACGAATCTCGCGCGCAAGGATGGCCTCAAGGAGCATCTGCTCGCAGGACTTTCCCCGAAGGGCGTGCCCAAAAGTCTGCGCGGTACGGTCATCCCATTCCACTACAACAAGATAGAGGAACTTGAAGCCATCGTGCGCAAGCATGGAAAGAATCTCGCGGCCATTATCATGGAGCCGATACACGGAGAGGAGCCACGCGACAATTTCCTTCAAAAGGTACGTCGTATCGCCGACAAAACCGGCGCCGTACTGGTATTTGATGAAATAACAGTGGGTTGGAAGCTCACCTACGGCGGTTCGCATCTTCTCTATAAAGTGAATCCGGATATCGCCGTCTTCAGCAAAGCGATGAGCAATGGCTATCCGATGGCGGCTATCATCGGCCGTCGGAAAGTTATGGAGGCGGCGCAAGGTTCTTTCATCTCGAGCACCTACTGGACCGAACGCATCGGACCCGTTGCCGCGCTTGCAACCCTGAAGAAGATGAAAAAGATAAAAGTATGGGAACGCATCGCGAAAAACGGACAGACTGTCCGCGCTGGATGGGAGCGCCTTGCGCGCAAACATGGACTCTCGATTACTATGGGCGGTGTCATGCCGATCGCCAGTTTCTCTTTCAATCATCCGAACGCACAAGCGCTCAAGACGCTCTTCGTGCAAGAAATGCTGGAGCGCGGATTTCTCGCAAGCAATCTCTACTTCGCAAGTGCCGCGCACACTACCGTACACATCAAAAATTATCTTCATGCAGTCGATGCAGTGTTCAAGATCATCGCAGAAGCAGTCAAGCGTGGTGATGTCATGAAGCGGCTGAAGGGTCCCGTCGCCCACACAGGATTCCAGCGCTTGAATTGATGTATGAAGGCCGTTGCAATCATCCAGGCACGGACGGGCTCGACGCGGTTGCCGGGCAAGGTGCTGAAGCCGATTCTTGGAGAGCCGATGCTTGCGCGCATGCTCGAGCGCGTGAAGCGTGCAAAAGAAATTGACCATATCATCGTGGCGACATCAGAAAAATCAAGAGACGATGCAGTCGCCGAGCTTGCTACCCGTACTGGTGTCGGCGTTTTCCGCGGAAGCGAGGACGATGTGCTTGATCGCGTGTACCGTGCGGCGAAAGAGATAGATGCGGATGTCGTAGTCTGCCTCACGGGAGATTGCGTTCTTCACGACCCATCCGTGATTGACGAGGCGACGCGGCATTTTATCGATGCACACGATCCGCTCGCGTATGCAGGTACGCCAGCGAATTATCCCGAAGGGCTTGATACCGATATCTTTGCGTTCTCCGCGCTTGAGGAAGCGGCGCAGAACGGGCGGCTGCCCTCCGAGCGCGAGCATCTCGCGCAGTATTTCAAGAACCGTCCAGAGCGATTCCATGGACTGCCATGGACGGTGGGCGAACGTGATGATTCAGCGATGCATTGGTCGGTGGACACGGAGCAAGATTTCGAATTTGCGACGAAGATATTTGAGGAGCTATACCCGGCAAACCCTGTCTTCGGCAAAGACGATATCCTTGCACTTCTTGCGCGTAAGCCGGGACTTCTGGAAATAAATAAAGGAGGGACCGGATACGAAGGCCTCGCGAAGACGAAGAAAAAAGACGAAGTCTGGAAAGGTCTCATGAAGAGATTAACGCTCGGGACCGTTCAGCTCGGAAAGACGTATGGACTAGATGACGTCGGTCAGCCGACAAAAGAAGAATCTTTCGCCATTCTGGATGCTGCATATGCCGCAGGCATCACTACCTTCGATACAGCGGGTGATTACGGGAATGCAGTGGATATTCTCGGAGAATGGGTGAGTACATGCAATGTCGCTGGGGAAATCAGCGTACTTTCCAAACTCGGACCCCGCACGCTTGGTGAGCACGCTGGAGAAGTAGATGCCGCCACAATCATACGGGCCGATGTAGAGCAGACCTTGCGCCGGCTCAAGCTTAATCGGCTCTCCTGCTACCTGCTCAACAACTCCCGGTATGTTTTTCGAGAGGATGCGCTTCATGCCCTGCGCGCTATCAAGCAAGATGGCCTTGCTGAGCGGATCGGCGTCTCCGTATATGACGAGGACGAAGCGCTTGAAGCAGTGCGCCAGGGCCTCGATTGCGTGGAAGTGCCGTACAACGCATTTGACCAGCGCTTAGACGCGACTGATTTCTGGCCAAAGGCAAAAGAGCAGGGAACGACTGTGTTTGCGCGGAGCCCTTTTCTACAGGGCGTATTGCTCATGAGTCCCGAACAATTGCCGGCAAACATCGCGGGCGCACGGCCGTATCTTGAAGAATTCATACGCATTGCACGAGAGTTCAATCTCTCGCAGATGGAGGCGGCGCTCCTTTTCTCATTACATGCTACTTCGGTCGCGCGTGTCGTATTTGGCGTAAAGACGCTCGCACAGCTTGAAGGGAATCTTGCATCTGCGCGTGCAAGCGTCCCCGACGGTTTCATTGAAGCAATCAGAGCTCGCCTTCAGGGCATCGGCCGTGAGATAGTGAATCCAATGTTATGGAAACAGTCATGATTCCCGACGCAATCATCATCCCCACATCCGGTTCCGTACTTCGCGCCGGAGCGTGGCATTCAACCTCCTACGAAGATCGAGATGCGTTCGGAACGCTTGGCGGCCACGCACGAATCAAGGCAGCAGCGATTCTCGCAAGGCGATTCCCGGATGCCGTCATTGTTACGACATCAAGGCGCGGAAACGAGCTCCCGACGCACGCACGCATTGCGGCAGACGAGCTCATCGGGCTTGGCGTCGCACGCGAGAGCATCGTGCTTGAGGAAAAATCGGAAACAAGCCGAACCCAGCTTGAGGAATCGCTTGCGCTTGCAATGAAGGAAGGATGGTCGCGCGTGCTCATCGTCGCAAACGAGTATCACATCCCGCGATTGCGCACGTTCTGCGAGCATGTCGTGAAGCCAGCCGTACAGCCGGAGTTTATCTCTGCGGAGTCGGTGCTTGTCGAGAATAATCCTGATTTCCAGAAAACATTTGATGCAGTCAAACAGACTGGAGCGTATCAAGAGCGTCTTGCGGCCGAGGCGCGCGGCATCGAGGCCATCAAGTCAGGCACCTATCATTCTGCGGCGGCGCACGACAAACAGGAGCGCGCGGCATAAGATTGTGGTATCGCATATGCACCTAGGCACCAGAGAGCTCGGACCCGGACGACCGACCTATATCATCTTTGAGGTCGCGAGTACGCATGGCAATGATTGGGAAATGGCGCAGTCGTATGTCGCCCAGGCGGCGGACGCAGGCGCTGACGCGGTTAAGTTCCAGCTCTTTGAAGCCGACAAACTGCTCGTGCCGCTCACGCCCGGCCTCAAGGGAACCTATGACTATTTCAAGACTACGGAGACGCCGCGGGAGTGGTATCCGAAGCTGAAGGCACTTTGCGACGAGCGAGGCATCGACCTGCTTTGCACGCCATTTGATGTCGATGGAGCATCGTTTCTGGATAGTGTCGGCGTGCCGGCGGTCAAGATAGCCTCTGGGGAGCTTACGAATCTGCCTCTTTTGGAGCGTGCCGCGAGTTTCGGCAAACCGATCATCATGTCGACCGGTATGGCTACCATGGAAGAAGTGCGTATGGCGATGGAAACGCTCCGCGCACATGGCGCGAAGGATATCGTGCTTCTGCAATGCGTATCGGTCTATCCGACGAGTTTTGAAGACGCGAATGTACGAGCGATGCAGACGTTTGCTGCAGAATTCGATGTGCTCGCCGGATATTCCGACAATGGCTCACGCGGCGTACTGGTGCCGCTTATGGCGGTGGCGATGGGCGCGTCCGTCATCGAAAAGCACGTTACTTCAAAGAAAGCGCGCGGCTCGATTGATGACGTTTTCTCCATGTCGGTCGAAGAGTTCGCAGATATGGTACGAAGGATTCACGCCATCGATGCTCGCTCGGATAAAGAAGTTGTTCTTAAGGAGCTCCGCAAGGAGTTCGTGGAGGATTTCGATAAGGCACTAGGGGATGGCATCAAGCGTCCCGCGCCTCATGGCACGACCGTCACGCACCCTGGTGTCGAAGGTTCATATATCATGCGGGAAGCGGACGAGCGCCAGTGGGCGCGGCGCGGAGTGTATCTGCGCGCGCCCGTAGCGAAGGGAACTATTCTGACCGCAGAATCGTTATCACTGCTACGCCCGGATATCGGCGTCTCGGCCCTTCAGTATGCGGAAGTGGTGGGGAAGCGCGCTGGCGAAGACCTCAAAGAGAAGATGCCGCTCCAGATTCGTGGCGAAGAGATTTTTCAATTCCATTTTCCAAACTAACTCTCCATGAAATTATCCATAGCGGGCGCAAGCGTTTACGGCCTCAAGAATATAAGCGATGATTCCATGCTCCAATCATTTCTTGGCGGGATGCGAGAAGCTATGCCTCATCTTGATGTCACACTCATCTGCCGCCATCCAGGGAAAGAGGTGGAGGCGCAATTTGGCGTCCGCAGCGTTCGGAATCTGGACTTCCCGTCAAAAGCGGAAAGCGCCGGCAAGCGATTCCACGGATTTAATGCCGGTGATTCTACGGAGCATCTGCGGATTATTCGGGAGGAAATCGCAAGTTCCGATGCGCTCATGATCGGCGGGGACCCATTTGACGATTCCAATACCAATATGGCGTCGGAGCCCTTTCGCGGGATATTGCCATATACGGCGAATCTCATTACGCTCGCGAAATACCTGCAGAAGAAAGTCATCCTCTTCGGCATCCATCTCGGCCGCCGACCGACGTCCGAATACGGCATTGCGCTCACGAAATTCTGCCTGGACAATGCCGACGTCATAACGACGCGCGAGGACGATACGAAAGACGAACTCATACAGACGTACGGGACAGCATCGGAGAAGGTAGTTTCTTCTGCGGATAGCGGGTTCGCCCTTCTGCGGCATGCGAAGCCCATAGAGTCGAAGAAACTTTCGGAGGTATTTTCCCGCCTTTCCTCCGGTGAGTACATCGCACTCACCGTGCGCGGGTATTACTGGCTCTGGAATGACGCCACTTCCAAAACATATGCCGCGCAATTTGCCGCATACGCGGATCGGCTTGCCGCACACTACGGATGCAAGGTCCTTCTCGTTCCTCACTGCGCATACGAACTGGATGACTATTGGGAGAGCGACATCAACTTCCAGCACGAGATATACGAGCATTGTGAGAAAAAGGAAAGCATCGTGCCGATCGATTTCTATCTCTCAAGCGAGGAGCTTCTCTACTGCATCAGACACGCAAAATATGTCGTGTCTAACAGACGGCACAGCGGCATTTATGCGGCTCTCCTCAAGGTTCCTTTCTATCTCTTCGGCGAGAAGGATCATGTCGGCAAGGTGTATCGGAGCTTGGGCATGGCGCCGAAAGAGTTCGTAGATGAGAAATCATTCGATCGCCTTTTTTCGGATACATCGCTCACCCATCTCGCGGATGCATTCGCCGGGTGGGATGCGGAACACGTTCATCGGAGTGCGCTTGTGCAGGAAGGAAAATGCGCGTATGCTACCGACGCTGTACGTGATCTGCTTATGAAGCATTAAGCAGCCGGCACCCTCTTATTTATGGCTACCTCCAAGAAGCGGAAAAAGATAACTATCGTCGGCACGAGCGTGTACGGCATTGAGAATGCCGGAGATGAGACGCTGCTTTCGGTGCTCATCCGCGAACTGCGCGTTCGCGAGCCGAACTGCCACATCACCTGGGTCGCCCGCCATAAGAACGAGCGGCTCGCAAAAGAATATGGATGCGACCGAGTCGTCGTCGGGCTCGAGCACGAGACGAAAGCCGCCTCTGAAGGGAGATGGTTCAACGGGCTCAATAAGAACGACCCGACCGGCCATCTGCACGCACTCGACGCCATTATCCGCGAATCGGATCTCCTCATCATCGGCGGCGATCCGTTCCAGGAGATAACGCTTTCCTTCAATCGCGGCCTTGCTTCCTATGCCGCGCTCCTCATTACGCATGCTAAGTTCGTCGGCACGCCGGTCATGCTGTACTCCATCCATATGGGTTCGAAGCTCATTTCATCGTATGCAAAGGAGGTGACGAAATATTGCATTGAAAATGCGGCACTCGTCACGCTTCGGGAAGATTTCTCGCTTACGCGGCTCCATGAGCTTGGCATCAGGACTGACAATTGCGTTGTCGTCTCCGATACCGCATGGGCGCTGAATCCAGTCCCGCTGAAGGATATGTCTCCAGCGGCCAAAAAGTTTTTTGCACAGCTGCCGAAAGGGAAGCGCGTCATCGGATTCAATATCCGCCACAATTATTGGCAGTGGAGCGAACGCTTCTGGGGAACAACAGCGGATGAACTTGCGGCATTCTGCGACCACATCATTGAAACACATGACGCAGTCATCCTCTCCATACCGAACTGCACCTACGACATCGACCACGCGATGGAAGATGATCGTCCGATCGCTCACGACATACGCAAGCGGATGAAGCATAAGAACGCCTTCCACTGCTTGGAGGATCGCGTGAAGCTGAACGCTATCCTCTCGATTTTCCCGAAGCTCTGGGCGCATGTATCGAATCGCCGCCACTCCGCTATTTTTGCCGCCGTGCACAAGGTTCCCGTGTTGCCGCTTGGCGGGAGCTGGCACGTCCGGCCCGCATTTGATGAGATTTGGCTCGGGGGCTATCTCATTGAACCGGAGTTTTGGACGAAAGAATCGCTTAGCAAGAATTTCGATGCGATCGTGGATGACCGGGAGAACGTCATTGCGACTATTGAAAAGAAGCTTCCGCACCTGCGGAAGAATGCCGTGCGCCAGGCAGACTTGGCGCTTCGCGCCTGCAAGCGCTAGCTTCGCGATGAGCCGGACCTATCCCATGGTCTGTCCTGTGTGTTCTGGGGGCGACTTCAGGCTGACCTACGAAGGGATTACGGGAATCGACAATCAGCAATACGACCTCATCACCTGCGCCTCATGCGGCTTCGCGACCGTATCTCCTCTACCTTCTGCCGCGGCACTCGCTGAGTTTTACTCTGCGAATCGCGAGAGCAGGACAAAATCAAATATCTATGAGCACGGAGATGCGAAGGATTTCATCGATACGAACAAGAGCGTCATAGAAGATAACCTCACTCTGCTTTCCCTTATAGAACCGTACCGTTCATCGGGCCAGAAGCGGCTTCTTGACGTCGGTTGCGGCCACGGATTCATGTGCTATGCCGCAAAACTGTGCGGATTCGATGCGCACGGCGTGGATATGGATGCGGATGCCAAGCGCATCGGAGCGAAGCATTTAGGAGTAGATATCACGACCGGAACTATTGAGGACGTTGCCGTTCATGATTTCGACGTCATAACTGAAATCATGACACTTGAGCATGTGCGGGAGCCGCGAGAGCATGTGGGCGAAGTCGCGCATAGACTCGTCCCGGGCGGCCTCTATGTCGGGAGCGTGCCGAATTTCGGCGGCGTATACGCGCGGCTTCGCGGAAGGAAGTGGTATCACCTCATCCCGCCGGAGCACCTCAATTATTTCACCGTGCCGGCGCTCACGCGGCTGCTTGAGAGCTCTGGTTTCGACATCCTCTCTATCGGCACCATCCCCCTCTATGCTGCCCCGACGCTCTGTTTCGGCGTCCGCAGCCGCCTGAACCGGCTCATCGATAGGCAAGGGAACACGGTAACGAAAAAGGCCCTTCTCGGGTTATACCGGATATTGACCCTCTTGAAGCGCTACGTGATATACAAACCCCTCAATTTCCTTATACTGACATTCGCGTTGCCCGGTAACGGGATTTTCTGGGTCGCGCGGAAACGAGAAGCGATATGAAAAAGAAACACACACAAAAGCGCGACCAGTTCGGCGCGCACGCGATCGTAGAAGCATTCAAGCGCAATGGCGTGGAGAAAGTATTTATCTATCCGGGCGGGACCATTGGGCCTATTTTGGACGTAGTAGAGAAGGAGACGGATATAGAAATCATCTGTCCGAAGAATGAACAAGGTGCGGGTTTTGCCGCTCTTGCCTATGCGAAGGTGACTGGGAAGCCGGCGGTCTACATGGTCACTTCAGGTCCGGGCGTGACGAACGCCGTGACGCCGATAGCAGATGCGTATTTCGATAATGTGCCGATGGTGGTGCTTACCGGACAAGTAGGGACAAGCGACTTGCGCGGGAAAATTCCCGTCAAACAGCGCGGTTTTCAAGAAGTGGATACGGTTGACGTGCTCACTCCGATCACGAAGGCCGCATGGCTCGTGACAGAGCCAACTGAACTCCCCTCTGTCATGGAGCAAGCGTTTGCACTTGCTCGAGAGGGGCGAGGAGGTCCGGTCGTCGTCGATCTTCCCATGAACGTCCAGCGTGCCGTCATTTCGCCTCGCATCGTGCGAGCTCCTGCGAAAAAGAAATCAAAAAGCCTGCCATTGCCGAAGAAACAGCTGGCAACGCTTGCGGACTGGATAGTGAAGGCCGAGCGTCCGGTCATTCTAGCCGGAGGCGGAGTCATTGCGGCGCGCGCGGAGCGCCAATTGCGCTCTCTTGCAGACCGTTTCTCGATACCAGTGACCATGAGTCTCCCTGGCATGGGCGCGTACCCTTCCGATAAACCGTTGTCGCTCGGCCTCTGCGGCTACGTGGGAAGCCGGTATGCGAATCTTGCTCTCTACAACGCTGATCTTGTCATCGCGCTTGGGACGACGCTCCACGTCCGCCAGACCGGCAGTGTGCCCGCGCGGATGACGCCGCAAGGCAAGGTTGCGCGCATAGATGTGGACGAAAAAGAGCTCGACCACAGCCGCGTACCGCTTGATTTGAAAATACATGCCGATGTGGGCGAGGCACTCACGGCACTCAATGCGCTTCTCTCCAAGAAGGCTCGAACGAAAGGAAAAACTACGGCATGGCTCACAAGCATTGAAGAATGGAAAAAGACGCACGCCCTCGTGCCAGAGCAGCAGCGCGGCGCATACCTCAAGCCGCAGCATGTCATCGAATGGGCAAGCGATGCTCTCGCCGGGGATGTCATCGTTGCCACCGGCGTCGGCCAGCACCAGATGTGGGTGCCACGACATTTTTCGTTTTCGCATCCCGAACGTCAGCTCCTCACTTCCTCCGGTCATGGGACGATGGGATTCGATCTTCCTGCCGCCATAGGCGCGAAGATGGCCGCCCCGCGCACGAAGGTGCTCTGCGTAGTGGGCGATGGGAGCTTCCAGATGAACATACAAGAGCTCGCATTTATCGCAGAGCGGAATCTCGATATCAAGATCCTTGTCCTCGATAATCATGCTCTTAATATCGTGGCGCAATTCCAGCGACAGAACTGGAAGTCGCATCCTGCAACCGGCGGTAAGCGCAACCCGAACTTCGCGGACATCGCGCGCGCATACGGCATCGATGCCGTGAGCGTCCCTTCAGTTCGCGGGGCAAAGGAAAAGATAACGAAGGCGCTCAAACGAAAAGGCCCGGTGCTCATCCACTGCGAGATAGATCCGCAGGAAGACATCCTGCCTATGCTCATGGGCGGCAAAGAACTGAACGACATGAATTCCGAGTCATCGTTCGATTAACCTATGAAAACGAACACTAAGCTGGCACTCGTCACCGGCGCAAGCCGCGGCATCGGACATGCCGTCGCGAGCAAGCTGCTTGCAGAGGGATATTCCGTTGCCTGCGGGTATAACCTCCATAAGAACGGTGCGGAGGAATTGGAGAAAAAGTATCCGGAAGCGCTTGCCGTGCGCGTCGATATCCGCAGTCGAGCTTCAATAAAGAAAGCGCTTGCTGCAGTACGAAAGCAATGGGGGAAGACTCCGGACATCGTCGTCAATAACGCCGGCATCGCGGACGAGAAGCCCTTTGAACGCATCACGGATGCTGACTGGAACCGCATGCTGGAGACGAATCTGCGCGGCGCATTCATTGTCGCTCAAGAGACCGTACCTGCTATGCGGAAGAAGCGCTGGGGCCGCATCATCAATATCGTCTCCATCGGCGGGCAGTGGGGCGGCATGCGCCAGGTGCACTACGCCGCGGCGAAGGCAGGACTCATCAACTTTACGCACTCGCTCGCGAAGCTTTTTTCGCGAGATGGCATTACGAGCAACGCGGTCTCTCCCGGTCTCGTCGAGACGGACATGATTAAAAAAGAGCTTGGTTCAAAAGAAGGGAAGCAGAAGGCCGCGCAGATTCCTATCGGCCGATTGACTGCACCAGAGGAGATCGCCGCAGCAGTCGCATTCCTCGCTTCGGACTCTGCTGCATCCATCACCGGACAGACGCTGAACGTAAACGGCGGTATGCTGTTCTCATAGTATGAAAACCATTCTGATTCTCGGAGCGGGGATAGAACAAGTGAATGCCATTGATCGTGCGAAGGAAAAAGGCATACATACGGTCGTGTTTGATATGAATCCGAAGGCTGCCGGTGCCACGCATGCCGATGAATTCTATCTGGTCAGCACCCGAGACGTACCGGCTATCCTTGAGTTCCTGAAGGGGTACAAGAAAAAGATTGATGGCGTCATGACCATTGCAAGCGACATCCCGCATTGCGTTTCTGCGGCGGCGGAATACCTCGGCGTCAAGCATATCCCGCTTTCAGTCGCGCAGACGTGCGTGCAGAAATTCAAGATGAAAGAAGAACTTGAACGCGGCGGGGTGAACATTCCGAAATTCACATCGGTGCGGACACTTGCGGATCTCCAGTCCTTTATCGAACATGCCGGCTTCCCGGTGGTGCTGAAACCGGTGGATAATTCCGGCGCACGCGGCGTCCTGCGCATCACTGCCGATACGGACCTCTCGTGGGCATTTGAGTACGCGAGGAAGTATTCGTATTCCGGAGACTTGATTGCCGAGCAATACATTCCCGGGCTCCAAGTGAGCACCGAGGGCATCATGCACGACAATATATTCCATTGCACCGGCTTTGCTGACCGCAATTACGAGAACGTAGAAAAGACGACTCCGCATCTCGTTGAAGATGGCGGAGATATCCCGACGGTTCTTCCCCCTGCGCAGAAAAGATTGGTTGAAGAAGAGTTTGAAAAGGCGGTCCGCGCGCTCGGCATTGATTGGGGGCCTGCAAAAGGAGACATGGTAATGGGCGACGACGGCAAGGCGTACGTGATTGAAATAGCGGCGCGCCTCTCCGGCGGCAACTTCTGCTATGACAAAGTACCGTGGTCTACCGGCGTTGATATCGTGGATATCCTCATTGATATGACCGTCGGCAACAGCGTTGATCAGAATCGTTTTGTCCCGACGAAGCATATGGCAACTTCGCAGCGGTATTTCTTTCCGTCCCCAGGCGTCATCAAAGAAATTCGAGGACTTACCGAAGCCAGGAATATGCCGTTCATCAAAAAAGTCGATCCGTGGGTGCAGGTAGGAGATGAAATTCCCGCAATAGTGAATCATCCATCGCGCGTGGGCTATGTCATAGCGCTTGCACCCTCGCGCGCGGAGGCAGTGGAAGCCGCAGAGAGGGCAGTACAGGTCGTGGAATTTGTCGTTCAATAGGAATATGCAGCAGAAATTAGGCATTGCAACGCGCTTCTATGGACTCACCAAGGGTGATGTCCAGCGCCTCGCGACCTGGGTCGATGCAGCGCTTGCGGTCGTCCCTGCGGAACAGGTGTTCGTTGCTATTAATACCGAGGCCGACCTTTCAGGAAGCCATGATTTCATGCGAGAAAAATATCCGACCGTCACTGCATTTTCCGTCGTCCCATGGGGCAGAGTGGTGCAAGCGCCGAATGCGCTTCTTCTCAAATGTGCAGAAAAGCAAGTAACCCACCTCCTTTTCACAAGCACCGAATATCCTGTGACGCCATCGCTCGTGTCGCTCCTGCAATCCCATTCTGACGACGAAACGCTCGTCGTTGGTGCACGTCTCGATGGGCATGATGTTAAAGCGCCGCCCGGGGAGCGTGTGCTTGTGGAAGGGGCGAGCGGTCTGCAGATTCCCTGGAACACGTGCGCGATGTGGTCGACCGGACACCTTATCCATACCGGTTTCGTGCTTACCGCCGATGCGGTGAACGACCCGGACAATGCAGGAATGGAGGAGATGGGAACCATCGCCGCACAGCAGATACTCTGGCCGGGAAAAGCAGCAGCGAAGCTCGTGCATGTGCGCGAGGGCGACCTCGTCCACAATACGTACGGGTGGAATATCAAACGCCACGAACGATCTGCACGCATCCTAGAATCAAAGAATGCCCGTTCAACCACCCAGCTCGAGCGCCTCTCACTTACTGCTCCGCACGTGCACCATATTGGTGGGCGTGTCTAGTGAGGGCGGTTTCTTTTGTCAGCGGGCGCAGGTTATAGTGGATATCGACTCATCTATGAAAAACACCCTCACGACGCTCTGGCAGGCGTTTCGTGCCTACCGCTGGCATATCGTGGCGCTCATCATATTTGGCATTATAAGCTCTCTCTTGGAGGGTATCGGCATCAATGCCGTCATCCCGCTCATAAGCTTCTTCACCGGAGCGAGCTCCCCGGCGACCGATTTCATCTCACAGACCATACAGGGATTATTTGCCTTCCTGCACATACCATTTTCGTTCCGTTACCTGCTTGGATTCATACTTATCCTTTTCATACTCCGTTCGATTTCGGTGGTCGTGTTCGGCTTTATCCGCGGATGGATTAGCGCCGACTTCCTCGGTAAGGAAAGCGCGGATGTCTTGCGCCGGGCGCTGCTTTCTTCTTGGTCGTTCTCGTTGAAACAGAAAATAGGCACGCTGCAGAATACGCTCGTGCGGGACGTGCACCAGACAAGCGGGCTTCTCGGCACCATCGCGCAGATCGTCCAGTCTTTCAGCGGCTTCCTCATGTATCTCCTCGTCATCATCAACATCTCGCCAAGCATCACGCTCTACACGCTTCTCGGCGGCGTCATCCTCCTCTTCTTGCTTCGGCCGTTTCTGCGGCGCGCACAGCGCATCGGGCGGCAGGTGGCGGGAGTGGAGAAGCAGTTTGCGCAATTTCTCACTGAACACATCATTGGCATGAAGTCCATCAAGGCCGCCGGCGCGGAGCGTGCCGCTATTACCGACGGTAGCTCTCACATCCACCACCTACGCTCGCTCTCCATCCGGCAGGCACTCGTGCATTCGCTCGGTACGAGCTTCTTCCAGCCGGTCAGCATCATGCTCGCCATGGTGCTCTTCCTTCTCACGTATCATTCGGACTCCTTTAACATCATCTCGTTTGCGGCATCACTCTATCTCATACAAAAAATATTCACCTATCTTGAGTCCGGCCAAGTCGCGCTCCAGTCAGTGAGCGAGCTCGTGCCGTACGTCGAGAACATCGCGGCATTCAAGCGCCAGTTCGACCTGCATCGCGAGTCGTCTGAAGGAACTTCCTCTTTCAGTTTCCAAAAAGAACTCGCCTTCAAGGGAGTCTCATTCGCCTATGCGGAAGGCAAGCCGGTGCTAGATGGCATTGACTTCTCCATACGTGCAGGGGAGACGGTAGGACTTATCGGGCCTTCAGGCGCAGGGAAGACCTCCGTCGCGGATCTCCTTTTACGGCTCTTCAAACCGAGCGCGGGAGAACTACTCCTCGATGGCGTACCAAGCGAGTCCATCTCGCTTGAAACATGGCGCAGACATATCGGCTATGTGTCGCAGGACGTATTTCTCCTCAACAGTACGATTGAGGACAACATCCGATTTTATAATCACACCTTGACCACCGAGGAAATTGAGCATGCCGCGAAGCAAGCCAACATTTATGACTTCATCATGGGGCTGCCCGAAGGGTTCCAAACGATAACGGGCGATCGCGGTGTCATGCTCTCTGGCGGCCAGCGTCAGCGTATCGCGCTTGCCCGTGCCCTTGCGGGCCGCCCGGCACTTCTCATCCTGGATGAGGCGACGAGCGCGCTTGACCATGAGTCCGAAAAGCTCATCCATGAATCCATCCGCGCGCTGCACGGCAAGGTGACCGTGCTCATCATCGCGCACCGGCCCTCCACGGTCGCCGAGGCCGATACTATCCTCGTCGTGAGCCATGGGCGCATTGTCGAGCACGGAACGCCTGAATCACTGCTCAAGAACCACGGTTCCTATTTTGCCAAGATGCAGCGAGCATAATATAGTTTGGGCGCCTGCAACATGCTACAGAATAAGAAAATAGTAGTCGTGATACCGACCTACAATGCGGAAAAAACGCTTGCGATGACCGTCGCGGCTGTTCCGCGAGATATCGTTGATGAAGTCATCGTCATCAATGACGCTAGCACGGATACGACGCTCGCCGTCGCAGAGAGCTTGAGCGGCATCGTACTCATCACGCATCCGAAAAACACGGGCTACGGCGGCTCGCAGAAAACGGGATATGCGGAAGCGCTCGCACGTGGCGCGGACGTCATCGTCATGGTGCATGGGGATTTCCAATACGATCCAGCGCTCGTACCCGATATCATCGCGCCGATAGTGAACGGTACGGCGGACGTCTGCTTTGGCTCGCGCATGCACTCCAAGAAGTCGGCTCGCGCGGGAGGCATGTCGTGGTGGCGTTTTGTCGCGAATATCGCGCTTAGCCGGTTCGAGGAATTAGTGTTTCGGTTGAAATTGAGTGAATACCACACGGGGTACCGAGCATATGCAGGAAGCATGCTCCGCTCTATCCCGTTCCATTTGAATTCAAGCAACTACGTCTTTGATTCTGAAATGATAGCCCAGATCGCTTCGGGCGGCTTTCGAATGACCGAGATCCCCATTCCAACCCGCTACGAAAAGGATTCGCTCTCGCCGAGCTTTTTCAAAAGCGCAGAGTATGGCCTCATGACGCTCATGGTGGTTGCGAACTATCTCCTCCACCGTGCACATGTGAGGACCGACGCGCGATTTCTGATCTCCTCGTCCGGGCGTGTACTATAAGCGCATGTTTGCGCTTCCCGATAGGTGGTACATCGGGGCACTTATTGGTGCCACCATCGTCTTTTGCGCCATATCGTATCCAGTGCTCACCACCTGGCCGAAACTCTGGTATGACGAGGGTCTTGCTATTGAAGTCGCCCACACCTTTGCGGAGCATCAGGTTCTAGATATCTCGGTCGCTCCGGGCGTGTATTCTCCCTACGCAGTAGTGATAGCCGGTTCAAATGGGTATCCGGTGACGCTTCCGCTCGCGTTTGCATTTGCCGTGTTCGGATTTAGCTTCTTCGTGGCGCGGTTCTACATGCTTGCATGGTGTGTGGCCGGTGTCGGCACTCTTTTCCTCTTTCTCCGGAAATTCTTCGATACGCGATCGGCTGTTCTAGGATGTTTGCTCGTGCTGTCATTCGCTTCTTTCTTTGCGAACGGGCGTACGGTCACGGGAGAGATACCGGGGTTCACCTTTCTCTTGCTTGGCGCGTGGTGCCTTCTCAAAGGCCGGCTCATTCCGTCCGGCCTTCTGCTCGGACTTGCTGCCGCGTCTAAGCCCTCGCTCTATCTCTGGCTGTGTATTCCTGCAGCGGCTGATATCTTTTTCTTTCAAAAAGAAAAACGCTTCGGCAATCTTATTCGCTTCGGTATGGGGTACGCGCTGCCGATCTTTCTCTGGCTTGCACTTACGTTGCCACGCCCCATCACTTCCGGAGTATTCGCTTCGCTCCTCGGCTTTTATAAGAATCCCTTCGGTTCTGCATCCATGCTCGACAACGTCGTAGCAAATGTGCTGCACGCGCCTTTAGAGTCGACCCTTCTGTATTTCTTCTTCCTTCTTTGTGTATCCGCAGTCGGGTGGTACTTCGCCAAAGGAGAGGATCCGTTCCAGAAAAGAATAGTGCTGTTCTTCTCTCTTCTGGGAATCATATCTTTTGCCTATTTCCTGCGCTCGCCCGGCTGGCTGCGGTACCTGATGCCGCTTGAATTGAGCGTTCTTATGCTCCTGCCTGTGTTCATACGAAACATTTCCGTCCACTTTTTCAGTAGAAGTATCTACGCGACTCTCTGTATTGCCGGACTCGTGGGGTTGCAGGCGTATGTACTATTCTTCAGCTCGCATGTATTCCGTTCTGATACCGCTCTCCAAACGGCTACGTACCTGAATGCACATCTCGGCTCCGATACAGTCGGAATCATAAACGACCCGGCAGTCGCGTCGCTCGTGCCGCCTCAAAGCAGATACCACTATCTTTCGATGACGGGCGTCCCAGTTCACGGTGTGAATGCATTGTCACTCCCGTTAAACGAACTGCCAAAATTCCTCGTCATGGACGAGGGCAATCGATACGTGGTAACGGCCTATGCATCGGTGCTCGCTTCTTCCTACCGCAAGGTGGAATTTATGGAGGGAAGTTCGCTCTTTGAGCGCATACGATGATGGATGCTCACTATCGTTGTCCGGCATGCTTGCGCGCAGATCTCGCGTATAGCTACGACGCTCCTGAATACAGGACTGGCAACCAGTTTAAGCTCTATGAGTGCCCTCTATGCGGTCTCGGCGTTACGAAGCCGGACATCACTTCGGAGGCGCTCGGTGCATACTATGCTGACCAGTATTACGGCTCGCGCAAGGGGGCTATGGGCGGCCTCATCAACTACCTCTGGATGCGGAAAGTCATGCGCGCCTGGGCGCGCCCGCCGGGCCGGCTTCTGGACGTCGGATGCGGAAATGGCTCGTTCCTGAAGGCGGCTGCAGCGCTCGGCTGGGATGTATACGGGACGGAGCGCGCGCAAGGCGCTCATCTCTCCCCGGACATCGCGGCGAGAATTTGTAGAGATGAGCTTCCGAACTGTCCTTTTACGGAAGCATCTTTTGACGTCATTACCTCGTGGCACTCGTTTGAACACCTGCAGGACCCCGAACGGTACTTGAAGCGGATAGCTGAGCTCTTACGGGAAGATGGCATGCTCGTCATCGAAGTGCCGAACTACCGCTCTTGGCAGGCGCGCCTGTTTACAGCAGACTGGCTGCATCTTGATGTGCCGCGGCATCTCTTTCATTTTTCGCCTGAAAGTCTGCGCGCTATGCTCGAGCGGAATGGTTTTGCTGTGCAGCGCATCAGCTACGGCAATGCGATATATGATATGTTCGGCCTCTTGCAGAGCTTTCTCAATGCGGTGACTTCCGAAAAGAATATTGTGTTCGATCTCGTGAACGGCAAGGCGCGGCATCGCACGATATCGCTCTTTGACTGGGTACTGACGATACTGTTCTTTATACCAGCTGGTGTTCTCGCGGGGATATTGTGGCTTGGCGAAAGAGTCTCTAGAAGCACGGGTACCATCACGCTCTTTGCGACACTTAAGAAGCAGGGGACGGAGGGCGTGCTATAGTAGCCACCATCATGCAGAGGGACGGCGCCGCACACCAGATTGCGCGATGGGTCGCATTGAGCGCGCTTTTCCTTATTCCGCTTGCGCCGCTTCTGGTGGCGAATAGTTATTTCTTCCCCTTCATCACCGGCAAGGCGTTTTATCTGCGCATCCTGATAGAGATAGCCGTTGCGGCATGGGTCGTGCTCGCATGCCTTGATAAGGAATATCGTCCGCGCTTTTCCTGGATCGGGGCGGCAGTCGTCGGCTTCGTGGTGTGGATGTTTATTGCGGACGCATTTGCCCTGAACGCGGCAAAGGCCTTCTGGAGCAATTTTGAGCGCATGGAGGGCTGGGTGTTTGTGGCGCATCTTCTCGGCTTCTTCTTTGCGGCAAGCGCGGTACTGCGGGTGGGAGAAAAGTGGCGCGCATGGTTCCTTACTTCTCTTGGAGTCTCCGTTATCGTTTCCGCACATGCGCTTCTCCAGCTTGCTGGCTCGATGCCTATCCATCAGGGCTCTCTCCGCATCGATGCATCGCTTGGCAATTCTGCCTATCTGGCGATCTATTTCCTTTTCAATGTATTCGTTGCGCTGTGGCTCGCGCTCACCGAGCGGTCATGGTGGCTTAAATGGGCGCTCATCTTGCTTGCGGTTCTAGAGGCCGTACTCATTTTCTTCACTGAGACGCGCGGTACCATCATCGGACTCATATTGGGAATTGTGCTCGCAGCATTCCTTACCGCCCTTACCGGAGGGAAGCACGCTCGCCGCTTTGCAGCGGGCATGCTCCTCTGTATCGGCATCCTTGCAGGCGGCTTCTATCTTGCGCGCGATTCGTCCTTCGTGCAGAACAATCATGTCTTGCAGCGCGTCGCCTCCATTTCGCTCTCTGACGGGCAGACCCGATTCACTATCTGGAGTATGGCATTCAAAGGTGTCATGGAACGCCCACTCGTCGGCTGGGGGCAGGAGGGCTTCAACTATATTTTCAACAAGTATTACGAACCCTCACTCTATGGACAGGAGCCATGGTTTGACCGAGCACATAATGCATTCGTTGACTGGCTTACGGCGGGCGGCGTGCCGGCATTCTTGCTCTACCTTTCTCTCTTCGGCTCTGCGTTCGTCCTCCTCTGGAAGAGTTCTGAACTCTCACGCCCCGAGCGCATTGCGCTTACTGCCGCTCTTGTCGGCTACGCGGTCCATAATCTCTTTGTATTCGATAATCTCTATTCCTATATCTATTTCTTCGCGATACTTGCGCTTATCGACTCGCAAGTCGCGCGGCCCATCGAGCAGCTTGAGCACATGCCGCAGTCCAGCGCCGCAAGCGGTGTGACGTATGTGCTCCCGATTGCCGTGGTCGCTGCCTGTGCACTCATCTGGTATGTGAATATTCCCGGCATGCAGGTAGCGACGAAACTTATCACCGCTATATCGAGCTCTCCAGATGGTATCGACAAGAATGTCGCTGCGTTTGAGAAGCTCGTCGCACATCCGGCTTTTGCTGCACAGGAGATTCGTGAACAGCTCGTTTCATTTGCGGCAACGATAGTGCAAAACCAATCCGTCACCCAGGATCAAAAACAAAAAGTGGTCTTACTTGCGGCAAGTGAGATGCAGAAACAGGTTGCCGCCTATCCGCTTGATGCACGTGGGCACTTGCAGCTTTCCTATGTGTACCGCGCCGCCGGTGATGGAGCGAATGCTCTGAAAGAAATCCAGACTGCCATTACGCTCTCGCCGAAGAAAGAGGGTTTCTGGATTGAAGCAGGCGCGCTTGAGTGGGATATGGGCAATGTGGGGGCAGCTCGGGATGATTTTGCTATGGCATATACGCTCGGCGGGGCAGAGTTCCAGGTTCTTGCCGACTATGCTGCTGCTGGCCATATCGCCGTCGGCGATCGTCAGGCAGCGGATGAGATTCTGCAGAAAGCCTATGGAACAATCAATGTGGATAGCGATATTCTCGCGGTCGCCTACTACCGCAGCAAGGACTGGCCGCGCCTTATCAACCTTTGGAAAACGCGTGCGGAAAAGCCGAACGCCTCAGCTCAAACATGGTTCTCACTCGCTGCCGCATATTATACGGCAGGACAAAAGGAGAACGCTGTCGCCACCGTAAACAAACTGATAGGACTCTTTCCGGATGCAGCGGCCGCTGGCGCTGACGCCCTCAATCAAATACAGGGGCAATGAATGTGAGAGAACACGTTTTGCTTGCGCCTTTCACGACACTTGGCGTGGGAGGGCAGGCACGTTTTTTTATTGAGGCGTTCACGCCAGAAGATGTGGAAGAAGCGATAGCATTCGCACGAAAAGAACATCTTCCGTTTTTTGTACTTGGTGGCGGTAGTAATGTACTCGTGCCCGACGCGGGGATTCCCGGCGTCGTTATACGCATGCGGATGCAACACGTTAGTATCGAAGAATCCGAAGATCGGCTTGTAATCACTGCGGATGCAGGTGTTGCATGGGATGACATTGTTGCTGCAGCAGGTACGCGCGGCTTTTTCGGCATTGAGAATCTCGCCGGCATTCCGGGTACGGCTGCCGGTGCTGCGGTGCAGAACATCGGCGCATACGGTGCGGAACTTTCTCCGGTCTTTGCGTATGCCGATGTCATTGATACACCTTCCGGTGTGCACACGCGTATCACACGGGACGAAGCGGCATTCGCGTACCGCACTAGTTTCTTTAAGAAAAATCCCAACATCGTCATTATTCGAGTTGCACTCTCTTTATCGAAAGAATCGAAGGCACATATCTTGTATCCCGATGTAGCAAAAGCGCATGCTGCGGGCGTCCCGCTTACGACACCAGTCGAAATAGCGTTCGCCATCCGCTTCATTCGCGCACGAAAGTTCCCTCACGGAGATGGACAAGGGAGCGCAGGCTCATTTTTCAAGAATCCCGTTGTTTCGCGCGAGGCAGCTACGTCGCTCTGTGCGCGTTTTCCGGGGCTTCCGTCCTTCCCGCAAGGGAAAGACATGATGAAGCTTCCGCTTGCATGGATTCTTGATCATGTGTTGTCGCTGAAAGGATATGCAATGGGTCCTGTGCGGCTCTATGAAGAACAACCGCTCGTTATCGTCGCAAAAAGTGGCGCAACAGCAGCAGATGTTGATGCACTTGCATGCGTTGTTGCAGCACGCGTGCAAGAAGCAACCGGCATCGCTCTCGAAAGAGAAGTAGAAACATTCGGCATACCGCGATAACATAGGCGATGAAAGAGCGAAAATTTTTTCCGTAAAGTTATCCACACATATTATTTTTTTCTCACACAAAGAGTACTGCATGCGCGATAATGTCTTGTAGAAACGTTTGTGCACGAGACATTCGTCTCGCACACGGACGGGTCGACATATCAGCTAGCTCACATAATTCGCAACCACCATGGCAAAGAAACGCAAGGCCGCGAAAAAGGCAACAAAGAAGCGAAAGGCAGCAAAGCGCCGTCGCTAGTTTTGTAAAAAAAGAAAAACTCCGCTCCGGCGGAGTTTTTCTTTTCGTACGGTACTTTCTTCGGTTCCGTGCTTCAAATTGCAAATTTTGCTATACTATCTGTCAATGCTCGGTCTCTCTCATTTTTTCTCGAAAAACCAGTCCGCGGCGGCTCTTCGAGCTGCAGCGCCGGTTGTTGCTGCTGTCAATGCACTTCAAAAAGGGCTTATCGACGCCCCGCCGGAGGAGCTCCGTACTAGGCTTGATCTCATTCGGACCCGTGCCGCGGAAGCAGGGGCGGCACGGGATGCCGATATACCGGAGGTGTTCGCGCTCGTGCGCGAAGCATCGCGCCGCACGCTCCATCAGCCTCACTTTGATGTCCAGCTCATCGGTGGATTCGCGCTCCTGCGCGGTTCAATCGCTGAAATGCGGACAGGCGAAGGTAAGACGCTTGTTGCGACGCTCCCGACGACCTTCCATGCGCTTGCCGGCAAGGGCGTGCATGTCGTCACCGTAAACGATTATCTCGCACGCCGCGACGCGGCGTGGATGGGTCAGGTGTATGACGCGCTCGGGCTCACGGTCGGCGTCGTTACGTCGACCGATGCATATCGTTACGACACCTCGCATGTTGCAAAAGAAGAGGATGTCGAGCGCGATGCTGCGGGCTCTTTCAAAGTGTTCTACGATTATCTGCGTCCGGTGGGTAAAAAAGAGGCATATGCGGCTGACATTACCTACGTGACAAACAACGAGCTCGGCTTCGATTATCTGCGCGACAACACCGCCTACGACCTCTCGCAGATCGTCCAGCGCGGGCACCACTATGCCATCATTGACGAGGTTGACTCCATCCTCATTGATGAAGCACGCACCCCGCTCATTATTTCAGGCCCTGCTGGCGACTCGCAGATGCTCTATGAGCGGTTTGCCGGAATCGTCCGTGCCTTCGCAGAGAATGCGGACTATACGATTGATGAGAAGCAGAAGGCAATTCAGGTCACTGAGGCAGGAATGAAGAAGGCCGAGGCGGCCCTTGGTCTCGAGAACCTCTATACCGAGGGCGGGGTGAAATACGCCCATCATCTCGAGACAGCGGTTCGGGCGCAGGCCTTGTTCCACCGAGATAAGGAATACGTTGTCCGCGACAACGAAATTGTTATCGTCGATGAGTTTACCGGCCGTCTCCAGCCGGGTCGGCGCTGGTCGGAAGGCCTGCATCAGGCCATTGAAGCAAAAGAGGGGGTCAAGGTGCAGGAAGAGACTCGAACGTATGCTACCGTCACCTTCCAGAACCTTTTTCGTATGTATGGACGGCTCGCCGGCATGACGGGTACGGCGCTTTCCTCCGAAGAGGAGTTTTATTCGGTCTATGGGCTTGAGGTCGTCGTCGTGCCGACTAATAAGCCGAGCGCACGCAAAGATCATGATGATCTCATCTTTCAGAGCGCCGCGGGCAAATATCGTGCCGTTGCGCGCGCCGTGAAGGCAACGCACGAGAAAGGCCAGCCAGTCTTGGTCGGTACGGTCTCCATTGAGGATAATGAAACGGTCAGTACGTATCTGAAGGATGCAGGTGTCCCGCACGAGGTTTTGAATGCGAAGAATCATGAACGGGAAGGCGAGATCATCGCCGAAGCAGGGAAGGAGGGGCGCGTTACCGTCGCGACCAACCTCGCGGGTCGCGGTGTGGACATCAAGCTCGGCGGCGCGCTTGCGACCAGCGAGGCGCGCGCGTCAGTCCTTGAAAAGGGAGGTCTTATGGTCATCGGCACCGAGCGACATGATGCACGCCGCATCGACAATCAGCTGCGCGGCCGTTCGGGCCGTCAAGGCGACCCTGGCGAGACGCGTTTCTATGTTTCTTTGGAAGATAAGCTGATGCGTGTCTTTGCTTCCGATACGTTGAAGAAAGTAATGGGCCGATTCGGGATTCCCGAGGATGAACCCATCGAGAGCACACTCATCACTAAGTCTCTTGAAACCGCGCAGGGTCGCATCGAAGGATTTAACTTCGATTCCCGCAAACAGGTGCTCGCCTACGATGACGTGATGAATACCCAGCGCCTCGCCATATATGGGCGCCGCCGCGCGGCGTTGCTCGGAAGCGATGCGGAAATGGAAGCACTTATACGTGAACTCTGTGAGGGAAGTGAGGCGGCACAAGCCGCGTTTGAAACAAAAAAGGTAGAGTTTGGAGAATCATTTGTGCCGCATCTGCGCCGCCTGCTTTTGCAGGTTATTGATACCTTCTGGCTAGAACACCTCGAGACCATGGATTACTTGCGCCGCTCCGTGTCGCTACGAGCATACGGGCAGAGGGATCCGTTAATAGAGTACCGACGTGAAGGACTTGTCCGCTTTCGACAGCTTGAAGAAAACATCCGATTTGCTGTCGCCGAAGCATTACCACGCCTTGAGAATAGAGATGACGCGCGTATTCGCGCCGAAGAAGCAAAGACGCGTGCGGTACTCATTGCGGCAGGAAAGGAGGAGGGAGCTGCACCCGGGCCTTTGAAGCGGGCGACCGAATACGGTCGCAATGATTTCGTGACCCTCAAAAAAGGAGATGAAACGCAGACTCTTAAATTTAAGAAGGCCGAGCCGCTTCTTACCGAGGGTTGGGAAATCGTGTCGCGCGACTAATATGGCATTTGTTGATGAAGCACGGATACAGGTGGAGTCGGGTAAAGGCGGTGATGGCGTCATACGCTGGCTGCGCACAAAAGAGACTGCACGTGGCGGACCTTCGGGCGGCGATGGTGGTCGAGGCGGCGATGCTGTCCTCGTTGGCGTGCGCGATGTAGCCGCACTTGCTCGGTATCGGTACGAGAAAAAATTCAAGGCTGAAAATGGCGAAGCAGGGAAAAATGAATTAAAACATGGTGCAAATGGGAAGGAACTTCTTCTGCCAGTGCCGGTCGGCACGGTTGTGCGTGTTGTTCAGACGGGTGATGAATATGAGATTATCAAAGAAGATGAGCGCATCGTGTTATTCCGCGGAGGCAGGGGAGGGCTCGGCAATGCACGCTTCAAGAGTTCGACGAATCAGAATCCTTTTGAGAAAACGGATGGTAAAGAAGGAAAGGGTGGGGATATCGAACTGAGGCTCAAACTCATTGCCGACGTCGGGCTCATTGGGTTACCAAATGCCGGCAAGTCATCGCTCCTCAATGCGCTTACGCGGGCAAAGTCAAAAGTCGGCTCTTACCCCTTTACGACGCTTGGCCCGAATCTTGGAGAATTCTATGGTTTTATACTCGCTGATATCCCGGGCCTTATCGAGGGTGCCTCGTCTGGACGAGGTCTTGGCATAAAATTTCTTAAACATATCGAAAGGACTGGAATCCTTTTACATCTTGTCTCGGCAGACCAAGATGACCCCCTTGCAGCATATAGGGAAGTGCATACCGAGCTGACATCATTCGGACATGGATTGACTTCGAAGCGGGAGATCATCATCCTGTCAAAAATAGACCTCATTCCACCAGAAATGCGGGAAACAAAGGTAAAACTACTCTCCGATACAACGGGCAGGGAAGTGCTTCCAGTCTCGGTGGAGGACCCCAAAGCCCTTAAAGCATTTGCCGATCGGCTCTCAAAAATCCTCAACACGCGCTAGGCGGGAGGCGGTACACGGGATGGGGGCGGGTTGCTTCTGCATTCCAGCTACTGCATACTGCCTGCATGTATCGTCCGACTATAGGGCTCGAGGTCCATGCCGAACTTTCGACGCGGACCAAGATGTTTTGTAATTCCGCGAATGATTCAAATGAGATGCGTCCAAACACAAACGTGTGCCCGATTTGTATGGCTCATCCCGGCACGCTGCCGATCATCAATCAGGAAGCGGTACGGCATATTTTACGCATTGGTACGGCAGTGGGTGGAACGCTTGCCGATTTCAGCGAGTTCGATCGAAAGAGTTATTTTTATCCTGACATCCCAAAGGGATATCAGATAAGTCAGTATCATTACCCACTTGTTTCGGGCGGGTCGCTTGCCGGTATTGCGCTTACGCGCGTGCATCTTGAAGAAGACACAGCGCGCTCAATCCATTCCAAAGGAAAGAGTCTTATCGATTTCAATCGTGCTGGTGTGCCGCTCATGGAACTGGTTACCGAACCGGTCATGTCGGATGCGGAGACGGCCGGCCGTTTTGCACGCGAATTGCAGCTCTTGCTGCGCACGCTTGGTGCAAGCGGAGCAAATCTTGAGAAAGGCGAGATGCGTCTGGAAGCAAATATATCCGTCTCAAAAGAAGAGGGGACATTCGGTACCAAGGTGGAGATAAAAAATCTCAATTCGTTCCGTTCCGTTGAGCGTGCTATCGCATACGAGACAGAGCGCCAGAAAGCGCTCCTCGAGAAAGGAGGGAAGGTAGTGCAAGAGACGCGCGGGTGGGATGAGGAGAAGCAGGAGACCTTCCATCAGCGCTTCAAGGAGGGGAGCGCGGACTATCGTTTCTTCCCAGAGCCCGATCTTCCGAAGCTATTTCTTTCCGACATCCCAGAATTTTCCAGAGAAGCGCTCCATGCGTCATTGCCGGAGCTTCCAGGGGAGCGCCGCGCGCGGTATGCAGCGCTCGGACTAAAAACAGAAGATGTGATTTTCATCACAGCCCAACTTGAGCGCGGAACATTTTTTGATGCAGTCGTTCGCGAACTTGATGATGCAAAAGAAGCGGTGATGCTCGCTGCAAATTATTTCATATCTGATATCGCAGGAGAACCAGGGAAAGCAACACCCGCTTCATTTGCAAATCTCATACGGCTCGTTGCGTCACAGACTCTTTCTTCGCGTGGCGCAAAAGACGTATTGCTTCTGCTTGTTGAACAGGGAGGTGATCCGGAGACGATAGCGAGAAAACATAACCTCATCCAGATACACGACGCCGGAGCGCTCGGTACGGTCATTGATACCGTGCTCGCTGTCGAAACAAAGGCGGTTGCCGAATACCAGGCAGGGAAGCAGGCGGCACTCCAATACCTCGTCGGGAAGGCAATGAAAGAAAGTAAAGGAGCAGGGAACCCGTTGGAATTGCGAAGGATTATCGCTGAAAAGCTCGGTTAAGCCGATCCTGTGTATAGCTCTTCTTTACAAGACAAGATACGGCTATACTACTAGATATGGATGAGATTCTAATAGACGAGAAAAAGTATATATCGTCAAAACAAGCTGCAAAGCTTACTGGATATGCAAAGGACTATGTCGGACAGCTTTGCCGTGAGGGAAGGGTGCCTGCGAGGCTCGTGGGACGCAGCTGGTATGTGCTTGAATCAGCCATTCAAGACCACCGTTTCAGCACTCCAAAAGAGGCATTACCTCAAGAAGAAAAGCTAGTATTACCACAAAAACAGCCTCTAGAGTCGACTTGGGATGCTCCACGCTATGTAGCGCCGGAATCCGATGTTTTACCTGTAGAAAATGCTACGGATGCGGTGCATGACGGAGATGATGCAACTGAACTACCGCAGCGAGTACAGGAAAGCTGGGAGGCATGGTTTAGCCGCTTCGATACCCCTGTAAAGGAGAAAGTAGAAAATATTGAAGATACAGGAGAGGTTAAAAACGAACCAAAAGAAGCAAGTATGGATCCTATCAGTCCTCCTGTACCTCAAGAAGCGCAGCCAGAGGCAGAAATCCACAAGGAAGAGGTCTCCATACCCCTCCATACGCTCTATGAGCCCCAGCAAGCGCCTCCTGAAGAGCTTTTACCACGTCCTGCCCTCCTTAGAGGATCTCTTACACGAGAGGGAAGGAGGAAGAGCCTCCCCATAACAAGTCTACTTAAGACTTTTGGAGCAGTGTTCGCACTGGTATTAGCAGGTCTAGCTGTTTGTGGAAGTGGTTATATTGATTCATTTATTATCTCGTCTAACCAAGACAACATTATTGCAGGAGTCAGTATCTATAATAAATAGTTAATTATAAGTTTTTCTCGTCTTGTTTTCTGTAGAACATATAAAAGAGCAAATAGATAGTTTAAATTCAATAAAAGACACAATAAGACACTGGTAGTACTACATGTACTCAATTCCATGTCATATGAGGCCCCTCCTAGGGGGAAATATAGAGCACTATACGCACAATGTATTAATCTGAATGTTTTGCGCACTATATAGACAGTTGAATTTCTAAAAAGATCTATCAAAAACGTGCAAAATATTAAATATCATCCCTCGTGGACGCTTTTTAGACTGAATTAAGCCTCAATTAGGAGTATAAATGCTTATTTTCAGCTAGTTAGCCAACTTTACCTCTCTATTTCAGTTCTGCACGTCTTAATTCGTTGTTTTATTCAGGGCAGAAAAGTAAATCTGTCTTCCGATTTTTTGTCCTTTATCTTATCCACATTTCTTTTTAATTTTTTTGTCCTTTATGCCGGAAAGATAAGCTATTATTTAGTTAATTCGGATATCCGACATGGATCCTTTTCTTAAAGAACATTTGATAACGACAAAGGACGCCGGAGAACTTTCTGGGTATACGTCTGACTACGTCTCGCGTCTCGTTCGTTCTGGAAAAATTGCTGGCAGGAGAGTAGGTCGCACATGGCTGGTTGACAAAGAATCTTTCAATCTTTTCCTTGAGAAGCAGGGCAATCGTAAGATTGATCGCGCGCGCGCGCTTGCGCGCGCGCGTGTGGAAGAGTATCGGACACACCGCTCGTTCATGCACCGTGTCCTTAATCCCGGGCTTTTACTCGGGTCGGAGGGGCAGATTGCCCAGGGGATGTCCAGTATCGCAAAGCACTGGAAGCGTTCGCTAAGCACGCAGGCATTTGCTCTCTCCCTCTCGTTTGCAGTTGTTATTTCTGGCGCACTTGTAGCACGCGCTTCGTTTGTGCCAGAGCTCGCAGCACATGCCGAAACTATGTTGGCGAAAGTTTCTTCTGGATTCAATGATTCGTTTGGAACGATCCCATCTCGCATTGCTGCACACATTCATTCCGCTTCAGAAACTCTTCTTGCGTATCCGGCTCGCATAACTGCAACGAGCGACATCGTCGCAGAAAAAATTGCACCGATAGCATTTACATTCGATCCATCGGTTCTTCGTATGCAGCTTGAAGAGGAATTGCATCCATCCGATAACCTCGTGCGCTGGATTTCAAAGTCGGCTGGTGCGCCACTTGTCACAGCTGATGACGTACATGCGTTTGTGCGCGACGCATATGCATTCGTCGTAACTCCATCACACATTCCTAACGTACTTGCGCAAACATATCTTGTGCTCGGTGAACATATGCTCGGTGTCATTACAGCATCGTTTGATTCCTACCGATCATTCATCGAGACGTCAGGAGAACACACACTCACGTTTGCCACCTCGATACGCGATACCTTCGCGTCTTCGCCGCGTTTCATTTCAAAAATAAATCTTGCACTCGGCGAAACGATCATTGAAGCAACGCATGCGGCAATACAAGCCGAGATAGCTACCTCATACGGTCTTGCGGCCGCCGCGCCTGAAAGTGCTCGCGCGACGGTGGCATTTCTCGGTAATACGGGCGATGCATTGGAGCATGTCGTTTCTCGCTCGCCCGCGCTCGCAACCGCCCTATACATGCAGGCGGCTCAAGTGCCGAGCCGGGTTGCGCCAGAACTCGCGCAGACGATATGGAGAGCAGAATATGCCGTGGCCGAGCGTCTCGTCGCGATCGCCGACACAATCATCCCCGGGAAAATAAGATTGCCTACGATACCGGAGACTCTTAATCCTCGTGCATTTCTTGCAGGTGCTTTCTCTACGCTTCAAGATACGTATCTTGGAACGATTGGCATTGTCGCTACTGCTCTAGAAGACAACATCCCTTCAAGCAGCGGTGCATTCGCCGCAGTAGCAACGACGCTTTCTTCCGGTGAACGAGTGGCAGTCACCGTGTATACAACGCTCCATGATTTCTTTGATGCGACGACCGGTGCGCTTGCCTACCTCTTCACTCCTGCTGTTCCGCGCGTTGTGTTCGTCTCTCCTCCATCTGTTGCAGTTCCTGTTGCAACGTCGACGTCACGAACAACAATCATCAAATCACAGCCCACAACCGTTTCGTATCCGACCTACACCACTGTCGTGAAGGGAATTTCTTCGGACTTCATGAATCAGTCGCTTGCATCGCTTCGTGTCGATATCCTCTCCACTGTTGCTGGCATGATCCAGCCGGTGAATCGTCAACTAGCCACGAATGCCGAGACCATTCAGTCGGTCAACATGATTCAGGATGTGCACGATCTCATCGTACGAAATGGCGACTTCCGCAACAGTATCTTCGATAATGGTATTCGAGTCTCCGCCAAGGATGCAAATTTCACTAATCTCTCGAGCACGAACGCAGGCTTCGATAGCGTCTCCCTCTCCGACGGTGCGCCGACTAATACCACGAATCGCCTCTACAACAGCGGCGGTTCGCTTTACTTTAACGGGTCAGCAGTTGGGAGTGGAGGCGGCGGTACCGGCAACGTCGCTACCTCTTCAGCTGAAATAGCGGGCAATCTTCCGTACTGGACTACCACTGCCGGCACTCCCGCGACGCTTGGAAGCGCGGCTAATCTCAATTGGGATAATACGGCGCGTCTCTTCTCAGTCATCGGTACTGCTTCCACCACACAGTTCACCGCCACCAGTTCCGCGTATCTGGCGACGCAAGGCGGTTCTGTCGGCATCGGCACCACGTCTCCTCGTTCACTTCTCTCCGTCGGCGGAGATGTATTCGTGGGTGCTTCTACGGCGGGCGGAACACTCGGAGATTTGTATCTTTCAAAGCTCGGTACACCAGCGGGTACGATTATTGCCGTAGATCCGACAGGTAAGGTCATCGCTACCTCAACTTCCGCCGGTGGTGTTACTTCCGTAACGGGAACCTATCCAATAATTTCTACCGGTGGAGCAACGCCAACCATCTCCATCGCTTTCGGTACCACCACTTCAAACACGTGGGCCAATACGCAGACATTCACCAACCCAATCACTATCAGTTCTTTCTCTGGTCTTGTCGCTGCAAATTCGGGAACCACTTACGCAGCAGCAACCTCAACGCTCTTCGGCATACCGACACCTGGTGCCATCCTCTCCTTCCTTTCTGGAGCGAATACATGGGTCTCAACAACTACACTCAACATCGGCGGCACTGCTGCAAACGTCACTGGCACCATTGCAATTGCAAATGGCGGCACCGGTCTCACCTCACTCACCGGCAATTCCATCCTCTACTCTGACGCTGCCGGCACTGCACTGAAGCAAACTGCAACTTCAACCCTCTATGGCTCCGGCACCCCAGGCCAAGTCCTCATGTGGTCTGGCTCCACTCCTGTATGGGCAGCGACTTCCTCCAGTGCCGCAGCAGGCGCCTTCGCCTGGACTCCTTCCGCATACGGTGCTCAAGCAGTGAACGCCACCACCACCGGCCTCTGGCTCACCGGCACTCCGCTCTCACTCATCGCTTCCTCCACATTCGCAACATACGCATCATCAACGCAGCTCACCACCACCGGCAGCACCTGGCTCACGGGTCTCTCTGCAACTCCAGGCGGTGTCGGTGTCGACGCCAACGGCAAACTCTACTCCGGTGCAACCTCAACGCTCTCTACGATCTCGGGAACACTTGCGAATACCAAGGGCGGCACCGGAGTTGACTCATCAAGCTGGACTGGTCTCGCTGCCATCTCCGGCGGCACCTGGTATCAAGCCGCCACCTCCTCTACCGCTAAGCTCTCTCTCGGTGCGCTTGATCTCACCTATGCTTCCACCACGCAGCTCTCTTCATCCAACAATGCATACCTCGCCACCACCGGAGGTTCTGTTGCTGTCGGTACTTCAACTGCATATTCAAAACTCTCCGTATGGGGCAGTGGCACCGGCACCAATCGTCTCTTCGAACTCACCAACTCTGCTTCCACCACCCTTGCCTCCGTACTTGAGAACGGCACCGCATACTTCCTCGGCTCACTTGGCATCGGCACCACCTCTCCTTCTTCACTCTTCTCCGTCCACGGTTCCGCACTTGTCTCCGGCAACGTGAACGCCGCCAACATCACCGCCACCGGCACCCTCACCGCAAACTCTGCATCCTTCTCCACCGCACTCGGAATCACTTCCGGCGGCACCGGCCTCTCCTCGCTCTCCGGCAACTCCATCCTCTATACCGACTCAGCCGGCACTGCACTCAAGCAGACCGCCACCTCCTCTCTCAACCTCGGTGTCTCCGGCGGCGGCACCGGCCTCACCACCGTCGCAGACGGCAACCTCCTCTTCGGTTCACCAACCGGCACCGCCGCACTCACCGCACTTGCCACCTCCACCGGTGGTGTCCTCTCCAACTCATACCTCACCGGTCGTCCTTCCTGGGTCTCCACCTCCACCCTCTATGGCTCCGGCACTCCAGGCCAAGTATTAATGTGGAGCGGTTCAACACCGGTATGGGCAGCGACGTCCTCTTCTCCAGGATTTGCATGGACACCAACTCAGTACGCTGGGCAGAATGTGAACGCCACCACCACCGGCCTCTGGCTCACCGGCTCTCCGCTCTCACTCATCGCTTCCTCCACCTTCGCAACATACGCATCATCAACACAGCTCACCACCTCCGGCAGCACCTGGCTCACGGGTCTCTCTGCAACTCCAGGCGGTGTCGGTGTCGACAGCAACGGCAAACTCTACTCCGGTGCAACCTCAACGCTCTCTACGATCACCGGAACACTTGCGATTACAAAGGGCGGTACCGGTCTCACCTCACTCACCGGCAATTCCATCCTCTATTCAAACGCTGACGGTTCTGCGCTCGCACAAGTTGCCACCTCCACCCTCTATGGCTCCGGCACTCCTGGTCAGGTGCTCACCTGGTCTGGGTCAACTCCAGTGTGGGCCGCAACTTCAAGCAGCATCTCTACCAACCTCACCAAGGGATACTTCATCGTCGGCAATGATGCCGGTGTTGCACAAGCGACCTCGTCCATCTTCATCTCTTCAACGGGTCAGCTTGGGATTGGTACCTCCTCTCCATACTCACTCCTTTCAATCTCAAATAATCTCAACACTCCTGCAAACACTCCACTCCTCACTATCGCTTCCACTACTGCAGGTACTGCAACGTCAACGCTCTTGACTGTTCTTGCGAATGGGAATGTGGGCATCGGAACAGAATCACCAGTTTTCGGGCTACAGGTGAATGGCGGACGGACTTTTTCTGCTGGAATTCTTGACTTCGCGATTGGTAGTGGAAGTACCGGTTCTGGTAATAATACGTATCTGCAAGTCACTCGAAGTGCGGCAACAGGCGGTTATGTAGATTTTTCAGCATTCAATTCTGGGGCTGGCGCAACCCAAATTAAGTTTTTCAGGAACGCAACGGGTGCGAGCTCACAAGTTGTTCTCGCTGGCGCCACTCTCAGTTTTTCCGCTGCATCAAGCGACACTATAGACACGGGACTCTCGCGCCTTTCTGCCGGTGCCATCGGTGTTGGCACCGGTTCAGCGGGAAGCGTAGCAGGCACATTGATTGCAAATACTATTGGTATCGGCACCTCCACTCCATATTCCAAGCTCTCGGTGTGGGGTAGTGGCACCGGCACCAGCCGTCTCTTCGAACTCACCAACTCCGCTTCCACCACCCTTGCCTCCGTACTTGAGAACGGCACCGCATACTTCCTCGGCTCACTTGGCATCGGCACCACCTCTCCTTCTTCACTCTTCTCCGTCCACGGTTCCGCACTTGTCTCCGGCAACGTGAACGCCGCCAACATCACCGCCACCGGCACCCTCACCGCAAACTCTGCATCCTTCTCCACCGCACTCGGAATCACTTCCGGCGGCACCGGCCTCTCCTCGCTCTCCGGCAACTCCATCCTCTATACCGACTCAGCCGGCACTGCACTCAAGCAGACCGCCACCTCCTCTCTCAACCTCGGTGTCTCCGGCGGCGGCACCGGCCTCACCACCGTCGCAGACGGCAACCTCCTCTTCGGTTCACCAACCGGCACCGCCGCACTCACCGCACTTGCCACCTCCACCGGTGGTGTCCTCTCCAACTCATACCTCACCGGTCGTCCTTCCTGGGTCTCCACCTCCACCCTCTATGGCACGGGCATCGGTGGGCAAGTACTCACGGTGAGTGGCGGAGTTCCGACCTGGGTTTCAACCAGCACCTTCTCTATCGGTGGCAATGCAGCTACGGTCACCACAAACGCCAATATGAGCGGTGCCGTCACTTCTTCCGGTTCCAACGTCACTGCCTTCGGCTCCACCGCTGTTGCGAATTCCGTTCTCGCCAACGTCTCAAGCGGCACTGCCGTTCCCGCCTTCATCGCCACCTCTTCACTTATGGGTACTGGCTCTCCAGGCCAAGTCCTCATGTGGAGCGGTTCAACACCGGTATGGGCAGCGACGTCCTCTTCTCCAGGATTTGCATGGACACCAACTCAGTACGCTGGACAGAATGTGAACGCCACCACCACCGGCCTCTGGCTCACCGGTTCTCCGCTCTCACTCATCGCTTCCTCCACATTCGCAACATACGCATCATCAACGCAGCTCACCATCACCGGCAGCACCTGGCTCACGGGTCTCTCTGCAACTCCAGGCGGTGTCGGTGTCGACAGCAACGGCAAACTCTACTCCGGTGCAACCTCAACGCTCTCTACGATCTCGGGAACACTTGCGATTACAAAGGGCGGTACGGGCACCACCACTGCTCCTGTCTCTCAACTTCTCTATGGCGGTGCCGATGGCGTCTACCAATCCGTCGCAACCTCTTCACTTGCGCTCGGCACCGGCCTCAATCTCTTGAGCGGTACCCTCGGCGCACAAGTCGGCGGCACGAATGCAACGATTAAGCTCGCTGACACCACCGTTTCTCCCGGCTCATACACCAACGCGAACATCACCGTTGATGCACAAGGTCGTATCACGTCAGCTGCAAATGGTTCAGCGACCGGCGGAGCTGGCGGAGGAACATTTTCGACAAGCACCGCCTTTGGTTCCGTGTACAACAACTATGCAAATAATGCGACTGACGTCGTGGAGTTCGGAGGAACGTCAGGAACTACGAGTGCCAAATACTGGTTTGATCCGAATTCGCTCGTGGCATATATGCAAGGTTCTCTTGGCATCGGTACGACGTCACCTTCCCGTGCTTTCTCGGTGCACGGAAATGCTCTCTTCTCTGGTGACATCTCTGCCGCCAACATCACCGCCACCGGCACCCTCACCGCAAACTCTGCATCCTTCTCCACCGCACTCGGAATCACTTCCGGCGGCACCGGCCTCTCCTCGCTCTCCGGCAACTCCATCCTCTATACCGACTCAGCCGGCACTGCACTCAAGCAGACCGCCACCTCCTCTCTCAACCTCGGTGTCTCCGGCGGCGGCACCGGCCTCACCACCGTCGCAGACGGCAACCTTCTCTTCGGCTCACCAACCGGCACCGCCGCACTCACCGCACTTGCCACCTCCACCGGTGGTGTCCTCTCCAACTCATACCTCACCGGTCGTCCTTCCTGGGTCGCCACCTCCACCCTCTATGGCTCCGGCACTCCTGGTCAGGTGCTCACCTGGTCTGGGTCAACTCCAGTGTGGGCCGCAACTTCAAGCAGCATCTCTACCAACCTCACCAAGGGATACTTCATCGTCGGCAATGATGCTGGTACTGCACAAGCAACCTCGTCCATATTCATCTCTTCGACTGGTCAGCTTGGTATTGCGACAACCACCCCAGCCGCTCCTTTACAGGTCGCTTCTTCCATTCTTCCGCAACTGGTTCTCACCGATCCTTCAGCGACGCTAAACAACAAGCATTGGTACGCATCTTCAACACAAGGTTCTCTCGTTCTCGGCATTCTCGGGGATAATCTGACATCCCGTAGTCCAAAGCTGACAATAAGTGCTGCAGGCACTGTCCAAATCGGACCATTATCTGCGGGCTTCGCATCAACAACAGGAGTCAGCTCTTTTCTAGGAGCATGGCTTGCAACATCAGGTGGCTCCGTCGCCATCGGCACCTCCACTCCATACTCCAAGCTCTCCGTATGGGGCAGTGGCACCGGCACCAATCGTCTCTTCGAACTCACCAACTCTGCTTCCACCACCCTTGCCTCCGTACTTGAGAACGGCACCGCATACTTCCTTGGCTCACTTGGCATCGGCACCACCTCTCCTTCTGCACTCTTCAGTGTCCACGGTTCTGCACTTGTCTCCGGCAACCTCTCAGTCGCTGGTCTCACCGCCACCGGTACTGTCTCCTTCACCACCGCACTCGGAATCTCTTCCGGCGGCACCGGCCTCTCCTCGCTCTCCGGCAACTCCATCCTCTATACCGACTCAGCCGGCACTGCACTCAAGCAGACCGCCACCTCCTCTCTCAACCTCGGTGTCTCCGGCGGCGGCACCGGCCTCACCACCGTCGCAGACGGCAACCTCCTCTTCGGTTCACCAACCGGCACCGCCGCACTCACCGCACTTGCCACCTCCACCGGTGGTGTCCTCTCCAACTCATACCTCACCGGTCGTCCTTCCTGGGTCTCCACCTCCACCCTCTATGGCTCCGGCACTCCAGGCCAAGTATTAATGTGGTCTGGCTCCACTCCTGTATGGGCAGCGACGTCTTCCAGTGCCGCAGCAGGCGCCTTCGCATGGACTCCTTCCACCTATGGCGCACAAGCAGTGAACGCAACCACCACCGGCCTCTGGCTCACCGGCTCTCCGTTCTCTCTTATCGCCTCCACGACATTCGCAACATACGCATCATCAACACAGCTCACCAACTCCGGCACCACCTGGCTCACCGGTCTCTCCGCCACTCCAGGCGGTGTTGGTGTCG